>DAOUHF010000157.1:0-25137 GCA_034428795.1 Dehalococcoidia bacterium
CAACGAAATCACCTCGGTGAAAACCCTCCAGAATGGAAAAATTTTGCCATTCTATTTGCCATTCCTCTCTTTGCGCCTTGATTGGCCTCAAAGCTGTCACGGAGGGTGCGGAGAAGTCTTACGGCTGCAATTTCATAGCTGGATGAGCCTAAATGAGGCTTACTGGAGTAAGCACTTCGAATTACGAAACCGCTGCTCTACCACTGAGCTACACCGGCTCGGGACCAAGACTGGGAACAGCGATAGCGTTTCGGGTAATTTACAGTCTATTGTAAATGCGCGAGTCATGCTTGGATAGGGACTCCCGCACAGGGCTGGCCAGTGGCTAGTGGCTAGTGGCTAGTGGCTAGTGGTCAGTGGCTAGTGGCTCGGGGTCCACGTCCCCGGCCCCCCTCCGTCTCCCCGGCGAAAGCCGGGGCCCACGTCCCCGGGGGGTCGGGGGCGCGTGGTTTCCGGCTTTCGCCGGAATGACGGGGGGCGCCGGAATGACGGGGGGCAACATTTCCTGGCTAGAACATTTCGCGGCTGGCGATGTTGGCCCCTTCCCGCATGGCGCGTAGTTTGAGCCATACGATCCCTTTGTCGACACGGTTGGAGCCGGCAGAGGTATCGAAACCGCAGTCGGTGCCGGCCATCACCCGCGTGGGGTCGCCTCCCGCCGCCCGTACCGCCAAACGCAGCCGGTCCGCCACGACCTCCGGGTGTTCCACGTAGTTGGTCTTGGTGTCGATGACGCCCGCCACCAGTAGCATCTCCTCCGGCAACGGGTGATGCTGGTAAACCTTGTACTCGTGGGCGTGCCTGGGGTTGGCCATCTCCATCACCAGCGCGCCGACCTTGGCCCGGTAAATTATTGGCAGAATATCCTCAAGCGGCACGTCGTGGTGGTGAGGGCCCTCGCTGTTGCCCCAGCAGACGTGCAATCGCACCTGCTCTCGGGGAATGTTCACCAAGGCCCGATTGATGGCTTCGACGTGAAGTTCCACCACCGCCTGGAATGCTTTCAGGGGCTCGTCTTGGTACGAGATGTGACGCTCCATGGCCAGGTCGGGGCAGTCCAGTTGCAGCACCAGGCCCTTGGAGACGATTAGCTCGTATTCCTTCCACATTTCATCGGCAAGGGCGAACACGTAGTCGTCGTACGTTGGGTAGTGGTCGTTCTTCATGGTGAGGGCGATGATCCCCGGCGAGGCAGCGGTCATAAATAGCTCTTGATGGGCGGGGCTGGACTCTTCCACCGCTTGGAGCAGGTCGTCGCACTCCCGCTCGGCAATGTCCAGGCGGTCGTAGGACAACGCTCCGACGCACGTGGGGACGTCTCGCATCAACTGGACGACCCGCGGCCGCTCAATGGACGGAAACTCAAGCTGGTCGCGGTGACCCCGCCGCGTCCACGCGCCGCCGAAACCGGACATGCGTTGCGTGACGTAGGTGGAAAAGCTGATGCGCGACTGCTCGCCGCCGTTGATCACATCGACCCCGGCCTCGGCCTGCGCCCGGACGACGCCATCGGTCGCCTCCCTGGCAGTCCCGGCGAGGGCGGCCTCATCCACAGCCTCACCCCGCGACACCGCGCCAAGCATCTCCACCAGCCCCTCGGGCCGGGGCAGGCTGCGCGTTTGGCTGCGTTTTATCGTCGCCCGAGTCTACTGGCAAATTCCTGCAGAGTCATTTCCTCATTCCCCTCTGAGATGGCTTTTGTTATCGCTGATTTGATTTGAAAAGAGAGCGAGAAACACAACCCTTCTCGGCAGAACTTGACGTTTAGATCGCCTTCAAGTGCTTCCTCTTTCAAATCACGCAAAGAATCCAAATCTCCGCCGCTTTATCGTAGCATCCGCCTTTGTATGTCCTGTTTGAATCCGCCGATTTCCTCCAACACTTCCTCTTGGTCTTCAGGGTCAAACCGACGGGCTAACTCCGAAAGTGTGCCGACCCCGGCTCCTCCCTCTGACGTAGACACCTTTTCTTGTATCGAGGGATGCAAGTCCAGCAAGGCGGTGTAACGACTCACCGTGGTTGGGCTTACTCTTGCTTGCTTCGCCACCTCTTGATAGGAGCCGACATTCTCGTAAATTCGCTGGAAAGCCCGCGCTTTGTCCATCGGATTCATTTCCGCCCGGTGAACGTTCTCGATGAGCGAGATTATCACGGCTTGAGTGTCGTCCAAATCCTCCCTGATGATGGCGGGAATCTCTGGTAGCCCTATCATTCGGCAAGCCAGATATCTCCTTTGGCCTGCAATGAGGTCGAACTGGTTGTCTCCAAGTGGTTTTACCGTAACGGGGCTGAGGAGTCCTCTTTCCCGAATGCTGGCCGACAAGTCTTCCAGCGATGCGTCCTCTGTGCCAGCCTGCAGGTCGCTGCGTGTGTTCAGGCTGGATATTTTGATTTGGTCCAAGGGGATGTTAACGATTTCCATTTACGGTGCTCCTATCTTGACTATGCCGGGGCGGCTCTCAGTAAGGGTGTTCAGGATTCGCGTTTCGCTGCTTTTCATATCTGATTACCAGACTGGATTTTGATTTCCCTGCCATTCCCGGTCATTTCCTTCCATTCGCGCCCTCCGGCATGGTGGCAGGGTTGGAGGCCTTTCGACTCTTTGCCGAAATCAGGATTTACTGAATTGAGGAAAATCGATAAATCCTGATACAAATGACTTGAGTTGATGGCCGACGAACTCCGGCCAAATTGCGGATGGGCATACAGGCTACAGTTACTACGATAGGGGGCGCTATCAGGCTTGGCAAGAGGGGAGTGTCAGGGAATGACAAGCCGATGTTCTTGGCTTGGAGGTTGGGAATCGTTATCTATTTCCCATTGGCCGACTGCGAGTTGGCGATGCCGAAAGTAGCCGCCGCTATCAGCAGGGCTAGGGTTAGGAGTAGAGGAATGCAGGCGCGGGATTTTGCGATATGGACGTGCCCTCTCAACCGTTCACGGCTAACGGTCCACCAGCCGCTCCGCGTCGTTGATGTAAAGGGCGGTCTCTCTGATGCGCCGGCAGGGGCGCACAGTCGTGCGCCCCTACATCATGGTTGCGTGGGTTCGGCCCGTCGCCCCTACTTCCCGTCTTTGATGAAGTCGGCGCAGCGCTCACCGATCATTATGGTGGTGGCGTTGGTGTTGGCGCGTATGCAGTCAGGCATCACCGACGCGTCGGCCACCCGCAGGCCCTCGACGCCCTTGACCTTCAGGTGCTGGTCTACCACGGTGAGCGGGTCGCTGTCCGGCCCCATCTTGCAGGTGCCGGAGATGTGATGCGAGGTGCCGGAGTTGCGCCGCAGCCAGTCGTTCAGGGCCGCGTCGTCCGCCAGTTCATCGTCGGTGGGCATAACCCGCTCCACCACAATGCCGGAGTACGAGATCTGTTCGGCCATGCGGACGCCCAAGCGGATGGCTTCGCGCATCCGGCGCAGGTCTTCCTCTTCTTGGTAGTAGTTGTAGTTCAGGAACGGCTGTTCGTGCGGGTCGGTGGACTGGAGGGTAAGCTCTCCTTGTCCCAGCGCCAACTAAAGGCTGGCGCTCATGCCGACGTAGTTAAGCTCGTCGTCAATCTGAATCTGGGCCGGCCGGTGCTCACTGGTCATCAGCATCGGCGTAATCTGCATGTCGTTGCGCAGGTCCGAGCCCTCGACCGTGTAGCGCAGTCCTACCTGGATCACCGGCGCCTGCACGTCCGGCCTGTCGCCCGTCGCCCGGTAGATGGCGGCGGCGGAGGGATGGTCGCGCAGGTTTTTGCCCACGCCGGGCAGGTCGTTGACTACCTCGATGCCCAGGCTCTGCAAGTGGCCGGCCGGGCCGACACCGGAAAGCATCAGCAACTGGGGCGACGCGACCGCACCGCTGCAAACGATGATTTCCCCGCCTTCGATGGCGAACACCTCGCCGCCGCTTTCCGCCTCAACGCCCACGGCCTTCGGCTTTTGTCCCGGCCCCGCCGGAGGGGCGAAAAGGATGCGGCGGGCGATAACGTTGCCCCGGATGGTGAAATTCAGCCGGTGGCGGGCCATGTCCAGGTAGTTGAGGGCGTTGCTCATGCGAACGCCGTTGATGGTGTTGCGGGCCCGTGGTGACACTCCGGTGGACTCCGGGTGGTTCATGTCCTCGAAGATGCGGAATCCCTCGGCCACCGCGGCCTGCTCAAAGGCCAGGGCATGGGGCAGCCATTCGGTGCGGGGTGCGCGGCGCACCGGCACCGGGCCGCTGGAGCCGTGGAAGTCATCGCCGCCGAAGTCCAGATCAGTCTCCATCTTGTTGAAGTAGGGCAGGCAACTGGTGAAGCCCCACTCGTTATTGCCCCATTCGGCCCAGCGGTCATAGTCCTCGGGGATGCCCCGGTAGAGCACCTGGCCGTTGATGGCGCTGGAGCCGCCGGTGGCCTTGCCCCGGGGAATCTCCAGGTCGGGTTGTTCGAGAGTAAGTTGGCCCCGGTAGGCCCAACTGTGCGGCCCGTAGGCCGACAGCCAGATGTTGTTGCCCTGTTTCAAGTCTTCCGGCAGCGTCTCGAAGTCGGGATAGTCCGGCCCCGCCTCCAGCAGCAGCACCGACCGCTCCGGGTCTTCCGACAGCCGCGTCGCGATGGTGCATCCCGCCGAACCGCCCCCCACAACGATGTAATCGTACTTCATGCGCGTACCTCCATTCATGAGCAGTTCCGCTTGTCGCCCTGCCTGTATGTAAGTCTACTACGGCTGACGCCGCATCACTCGATAGACCGCCCCACCAATCGGAGACCTGACCGGTGGCCTCGTTTAGCCAATTGCCCGACCAGCGGATCACGATCACCGGCTCACGACCACCGGCTCAGGACCACCGGATCACGACCACCGGATTAATCAAACACGAAGACGCACTTCCCCGTGGTTGCGCCGTCGAAGGTCTCGAAGGCCTCCACCGCTTGGTCCAACGAATATCGATGGGTTATCAGCTTGTCCAATGGCGCCTTGGTCTCCACGAAGAACCTGGCTGTCTCAATCAGCTCCGACTTGCTGAACGTCAAGGAGCCGTAAATGGTCAGGACCTTCAAAATTACGTCCCGGTTGATATCGATCTCGGCCGGTCCGCCGATGCCCACGTAGCAGCAACGGGCGAAGGGACGCAGACAGCCCAGCGCTTGCTGCCGGGCGACCGGGTTGCCCGATGTTTCCAAGGATGCTGACGCGCCCCCGCCGCCGGTCAGGTCTCGGATTGCCTGGACCGGGTCCGTCTCCGTGGAGTTGACCACGTGGTCCGCGCCCAGCCCGAGCGCCAACCGCAACCGCTCCGGCACCACGTCTACGGCAATCACCCGGGCGCCCATGGCCTTAGCCGACAGGGTCCCGCTTAGGCCGACGGGTCCCTGGCCAAAGACCGCAACGGTGTCCTTCCCGTTGACCTCCATTTTGTCGAGGCCGATCCAGGCCGTGCCTGTCCCGCAGGATATCGCCGCTCCTTCTTCAAAAGAAAGCTCCTCCGGCAGGTGTACCAGGGTGCGGGCCGGGACCAGGATGTAATCGGCGTTGGCCCCGTGGGCGGTCCCGCCCCCAAAGGTGACGTGGCCGCCGGGGCACAGTTGCTCGAAGCCCATGGAGCAAATCTCGCAGACTCCGCAACCGGCGTAGTGGTGGCAGATTACACGGTCGCCCAGCTTGAGGCCGGGAGGGGCGCCGGGCCCCAACTCCTCAATCACGCCGCAGGGTTCGTGGCCAGTGATCATCATGGTGGGCTCGGCGTCTCGATACCGGTGCAAGTCGGTGCCGCATAGCCCCGATGCCCGTATGCGCAACACGGCATCCCCTGGGCCGGCGTGGGGATCAGGGAACTCCTGAAGCTCCGCTTCTCGATTGCCCCGAAATGTTACTCCACGCATGGTCCATCCTCCTGCCCGGCCTCTGCCCGGAATCATACCAAACCGGGCCGGAACCGGAGAAGGACTGCACGCCGCTTCTTGAGGGGCCACCGGTGGCGTGCTATCATTGCCGCATCCTCGAGAGCGGCCCGGCTGCCCAGCGGGTTGTTCGCCCTGAGACTCGTTTGACCATCCCGGAAGGGCTCCCCGCCAATGGTACCCAGGTCTCCGTCGCTGTGGACGAGGCCTTCACCCATTTGGTCGTCGAGGAGTGGCTGGAAGGTGTGGCGAAGGCAGCCCTGAGTGTGGCGTTGGTCTCCCCGGATGCGGCCCAGATGAGTCTGCTTATCACCGACGACGTTACCGTCCAGACTCTCAACCACCGTTTTCGCGGGCTGAATGAGGTGACGGACGTGTTGTCCTTCTCCACCGTTTATCCGGGACACTGGGAGGGAGACGACGCCGGTGGGATCGAACTCCGAGGTGGGATCGAACTCCGAGGTGACGAGGCTCAGGATGAACCCGCGGCGTTCGATTTTGTAATGCCCCCAGGCGAACCCGACCCTCTGGGCGAAGTAATCGTCTCCTATCCACAAATGCGGCGGCAGGCCGAGGCCAGGGGCATTCCCTTGGAACGGGAGTTGGCCCATCTGATAGTCCACGGCGTGTTGCACCTGATCGGGCATGACCACGTGGAGAGCGAAGAAGCGGCGGAAATGCAGTCCAAAGAGCAAGCGGCGTTGCGTTCGCTGCAGTTGATAGAGGGGCAGTCCCCGTGACCTCCTCCCTGGTCTACTACCGCAAGTGGCGCCCCTCCAGCTTTAGCGAGCTGGTGGGCCAGGAACACGTCGCCACCACCGTCCGGCAGTCCATCCGCCAGGGCCGCGTGTCCCACTCGTACTTGTTCTGCGGCCCTCGGGGCAGCGGCAAGACCACCACCGCCCGTATCGTGGCCAAGGCGGTCAACTGTCTCGCCCCTCACGAAGGCGACCCCTGCAACGCGTGTGTCATCTGCCAGGCGGTCAATCAGGGCCATTTCCTGGACATCATCGAGTTGGATGCGGCCAGCAACCGGGGTATCGACGAGATCAGGGACATACGGGACAAGGTCAACTTCGCGCCGGTCCAGGGCAGCCGCAAGGTCTACATTATCGACGAAGCGCACATGCTTACCGACGCCGCCTCCAACGCATTCCTGAAAACACTGGAGGAGCCGCCGGGTCACGTGATCTTCATTCTATGCACCACTGAAGCCCAGCGCATCCTTCCCACCATTATCTCCAGGTGCCAGCGGTTTGATTTTCGCCGTATCTCTTCCGAGCTCATCTACGGCCGCCTGGCCCACATAGCCGAGTCCGAGGGCGTGGCTGTGGAACCCGAGGCGCTGCGCCTGGTCGCCCGGCATTCCGCCGGCAGCCTTCGCGACGCCGAGAACCTGCTGGAACAGTTGGCCGTCTCCGCCAGCGACGCCGTGACCCTGAAACAGGTCGAAGAGCTGATGGGGGTTGGCAGCGGTGAACGTGCCCTGGAGTTGGTCAACTACCTGCTCATGGGCAACACGTCGGGGTCCCTGTCGGCAGTCAATCAGGCCGCCTGGGACGGCACGGATCTGCGCCAGTTGCACCGCCAGACCTCGGAGTTGCTCCGGGCCGTGATGCACCTGCAATGGGGGGCCGAGAACGGTGTCGACCTGCCCGAACAAGTCGTCGCTCAACTCAGGGAGCTGGTGGGGAATCTGCCGCCTTGGCGGGTGGTCAAAGCATTGAAAGTCTGGGGACTGGTGAACATGCGCCTGGACGCTCCGTCCACGTTGCCGCTGGAGTTGGCGGCGGTCGAGATTTGCGAAGATACGGCCTTGCCGGCTGCCCAACCCGGTCCGGCCGCAGCCGCACCGGCCGGGCCTTCTCCGTCACGGGCCAGGGGCGGCGGCCAGGGTCCCGGAGCGGCGTCTCAGCCGGCGGCCCGCCAACCGGACCGGACCCGCAACCCGGCCAACGCGGCCAGCGCGGGCCGTGCGCCGGCGCCGCCCGTACGCCAGCCCGCGGCCCGTGCCGCGCCTCCTCCACCTGAGAACGAGATCGGCGAACTGGGCGTAAAATGGATGGAAGCAGTGAAGGTGTTGCAGCGCTACAAGGGGAGAAAATACAACCTCGGCGCCCTCCTGCGGGATTGCCGCGCCAATACAATCTCCCTGGATGGGCAGACACTGGTACTGCCATTCACCAACAAGGCGAACCTGGAGCGGATGCAGGAAGAGATGGACGACCCTGGCTCCAGGACCAAGGTCGATGAGGCACTGCTTGGCTCCTTCGGGACCCCATACGAAATCCGGTTTACCCTGGCCAACGGCAACAGCGCTCCGGGCAACGGCGCCAGGAATAACCAGCAGAGCCCGTTGGTCCGCGCCGCCTTGGGGATGGGCGCCAGAATATTGGAAGAGGTCGAAGAATGAACCGCAACATGATGCGGCAGGCCCAGAAGCAACTGGCCCAACTACAGAAGATACAGGACGAGCTGGAAACCCTTAAGGTGGAAGGCACCGCAGGCGGCGGGGCGGTCAGAATCGTGATGACCGGCAAGCAGATGGTGGAGTCGGTGTCCATCGAGCCCGAGGCCGCCGAAGACGTTGAGTTGTTGCAGGACATGGTGGCCGCCGCCTTCACCGATGCCTCGACCAAGGCCCAGGAACTGGCGTCCCAGAAGATGGGCGTCCTCACCGGCGGGCTGAACATTCCGGGCTTGACCTGAAGCGCGGCCGCCGGGCCGATTCCAGGGCCCGGCGGCCAATTGACCCTCAGCCGTTATGACGCAAGATCAAATCCCCTCAGCCGCACCATCCCTGGCCCGCTTGGTACGGGAGCTTAACGGGCTGCCGGGAATCGGGCCCAAGAGCGCCCAGCGTTTGGCTTACTACATCATTCGCATGTCCGAAGAGGACGCGTTCGCACTGGCCGACGCGGTGACCGCCGTGAAGCAGAACATCGTGTTCTGCCAGGAATGCCAGAACCTCGCCGACACTCCCCTCTGCGCCATTTGCTCCGATTCCCGGCGGAACCGTTCCATGATCTGCGTTGTGGAGGAGCCCCTGGACGTGTTGGCGCTGGAACGGACCCGAAGCTACCGGGGGCTCTACCATGTGCTCCATGGCGTGATTTCGCCCATCAACGGCATAGGGCCCGGACAGATCAAATTCCGGGAACTGTTGTCCCGGCTGGCCAATCCGGAGGTCGAAGAGTTGGTCATAGCAACCAACCCGACTCTTGAAGGGGAGGCGACCGCCATGCAAATTCAACGCCAACTCGACCGCGAAGGCCTGCGGGTGACCCGCTTGGCCCGCGGTCTGCCGGTTGGCGGGTCCCTGGAATACACTGACGAGACCACCCTCAGCCGAGCGCTTCAGGGACGCCAGGAACTGTAGGCATGGCTCCACCGCGGACCTACCGTTGTGATGCTCTTACCTTGAGGTCGTCGCCTCTGGGTGAGTCCGACCTGATCGTCACCGCTTACAGCCGTGAGCGCGGCAAGGTGCGGGCGGTGGCCAAGGGCGCCCGCAGGTCCACCAGCAAGCTCGTTGGACATCTGGAGCCGCTCACGTTGGTCAGACTCTCCATGTCCCAGGGCCGGGAGTTGGACGTGGTCTCCCAAGCTCAGATCCTGGAGGCCTTCCCCCAGCTCAAGGCTAACCTCGACGGCATCGCCAAGGGTATCTACGTCGCGGAGTTGATCGACGGGTTCGGCCCCGAAGCCAGCAGCAACTCGCCCCTGTTCCAGTTGGGGGTAGACGTCCTCGGCGCTCTGGCCGCCGACTCCAGCCAAGACATGGCCCTCCGGTATTTCGAGTTGCATCTCTTGGAAGTCACCGGTCTGCTTCCCGAGCTTTACCGGTGCGTCGAATGCCGAAGGGAGTTGGAGCCCAACTCCCACCGGTTCAGCCCCAATCTTGGCGGCGTACTGTGCGCCGCGTGCAACCCGGTGGATGCCCACGTCAGGCCATTGTCGCTTAGAGCGCTGAAAGTCTTGCGAATGATTCATCGAAGCAGCATAAACGAGGCGGCCGGATTTCCGGTTGGCGAGGGGTTGGCCAACGAGCTCAAGTCGTTGCTGTCAACCACAGTGGGTTACTGGGCCGGTAAAGAAATCCGGTCCAATTCGTTTTGGGAACAGCTTCACAAAGAGGCAACGATTGATGTATAAACTAGGGCTGTCCGCTGGGTGCGCCGCGGACACAGTAGCTTCTGGATAAGGGAAAGCCCGTGTTTTCGAAAGTTCTGATAGCCAACCGCGGTGAGATCGCCTGCCGCATCATCCGCGCCTGCCGGCGGATGGGTATCAAGACCGTTGCCATTTACTCCACCGTCGACGCCGCGTCTCTCCACGTCTCGGATGCCGACGAAGCGTACTTGGTCGGCGAGGCCTCCCCTCAAGACAGTTATCTCAATGTGGACAAAATCCTCGACATCGCTCTCCGGTGCGGCGCCGAGGCCATCCACCCCGGCTACGGCTTCCTGTCCGAGAATTCGGCCTTCGTCCGCCGCTGCCAGGACGCTGGTATCTGCTTCATCGGTCCCAAACCGGATGTGATGGAGAAGATGGGCGACAAGCTCCGTGCCCGGAAACTGGCCATGAAGGCCGGCCTGCCGGTTTTGCCGGGCACCGACGACGCCGTCGAAAACGAGCACGCCACCAGCCGGGCCTGGCTGTTGGGCTTCCCGCTGATGGTCAAGGCCGCTGAGGGCGGCGGCGGCATAGGGATCCACATCATCGAGTCCATGGACGAGTTGCTTCCCCTGATCGACCGCAGTCGTCAGGCGGCCGCCAGCGCCTTCGGAAGCCCGCGTCTCTATTTCGAAAGGTACCTGAAAGGCGCCTCCCACATTGAAGTCCAGTTGATGGGCGACGAACACGGAAACCTGGTCCATCTGTTCGAGCGGGACTGCTCGGTGCAACGCAGGAACCAGAAGCTCATCGAAGAAACTCCGGCATCGGTCAAGCTCACTCCCAGGTTGCGCCGCCGGGTGTCCGGCTTGGCCCTTAAACTGGGGAAGTCCATTGGGTACACCAACGCCGGTACCGTCGAGTTCCTCGTGTCCGACGACGGCAGCGTCTACTTCCTTGAGATGAACACCCGGCTCCAAGTGGAGCATGGCATCACCGAGATGACTACCGGCCTCGATTTGGTGGAGGTGCAGCTCCGGGTGGCCGCCGGAGAACCCCTTCCCTTCCGCCAGGAAGACATCACTTGCACCGGCCACGCCATCGAGGCCCGGGTGTACCCCGAAGACCCGGTAACGTTCATGCCCGACGCCGGCCCCATCACCGGTCTTCATCTGCCTGCGGGCGAGAATGTTCGCGTCGATACCGCGCTTTGCGCCGATTACACCGTTGGGTTAGACTACGAACCACTCATGGCCAAAGTCATGGCTTGGGGAGAGGATCGGGAAAAAGCGATCAAAGCGCTACAGGGAGCCCTTCTGGAGTTCCGGCTTCAGGGTGTGAAGTGGAACGTTCCGCTGTTGCGGGACATCTTGGCCAGCAAAGAGTTCAGGAATGCAACCTATCACACTGGCTCGGTACCGACGTGGGTGGACAGACTGGAAAGCCATTCTCACCATAACTCGACCAACGGCGGCGCGCACCACCGGAACGGGAACAGCAACGGGCCCATAAACGGGCACGAGAAGTCCGAACAGGAAGTGGCGGCCGCCATCGGCGTCGCCATGGCGATGGCCATGAGCAGTGTCCCCTCAACCGCCGCCGCCAGCCCGTGGCGTATCTCCGGACGTCGCGAACAACTCCTTTCCCGCTCTCTGGGGAGCCGCGGTTGGCGGTAACTAGACTACGAATCCGCGTTGGCGACAACTGGTACAATGTAGAAGTCGGTGACCTGACCAGTTCTCCCGTAGAGGTCACAGTCGAGGGCGAGACCTTCACGGTAGAGGTCGAGGGTCTGCCTTCCGTGGCCCGTCCCCGGGCTCGTCGCGGCCGCACCCAGACCCCCGGCATCGCCGTACCTCCTCCATCGAGCCGTTCCAACGCATCAAGGCCAGCCGACAACGTCGTACGGTCGCCCATGCCCGGCCGGGTCATTTCTATTCTCGTGCGTCCCGGCGATCGGGTGACCGCCGGCCAGGAAGTGTGCGTTGTCGAGGCCATGAAGATGGAGCAGAGCATCCGGGCCACCCGCAACGGAGTCGTGAAGGAAGTGCTGGTGCAGCCCATGGACTCCGTCCGCACCAACGACCCCCTGCTGGAATTCGAGTAGCCTGGTCGGCTGGTTCCGGGGCTGGGGGACCTGCTGGCGGCTTCAGTGGGGGCGTTTATTCACTCCGGCCACACCCGGTGGTGAAACTGCTCGTCGCGTATTTCGGCTGAGGACGCTCTTTCGATGTCGATGGCAAAGCAGTGGAACTCCGGCTCCTCGGGCCGGAAGCCGATTTTGGCATAGACAGCGTCACAAAAACGCCGGCGTTCGTCCCTGTCGTTAACTTCGATAGCGCGCCCGTAGACCTTGAATTCGCCCTCGACGCCGGTGCGGTCCGACACAGCGTTGTGGATGGTGCAACGAGGGTCGCGGAGCAGGTCCAAGGCTTTCACCGACCGCCACATCATCCCCAAGTAAAGCTGCCGGCCGGCAAACACCGGTTCCACCGGCGAGACCCTCGGCCACCCGTCCCGCCGCAGCGTGGCCACCATCACCAGCCCAGTCCGCTCGAACCGGGCCGCGCCCCACGCCGCCAGCTCCGGCGCTTGGGCCGCGAATTCTTGCCAGGTCAATTCAGGCCCTCACTTCGTAGTTCACGAGCGACACGCGCATGGACACTGACCATTGCGATGACCAATAATCACAGCTACCATTTAGCTACAAGCATCAGATGGACATTGACCATGACAATGTCTTGATTCAGCGAGGTAGCAAGTGCCAAGTTGGGACGTACATTTTAACCTGATTCTCGAAGTTACACACCGGCAGATTGTGCAGGATGTTGCACAAGTCCATGCCCTCTCCAGGGTGATTCGGGGCGTCCCCATACCTCCAACAGTCCGGCGGCGGCTCGACCGGCTCAACATCCTGCGCGCTGTTCGCGGAACGACCGGCATTGAAGGCACGGAGCTTTCCGAAGAAGAAGTCGGTCTAATTATGGAGTCTCCCCCAGAAGTTCCGGTGCTGGAGCATGGGCGCGAACGAGAGGAGCAGGAAACCAGGAACGCAGAATCCGTTATGAGATATGTGGGTGAATATCTAGACCATAACCCTGCGGAGCTAGTTTCGGAATCATTGATATTGGAATTCCATCGCATCCTGACGCAAGGCGTCAATTATACGCACAATGAGCCGGGCCGGTACCGCGATCATTCTGTAACTGTGGGCGTTTATAGGCCGCCCGCAATTGAAGAAGAAGTCCGGCGGCTGATGCGGGAATTTCTCGAATGGTTCAACACAGGACTGCCCGCCACATGGGATCCGGTGATACGGGCAATAGCGGCCCATTTCTATGTGGTCAGCATTCATCCTTTTGGGGACGGGAACGGGCGCACTTCCAGGGCGGTGGAAAGCTTCCTGCCATACAAGGCCGGAGTGAATGTCCGGGGCTACTATTCTCTCGCCAACTTCTATTATCAGAACCGGTCGGAGTACGTGGCCCAGATGAATCGCGTCCAGTTGCAAGGTGAACTCAACCTTACTCCCTTCGTTGCATTCGCCCTTAGGGGGTTGGTACAGGAACTCGAGGCAGTCCACGAGGAAGTGCTGGCGGAGGTCAGAGCCATAGCCTTCCGGGACTATGCTCGTGAAACCCTGGCTGCCGGTGGAAAATTAGGAACACCGGCAGGCGAACGGCAACTACGTTTCCTGATTGGTCTAACTGATAGGCCCGTGTCACTTAAAGAGGTCCGGTCTAGCGGCCATTCACTTTCCAGACTCTACCGGAACGTAACCAACCGAACGCTGATGCGCGACATCAATTACCTCAAGCAGCAGGATCTCATAATCGTTGCGGGCGATGTAGTAAGCGCTAATCTGGACCTTATGACTCGATTCACCGCTTGATCCGGTCGTCGCCGGCAAGCAAAAACCCCGCAGCGAAAGCGTGGCGGGGTTGTGTGTGCTTGGGGGTTGGTACCCCGGAGGGGCTTCGATCCCCTGATCTCCACCTTGAAAGGGTGGCGTCCTAACCTGGCTAGACGACCGGGGCACGGGAATATCTTACTACAAGCCTCCCGGACGTGCTACCGTTCGCCGCGCCACCGCTTCTATGGCGCCGCAGTTTTTATGGTAAAGATGGCGTCCGGGCCGCTGCTGTCACGGATAGACCGCCAGCGCGTCGAGGGACGTGTCTTCGGGGAAGCCGGACATCAGGTTCATGTTTTGCACCGCTTGGCCGGCGGCGCCTTTCACCAGGTTGTCCAGGCAACTGATGACAATGAGCCGTCCGGTGATGGGCTCTACGACCGGGTGAACCAGGCACCAGTTGTTGCCCAGGGTATGCTTGGTCTGCGGCGCTTTGGGCGTAACACTCACAAAAGGATGGTCTGCGTAGTAGTCACGGTACAGGTCGGTAAGTCGCTGCTTGCCCTCGGCGCCCGCCCAAGCATCGGGGTCGGTCAGCGTGCCATAGCAGGTGCTCAGGATTCCGCGCGTCATCGGCACCAGGTGAGGCAGAAAACTCAATTTCACCGGCTCCTCGGCCAACAGGTTGAGCTCCTGCACCATTTCCGGCATGTGACGATGCCCGCCCAAGGCGTAGGCGAAAACGTTTTCGTTGACCTCGGAGAAGTGGTTTGCCATGTTCAGGGTGCGCCCGCCGCCGGACACCCCCGACATACTGTCAACTATGATGTCCCGTCCGATGATACCCGCGCTCACTGCTGGCGCCAGCGCCAGAATGGCGCTGGTGGGATAGCATCCAGGGTTGGCTACCAGCCGGGCCGACTTGATGTCGTCACGGTGCAGCTCGGTCAGCCCGTAGACCGCTTCCTCAAGATAGGTGGGGTCTTGATGCGGCACTTCGTACCACTCTTCATACTCGTCGGCCTGCTTCAAACGGAAGTCGGCGCTGATGTCCACGACCTTCATACCCTGTTCCAGGGCCGGAATCACCGCCTCTGCGCTGGCTTTGTGGGGCAATGCCGAGAACACCAGGTCGAGGCTTCCGCTCAGTTCCGGCTCCACCGTCAGGTCCAGGCGGTCTAAGTGGGGAAACACCTCCCCGAGACGCTGCCCGGCAGCGCTGCGGCCCGTGACCGAGGCGATTTCCACCTCTGGATGGCGATGCAAAATACGGGCCAGTTCGGAGCCCGAGTATCCCGTTACGTTGATGATCCCTACCTTCACTTTGGTCAACCCTCCTCCTGGGGTACATGTGGGAGCCGGCCCGGCCCGCGGTCCTGGCCGGTTGCCGCAGCCGGCATTTTACCTTGATTCCGGGCGTCGGGGTTTCGGTCCCTGGTTTTGGCCATGAATTTCTTGCGAGACGGGCAGAAGCCCGACACCACGCATTCCTCGCACCGGGGCCGCTGGGCCTTGCACACCTGGCGGCCGTGGTTGATGAACGAAACGTGGAAGTTGAACACCTCTTCGGGCGGCACCTTGGATTCGAGAATTTCATGGGCTTTGTCGGGCGACACTTTGGGTGCGATCACGCCCAAGCGCTGGCATACCCGGTAGATGTGAGTGTCGATAGCCATGGCCGGCATGCCCAGGGAGAAGTTCAGAACGATCCCGGCCGACTTGGGACCGATACCGGGAAGCTGCCGGAGCCAGGCCTTGGCATCGGCCAAAGGCATCTCCGCCAGGAACGACAAGTCTAAATCGCCGTTCAACTCAATTATTCGCTGTAACACCTCTTTGATTCTGGGGGCCTTGATTTTAGCGAGTCCACCGGGGGCGATGGCTTCTTCGATGGCCCCGGTTTCCCCATCGGCCACTGCTTCCAGGGAGCCGAAACGTTCTACCAAGCGGGCGAAGGCGCGGCTGGAATTCGTATCCGACGTGTGCTGCGACAGTATGGTGAAGACCAACTCGTCGGCGGGGTCCAGCCTGGGTCCCTTTGGGAACGGCCCGTAAACTTGGGTCATTCGGGCCACCGCCTCAACGACCCGGGCACCGGACATCGTTCGGGGACGGCGTTTCACCGGAGTTTCGGCGGGCATCGACCCCTGTTCCCTCTGACTCGTGCCCGTAGCGTCCGGGCTCAAAGTCGAATTTCGGGGGCTCCCCGGACTGCCGGGTGCTCCCGGGGAAATTCTAACACCGGGCGTGGGGTCAGAACAGGTGGCAGGATACGGTGTGCCCTGGAGCGATCTCCTTCACCACTGGCGTTTCCACCGCGCAACGGTCCATCGCCACGGGGCACCGGGTGTGGAAATGGCAGCCGGCAGGCGGGTTCAGCGGCGACGGCACCTCGCCGGTCAGAATCATCTCTTCTTGCACCATGTCCGGGTGAGAGGGCAGGGCTGCGGACATCAACGCCTTGGTGTATGGGTGGGAGGGGTTATTAAACAGGTCTCTTACCGGCGATAGTTCTACTATCTGACCCAGGTACATCACTGCCACCCAGGTGCACATGTAGCGTACCGTGGCGAGGTGATGGGCAATCAGCAGATAGCTGACTTTGTATTCCACCTGCAGGTCTTTGAGCAGGTTCATGATCTGGGCCCGGATGGAAACGTCTAACGCCGACACCGGCTCGTCCAGCACGATAACCTTGGGGTTCAGGGAGAGGGCCCGTGCGATTGCAAGGCGTTGGCGCTGGCCGCCGGAGAACTCGTGGGGATAAAGGTTGGCGTGGAAGGAGTTGAGGCCGACGTCGTTCAGCAGCTTGATGACCCGCGCTTGAACTTCCTTCCGGCTCAGGTCCCAGTTGATGACCATGGGTTCGGCGATGAGGTCACGTACCCGCATGCGGGGGTTCAGGGAGCTCCAGGGGTCTTGAAACACCGCTTGGACCGAGCTGCGGTACTCCTTGCGCCCAGCGGTAGTGGACTTGTAGATGTCTTGCCCGGCGAAGTTGATCGACCCTTCGGTCGGTTCCTCCAGCATGAGCAGCATCTTGGCCGTGGTGCTCTTGCCGCACCCCGACTCGCCCACAATGCCCAGAGTCTCGCCGACTTTCAATTCGAAGGAGACCCCATCGACTGCCTTGATGTAGCCGGTGACCTTGGAAATCAGTATCCCCTTGGTCACCGGGAAATACTTTTTCAGGTCCTTGGCTTCAAGGATTATCTGCCCGGCGTCCTCGGTCGTTTCCGCCGGTGTTGCCGCCGGTGTTGCCTCGGATGCAGCTCCTGTCGTAGCTTCTGTCGTGGTCATACCAACCGCCAGCATGAGGCCTCGTGGCCCTCGGCCACTGTCGCCCGAATTGGATATTCCTCCCGGCAACGGTCCATTACGTATTGGCACCGGTCGGCGAAGGAGCAACCCACCGGCAGGTCGTGGAGCGGCGGGGGTTGTCCCTCGATGGAATACAACCGGTCCACGTCCTCTTCCATCCTTGGGACAGACGCCAGCAGCGCCTCCGTGTAGGGATGGGACGGGTTGTTGAAAATGTCCCTCACGCTGCCCTGTTCGACGATCCGCCCAGCGTACATCACGGCGACACGGTCGCACATCTTGGCGACGATTCCGAAGTCGTGGGTAATGAAGATAAGGGACATGTCCGAGTCCTGTTGGAGTTCCTTCAACAGCTTGAGGTACTGGGCTTGAATGGTGACGTCCAGGGACGTCGTAGGCTCGTCGGCGATAAGCACCTGGGGCTGACACGAAATTCCGATGGCGCCCACCACCCGCTGGCGCATACCGCCGCTCATCTGGTGGGGGTAGTCTTTTACCCTGCTCTCGGCGGCGGGGATGTTCACCTTTCGAAGCACGTCCAGAGCCTGGTCCAGCACCGAACGCCTGGGGATGTTCTGATGGATTCTTATGGCTTCCGTCACCTGGTTCCCGATGGTGAACACCGGATTGAGGGAGGTCATGGGGTCTTGAATTATCAAGGCGATCTTCCTGCCCCGGACACGGTTCATATCCCGGTCCGACAAAGGGACCAGGTCCTCGCCGTCCAGAACGATCTTGCCCGATACGATCTCGCCTGGCGGCGACGGCACCAGGCGCATTAAGGAGAGCATGGTGACCGATTTTCCGGAGCCCGATTCGCCCACTATCCCCAGGGTCTCGCCCCGGCGTAAATAGAAGCTGATTCCGTCTACGGCCTTTACCGTGCCCCACCGGGTGCGGAAGTAGGTACGCAGGTCGTCTACCTGCAGTACGATGTCGGTCTTAACCTCGGATTCTGCAACCATTCAATACCTGCAAACAGACCAGGATGAGGGGAGGCCCGTAGGAGTGAATTATTA
Organism: Dehalococcoidia bacterium; assembly: GCA_034428795.1. Classification (GTDB taxonomy): domain Bacteria; phylum Chloroflexota; class Dehalococcoidia; order Lucifugimonadales; family UBA3495; genus VXOI01. Next base: position 18,179 of record DAOUHF010000157.1, read on the forward strand.
TAGCAACTCGCCCGGAATTATTCCCTCGCCATTGGCACAGCCGGCGGAGAGAAGACTCCGGTACGGGGCTAGCTGGATTCGTCCCTGGGCCGGCGTTGTTGCTCAAACCGGAGAAACTGCTCCAGGTCCCGCACGACATCTGCCGGGTCGGGTATCCCGCTGGCCGCCATTGCCTCGTCGTACTGCCCTTCCAGTTTGGCGACGTACGAACTAATCTGTTCGTCTTTGGCCACCGCTTTACCCACCTCGACGTCGAAAGTGGCCGCCGCCTTTTCTACCTCTTGCAGGTCGATGTTCAGGTCGAGCAGCCGGACCAAGACCTGGAGCAGGGTGTAACTGATCCGGTAATTCGGGGCCGCCTGAAGGTAATGCGAGGTGTGGCCCCAGATGGAGGCATAGCCCATCCCCTGCCGGATGCAGGCATCCATGACTGATGAACTGATCCCTGTGGGCCCCTGGTAGTTGGACGACCGGATTTCCGAGGTTTCCAGGAACTCCGTGAGGTCGGAACGAGAAGCGGTGCCACTGAGTTTCACCGGTCTGCTGTGGGGTACCGCGTCCAGCAACGCTCCGATGTGGACCACCGTCCTTACGCCCTGTTCCCAAGCCATTTCGGCTACCGCCTTGGAGTAAGTACGCCACCGGAGGTTCGGTTCCACTCCCATGAACACCATGAACCCGCGGTTGGTGGAGGGGTCGACGAAGTATGAGAACTCATTCTTCGGCCAGTGGATTCTTCGGCTCCCGTCGCGGGTACGGGTGGTGTGGGGCCTGTTCTGGGAAAAGTCGTAGAACTCTTCCGGATCGAATTCGGCGGTCTTGGTGAACTTGAGCTTCCGGTCCAAAAACTTGACCGCGCTGGAAGCCCCTTCGGCCGCGTCGGCCCAGCCGCTGAAGGCAATCAGCAGAGTGTCCAACTCTTGTTTGGGGGTCTCATGGGTGACCAAGAAATCCATCATACTCCAAGTTTAACACAATCCCTTGGTGATTTTGCCGGTAACAGAGCTACGAGGGGTTGGCCGCCGCGCCGAATCGAGAGAGCCTGAAAAGGGTAAGATCGTGCCGGGTTTCACCCCTCTGGGCGAGGTCTGCCATAATCTCGCCGATGACGCTGGCGAACTTGAACCCATGCCCGGAGAACCCGGCGGCAATCGACACCTGGGGGTGGTCAGGCAGCCCGTCGAGGATGAAATGCTCGTCCGGGCTGTTGGTGAACATACACGTCTTCAGGGTGAGCGTCGGACCGGCCGCGAAGGGGAAGTAGCGCTGGGTAAACTCCCGAAGGACTGCCTCGTCTTCCGGCAGTATCTCACGGTCCAACCGGTAAGGGTCCGCCACCTCTTGGCTCAGGTGGTGGGTGCGGCCCACCTTGAACCCTGGGACCCCGTGTACCGGGAAGCCGTAGAAACGGCCTTCCCCGACGGACAGGCCGAAGACCGGGAATGTGTCGGTGCGGAAAAGCTCGGGCCGCTCCGGTTGGAACCAGGCCAGCACCTGGCGCTCCACCGAAGTATGTTGGGCCAGCGCGGAGACAATTCCAGCGGTCCAGGCGCCGGCGCAGATCACCAGCCTGGAGGCGCGGTACGTGTCCCGGTCGGTCCGCACCGTTACTCCCTCGCCGGCGGGCTCCCAGTCCACCACCCGCTCTCGGCCGTGCACCTCGGCCCCGGCTTCCAGAGCCGCCATCACGTGATTCACTATGCACCGTTCCGGCAGCAGGAACCCGCCGTCGGCTTGGTAGACCGCGAAGATATTGTCGTCGAATCGGTACCCTGGGAACCGGCGGTTGGTCTCCGGGCCGGTGAGCACCTCGTAGGGAATCCGGTGGGTGTCGCAGGCTTCCACCGCGCCCCTGAAGTAGGTCCCGTCCTCGTAGCCGGCCCTGACCGAGCCGGTGATCACCAGCAACCGCTCGCCCGACGTGTTCTCGAGTTGGCGCCATAATTCGTAAGCCCGCCGCACCAGTGGCACGTAGGACGGGTGCTCCTGAAGCGCGTAGCGGATCATCCGGGAGTAGCCGTGAGAGGAGCCCATCTCGTGGGGGATGTCGAACTGTTCCAAGCCCAACACATTCCAGCCCCGCCGGGCCAGGTGATAGACCGCCGCGCTGCCCATTCCCCCCAAGCCGATAACGATGGCGTCGAATTCTCGCATATAAAACCGGGCCTTGCCCTCTACTGTCCCAGCCCGCGCTGCATGCCCCGCAGGTAGCTCGCCTGGCCGCCGTGCTGGTTAACTTCCCAAATCAGGATGCGGAACATGTCGGCCAGCTTGATGGTCTGCCCCTGCCGGTTGGTCATTTCGGTCGAGCCAAGGGAAGCGTCGTCGTGCTGGTCGAGGAACGCCAGCAGGTTTTCCCGGGCGGCGGTGGCATAAGCCAGGACCAGCTCCTTCTCGGGGCATCTCCAGTTCGCCAGGTCCTCGGCCGAGTAGCCGAATCCCACGGCCATCGGCTCGGGAGCATACCCCAGCCGCTCCGCCCAACCCTGCAGGTACAACTGGGTGTCCCGCCGCGCGAACGTCTGGACCCACATGTCGAGCGCCCGGCCGTAGTGCCAGAGGATGAAGCCGATTGAATGGCACTGGTCGTTGGGCCGGAACTCGATCTCCGCCTGAGTCAGGCCGTCCACGTAGCGCTCCATCCATTCCCAGTTGCCGGTGAACGATTCCCGGATGAACTCCTGGAGCGTCATCTATTCCTCCACGAAGCGCCCTTTTGCGAAGCGCCCTTTTGCGCGAAAGGGGTAGGCATGTCAGGCGCGGTGAATGGCCGTGCCGGGAGTTGTCATCTCCATGGAGAAGACCGAGGTGCGGGAGGTGAACAGCATGGTCCGGTTGTCGGCGCCGCCCCAGGCGCAGTTTGCCGGGATTTCCGGCAGCACGATTACGCCGATCAGGTCACCCGAGGGAGCAAACACCCAGCAGCCGCCGGAGCCGGTGCAGTAGACCCGGCCCTCGACGTCCACCTTCATACCGTCGGGCACGCCGTCCTGGTTGGAGTGCATGCCGGTGAATATCCGGTTGTTGCTGAGGCTGCCGTCCGCGGCGACGTCAAAGGCTCGGATGAATTGATGGCGGCAGACCATTCCCCGCTCCTTCTCTTCGATGCAGCTATCGCCGGCCCTGCTGATGACCACGTAAAGCGTGCTTTCGTCGGGGGAGAAGGCGATGCCGTTGGGGAGCTCGGTGTCGCGGGTAGCCACCGAGACGGAGCCGTCGGGGGCGATGCGTTGGACGCCGGCGAAATCCAGCTCCTGTTCCTCGGGGGTCATCCCGAAAGTGGGGTCGGTGAAATACAGCGAGCCGTCGGAGCGTCCCACCACGTCGTTGGGGTGGTTGAGGTGCTTCCCGTCGATTTGGGTGGCTATTGGAGTGTAGGAGCCGTCGGCTTCCCGGCGGGTAATCTGCCGGTTGCTCCCCTCGCAGAGAATCAGGTTGCCCCGCAGGTCGAAAGTGAGGCCGTTGGACCCGCCGCTGTTATCCCGGAAAACCTCCGGTATCCCGCCCGGCGCCAACCTGTAGATCAGGTTCCTTGGGATATCGACGAAGAGCCAGTGCCCATCGGGATGCCAGACCGGGCCTTCGGTAAATCCGAAGCCGGTGGCCAAACGTTGGGGTCCGGCCGCCACGATGCTGGAAAGCTCGTCCGCCATGATTCCCTCCCTGATTTTTGTCGCCCTGGCTTTTTGTCGCCCTAGCTTTTTGTCGCCCTGACTTTTGTCGCCCTGAATTGATGAAGAGTCTGGCTTCCGTGACATGGACTGTCGCCGCGCCCAGAAAGACAGGGGTGTTACAGATAGGACAAATACTGTCCCTCGAAGTCCATGCCGGCCAGGTCGCTGAACGCCTGCATCAGGCGCCGGGTAATGGGGCCCGGCGGCGGACCGCCGGAGATGGGCGTGCCGTTCATGGAAGCGATGGGGCAGATGCAAAGGCTGGTGGAGGTTAGAAACGCTTCGTCGGCAGTGTAGGCGTCGAACAGGTCCAGGTCCCGTTCCTGGGGGTCCAGGTCCAGGCCGGCGGCCAGGTCCAAAACCGTCTGGCGCGTAATGCCCTCCAGCACGAACTGGCCCCTGGGAGTCAGGACCGCGCCGTTCTTCACCAGGAAGATGTTCGAACCGCGGCCTTCGGTTAAGTTCCCGGCCTCGTCAAGCAGCACCGCCCACGAGCCGGGGTCGGTTCCCTGGGCTTCCAAGTCGCCCAATATCAGGTTCAGGTAGTTGTGCGTCTTGGCCCGGGGACTCATGAAACGAGGCGGCACGCGGGGCACCGACGGAGTGATGATGCGCGCTCCGTCGCGATAGAGGGGCGCGCGGCTGGCGAAAGGGATGGCGTGGGTTTCGATAAGGACGTTGGGCCGTTCTTCGCCCTCGACGCCCCGGCTGACCCGCTGCATCACCCACATGTCCTGGCTGGGCGGGAGCAGGGGGTGGTTGTGGGCCACGACCTGCCGCGACCAGTATTCCATTTCCTCCTGGCTCATACCCGGGTCGATCCTGACGTAGCGCAGGGAGTCGTAGAGGCGGCGAACGTGTTCGGTCAGCTTGAAGGGAACGCCGTTGAAGGTGCGGGCGGCGTCGAACACCGCGTCGCCGTAGATGTAGCCACGGTCCCGTATGGGGATTCCCACCGTGGACTCCGGCCTGAGTTCGCCGTTGAAGAAGACCGTCGGTTCAACCAATTTTCGCACCTGGAAAAGGTGATTCGCCCAATGATACCACACGGAACGGCGGCCGCAGGCGGCAAAATAAATGGCCGGAGGAAACATTCCTCCGGCCGCTAAATGGGTTTCCGGTCTGGTTACAATCCGGCCGGCAGGCCGCGGTATCCGCTAGTTGCCGATCGGCAACTCCAGGGTGTCGCGCTCGGTCAGGACTGCCGGGAAGGTCACGTCGGCGCCGAGGGAGTCGATGCCGTGGCCCGTTGCCACGTAAGAGACGCTGGTAGATCCGCTCGGCAGAAGCAAGCCGTCTCCCACTATCGCAACGGTGACCAGCCGCCACTCCCATACTTCACCGGGGGCCATTATGCCGTCGCCCGACTCGTCGCCGCCGATGAATTCGGGCGAGTCCAAGTCTAGGCGGCGGCCCAACGGCTCGACTTCCACGTATGGGCTGGTCAGAGCCACGTCACCCGTGTTGGTTTCCGTAATGGTCAACACGTTGACGATTACCCGCAGCACCATTGAATCGGTCTGGCTGAATTCGATGACCGTAGTGGGGTTGATCAGGTCCACGATGGCTGAGGCCGAGGCGGTCACCAAGCCACCGTCAGGAGCAGTACCCTCGACATTGATCTCGTTTTCGACCGATTCCTGAAGCTCCTCGGAACTGCACTCGTAAGTCATAGTCTCGTCGGACTCCAGCCCCGCCAAGTCCCGGGAGCAGTCCGGCGATAGGACGTCCGTTACTTGAACATCGGACAGGGCCGAGCCTTTCGGGTTGCCAATGGTGATGGTGAAGGTGGCCGAGTCGCCCTTGTGAATCGTCGGCTCGACCGGCTCCTTCTCAATATAAAGGCCCAGCGCGAAGACCTGCACGTCGACTTCATCGGAATTGGATAAAGTGTCGATGCCCTCGACTGTGCCGGTTACCGTGCCTGTTACTGTGGTCAAGCCCAAGGGGAGCATCTGCTGACACTCGTAATCAACGGTCTCGTCCGCCGCCATAGCTGTGATAACACGGTCGCAATCCGCAACCACGGGGTCGATCGTGACGGTCACGTCCGTAAGATCGGCGGGGCCGGGGTTGGTCACCTCCACGTTAATGGTGGCGTGGCTGCCGATCCTGACTTGTTGCATGTCCGGTGTCAGGTCGATGGCTATCAAGACCGTTTCCACGTCAATGGCGGCGCTGGCGCTGTCCCGCACCTGTGAACGGGCTGCCGGCACACCGCCGATGATCTGGGCGGTTACGGTGGCCTCGTTGGTCGAGTCCACTTCGGGAATCGTGCTACAGGAGTAGTTTTCCGAGGCGCCAACCACGATGGACCCGAATGACGCGGTACAGTTCGTGTTCAGCGAGTCGGCGACTTCTACGTTCGATAGTGTAAATCCGCCGGTGTTAGCCACCGTAACGGTGAAGTCGGCGACCCCTCCCAAGTAGACCAGTTGAGTGGAAGGGGTTATCTGTATCTCTATTCCAGGGGGGGTCATCCGGATTTGGTTGGAGACGGATCCCTCGGCGGGGTCCTCTCCCTCGTCTACGCTATGGGACTCCCCGCCATGGTAGATGGCCTGAGCGATCAGCACCATGTTCTCGGCGTCGACCTGATTGACCGTGTAAGGCACCGCGGGGCTAACGTATACCGCTCCCAGGCTGACCGTGGGAATGTCCGCAGCGCCTGCGACGCCGGCGAGATCCACCGTGTCGCCACTGGGCAGCGTGACCGAGAGCTGTCCGCCGCTGAAGGGGCATCCGACCTCTCCCGCCGGCGACTCGGGGATCGCGAGTCTGACGCTGTACGATACATCGTCTCCGTTGGACACCCGGCCGCTTAGCAGGTTGCCCTCCGAGTCGAAGGTAGCTATGGTCACGCCCACCGTGGGAAGGCAGCCCGGAGCGGCTTCTTGCCCGAATACGAACTGACTGCTGACCAAGAACGCGCCCAACACTGCGACTATCGACGCGACAAGGATTACCGGAAGAACCGCCCTACGTTGAATAAAACTCATCAATGTGCTCTCCATGCACTATTATGTTCACCCGTGGGAAAACCACGGCTAACATAATACCATCTTTATCAAATAGCAAGTCCCTGAGGTGACCCCAAATCCACCATCAAAAGAGAAAGAAGGGCCTCGTTGGAGCCGGCTGCAAAGCTGGCTATGTATGGTAAGCGACAAAACCAATCCATCACCAACGAGGTGCAACCATTATGGCGCAGGGAGCCTTGCCTTTCCAGTACTCGGAAGACCGGAGTTCCACCGGCGTGACCGCTCTGGCGGGTCTGGCGGCGTA
>DAOUHF010000158.1:0-82510 GCA_034428795.1 Dehalococcoidia bacterium
GTCCAGGCTCTGGTCAAGGAACGCAACGCCGCCCAAGCCACCATCCACTGGAGGTTCAACACCCAGGACGCCCGGACCAAACTTCACCGCCTTTACCCTTTTGATTCCAAGGTTGCCTGAGTACTAGCGACCCAGTTGGCGCGGGAGGCGCCACGAGGAAATGCGCCGCAAGCGCGCGGCGGGATGCTGAGGTTGTCCATCGCTGAATTTGTGAGTACGATACCGATGTGCCGTATGAGTGGGACGAGCCGAAGCGTCGCGCCAACCTGGCAAAACATGGAGTGGACTTCCGGAGTATCTCCTCGTTCGAGTGGGAAACCGCCTTAATCGAGTTCGACAACCGGCATGATGAGCCAAGATGGGTGGCCAAGGGATTTATCGGAGTAGCTCTGCATACGGTGGTGTACACCGGTCGTGACAGGATAGCCCGGATAATAAGTATGCGTAAGTCTACCGGACAGGAAGCCAGAGAGTATGCCTCATATCGAGCGTGAGATTGTATATCCGACCCCGGAGGAAGACGAGGCGATCCGAGCCGGCATCGCCCTCGACCCGGACAACCCGGAGTTAACCGCCGAGCAGATTGCGCGAATGCGCCCGGCAATCGAGGTCGTCCCGCATCTTGTAGAAGAGTCTCTCAAAAGACGTTGCAGGGAACGTCCGCTGGCCAGGGAATATGTCACCATCTCCATAGACAACGACCTGCTGAACCATTTCCTCGAAACCGGCGGTTCCGACTGGCGCCAGCGGCTCAACGACACTCTACGGAAGGCTGTTTTCGGCCCTTGAGTCTTCGTATCGTTCCTAGTGGAACAGCAACCCGCCGTTGACGTTGTAGGCTTGGCCGGTGACGAAAGAGGCGTCGTCGCCAGCCAGAAAGGCCACCATGTTCGCCACGTCCCCGGGCTCCGCGATGCGGCCCAACGGAGTGGATTGGGCGCTGTTTTGCACCACCTGGCTGCGGAACTCCTCTTGAGTGATCCCTTGTTCCTGGGCTTGGTCCCGCTCCCAGTAACTCATGCGGTCGGTGTTGATAGGGCCCGGGCACACCGCGTTCACGGTGATTCCGTAGGGCGCCAGGTCCAATGCCGACGCCTGAGTAAGACCCAATACCGCGAACTTGGAGGCCGAATAAGCCGCGCCGGCGGCGCTGGCCTGCTTTGAGGCGTTGGAGGCGATGTTGATGATCCGCCCGCCGTTCCCGCCTTCGATCATGTGCCGCCCCACTGCCTTGGTCAACAGGAACGGCGCTGTGGTGTTGATGGCCAGGAAGTGTTCCCAAACATCCTGCTCCAGCTCGGTTACCGGCACCTTGTCCCGGCCGATGATGGCCCGGGCGTTGTTCACGAGGATATCGATTCGGCCATAGTGGTCCATGACCTGCTCCACCAACCTCTCGATCTGAGCGCTGTTCGAAAGGTCGCAATAGACCGGCAAGCTGCGCCGTCCTGCTGCCTCGACCTCGCCCGTTACAGTATCGATTCCGCCCCAATGGGTCCTGACCTCCGCCGGAGGCAGGTCTTCCGTTTCGCGGTGAACGTCGGTCAGGGCGATGTCGGCTCCCAGCCCCGCCAGCTTCATCACCGTAGCACGGCCTACTCCCCGCATACCGCCGGCCCCGGTTACCAGCGCCACTTTGTCCTCCAGTCCAGGCATATCTGACCTCCATTCCAACAGACGGCGGCGGTCCCGCCGATTCACGCCGGGAGTGTACGCCAGGCAGGACAAGGGCCGCAAATTTCCTTGACACTCCATTGGCCCGCTCCATATAGTCACGCCAACCCCATAATCACACTGACCGGAGCCATCCGGTGGAGGCAGCCATGGCGACTTCGTTGGTCCGGGGAAGGTATGTTGTCTGCGAGGCCGGAGAGGACGCCGAGTCCAGCCGCATCATCTCCGACGGGGCCGTGTTTCAAAGGGACGGCGTAATCGAAGCCGTAGGCCGGTATGATGACCTCAAGTCCCGTTACCAGGCCGATGAAGAGTTGGGCGGGGCCGGCACGGTGGTTTGCCCCGGCCTTGTGAATACCCATCATCATGGGCGCGGCGTCTCAACCTTCCAAATGGGGAGCACCGACGGTTGCCTGGAGACCTGGATACTCAGTGGTTGGGGACGACGCCCCGCCGACCATTATCTGATGACGCTCTACACCGCTATACAGATGATCGAGTCGGGCACCACCACGGTTATGTACAACCACCCTTCGACCCCGGTGTCGGGGTTGGAGGACGAGGCCAACGAGGTGCTGCGGGGGTTCGCCGCGGCCGGTATGCGCACCGCCTTCTCCGTTTACTTTCGCGGACAGAACCGCGTGGTCTACGAAGGCGACGATCTGTTTATGTCGAGGCTTCCCGCCGACTTGGCCGAAGGACTCAATAGTTACCTTGCCGCGGCGAGCCTGACCGAGACCGACTATTTCCAGCTCTTCGAGTCTCTTTTCGGGCGCTACCATTCGCGGCCGGATGCCCGTGTGTCGGTGTTGCTCAGCCCGAGCAACGTGCAATGGGTCTCCGACGAGTTCCTCTCGCGCACCAAAGAGTACGCCGCCCGGTACCAGGCTGCGGTGCACATGCATCTGGCGGAAAGCTGGTACCAGAAAGAATACGGGATTCGCACCTGGGGCCGCACCCCGGCCCAGCACTTGGCCGATATCGGGTTCCTGGGGCCCGAGCTTTCCTGCGCCCACTCGGTGTGGTTGACCGAAGAGGACATCCGCCTGATGGCGGAGGCAGGGTCTACGGTGTGTCACAACCCCAGTTCCAACCTGCGGCTCAAGAACGGCATCGCCCCGGTCAACGCCATGTTGGCCGCCGGGGTCAACGTGGCGGTGGGAACAGACAGCACGGCCATCAACGACGACGACGACATGATTCAAGAGATGCGCCTGCTAGCCAAGTTGCACCGTCAACCGGGCCTGGAACATCCGGCGATCAACTCGCATCGAGTACTCAGAATGGCTACGGCCGCCGCCGCCGCGCCCACCGGGTTCGCCGACAAGATAGGCGTCCTCGAACCCGGCCGCTGGGCGGACCTGGTGGTGATGGACCTCGATGCCATGGAGGAACCCTATATGGAACCGGGCACAAACGTCGTAGACACCATCCTCTATCGGGGCAAACAGGGTCACGTCGACATCGTAATGGTCCAAGGAGAAGTTGTGGTCCGGGGCGGACGTTTCATCAAAATGGACAAGTCGGCAATCGTGGCGGAAATGCGGGAACACCTCGCCGGTCCGGTCGACGCCGGTACCGAGAAGAACCGGCAGTTGGCCCAACGCTTGATTCCTTTCGTGGAAGAATTTTACGGGGACTGGAGGTTCCCGGCAGACGGGCCTCAGTACCTCTACAACAGCAGGCTCTGACAGTTACCCGTCCCCAATCCTATGGCGCCGGGTCTTTTAATAGTTCCCTCCCCCTCCGGGGGAGGGTTAGGGTGGGGGCGTCCCCCGGAGGGAGAGGGAGAATTAAAAGACCCAGCCCAATGGCGCGGGACAATGGGGCTGCCGGGCAACTCCTATGATAGTATGGATGGGCCGTACCCCCGGCGATTGTCAATCTCCAATATCGAATAGCCGCAACAGGTAGCCCAAAAAGACCGGTAGCCCAAAAAGAGAGGAAGCTGCAATGGCAACTGTGGGATCGGGCAAATACACTTACGAGGTCATTGAAGACTGGGCCAGACTCCCCGCCGGAATGGCCTTCGGCACCGTGAGCGCCGTGGCGGCCGATTCCCAAGACCGGGTCTACGCCTTCCAAAGGGCCGAACCGCCGGTCGTTGTATTCGACCGGGAAGGCAACTACGTGAGCGCCTGGGGTCAGGGTATGTTCGAGAACCCTCACGGCATTTACATAGCCGACGACATCGTCTACCTGACCGACCGGGAAGGCTCCATCGCGATGAAATGCACCCTTGACGGTCAGCCCCTGTTGACCATTGGGGCCAAGGGGGAATATTCGGACACGGGTTGCGAGGTGGCCGGAGAGGTCTGCCCTCGTGCGGCGGGTCCGTTCAACTATCTTACCGAGATGGTGCCGGCGCCCAACGGCGACCTTTACGTTTCCGACGGCTACCGCAACGCCAGGGTCCATCGTTTCTCCGCCGCCGGAGACCTGATCTCCTCTTGGGGACAGCCCGGCAAGGGCGGGCCCAACGAGTTCCACCTGCCCCACAGCTTGATCGCGGGCCAGGATGGGCGCATTTATCTCTGTGACCGGGAAAACAGCCGCGTCCAGGTGTTCTCCCCGGAAGGGGAATACATCACGATGTGGACCGACATGCAACGGCCGCTGGACATCTCTCAGGACAGCGAGGGGACTTTCTATACCAGCGAACGCCCCGAAGAAGGCAAGCCGCCCCAGATCAGCGTTCTGGACGGCGACGGCCAGGTTCTGGAACGGTTCCCGTCTCGTTCAGCGCACGGCTCATGGGTAGATGCCCACGGCGACCTGTACCTGGCCCTCACAGCGGAACAGAGCATCGACAAGTACGTCAGAGTCGGATAACCCAAGGGATGGGCCCGGCGCCCGGCCCGAATCGCGGCGCCCGGCCCGAATCGCCCGGCCCGAATCAGGGTGTATAAGATGGCAAGCAGCGACAGCGGTCAGGAGCAACAGGTCCGGTCCCTTTCAGGCTTGGAGGTAAAACCGGTCTACGGACCAGCCGACGCCACGGCGTTCGACTTCGACCGGGACGTGGGCCGCCCGGGGGAGTACCCTTTCACCCGGGGCCCCTACCCCAATATGTATCGCGGCCGCCTCTGGACCCGGCGGCAGATTGCCGGGTTCGGCACCGCCCAAGCCACTAACGAGCGGTACCGGTTTCTGCTGGAGCACGGCCAGACCGGGATCAGCACCGATTTCGACCATCCCACGCTAACCGGCTATGATTCCGACCACGAGTTGGCGGAAGGCGAGGTTGGCCGACTGGGTGTCGCCATCGATTCCGTCCGGGACATGGACGACCTGTTCCAGAACATCCCCTTGGACCAGGTCAGCATCTCCCTGACCATCAATCACCCTGCCATCGTGTTGCTGAGCATGTTGCTGTCGGTCTCCCGGAAGCGCGGCATCGCTTGGGAACTGCTGCGGGGCACGGTGCAGAACGACTCCCTCAAGGAATTCCACGGCCAGAAGACCTTTGCTTTGGGGCCTGAACCGTCCTTGAAACTGACCACGGACATCGTGGAGTTCTGCACCGCCAACGTGCCCAACTGGTACACCATTTCCATATCCGGGTATCACACCCGGGAGACCGGCTCCGATGCTGTGCAGGAGCTGGCCTTCACAATCGCCCAAGGAATGGCCTACGTTGAATCCGGCTTGGAGCGAGGGCTGCCGGTGGACAGCTTCGCCCCCCGGTTGTCCTTTTTCTTCGGCGTCCACAACGACGTGTTCGAGGAGATAGCCAAATTCCGGGCCGCCCGGCGCATGTGGGCCAAGGTGATGAAGGAGCGATACCGGGCCCAAAAGCCGGAGTCCATGCGCATGCGGTTCCATACCCAGACCCTCGGCTCCACGCTGATGCGCCAAGACCCTCAGAATAATATCGTTCGCGGAGCGCTCCAAGCCTTGGCCGCGGTCTTGGGAGGCACCCAGTCGTTGCACGTGAGCGGCTACGACGAGGCCTACGACATCCCGTCGGAAGAGGCGATGCGAATGTCCTTGGCCACCCAACTCATACTGGCCCATGAATCGGGTGTGGCCAACACCGTTGACCCCTTGGGCGGCTCCATTTTCGTCGAGGACATGACCAGCCGCATCGAAGAGGCCGCCCTCGAGTACATCGCCAGGATCGATGAGCTAGGCGGCGGGTCCATGCGCCAAGGGATGCTCCAAGCCATCTCAACCGGTTACATAGAGCGGGAAATCGCCCGTTCGGCCTACGAGTACCAGCAGCGCATAGAAAGCAACGACCACGTCATCGTCGGTCTGAACCAATACCAGTCCAACGCCCACCAGAAGCTGGAGTTGTTCCAGTTCGACCCGGAAGAGGAGGAGTCGCAGAAAGCGCGGCTGGCCGAGACCCGCGGTCAACGGAGTCCGGCCGACGTGAAGTCCGCCCTCAGCGCCCTCAAACAGAGGGTCAGGGACGGCCAGAACCTGATGCCACCCGTCCTGGAGGCGGTAGGCGCGTTGGCAACCGAGGGCGAGATACTGGACACCATGCGTGACGTCTACGGGGAGTACGTAGACCCCGGTGTATTCTAGGTGTGCTTTGGCAAAGCGGGCCCACAATGAGAGGCGTCTTGGGAACATTCAACGTTCCATTTGAGATAAAGAATCTGAACGGAGGGGAGTTCGTCGGGGTTGAGGCGCTGGTCGATACCGGTTCCTCCTATACCGTTCTCGGCGAGGACCTGCTCGGCCTGTTGGGCATACGGCCCACGGAACGGCAACGGTTCCAGTTGGGCGACGATAGCTTTGTAGAATATGGAATGGGGGAAGCACGGTTGCGGTTAAACGGGTCGGAAATGACCACCCTCGTCGTATTTGGACCGGCTGGCGTTAGCCCACTGCTGGGAGCCACGACGCTGCAGCTGTTTCGATTATCCGCCGACTCTGTGAACGAGCGGCTTATCCCGATGCCGCCAATTCGCGCACGGCCTTTTTAGGCTTGGTGCTTCGATGAACCGCAATACCCGCACGCCGCCCAAGGTCCTGCTGGCCAAGCTGGGACTGGACGGTCACGACCGGGGCGTTAAAGTCATTGCCAGGGCGATGCGCGATGCCGGGTTGGAAGTAGTGTACATGGGCATGCGCGTAACCCCCGACCAGGTGGCCCAGACGGCCCTGCAAGAAGACGTGGACGTCGTCGGCATCAGCATACTTTCCGGCGCGCACATGCGCCTGGTGCCGCGGCTCGCCAAGGCCCTGGAGGACCGCGGGCTGTTGGACGACTTATTGTTGCTGGTGGGAGGTACGATTCCCGAAGACGACGTGGAACCTCTGCAGCAACTGGGAGTCAACCGGGTTTTTCCGGTGGGTAGCTTCACGTCGGAAATGACCGCGTTCATCACCCAAAACGTCACGAGGGGCCCCTCGGCCCCGTCAAGCTAGCCGCGCTCCGGCATCCCATCCAGCATCCCGGAATAAAGCAATGGACTGGCCTCCCAGATACTCAACGACCTACCGGCCCAGCGCCGCCCAAGAGCATTGGTCTCCAGAGCTGGAGACTATGGACCCGGAGCAGCGGAACCGACTGGTCTTCCAGAAGCTCCGCGAACAGGTCCGCTACGCCTTAACCCAATCCGGCTTTTATCGGGATTTCTACGCCGGCGCCCCGGTGGACCCGGCCAACCTGGCCGGCCTTGAGGAGTTCTCTCAACTTCCGGTGCTCACCAAGGAGGAGATACGGCGGGAACAGGAAGAGTTTCCTCCCTACGGCCGCTTCCTGTGTGTGCCGCCGGAGGATGTATTCCGGGTCCACGGCACCTCCGGCACCACTGGCCGCCCTACCGTGTTCGGCATCAGCAAAGACGACTGGGACCGCATTGGCGAAGCCCATGCCCGCATTCTCTGGGGAGCCGGCCTCCGCCCCGGCGACATGGTCATGGTGGCGGCGGTGTTCAGCCTTTATGTGGGCAGTTGGGGGGCTCTGGTCGGCACGGAGCGGTTGGGCGCCACGTCCTTTCCCTTCGGCGGAGGTGCGCCCGGCCAGACCGAGCGGGCCGCCGAATGGGCGGCTATGGTCCGTCCATCCGCCCTTTACGGTACGCCATCCTATGCTCTTTACCTGGCCGAGACCGCCCGGCAAATGGGACTTGACCCCAAAGAGGACTTCAATTTCCGGTTCATGTTCTTCTCGGGAGAGCCCGGCGCCAGCGTGCCCGCCACCAGAAAGCTGATCGAAGAGACCTTCGGATGCTACGTGGTGGACCAAGGCACTATGGCCGAGATGACTCCCTGGATGAGCAACTCGGGGTGCCGCCATTTGGACGGCGGGATGCACCTGTGGCAGGACATCGTTTACACGGAGTTGGTCGACCCGGTTACGCGGCGGCCCCTGGCCTTCGGCGAAGAGGGCGTCCCGGTCTACTCCCACACCGAGCGGACGTCCCAGCCAATGATACGATACTGGTCGGGAGATATTGCCCGCTGGGACATGGTCGATTGCCCCTGCGGCCGCACCTACCCAACGCTGACGCAGGGCATCTACGGCCGGGTGGACGACATGATAATCGTTCGCGGCCAGAACGTGTTCCCTTCCCGGATTGAAGACGTTCTTCGCAGCCAGCCTTCCTTCGGCGGTGAGTTCCGCTTGTTGCTGGAACGGGAACCCGGCCAACTGGACCGGCTGACCGTCCAGACCGAAGTCTTGGCCAGCGAGTTCGCCGGCCGAGAGTTCGACCCCCACAGCCTGGAACCGGTCCGCGAAGAATTCTCCGCGGCGCTGCGGCGGGCCATCGGGGTCGGAGTGGCCGTGGAACTCCATCCAGAGGGGGAGTTCGAGCGCACCCAGTTCAAAGCCCGCCGGATAATAGACCGGCGCCTCCATTAAGCCGCCGCCCGGCCGGTAAGCCGCCGCCCGGCCGGTAAGCCGCCGCCCGGCCGGAACGGGAGAACCCATGATCGCCAGACATCCGGGTTACGCCAGCCTGGACCACCAGTTGGGCGAAACCATCGACATCCTCCGGGCGACCGTCCGGCAGTTCACAGCCCGCGAAATCGCCCCACGGGCCGAAGACATCGACCAGACCAACGAGTTCCCGCGAGACCTCTGGCCCCGGCTCGGGGATCTGGGACTCCTGGGTATGACCGTCTCCGAGGAATACGGCGGCCCCGGCCTCGGCTACCTGGCCCACACCGTCGTCATGGAGGAAGTGTCCCGGGGCTCCGCCAGTGTCGGGCTTAGCTACGGCGCCCATTCCAACCTGTGCGTCAACCAGATATTCCGAAACGGGACCGAGGAGCAGAAGCGGCGCTATCTGCCCCCACTGATGAGCGGGGCCCACGTGGGCGCCCTGGCCATGAGTGAGCCCGAAGCCGGGTCGGACGTGGTGAGCATGCGCTTGCGGGCGGACAAGAAGGGGGACCGTTACATACTCAACGGCAGCAAGATGTGGATCACCAACGGGCCCGACGCCGATACCCTGGTGGTCTACGCCAAGACCGATCTCGAAGCCGGTTCCCGGGGTATCACCGCCTTCATCATTGAAAACGGGTTCCCGGGATTTCAGGCAGCCCCGAAGCTGGACAAGCTGGGGATGCGCGGCTCCAACACCAGCGAGTTGGTCTTTCAAGACTGTGAGGTCCCGGCAGAGAACGTGCTGGGAGAGGTCGGCGGCGGGGTGCGGGTGTTGATGAGCGGCTTGGACTACGAGCGCCTGGTGCTTTCCGGAGGTCCCTTGGGTATCATGCAGTCTTGCCTGGACGCGGTGCTGCCCTACGTCCACCAGCGGGAGCAGTTCGGCCAACCCATCGGCGAGTTCCAGTTGATTCAAGCGAAATTGGCCGACATGTACACCGCTCTTTCCGCCTCCCAAGCCTACGTCTACGCCGTGGGCCGCGCCGCCGACCGGGGGCAGACCAGCCGGAAAGACGCCGCCGGCTGCCTGCTGTTCTCGGCGGAGCGGGCCACCCAAGTGGCGTTGCAGGCCGTACAGACCCTGGGAGCCAACGGGTATATCAACGAGTTCCCGGTGGGTAGGCTGCTGCGGGACGCCAAGTTGTATGAAATCGGGGCCGGCACCAACGAGATACGCCGTATGCTCATCGGCCGCGAACTATTCCGCGAGTCCGGGTAAGCGGAGCCGGCGCTTGGACCGGCCTCGGTCACGGGCATCGGTCGAGCGATCCGAAATCGCCCACCATTCGTAATATATTGCGAACGTCCCGGCCGCAGGCTTTCAGCCAGACCCGTTCGCCTGCGTTCCTCCGAATCCCCTCCTTCTAAAGGAGACCAAATCCATTGCCGCCCGGACCCCGACGGAAATTCCCGGCCTCCGGGATATTGGGCCTCTTGGCCTTCGCGTTACTATTGACGGTGGCTTGCGAACCCGGCGGCGCGCGTCGTGGAGAGGAGTCGTCTCCTGCTGCCGGGCCAACCTCCGCGCCGCAACCTGCCGCCACTACGCCTAATCCCGCTGCCGTGCCGCAGACTCTCGCCACGACGCCGCGTCCGACCGCCCGGCCGCCAAAGTCCGTCTCCACCGCTCCGCCGCTTCCGCCGCCCTCAGCCCCCTCAGCCACTCCGCCGCGTCCGCCACCCCCGGCCACTGGGGCGCCGGACGCCGCCCCGGAGGAAGCCGTGAACGAGACCGACGAACCCGGCGATCTCCCCGATGACCCGAGGGACTTGATGTTCGCAACCCTGCACGGTCCCTTGACGCCAATCGCCCGAAAGATGGCCGAGTCCGGCAACCAGGCCTACATCCCCGTCTTGATGGAGTTTCTGCGCTTTCGGGCCGGCGATGAAGGCATAGATTCGCTTGCGTCATTTATCACCAGGATCAAGGACAACGTGCCAATCGGCGAGGCAATGGTCCTCCCTCCGGAGCAACGTGATTGGAATTGGTGGATGGAATGGCTGGGCCGGCATCCCGAAGTGAGACCCCCGGAGGGTTTCGCGGCCTGGAAGGGCCAGCTCTTCAGCTTCATCGACCCGGCTATGGGCGCCTTTTTTTACGAGGACGTAAAATCGGAAATACGAATCGAAGAGATCGTCTGGGGAGGCGTGCGCAAAGACGGCATTCCCGACCTGATCAACCCTCCGGTTGTGCCCGCCGATGAGGCGGACTACCTCGCTTGGGAGGACCGGGTGTTCGGCGTCTCCATCGACGGCGAGCACCGCGCGTATCCGCTGCGGATACTCAACCCCCATGAGATGGCCAACGACGTCGTCGGAGGCGTCCCCTTCGCCCTGGCCTATTGAACCCTCTGCGGTTCTGGAATCGTGTATTCCAGTGAAATCGACGGCGAGGCCACGGAGTTTGGCACGTCAGGGATGCTGTACCACAGCAACAAACTGATGTACGACCGCAAGACCCAGACTCTGTGGCACCAGTTCCGGGGCGAGCCGGTCGTGGGGCCTCTGGCGGGGAGCGGGATACGTTTGGAAGTGCTGCCCGTCGTTCTGACCACGTGGGGAGATTGGGTTGCCTCACACCCCGGCACGACGGTGCTGGATATCTTCACCGGCGTCTACCCCACTAGCTCCTACCGGCCGGAAAGCGACGCCGGTTCCACCTACTACTCCTACCGCAAT
Source organism: Dehalococcoidia bacterium (assembly GCA_034428795.1). GTDB lineage: Bacteria > Chloroflexota > Dehalococcoidia > Lucifugimonadales > UBA3495 > VXOI01. Next base: position 11,207 of record DAOUHF010000158.1, read on the forward strand.
GCCAAGGACACGATGTTCCCCGTCGCGTTGCGGGACCAGCGCCTGGCGGTCAAAGAGCCGGTGTTCGGCTTGGTCTTGAATGGGGCCGCCAAGGCCTATCCACGGTTCCTCCTCGAACAGTCTCCGGTGCTGAACGACACGGTAGGAACCGATAGCGTGGTGATCGTTACTACAGGGCCGGGCGCCGGACCTCGGGCTTATCTCCGCGGCGGCAATGTGTTTCGCGCCGCCGCGCCCCGTGCGGACGGCGGGCCGCCCGTCGTCCTGGACGAATCGGGAGCTGAATGGACCGTGTCGGAAGACGCGCTGGTCAACTCCCAAAACGACGGCCAACGCCTTCTTCGCCTGCCCGGCAAGGACTCGTTCTGGTTCGGCTGGTTCGCCTTCTACCCCGACACCGGCGTTTATTTCCCCTAGTCGCCCGGAGACACGTCGACCCCGGTTTCACAGAACCGTATATTTTAACGATCGTTACAGATTGACGTCAATTTCAAAATATCCTTAGAATAATCATAAATCGTTGATCAGGTTAATTGTACCGCCCGTCGCAGAGCAGGCTATTCGCACGGGCGGCATATCAGCGTTGCCGACCCATGGCGACCGGGCACGTCCGCAGGGCAGTGCGGTGGAGAGGGGACAGTATGACAGGATCGCGGTTGTTGCCTACCGTGGCGTTGTTGGCGACGTTTCTCGCGTTCGCCGGCTTTCTCATCACTGGCCAGACCCCCATTGCCGCCGCCGACGACCACGGTGACATCCGGTCCGAGGCCACCAGGCTCCGGGTTGGACCCTACACCAGAAACGGCGTCATCGACCTATCCAATTCCCTGGACAAGGACTATTTTTCCTTTGACGCCAAGAAGGGGGCCAGCTATACGTTCGTAGTCGACGCCGTCAAAGCCGAGAAAGTCCACGTGATGATCGTCGACCCGGAGCAGCTTCCGGCCTATGAGTCGCGCGGCCAGGTCGCCACTTATTCCGGCACCAAGACGACTATCGAGTGGGTCGCCAGGACCGCCGACACCTACTTTGTTGAAGTCAGAGGGGTCGTCGATCCGGCCACCGGCCAATTCTTGCTGGGCGAATACACGATCCGGATGTCCGAGGACCTGACTTACCAAGATATCCATAGCGATCTTAGCCCCGGCGGCACACCCATCCTGGTCGACAACGTCTACCGGGGCTCCATCAGCCCTTGGGCTAACCTTCCCATCGTGACCGATCAAACCGCCGGAGACGATGTGGACTTTTTCTCCTTCGACGGGGTCCGAGGCGTGCGTTATACCGCAGAAGTCGAATTGGGCACCTCGGGAGGGGTGTCCATCGCGTTCGCCGAGTCCACCGGTGACATCGAAATAACCACCGACGGCATAGGCAATTCACTGAGTTGGATTTCTCCTGCTGACAAACGCTATCACGTCCGGGTCAGCGGCACGAAACGCGTACGAAACTCCCTTGGTTTCTACTCTCTCAAACTAACTGCGGACACCTCGTTGCAAGACCTCCACTCGGAGGAAAGGAGCGGGGCAACAGCGGTCATTCTGGGCAGCGCCCACCAAGGCGCCATCAGCCCGGCTAACGACACCGATTACTTCTCCCTCCCAGCACAACGGGGTGTCAGGTATACCGTCAGCGCCGATCTGGGCTCCTCGGAAGGACTCAACATTGAGATACAGGACCGCTACGGGGCCCGCGAGGTGTCCAATTTCAGCGTCGGGACGACACTAGAATGGTTATCCAACGGCGACGGTGAATTCCTGGTGGCGCTGTCGGCCTCCACACAAGTTCCCGACGTCATCGGCTCATATGCCTTGAAGGTAGAGGCCGACACCACACTGAAAGACCGGTATGACGACTCCGCCGGCCGGGCCAGTCCGATCAGCTTCGGCACCGTGTATCAAGGCGCCATCAGCCCTGCATCAGACCTCGACTATCTCTCCTTCCAGGCTGAACGCGGCGCAGTGTACACCGTGCAATTGACGCCCGGCACCGCCGGGGCAGTAGACATGGCCGTGAAGAGCCTGAATTCCGGCAATGAACCGCTGGCCAGGAACTTTGGGTCTTCGGACGCCGTCCGCTGGGTCTCCCCTGACGAAGATACTTATTATGTCGAGCTGTCCGCTTCGCCGAGGATCGAAGACCCGACCGGCACTTATTCGGTGAGGGTCGATCATGACCGGTCGCTGCGCGACCGGCACAGCGACGAGACTTCCACGGCCACCCGTATTGGATTGGGGAACACGTTCACCGGAGCCATCAGTCCATTGGACGACCGCGACTACTTCTACTTCACGGCGGAAAGGGGCTTCACCTACACCGTTAGCGTTGCAGCCGGCACGACCGAAACGGTGGGGATTATTGTGGAAAACCCCCAGGTTGGCTTCTCTATCTCCAACTTTGAGGCCGAAAATTGGGTTGAATGGACCGCTCCGCAGACGGGCGGCTACCTGTTCCTGATATCCGCGGCGGGCAGGACCGAAGAAGCGTTGGGAACATACCAGCTAACGGTGACCCGCAGCGCCCAGAGCCAGGTAGAGCAACCGACCGGGGAACCGGCGGCAGAGCCGATGATTCTTCCAGACGATACGGCATTGACTCTGGATTCCAGGACCATCGCCCAAGGGCGCACCGTCCACTTGCCGATAATGTTGCACAACGCCCAATACCTGACCAGCCTGAGTTTTTCATTGAACTACGCTCCCGATACCTTGCGAGTGGCCAATATTTACAACGGCCCGAAAGTGTCCGCCGACAGGTTCAGCTATAACGCCGAGGCGCCAGGGGTCATCAGGTTCGGCTTCGCCCTGGCCGGGGCCAGGGCGGTCGCCGGCTCCGCGGCTGTGGTCGAGTTCGAGGTCATCGGCGACGAACACGGTGTGAGCCCCCTCACGTTCACGGATGTGCTGGCCAGTCACTCTTCGCCAGATCCGTTGCAAGTGAAGACGGCGACGGCAGACCTTACCGTCGGGTCTTCGATCATTGGCGATGGCGACGGGGATGGGCGGCTCACCATCCTGGACGCCTTCATTGCCGTCAAGGAAGCGTCAAAGGCCCCCGAGCTGCAACACATGACCCTCGATATTAACGGCGACGGCCAAGTTACAGAGTTGGACGCCCGCTTGATCCTGGAATTGGCCCGTCCGGCTTAGAGCAACAAAACTCAAGGCATAGAGGTTATCGATGCGCCGGTTTATGGACTTGTATTTCATAGCCGCATCCGCGGGTTGGAAATGGATCCTCGGGGCGTTGATCGGGATCGCCGCCATCGTGGGAATTCTGTTTGGCGTAGGCCTTATCGGGGGCGGATCGGACGACTCCGGTTCCCGGGTATTCGCGCCAAAACCAACGCGCAGTGCGACATCCGCTTCGGCGGGCACTCCGTCGCCGACACCCCGTCCCACGCGGTCGGTGGCGGCGACATCGGTGGCAGCGGCATCGGTGGCGGCCGCTTCGGCGACGACAGCGCCGCCGCCGCCCACGGCCAGCGCCGTTGCCCCTCAGCCAACGCCCATTCCGGCGACAGCGAGGCCGGCGGCCACGGCACTACCGGAACCGCCGCCGATGTTGACCATGCAGGTTATCGCGGTAGCGGCGGATAACATCGGCGCACTGGAGTTTGTCCTGGTGTACGACCCGGCGCTCCTGGAATTAGCCGGCGTCCAGGCGAGCTCCCTGGCGTCGGACGCGCTCGTGGACTTGAGTTCCTCGACTCCGGGCCGGGTTTGGGCGGGAATCGTGGCTGCGGAGGGAATTGACGGTAACGGCCCGTTGACGGAACTGACCTTCAGGTGGCTCCAAGAGGCCGATGGGCCGGTGCCCCTGACCCTGGAGTCGGTGTCGGCCTACAACGCCGACACCCTTGTAGACGTAATTCCGGACATCGTACCGGGACAAGCCGAGCGGACCGGCGCCGTGGGCCCCGTCCTGCTGTTTCGCTAGAAGCCCTTTCGACGGCGAACCGTCCCTCGCCTATCCACCGGCCCGTTTGTAACCTACAATACGGCTGGCAACAGAGAATTGGCTGACAATTGAGTTGGAGGAAATCGAATGCCTAGTCTGACCCTTGCGGAAGCGGAAACCATCCTGGCGGGCGCAAAGGCCAAGGTCGTGGCGATGGGCGTCAAGATGAGTATTTCGGTGGTGGACCCTAGGGGCGACCTGATTACAATGATGCGGTCCGACGGCGCGTCGTGGCGGACACCGCCCATATCCCGGGCCAAGGCGGTCGCGGCTTCGTGTTTCGGCCGGGCCAGCGGCGAGCTTACTGAAAACGCGTTGGCGCCAGTGTTTCGCGGCCTGATGGCAATGGAGGGCGGCCACATGATCCCCGGCCAAGGCGCGCTGCCCGTGTTCCGGGGCGGTGAGCTAATCGGCGCCGTCGGCGGCAGCGGCGGGACCGCCCAGGAAGATGAGGACGCGGCCCTCGCCGGGATCCAGGCAGCCGGGCTTTCGGCAACCGCGTAGAGGCCTTCGAAAATGTGAAGGTCAGGCGCCAAGCCTGACCTTACGGAAAAACGGTCCGATGCAGGGGCAGGCGCCAAGCCTGCCCCCGTCTGCCCCATAATTTAGCCGCTACTGTTTCCGGTAAACTTGGAACCGGTGCCGGTTCGTCTCCAGGACGTAAAGGCGTCCCTCCAGGTCCAAAGCCACCGCAACCGGACCCCAGAAATAGGGCTCTGTCTGGGAAGACACGTGATATGGCGTGTTGAGGTGGGACGGCAAGGTGGGCAGCAGGTTGGAGCGGTCCCGCTCCACCTTTTCTTCCGGATTGGAATCGAAATATTCCTGGGCCCACTTGGAAACGGTAGCCTCTCCCCGTAGCAGGTCTTGGAAGCCACCCCCGGCGTCCAAGACCTGCACCCGCTCATTGCCCCAGTCGGCGACGTAGATGTAGCCTTCGCCGTCCACCACCACCTGCGTGGGCCTTTGAAACTGGCCTTCACCGTTGCCCGAAGAACCGAAGGCAGCCAGGAACTCGCCGTCCGGGGTGAACTTCTGAACGCGGTCGTTGCGCCAATCGGCGACGTAAACGTTCCCTTCGCCGTCGGTGGCAGCTCCCCAAGGTAAGTTGAACTGCCCTTCTCCGCTGCCAAAGGAGCCCCACTTGCGGACAAAACTCCCATTGGCGCCAAACTTCTGTACCCGTGAGTTGTGCTGGTCCACCACATAAACGGAATCATCTGGTCCGACGGCTATGCCTGCCGGGCCGTTGAATTCGCCGTCGCCTTGCCCCGGAGCGCCCCATTTGGCCAGGTAATTGCCTGAGGAGTCGAACACGCTGACCCGCTGGTTGTGCTCGTCGGTAATATAAAAGCGCTCCCGGCTATCGAAGGCAACGGCCACCGGCCAGACAAATTGCCCGTCACCCGAGCCGCCGCCATTGCCGAACTCGCCCAGGTAGTCTTCGTCCAGGTTGCAGATGCCGACCCGGATACCGGCGGCGCGGGCGGGGTCCGCCCGGTTCAGCACGAAGATCCGCCCGTCCCTGGCGACCGCAAGGTCGTAGGGATTGGCGAACCCCCGCCCGTTCAGGCCGTTGCTGACGATGCCGATGGTCTTGACGTACTCCAGGACGATACTGGAGGTATGTGTTTGAGTGGTCAATGCCCTCACCCTAACCCTCTCCCAGAGGGAGAGGGGATATATCTGTGCCCTCGCCCAGGGCGGAGAGGGGATCTATCTGTGCCTTCGCCCAGGGCGGAGAGGAGGTTTATCTGTGCCCTCTGCCCAGGGCGGAGAGGGAGTTTATTAGACGCCCTCTGCTTTAATGTTCCTTCACCTTTCAGGCCAACTGGTACTCTTTGGTAGCGGCTATCAGGCGCAGCATTTGGCCCACACGTTGCTCGGCCTGGTCGCCGGGTTCCCGGTCGCGCAGGTCCAGCTCGCCATGGCGCGACGCGTAATTCACCAGAACGGAACGTGTCTCGTCGCTGACTTCAATGGGACCCAGCAGGTCCACGCAGCCGTCGGCGAATTGGCCCGGAGTGAGCACGCCGTCGTTGTCGGCTGCCAGACGGTTGATGATGGAGCGCACGCCGGGGCTGCTGACGTCGGCCAGTTCCTTCCCGGCGAAATTCACCCGCTCGACCAGACTGCCGCTGTCGATCCACTCGGCGCCTTCGTGCCAGCCTTCCACCGTGGGCGGTTGCAGCAGTCCCTGGCCCATGTAAAGCATGTTGTTGGAGACTTTCTCGATGCCCAGGGTCGGCGTCTGGTAGCTCCCGGCCATCCGGATCGCGCCGACAACCATCTCCACCGGTCCCTTCACTCTGGCGAACCGGGCCTCCGGGGACTTGAAGTATTCGGAGTTGAACAGAGTCCGGAGCACGTCCCGGACCTGGTAGCCCGACTCGAAGTACGTTTCCATCATCGCGTCGACGGCCCGGCGTCCCTGCTCGGTGATCTCATCGGCGGCGAAGAACTGGAACAGCCTGGTGCAGATGAACTCGGCAGTGGCGTCCTGCTTGGCGATGATGTCGATGATGTCTTCACCGTTGAAGTTGCCGGTCTCGCCCAAGAAGGTCTTCTCGCCGTCGTCATGGTCTTCCTGGCGGTAGTCGAAGTGCCAGGCGATGCGGCCGTAGGGCCAGATGGAGTCCTTGTAGGCACGGACCGCCATGTACTCCGCGTTGGCCAGGGTCCAGCCGGTGAAGGCGCGGGCACATTCCTTGATGTCGTCCTCGGTGTAGTTGCCGATGCCCATTGAGAAAAGCTCCAGCAACTCCCGCCCGTAATTCTCGTTGATGGCGTCGCCGTGGTTGTCGTTGTTGTCCAACCAGACCAGCATCGCCGGGTCGCGGGAAATCTCCAGCAGAAGCTCGTCGAAGCGCCCCAACCCGGAGCGGCGGAACATCTCGACCTGGTTGAGCTGAGAGCGGGCTTGGTTGAGCTTGGCGTAACCGGTAGCGAGGAGGCCGTGCCAGAACAGGGCGACCTTTTCCTCCAACGGGCACCGGGTGCTGATCATCCGATACATCCAGTAGGCCGCTGACCCGGCCAGGTCACGCAGCTCCGACTGCTCGACGTGGTATCGCCGGATCAGGTCATCGGGCATGTTGTTGGCGTCGGCGGGCTCCAGCAGTTCTTCTACCGTGGCCTCGTACCCCTGCTCCAGGTAGCGTTCCAACTCGTCGCGATTCGCGCCGAAACCGGCGCGGCGCAACAGGTGGGCCATCAGGGCGGTGTCGTTGTTGCTCATTTCCTTCCTCGCTGTCAGGCTTTCTACGTCCTGTCCGGCGTAGCGTAGCGGTGTCCACACGCTAACCAGGCTTGGGTCGCTACCGTGTCCTGATGCCCGGCGTTTCCTCGAACTGTTGAGAAGGCGGCGGCTCCGTGAACGGCTGGTTGTTGGCTTCCGCCTCCAAACGCCTCTGATTCCACGCTTCCCACCGGTCTCGCTCCCTGGCCTCGCCTTCTTTGTACTGCCGGTACTGCTCCTTTCGATACTTTTCCAGCATTAGAGTGAATATCATGACCACCTCCACCAGAGCGATGCTTTCCGCCGCGATTGCCACTACTCCTGACCCTACGTCACGCCCAATGTCGAATATGGTTTCCGGCCATGGGCTCTCTGTTGTTGAGAATGCCTCGTACCAGACCGCCAAGCCTAGCAGACAAAGGATTTGGGCCGAGAAGATCGCGAAATACAGCCTCCGCCAGTACTCCGGTACGCTCCATATCGATGTCCGCTGGTCTAGGTCGGAGCTTGTCACCGCCGGCCTAGGCGCGAAACAGGTCGAACTGCTCGAAATTGCCGTTCACGATGGGGTCGGGGTCCAAGCCAAGCCATTTTTCCAGAATTGCGGAGTAGGCGCCGCGGAAGTCGTTGTTGGGGCGGAGGTCTCCTTGAATCTGGTCGGCTTCTGCCAAGGACGGGTACTCGCCGTACATGCCGCCGTTGACCGCGCCGCCAATCAGAAAGGCGGCCCCGCCGGAGCCGTGATCGCTGCCGGTGCCGTTGTCTTTGATCCGGCGGCCAAACTCCGAGAACACGAGAATGGCGGCATCGTCCTCGCGTCCGTGCTCTTTCAGGTCATCCATCAGGCTGCCCACGGCCCCGGCCACGTCGTCCCAGAGGGAGGCGTGGGTCGGCAGTTCCCCGGAGTGGGTGTCGAAGCTGCCGTGCTGAGTGTAGTAAACACGCGTCCCCAAGCCGGCCAGGAACACTTGGGCGATGCTCCTCGCGTTCTGCGAAAGGGAGTCACCGCGGTACTCCACCGGCGACGAGTACTGCGCGGGAGCGGTCCGGAGGATGTCCGCGCCCTCGTAGGCGTCGCGGCCGGTCTTGGCGAGCATGTCCATCACCGGGTCGCGGCCGGCGGCGGCGCCATACATCTTGGTGAAAGCCTCCAGTGTGAACATACGCAGTTCTTCGTCCTGGACGTCGGGGAACAGTCCATAAGTAGCCAGGTCGCCGACGGAGGCTACCGACACGCCGGGGCAGCCGAGAGCCCGCGGCAGGCCGCGGCCGAAGTTGATACCGGTCAGCACGTTCTCGCCTTGGGGGTCGATATCGCGGATGGCACGGCCCAGCCAGCCCTCGGTCCCGATGGCCTCGGGCTCAGCTGTGTGCCAGATGTCCATGGAGCGGAAGTGGGAGCGGTTGGGATTCTCGTAGCCGATCCCGTTGATAACCGCCACCTTCCCCTCGTCCCACAAGGCCTTCATAGGCCCCATGCTGGGGTTGAACCCCACCTTGTCGTCCAAGGGCAACACCCGGTCTTGCGGAATGTTGACCGTGGAGCGGAAGTCGTAGTATCGCCCGTCGCCATAGGGCACCACGGTGTTCAGGTAGTCGTTCCCCCCGGAAAGCTGGATGACTATCAGTCCTTTTTCGTGCTTGTTAGTAGTCATTTGCTGAGTCCTCTTGGTGTCTGTCGATTTAATACAAATCTACTATGCTCAAGCTAAACGGGCAAGGGGCGGCTACGTCTGTGAATCACAAACTCCACCGCCATCGACCGTTATCTTATGTGGGATATCCTGGAGTGCGTAAGTCGCAACGGAATGGGAAATCCATTGGCGGTCCATACAGGCGCCGCAAGCTGTGAGGCTGAGGCCATAGTCAACGCCGCCGGCGATTCCTCGCTGGGAATGCGGCCTCGACGGAGCCGCCATCCGCCGGGCAGCGGGCAGCGGAGCGCCCGGTTGCAGGCCTGAAGCAGCTATTCTCCGGTGTACCTGGCGCCCTCTGCGGCGGGCTCGCCAACGGGCCGCCAAGCGAAGCGACCCGAGTAGGGGTTGGCTATTCCCTCCATCGCGTCAGCGGTCAGCCGGCCCAAAACCGGGGCGAACTTGAATGCGTGCCCGCTTCCGCCGGTGGACACTGTCAGGCCTTCAATATCCGGGTGCCTTCCGATGAGGAAGTTTCCATCCCAAGTATCGCAGTAGACGCACATCTTGGAACCGGACAGGGGCGCGTCGGCCAATTCCGGGAGAGAGCGGGCCAGGAAGTCGCGGCAGCGGGCTTCGTCCCCCTCTTGCAGGACCCGTGGAGCGTCGGGAGGCACCGAGTGTCCCGGCCCGTGGTTGGCTATCTTGAGCACCCCTTCCTCGTTGGCCGGGAACCCATACCAGCCGGATCGCGGCATGTCCGCGCCCCAGGGAGGGAATTGAGGTCCCCGGAACCGCTCGGGATTGGGCGGTCTGAAATAGAGAATCGGCTGTCCTGAGGGTTGCATGAAACCGGAGAGTTCGGGCAGCAGCGTCGGCGTCCACACACCGGCCGCGACCACGATCCGGTCGGCGCGGATTTGGGAGCCGTCGGCGGCGGTCACGCCCCGGACCGCACCGTTCTCTTGAATCAGGGAGTTTGCGGCGAACCCGGTCCTGACGGCTATCCCGGCCGCCTCCGCGTCCCTGGCCAGCAGCGACGTAGCAGTTGCGGCCTCGGCCCAGCCGCCCCGGGGGTTCAGGTAGCCGTCGACGTAGTAATCTGCGTTCCATCCGGGGAACCGTTGACCGACGGACTCGGCAGACAACCGTTGCAGCGCCCACCCCTGGCTGCTGAGGGTTTCGAAAGATTGCAACTCGAACCCGCCCCGCTCCAATGGTTGGCTGCTCAGAAGCATGAAGCCGTCTTCGTGGTAAACGTCCCGGCCCCAGCGGGCATTCCATTGGTGCCAGCCGTCAATCGCCTCGGCCCCCAAGCGGCTGTACAGAGAGTCCGTGCCGTAATCCATACGGACCATGCGGCTGACGTCGTTCGATGCCGCCGAGGGATGGGGGACCGGGCCGGGGTCAACGACCGTCACGCGGTAACCCCGCTCCCGGAGAGCCAGCGCCCCGGTCAACCCGAAAACGCCTGCGCCCACAACGACTACTGCAGTATTCCGCGTCGCCATCTTACCCGGCCGCTTGGACCATGGCCCTCAGGTCGTCCACGCTCAGGTCTCCCCAGCGTTGCTCACCCCCGATGAGATACGTGGGAGTTCCGGTAATGTCCCGGGCCCGGGCAGCCTGGTATTCGTCCACCACCTGGGCCCGGTAATACCCGGACTCGAGCCGGGGCCCCAGCGCCGCCCAGTCGAGACCGCTCTCTTCCGCGAGTGCTTTGATGACGGCGACATCCCCTAAATCGGCCCCGCGCTCCCAGAATGCTCCCGCAGCCACGTGATGGAAGCGGCCGTCCAATTCCTGCCCTTTGGCGTAGGCGGTTGCCTCATGGACCATCAACGTATTGGGCGACCAACTGGGCCGGCGCATGGTTAGTCCGACGCCCCGGGCCCGCTCCTGCATCGCCGGATTGAGCTCGGTCTCGGTCTCGCCGTCGAACATCCGACGGGGTTCGCCCTCAGGAGGCCGGTCAGGCCCCAGCAAGTAGGGGCGGCGATTAACGGTAAGGTTGAATTCTTGGGCCAATATGTCGAGCCTGCCCAGGCCGACGTAGCAGAAGGGTCAAGTGTAGTCGTGCCAGATGGTGACTTCCACGGATTTGGTCGCAGTCATAATTCCTTCCTGTTCATCTTATTAGCGGTGGCCCGGATAGGGCGCCGCAGGCCCGAGCCGTCCGCGATACGGGCCTGCCGGTGAGAGCGATTAGTCGCCGGCCGCGCTGGGGACCGACGTGCGGGCGAAGGCGTTGCGCAATGCGGCGTTGGCCTCGGCCATGGCCTCGCCGCCCGCATCGACGACGCCCACCATGCCGAAGAAGCCGTGAATCATACCGTCGTACCGGCTGGCGGTTGTCTCCACGCCGGCTCCTTCGAGCCGGCAGGCGTAGGACTCTCCTTCATCCCGCAATGGGTCGAATTCAGCGGTAATCACCAGCGCCGCGGGCTGGCCGGCCAGGCTCCGGGCCTGCATCGGGGCGGCGAAAGGATTGGAAGCGTCGGCATCGTTGGCCAGGTACTGGTCCCAATACCAGACCATGCCGTCGCGCAGCAGCATGTACCCCTCGGCATTGTCATTGTAGGAGGGAGTCTCGAAGTTCCGGTCGGTAACCGGGTAGACCAGCAGTTGGAAAGCGATGTCCGGCCCGTTGCGGTCGGCGGCCATCAAGGAAACGGCGGCGGCCAGGTTGCCGCCGGCGCTGTCGCCCCCCACGGCGATGCGGGTGGCGTCGCCGTTTATGGACGCCGCGTTATTCACCGCCCAGACGGTGGCGGCATAGCAGTCTTCGGCCGGGCCGGGGAACTTGGTTTCAGGGGCCAGCCGGTAGTCCACAGAGACTACCACGCATTCGGCGCCGACACAGAGGTGACGGGCCGATGCATCGGCCGATTCCAGGTCTCCAATCACCCACCCGCCGCCGTGGAACCAAGCCAGTATGGGGAACGGCCCCGACCCTTCCGGCGTGTAGATTCGCACGGGGATGTCGCTATCAGGGCCGGGGATGGTCCGGTTTTCCACCCTGGCGACCTCGGGACCGACGGAGCGGGGACGGGTGCGGGCGTTGGCCCGGGCTTCCTCGGCGGTTACGGTGTGGGCCGGGGGCAGGCCGAGGGCGTTGACTTGTTCTATTACCGCCTGTGCTTGCGGGTGTAGTGGCATCGTCGTCCTCCGAATATCGGTCCGGCGCTCCAAATTACGAAGCGCCGGACCTTACGTTAAGAGACCTTCTCTATCCTAGCGTCGTCGACTGGCCGTGGCAAACGCCGCCGCTATTCGTCCTCGTCATCCTCTTGGCCATAATCTACATCCATCCGCTCCCTGAAAGCCTCGACCAAGCCGCTCTGCAGATTGCGGGCCGTTGGCGGGGCGATGGGCATTCCGTTGGCGCGCAACTCGATTTCGTCTTCGTCTTGCTCTTCCTGAATCTCCACACTGACCTGCAGCCTCCCGGCCTCCTTCCAGAACAGAGTTACCGACAGAGTCACAGCCAGGTCGAAGGCTTCGTCCTCGTCCAAATCCTCCTCGTCGTCATCCTCTAGCTCGTCGTCCCAATCGTCGTCTTCCTCATGGTCATCGTCCTCGTCCTCATCGTCCTCGTTTTCTTCTTCCAGCGCCTCCACTTCGACCCAGCGAAAGACCGTTTCTACGACCCCCTGCCCGTCCAGAAGCGTGTCGTTCATGTAGGAGAGAAGTTCCTCGACTCGCAGGGACTCTGCCAACTCGGTCAAGGGGCGAATTTGCTCGGCCCATTCGGCGTCCTGTTCTTCCAGTTTCCTGATGATCTGGCCGTTGTCGGCGTCGAGTTCCCGTTTAATTGCCCGGAGGGTATTTCGCCATGCCCGCGTACCGGGCTGGCCGGAACCGTCCGATTGGCGTCTTCGTGTGGTCATTGGTCTCCGTTCCAATTTTGATTTCGCTTCTTCCCAGAGCTAGCCCGCTGTCAGCCAGGCTACCAGTTTGCTAACCCTGTCGCTGCTATCGTCATCCTCTTCTTCGTCCTCGAGTTGGAAACGCCATCTCGATCCGCCATCCAATTGGTCCAGCCAGTAATCGGCAGCCAGAGTAGCATCCTCCGAGTCTACCGTGGCATCAAAAACATGGTGCTCCGAAGTGACAATTTGACCGGCGGCGTATAACGTGGGGGGCCAAGTATTTATAGTTGGCAACCCGGCCCGGTGCCCAGGTCCCCCAGCCCTATGTTAACCTCAGAACGTCTCAGCCTCTACCAGCTTGCCAAGTCCCCACTCCACTCCAATCGTTCTAGACGGAGTGGAACCCGGCCGATAAACTGTCTCTTGACCTCTCCTGCTGGAAATCATGCCGATAGCTGACCGGAGGACGGTATGACCGGAGCCGCAACCCGGCTGCATCCAGACCCTCGGGCCTGCGCCATTGCCCGCGCCGTTGCCGACGACGTCTACCCTGACACCGTCATCCTATTTGGCTCGCGGGCCAGGGGAGACTTTACAACCGAGTCTGACGTCGACCTGCTGATCATCATGGGCGCCGACCACCTGACCCATGAGGAATTCATGCGGGCCAGCAAGGTCGCGCACGATAAATCGGGAGAGGTCTACGGCCACCCGATGGGCGTAGACGTAGTGCATCTGACCGTAAACGACTTTAACGAAGGCCGTCGAGCCAGGAATCACGTGGCCGGCCAAGCCGTGCGGGACGGCGTCGACCCCGGCGGAGAGAAAGTGGTCTACGATAACCCTGAGCCCACCAACTGGCCCGACATACAACAGCACGTTATCAACGCCAGGCGGGAAGTCCGCGTGTTGAATGTCTTGGTGGAGGGAGAAGCTGACCAGGAGGCAATCGGCTTCCACGCGCAACAGGCGTTGGAAAACGCGCTGAAAGGCTGGATTTCCGCCTTGGACACAGACTACCGGAACACCCATAACCTGGGCGACTTGGCGGCGATAGTCAGGACACGTCCCGAAGAAATCGCCACCCCCGCCGGAGAAAGGCTGTCCTGGCTGACCGCCTATGCCGTGAGATACCGCTACGTCGGGGTGCAGGTCGATTTGCAGGACCGGTTCGGACTGCTATCCTCAGTAACCGAAACCGTAGAGGCCATCATCGCCCGCATCGACACACTGACGGGTTCCGTAGAGCAGTGACCCAAGTCAGGAACACGCCACGATTCAAAGGACCGCTATCCCAAGCCAGAGTAACTCGAGGAGCAAGATCGTATGACCCAAGCCCGCCCCGCCATCATCGACACACTAGACGCCTTCTGCACCGATACTGAGGCGTTTCTGGAAGGGATACCCGGCGGCCCGCTATCGGCCATGACCTTCGCGGCCAAGGACATCTTTGACGTGGCCGGCCACGTCACGGGCGGAGGCAACCCCGATTGGAAGGCCACCCACGCTCCGGCGGAACGCACCGCGTGGGTCATTCAGACCCTGGTGGACGCCGGAGCCAACATGGTGGGCAAGACCCACACCGACGAACTCACCCGCGGCATCCTGGGGGTTAACGCCCACTACGGAACGCCAATCAACCCCAATGCGCCGGGCCGGGTGCCCGGTGGTTCATCCAGCGGGTCGGCAGCCGCCGTCGCCGGAGGCTTGGTGGATTTTGCCTTGGGATCGGACACCGGGGGATCGGTGAGGATACCGGCCAGCTTCTGCGGGCTCTACGGTCTCCGGCCAACCCACGGCAGGATACCCTTGGACGGCATCCTGCAACAGGCCCCCAGCTACGACACGATCGGATGGTTCGCACGGGACATCGAGACCTTCGCCCGGGTTGGGTCGGTGTTGTTTGGGCCGGACATCGCCGCCGGAAGGCCCAAGAAGCTGACCATCGCCGGGGACGCCTTCGCCGCGGCCGACGATTCCGTGGCTGCCGCCCTCAGGCCTGTGGCGGAACGACTTCGGGGACTGGTGGCCGACACCACGAGCGTTACCCTCGCCCCCAACGGCTTGGACGCTTGGGCGACCCAACAGAACGTCCTGCAGTCCCGCGAGGCGTGGCACACTCTGCGCGACTGGATCGACGAGGTCAACCCCCGTTTCAGCTACTGGGTGAGCGAGCGGTATAGCATGGCCGGAACCATCACCGACGAGCAGGTCGAAGAAGCCGCCGCAGTGCGAGATGCCGCCCGGGAGCGGATGAACGAGATTTTCGCCGGGGGCGGCGTGGTGTGCCTGCCGACCTCTCCGGTGCCGGCTCCCCTTAGAGCGGAGAGACTCTCGGAGCGCCGCGACGTCCAAGCCAACATCTTGCGCCTCACCTGTATGGGCGGAACGACGGGACGGCCCCAGTTGTCGATACCCGTCGCCACGGTGGATGGGCTACCGGTCGGGCTGTCTTTGATGGGCGAGCGGGGGGCCGATGAGGAGTTGATAGGATTCGCCATGGAAATCAAGAACGCCTTGGGAATCGGCCAATAGACGAGCCCCCCGGGCCGGACTAAGATTCGGCCGCCGACACGATTTGAGATGCGCGCCGGTTACCGCGGCGCGAGTAGAGGACATGCGATGGCACATCAGGTAGACGGAGTAATAGCCGGTTCCAAGGGCGCCCCCGTCAGGGTGGAAAGGATTCTGGTGCCCGACCCCGGCCCTGGGGAGGCGTTGGTGCGTGTAAAGGCCTGCGGGGTCTGCCACACCGACCTTCATTACCGGGATGGCGGTATTAACGACGATTTCCCTTTCCTATTGGGACATGAGGCCGCCGGGACCGTGGAGAGCGTCGGCGACGGCGTCGCCAATGTTGCGCCCGGGGACTTCGTGATCATCGCCTGGCGTTCGCCCTGCGGCGCCTGCCGGTCCTGCGTGCGGGGGCGGCCCTGGTACTGTTTCGGGAGCCGCAACGCCTCCCAGCCCATGACGCTGGGCGACGGCACCCCGCTATCGCCCGCCCTGGGCATCGGCGCATTCACCGAGTTGACCCTGGTGGACGCGGGACAGGCCGTCAAAGTGTCTCCCGAGGCCCGGCCGGAAGCCGCCGGGCTGGTGGGCTGCGGCGTCATGGCTGGCCTGGGCGCGGCGATCAATACGGGCGCGGTCGGACGCGGCGATTCCGTGGCCGTTTTCGGCTGCGGCGGCGTGGGAAACGCGGCCATCGCCGGCTCCCGCCTGGCCGGCGCCCACACCATCATCGCCATCGACATTGACGACCGTAAGCTGGAGTGGGCCCGGCAATTCGGCGCCACCCACACCATAAACGCCAGGTCCGCGGACCCGGTCGAGGGCGTCCGGGCCCTCACCGGCGGCAACGGGGTGAATGTGGCCATTGAAGCCGTGGGCAATCCGGTGACCTTCGAGCAGGCATTCTACTCGCGGGACCACGCCGGGACAGTTGTCTTGGTCGGGGTGCCGAACCCGGAGATGAAAATAGAATTGCCGCTTTTGGAGGTGTTCGGCCGGGGCGGCAGCGTGAAGTCCTCTTGGTACGGCGACTGCCTCCCTTCCAGGGACTTCCCCATGCTCATCGACCTCTATCTACAGGGCCGCCTTGACCTGGACCGGTTCGTGTCCGAGACCATCGGCATAGGTGACGTCGAGGAAGCCTTCCACAAGATGGAGCGTGGAGAGGTTTTGCGTTCGGTAGTGGTGTTCTAGCACTCAGTCAACTTCGTTGTAGCAATTGTTTAAGTAAACGGACAATTAGGCTATCCCGCCTGCTGGGAAGTGTCGTTGGCGGGGATGGCAGTGATGGTCCGGGACAAGTACGCAGTGCAGCGTCTGATTCGGGTTGGGAAACACCCGGCCCGAGTCACCGCCAGGGCCCGGATTCTCCTCAAGAGCGACGACGGTTGGCCAGCTCCCCAAGTGGCTGAAGCCCGGGATGTGGCCCTGGGCACAGTGTACCGGGTCAAGCAACGCTTTACCGAAGAAGGGTTGGCGGGGGTGCTGAAGGACCGTCCCCAGGCCAACCGGCGCCGGAAGCTGGACGACCGGGGCGAGGCCCACCTGATCGCCCTGGCCTGCAGCCCGCCGCCGGCAGGGCATGACCACTGGACCCTGCGCCTCCTGGCTGGCAAGGTGGTGGAGTTGAAGTTGGCATCCTCCATGTTCCACGAAAGGGTGCGCAAGCGTCTCAAAAACACGCCCTCAAGCCCTGGCAGAAGAGGGAATGGTGCATTCCCAAGGTGAGCCGTCCACTATTCACCTGGCCACACCGGAGAGTCTGGCCCAGGCCACACCCGCGAGACCACTTCGGCTGTCCGGCGACTCCGGTTGACAATGCACTCCTCGTCCCAAGAGTCATTGGAAACCAAGTCTTTGTTGAGCAGCAGGGTGGCGTGATCCCAAAGCTCTTGACGCTTCATTTCCCATGCGTCGTTGGACATGGACGAGTTAAGCTGCTGGGTAGTTAGCGTGAGGTTGCCCACGGTGTGGATCAGTCCATTTCGCCTATATCTCGCCTCGCCCTCATCGGCGCCGCTTGGGAGCGACCATTCCTCTGTTCTCCAGCCCACTGGCAAGACGTGTTCAATAGTCAGGTTCCCCGGCACGGTTGTATCCTCGGACTTCCCTGATGAGCGCAGCCAACCCTCAACGCCTTCGAGAATCAGCCGCATTCTCCCCCTTGTCAGGAGCCGATAGAGGGGAGAGGAGATAAGTGCATGGGACACGTCTTCGTCGGTGGGCCATACCCGGCGTGGTGCTTTCTGGTCCTTGAGGAACCCGGCGGTGGTCCTGTCCACGTTCTCCAAGCCACCCTCGTGCAAATGATTGACCAACTCGAGGACCAACTTGTTGAACCCCATGGTGGACTGGCGGCATATCATCCTCCGGACTAAGAAGCTCTCCAAGACGGCTAAGGCTCTCTGGCGCGGCTCCTGTTCTGCGGACAGCAACAGCAGCAACACCGGCGTAATCACGCCCGCCTCCATGACGCTTATGCGGTGGTAGAACGACCCCGCGCCAATTTTGTTTCCTTGGGTGGTATCGTACTCGCGGTAGCTCGTCAGACCGTGTTTGACATCCGTCATCACCTTGCCAATCCCGTGACCGCTTGCATAGGATCGGAACGCATTGAACACGTTCGCTGAGGTGACTTCAGTACTCGTCCGCATTGCTAACCAATGGTTGAGGAGCATATCCAAACGCGGCCTGCGGATGCGGCCCTGTCTGACCTCCTCCCGCCATCATCTGTCGTCTAGGTTTCCCCACAGGTCTAATCCCTGTCCCCCAGACAGAACGTAGTTCTTAACGAGGTCGGATTCCTCAAGAGGAGTGCCCCGGGCGTTCAAGGTTTCAAATATCAGGTTCGGGTCGTCTTGGGTGTCCAAGTCGATCACGACCAATTGAAGCATGTTCGTGGCCGCAGCCTCGAGAGCGTCTATCTTGTGTTTGGTGGACTCGTCGACCCCGCCGAGCCATTCCCGTATCTGCAGTTGGAAGAACTCATGGGCCTGAACTATGAGGGAGTCGGCGAAATCATTGATGGGCAAGCCATTGTCCATGGCATGCCTGAACGCCTCTTGATCCATATGGGTCGGCCAGAGCTTGAAGACGTGGTGATCGTCCGTGATCAGCTCTCTGTCATTGGTGACCAATTTGGATAGCCGCCGCCCAGCACTCTTCGCGTACGGTTGGTCGAGACCCTCGCAGACCTGTTGGATGGCGTCCAAGAGGAGTTGCAGGGTGGTCAGGCGCTGTTGCCCGTCAATGACCTCGCGTTGTTCAACATCCTTGGTTGCGGTGGATACCTGCCGAAGAACGACCGCACCGAGGAAGTGCGCGCTCGTCTCGCTTTCCGCTTTTACTTCGTCGTAGCCTGATTTCTCCAAGGCTTCCAAGTATCCTTCGGCGACATTCCGAACGTCTTCCCACAGCGGCCCCCACTGTTCGTCCTGGGACCATACGTAGGGTCGTTGGAAAGGAGGGATGACGTAGCGGACTTCCTTTTGGAACAGCCTCTTTGGGCTGAGGATTTCCGTATGCATGCTGGACTCCTAGCCGATTGTATACGCCCTAGCCTATTCAGGAGCCGTTAGTCAGTCAATGGTGGAAGTTGACAACTAATACAAGATCCAATCAGGAATGCCAAGGCCAGGCCCCGCTATCTATACCCTTACCATTCCTCCCTTGACTGAATACTAGCCAGGTCCGGCGCTCAAGTCGCGGATGTTTTCTGGTGCCGGCCAATGTAGCCGATGACAACTTTTCGCAGGTCGCGGTCCCAATCGAAAGCGATGCGGATGGTGCGGCGGGGATCGAAGCTGGTGCCCTTCCCGATATGCTCTTCGAGCCAGATGATGCGGCCATTGACCCTCGTGGTGTACGAGTTGCGATACGTGGCCATAGTCGTGTCGTGCTGGCTGGTCTTGTACCACATTTCGCTGGCCTGTCGGCACGACCCGTCCAGATCGGTGTTCTTGGAAGAGCCGGTCCGGGCCTCGTAATAGATGGTGGCCAGCCACTCAAGCGCATTCCAGACTTTGTCCGGCCATTTGAACGGATTGCCCTCAACGCTGGAATTGGAATTAAGCTGGAACAGCAGCCGGTCGCTGAACCGCTCCATAGCAAGGCCAACCGCGCCGCTCACGTCCTCTATCGCCGGTGCGTTTCCGCCGGCATACCCGTCCTGGGAGCCCAGCGCCAACCTGAAACCTTGCTCTTTGCTGCGGCTGTCGAATAGCTGCTCCTTGAGGGTTCGGACTTCCTGCTCCAGTTCGTCGTTTTCCTGTTCAAGGTCCTGCCGTTCCAGACGCAACAGCAGGTAGTCCTCTATCTCGCAGGGCGGCACTTCGCTGAATTCCTCACCTGCCGGGACATGGTGTTCGCCCGTTGCCAGAGGCGAATACCCCGACGGCAGGGACTCCGGCCGACCGTAAATGTCGTCTTGTGGCCGGCGTTCAGCGGTAACTCCATCGCCGTCCTCCGGGGGCAGGAAAGGCTCAGGCTCTTCATCTTCGTCGGGCTCGTCTCCCACGTCCATCATAGAGTTCAGGGCGTTGCCGGCGTCCAGAATGCGAGGCAGCAACTCAGCCCGCCGCACCGAGCGGACCAATTCCTCGGCGGCAAATGGCGCACGATCGTGAATCGGAGCGTATTCGGCCAGCAGTCCCTGAACGTCCGCCGCCGCGTCATGCGCTATCTCCAACCCCAGGTGGGGGTGGACGTTTGCGGAGGCCCAGGCACGAGGATGCCACTGGAAGAACGCAATCAACTGCGGGAATTGGGCCCGGATGTCGGTAAGCAATTGATCGAGAGTCGCGGCCCGGCTGCGCTCCTGTTCTTTGGCTTCGATCAGGCTTGAGACACTCCTGATGAAGTCCGGAATCACCTGTTCCCATTCCGGCCCATGAGAGGGGGTCGTGACCAGCCGATTGAACGTATCCGCCAACAGGATTTCCAGGTTGATTTCTTCGTCCGCTTCGAATTCGTCAGCCTCTGCAATCACTGCTCCGGTGACGCAACAGACCATGAGCGCCACTTCGTCCTCGTTGGCCCCGGTGTCGCCTTCCAGAAAAGACGCGCGGGCATCTTCCTGCACGCCATCGTTCACGGCCAAGGCAATTGTGCTCCCGGAATAATCGCAACCCGTCGTGGTCATCCCGTGGCCTGCCAGGTGAGCGTGGACGGCCGACCGCAACGGTTCTTGTGACTCGACCCAAACCCTCAGCACCGCCCCGGCCAGGTTATCCTGCCGCTGTATGACCTCCGCCACCGGCCCGCGCAGCCGGAAGGGCGGCGCCAGTCCGGCGTACCGGAATCCGGCCACTTCGACACAATCATCGACCGCTCTCCGAATCGCCGCCCGCGCTTCCCCGGAGGATTGGTCCCGCCAATCAAGGGCCCGTTTGACGACCTCCCCACGGAATTCCTGAGACATCCGTCGAAAGAGAGAGCTCAATCCAGTTTCGGCTGAGTCCGGAGATCGGTCGTCGAGAGACTCTGACATACCAAGTCCTTCCCATGCGGCCGATTGGGAGAAACGGCCTTATTGCCATCTATCTTATGGTCGGTCGAATGGAGACGCAATCCGTCTATGGATCAACCCTGTCGCCCGGCATCGGAACGAAGGGTCATCCACCACATACGAGACTCTACGATCCCCTTCGAATGATCAGTTAGGGCGATGCTATACTACACGCTGAAACCGTGATTCGTGAGGTTAAACATGCAATACGGCGGAATGATGTTCGTCACTGACTATTCCATGCGCCCCGACGACTTGGGCCGGGCATTGGAGGAGCGTGGATTTGAGTCCCTGTGGGTGCCGGAGCACACCCATATACCGAGCAGCCGCACAAGTCCCTGGCCCGGCGGGCCTGACCTGCCCCGCATGTACTGGCACACCTACGACCCCTTTGTGGCCCTCACCGCGGCGGCCGGGGCCACCACCAACCTGAAGCTGGCCACCGGCATCTGCCTGATGATCGAACGCGACCCAATCACCACGGCGAAGGAAGTCGCCAGCCTGGACCGGATTTCCAACGGCCGCTTCATCTTTGGCATCGGGGGCGGCTGGAACGCCGAGGAGATGGAGGACCACGGCACCAATTTCCGGCGCCGCTGGCGGGTCTTGCGGGAGAACATCCTTGCCATGAAGGCCATCTGGACCGAGGAAGAGCCCGAATTCCACGGACGGCACGTCAATTTCGACAGGATGTGGGCCTACCCCAAGCCAGTGCAAAAACCGCACCCGCCAATAATCATGGGAGGCGACGGCCCCACCACGTTCGACCGGGTGTTGGAGTACTGCGACGGTTGGCTGCCCATCAGCGGCCGGGCCGCCGATGGGCCCAGTCTTCCCGAGAAAATCCAAGCCTTGAAGCGCCGCGCCGAGGACGTCGGCCGCGACCCCGACACCATCTCAATCTCCGTCTTCGGCGTCCGGCCCGACCCCGAGAATTTGGCAGGAATGGAGGACGCCGGGGTGGACCGGGTGATTTTCAGCCTGCCATCCGAAGAAGCTGATACCGTCACGCCGCTCTTGGACGAGTACGCCCGTTTGATTTCCTGACCGACGGCCCTGCGACTTCAGTGACCGGGGGCTGCCCTGCGGCCTGCAGATTGGCGGAAGGCCGGCGCGGACCAAACGGCGCTGAACGTGGCCTATGCCTGCGAGCAAGCCGCCCCATGGCACGAGCGGCGCCCGCGCCGCGCCTGAACTTTCGGTTGCCGGCTTAGCGCGGCTAGGTACCGATCCGTACCGGGTCTACCGCGTCTCTGACCGACCGGATTATCGACAATGCGGTCAGTCGTCCGGTCTTGGGGTTTTCGGAAGGGATGTTTTCGATATGCACCGAGAGGAAGCCGAACTCTCCTTCGACCTCGATGTCGTGGCAGTTTCGCTTTAGTCCCGGGACCGCGACCATCGTTAACGTGGTCTCGTCGGGACCGATGCCGGCCAAACTGACTGCGGCCGACACGTTGAGATTGGAAGGGAATCCGCGGCAGGCGGCCCGTGCCGAGCCTGAAAATATCTCGCGCTCCCGGTCCAACCCGGCCAGGCTAATCCCGTGTTCCACCAGGTAAGGCGCTCCCTCCAGGGCCTCGGGCGGTTTGCGGGACACCATGGCCACCCGGTCAATGCGCCCCGCCGAAGCCGACTTGATGCCGTCCAAGCCGGCGATGGCTCCGGACGGCGCGACCAGGCGGCATCCAGTAT
Source organism: Dehalococcoidia bacterium (assembly GCA_034428795.1). Classification (GTDB taxonomy): domain Bacteria; phylum Chloroflexota; class Dehalococcoidia; order Lucifugimonadales; family UBA3495; genus VXOI01. The sequence continues at coordinate 33,626 of DAOUHF010000158.1, forward strand.
CCCTCGCCCTTTGGATGATCTCGGGGTGGTCGAGAAGCGCGCCGACACTGATGACCACGAGGGCTTTTCCGGCGTCAAAGGCCGATTCGGCCAGTTCGGGCACGACATGACTGCCGGCGGTCTCGACCAGAAGGTCCGATCGGGCGATCAGGTCGTCACGCTCCAAGTATGGAGGTGCGTCTCGGAGAGTTGACAGGAACTCCCGTGCGGAGCCCTCGGTACGACTCGTGACCCCTGCTATCGTTACCGGGCCCAAGTCTCCGTCGTCGGCGGCTTTGAGCAGAGCCTTGCCAATCGCCCCGCAACCCACTATTCCCAAGGTAGTCGCCATGCAACGCGCTCCCTTATGGTGCGGACGGGTAGCGAGCGGGACCAACGCTAAAGAAAAGAGCCGCCAGGGCGGCGGCTCTTCTACCAGGTCCGAGAGGGAGTACTAGCGCCTCATGGTGCTGAAACAATCGCTGCAGTACACCGGGCGGTCTCCCCGGGGCACGAAGGGCACCATGGTATCGATGCCGCACTGGGCACATACCACGGGGTGCATCTCTCTGGGGGCGCCGCCGCCGAACCCGCCGCCGCCGCCGCTGCCGCCGCGCTGTTGGTTCTTCCGGGCGCTGCGGCACTCGGGGCACCGCTTGGGCTCATTGGTGTAACCACGGGAGGCGAAGAACTCCTGCTCTCCGCTGGTAAACGTGAAGGGCGCTCCGCACTCCACGCAGGTGAGACTTTTGTCTGCTAGGGCCATCGGGTAACCTCCGACTTATTTTGGATAGGCTCAGTCTAGGCTATCCGAGGCTGCAGGCAACTGATTGCAACCGGCACCGGGACACCTTAACTAGCACCGAGGCTCATTATATCACCAACATGGGGTATCCTGTCACTAATCCCTGAAATTCGACGGGATTTCATTCATCGTCGTCATTTCATGGCTACTCAACTCTATTATTGCTCTTCTATGGTTACTCTTTACGGTTACTTTTTTACGGTTACTCTTTTTGCGGTTACTCTTCAGGAGGCAAGTAGGCCACGGGCACAACCGCGCTGCCTTTACCGGCGCCGGTCGTGTCGCCGTTCTGGTTCTCCGCCTTAATGTCAACGGTCACCCGGCTGCCGTTGGCCTCCCGAGACATTTCGCTGATTGTGCCGGAGAAGGTTATGGTGTCTCCGGGACGCACCGGCCGCAGGAACCGAAGGTCTACCATGCCGGTATGGTTGAAAACGTCGGCGCCGAAATACCGGCGCAGCATTTCGATGGCGAATGTGAGGGACATTCTGCCCGACGCGACGGTCCCCGAGGTGCCCAGGGTCTCCCGCGCCGCCTCTTCGTCGGTGAACTGGGAGGGGCCGGTCTCGCCTGAGCTCCCTTCAAACAAGTTGATGCCCTCCTGGGTCATGTGCTTCACCAAGGGAGTGACCGGCGCGCCTATTTCGTAGCTGCGTTCTACCCGCCCCACTTCTTGCCTACCTCCGAAGGCTGCTTGAGCTCGTGGGTGATCACCCGATCGATCAAGCGGCCGTCTTCGTCCACCGAAACGGCCTCGGTGACGATGTAGTTCTTGCCCCTCCGCAGATACTTGTCGGCGATCCAGGCGGTCACGGTCAGGCGCTTCCCGGCCACCGGCGGGTTGTAGCAGTAGAAGGCGCACCGGGCGTTCACCGAACCGCTGTCAGTGTATCTGGCGTTATATTGGCGGACGTCGACTTTGTGGGAGATGGTCGGGAAGCTGGCCTCCGGGTCCATGACCCCCTCCCGGTACCCGTCGATCATCTCCTGCGTAAGGACGTAGTCGAACTTCTCGAACGTTTCCCCAACCTGCAGGGCATCCCAGTCCAACGGTACGCGTTCTTCTTCTTGCAACATGTCGTCCCTTCTTAAAGCGCCGCTTAAGATGCTGATCGTAAAGGTGTCGGGTGTAAGGGCGGCAGGCCTGGTTAGCGGCCCTGCCAGTCCGGCGGGCGCTTTTCACTGAAGGCGCGAGGGCCTTCCTTGAAGTCTTCGGTGCGGGTCAGGGTGGAGAACAGGATGTTCTCGTAACGGAGGGCGTCCTCCAGGGCGCGGCCAAGGCTGCGCAGCATCGACTCCTTGGCTGATCGCACGCCCAGGGGCCCGTTGGCGATGATGGTTTCAGCGTAGCGTTCGGCAGTCGGCATCAGGTCGGCCAGCGCCACCACATCTGTGACCAGACCGATACGCAGTGCTTCGCCGGCGTCGATCTCGTCACCGGTAAGCTGCATTTTGAGGGCGTTGCCCAACCCAACTATCAAGGGGAGTCGGACAGTGCCGCCGTCACAGTGGTGAAAGCCCCGCTTGACCTCGGAGCATCCGAACCGGGCGTTTTCCGACGCTATTCGAATGTCGCAGGCCAAGGCCAGTTCCAGTCCGCCGGCCAAAGCGTAACCGTTGACGGCGGCGATTATCGGCTTCCAGATCTCCAGGCCCCGGGTGATCCCGCCGAAGCCGGGCCGGTGGGCGTCCTGTCTGAGGTCGTAGATGTCCCGTTCAGCGAGAAGTGGGGTGTAGGTCTTGAGGTCGGCGCCGGCGCAGAAGGCCCGTTCGCCCTCTCCGGTGACGATGGCGACCCAGGCATCCGGGTCGTCCCGAAAATCCTCCCAGACCGCCACCATTTCCGCCTGCTGCCCGGGCCCCAGTGCGTTCATGGCCTGAGGGCGGCAGATGGTGATGCAGGCAATATGGCCCCGTTTCTCGTATTTGATGTCGGTCATGGTGCGGGGACTCTGAACGCCCCGGCCCTCCAGCCTCTCGGATAGCCCAGTGGTGAGTTTAGAGTGAGTCTAGAAGGTGCTTCCCGGCGCGTCAACCGCGGTCGAATGGCGGCTGATCGCAATGGCCGTTTTCGGGCGCTGAGGTCAGGTGACTTATTCCGTTGCCGATTGATAACCCCGCCTGGCGGAGGGGACACTTATCTACCCGACTTATCCATCCCGCTTATCTATCCGACTTAATCTATCCCGCTTATCTATCCCCAGTTCTTTGACTTGGGAAGGTCATAGACCGTCTTGATTCCTTCTATCCGGGTGGCGACTACGTTCATCGAGCCGTCGCGACGGGACACGAAACCTTCGACCCTCAACACCGGCTCCTTGATGGCCAAGCGAAAACGCTTGAAGACTTGCGGCCACACCACCAGCGGAGTGTGCCCGAACTCGTCCTCCAGGGTGATGAAAACGGCGTTGGAGTTGGGGTGCTGCCGGCGTATCACCAGCCCGGCAACGCTCACCTTCTTGCCGTCTTCCACCACGGCCAACTGGTCGCTGGACAGTATGCCGGGGTCCATCAGCGGTCTGAGGTGCGCCATGAAGTGCCCCTTGGGATGAAGCCCCATAACCCGGTATTCCGCCATCATGTTTTCCCACGGGGTCAGCGCCGGCAGGTCCGCCGAGTCCTGCTCCACCGGCAGGGGAAGAACCTGCTGGATGCCCACCGGCCGGTAGCGCAGCCCCACCTCCCAGACCGCCGCCCGGCGGTCTGGGGTGAAGGCGTCGAAGGCCCCGGCAGCCGCCAGGTTGTCCAGCATCTCCTGTTGCAGCCCGGTACGCTGCATCGCGTCGGCCAGGCTGTCGAAGGGGTCGCCCCGCTCCCGGGCCTCCACCACCGCCAAGGCCCCGGCCTGCCCGACGCCCTTCACATTGAGGAATCCCAACAACAGCGACTCGTCTTTGATCACGCATTTCATCCGGCTCTGATTGATATTGGGGTTCAGAACATTCACGCCGTGCCGTCTGGCGTCTTCCTTCAGGGTCTCCAGGTTGTAGAAACCCATTGGCTGTTGGTTGAAGATGGCCACGAAGAACTCCAGCGGATAGTAGTACTTGAGCCAGGCCATCTGGTAAGCCGTGATCCCAAAGGCGTAGGCATGGGACTCGGGGAACATGTACTGGCCGGAGAATTTTTTGAATACCTTCACGGCCGTGGCTTCGGGAACACCCCGGCCGGCGCAGCCATTTTTGAATCTTTCCCAGTACATCTCCAGCAGGGTCCGGTTATTCCGGCGGCCGAAGGCCCTCCGCAGATCGTCCGCCTCCTTGGGGCTGAAGCCGGCGACGTCCGTCGCAAGTTGGTTTACCTGGTCCTGGAAAAGAATGATTCCTTTGGTCCGGGCCAGCGCCCGTTCCTCCAACGGATGGTCGAACTCCCAGGGAGCGCCATGAACGTACCTTTCGATAAACTGGGTAACCCCATCATTCACCCCAACCCCCGGGCGAACGGCGGAGACTTCATACGCCATTTCCACCAGGTTGCCGGGCTTGATGCGGGTTACTGTCTGCATCTGGGCCGTCGACTCCACCTGGAAAATCCCCACGGTGTCGGCCCGGTGAATGGAGCCGTAAACGTTCCGGTCTTCGAAATCGATCCGGGACAGGTCGATGTAGCGGCCCGTGCGTTCCTCGATCAACCCCAGGGTTTCCTGCATTTGGGAAAGAGCGCCCAAGGCCAGGAAGTCGATCTTGACGAACCCGGCGTCATGAATGCTGTCCTTGTCCCAGTGGCATATGTAGCGGCCGTCTATGGCGGCTTGCTGTACCGGCACCACGCTGGTGAGGGGTGAAGAGCTGATGATCATACCCCCAGGGTGCTGGCCGAGGTACTTGGGGAATCCCTCCAATTGAGGAGCCAGGTTCACCAGGTCCCTCCACACCGGCAGGCCCACCTTGTGCCGGAAGTCGGGCAGGGACAACATCTCCTCCTCCAGACCTTCGGCGTGGCGAACGTCCATCCTCTTGGCCAGCTTGTCCACGTCTTCGGAGGGAAGACCCAAGGCCTTACCCACGTCGCGAACGGCGCCCTGCATCTTGTAGGTAGCGATCATGCCGGTAAGCACCGCGCGGTCCCATCCCCACTTTTCGTGCACCCGTTTGATCAATTCCTCCCGGATATCCCGGGGAAAGTCCAGATCGATGTCCGGCACCGATCCCATCTCGTCGTTCAAGAAACGGTCAAGGGAGAGGTTGAACTGCAGGGGGTCGATGTGGGAGAGGCCAATTAGATAGCCCACCAGCAAAGCCACCGAGGAGCCCCTTCCCCTGCCTGGCGGCCTTTCCTCTATGGATATCTCCCGTTCGGTCAGACCCAGGGACAGCATCACCTCATGGGCTAGTTGGATGATCTCGTAGTACACCAGGAAGAAGCCGGCAAGGTTGTGCTTTCGAATTAGCCGGAACTCCTCGTCCAGCCGTTCCTGGACCCGGGGCGTTGTGGCGCCGTACCTGCGTACCGCCGCCTCGCGGCACAGCTTTTCGAAATAGCTCTGGGGGTTGTAGCCGTCGGGCACCGGATAGGACGGGAACTCGTAGCCGTGATTGCGGGTCAGGTCGAAGTCGCAGCGCTCGGCAATGCGGGTCGAATTGTACAGGGCCTCCGGGAGACCTTTGAACAGCGCCGCCATCTCTGACGCCGGCTTGAGATAGAAGTTGGTGTTGGGCCGGCGCTCCCGGTGGGTCTCCTCCAGTGTCTTGTTGTGACGAATAGCCACCAAGGCGTCCTGCAGCCGGTGCCGTTCCGGAACATGGTAGTGAACATTGTTAGTGGCAACCACAGCCACGTCCAGCTCGCGGCCCAATTGGAGCAGGCGCTTGTTCCTCAGGGTGTCTCCGTAAGCCAGGTTCTGTTGAAGCTCGATGAAGACGTTGGCGGCCCCGAACCACTCCAAATAGTCTCTCAGACGGGCTTCCCCCTCCCGTTGCCGGCCTTCAGCCGCCAGGCCGGGGACCTGGCCCTTCCCGCAGCCGGTCAGCAAAATGAGGCCCTCGGCGTGTTCCGGAAGCCGCCCAGGATCCAGCTTGGGATCGCGCCGGTCTCCTCCAATACGGGAGTGAGTGACGAGCTGGCACAGGTTGCCGTACCCCACCGCAGTTTCCACCAGCAGGGTAAGGTGGGAGCCGTCGGCAAGGGTAACCTCGGCCCCGATGACGGGCTGAACGCCCACGGATTTCGCCGCGCGGGCAAACTCCATCGCCCCGCAGAGGTTGTCATGGTCGGTCAGGGCCAGCGCAGGATACTCCAGGGCCAAGGCCCGGACCAGGAGCTCGCCGATGGAGGACGCTCCCTCCTGGAAGGAGTAATTGCTGTGGCAGTGGAGCTCGCTGTAGCTGATGCTCATCGTCTGACCTTGAGGCCGCGTCCGACCGCTTTTGGAAAGGGAATTATATACCCGGGCAATGGAGGCGCGAGACCGGCCCTTGTCAATCGGCGTAGGAGGTAGAGACCAGATCAGGCCAGGCCAGGCTAGGCCAGACTCGGAAGTATTGCCAAAAGTGCTGACATGGCGTACAAATGAAGCGTAATGGTAACGACTGACAGGGCAAGGGAACTTTTTTCCGACGCCAGGGGCCTTTACTCGGACGCCTTGGACCGGCTGGCAGCAGGTGACATCCGCGACGCCGCGGAAAAGGCATGGGCCGCTGCCAAGCGGGCAACCGATGCTTTGATTCTGGAGCGTACCGGCGAGGAACCGCAATCCGCGGGGCAAGCCCGACGTGCGCTGTTGAAGTTGAGCAAGACAGGTCCGACATTTGATGTCTTTCAAGGCCAGTACAACACTCGGTCGGCACTGTTGCATGTCAACTGCTTCTATGACGGCAACTGCGAGCCGGAACAGGACATGGCGGATTTAATCCGTGAGACCAACACTTACATCCACGACGCCGAACGGCTAACGTAGAGGCTCAGGAGACATTCACTCGCATGAGCCGCATCTTGGCGACGTTGCCAGCCTTAAGCCATGCCAGGGCCGTAGTCCGGTAGGGCAGCACGGATAGCGAAGCTCCAGCCCACGCGAATGCTTCAAGCTGCAAGATAACCACCCCGGAGCCCGGCGGCGGCGTCGCCACCGGGGTCAACCACCAGCAGATTGGCGCGGACCGCCTCGACTCCAGTCTCTCAACCATTGGAGGCCGGCTATGACTCAGACAAAAGCGTTGGAGACCTCGTTGGATTTCGGGATCTTCGACTGGATCGAGTGGGACAGCTCTCCGGCCCATGAAATCTACGAAAACCGGCTGCGGATGTTGGAATTCGCCGACCGGAATAACTTCTATTGCTATCACCTCGCGGAACACCACATGACACCCCTGAGCGTGTCACCGTCGCCGGCCGTGTTCCTGGCGGCGGCGGCTCAACGCACCAGCCGCATCCGTCTGGGTCCGCTGGTGTTCCTGCTGCCCTTTTACAACCCTATCAGACTCCTTCACGAAATCTGCATGCTCGACAACCTCAGCAACGGCAGGCTCGACTTGGGAGTGGGAAGGGGCATCGTGCCCATGGAGGCCGAGAAGTTCGACGTCGACTTGGGGCAGAGCTGGGACATGTTCAACGAAGAGATGAGCATCCTGCTCACCGGGTTCACCGACGGGACGATCAATCACCATGGCAAGCACTATAACTTCGAAGACGTGGAGCTATGGATCAAGCCGTACCAGAAGCCCTATCCGCCGTTATGGTACGCCAGCAACAATTTGGAAACGGTGCCGTGGATCGCCCAGCACAATTTCAACACCAGCCATGTGTTCGCCTCCAACGAGGTCACCAAGGCCCATTTCGACCTCTACAAGCAGGTATGGTCCGAACAGCGGGACGCCAACGGGATGAACTCCCACGTTGAAGTCCCCAAGCTGGGGCTCACCAGGCACGTTTACATCGCCGAGACCGACGAACAGGCGTTGCGGGAATGCCGGGCCGCCTTCCAGGCCTGGTTCCACAACATCAATTTCCTCTGGAACAAAGCGGGCAGCGACTTCCTCAACTTCATCCGCGACTTCGACGGCCTGTTGGCCCAGGGAGTCTTCATCGCCGGGTCGCCGGCAACCGTCCGGGAGCAGGTGCAGCAGGCGGTGGATGAGACCGGGATCAACTATTTTTGCTCGATTTTCGCTTGGGGCGACCTCACCCCCCAACAAGTGAGCCAATCGATGGACTTGTTTGTTGGCGAGGTGATGCCCCACATAACACCCTACTCCACTGCTTAAACGGGGTTCTCCCAAGGCTTTTTTCGGCCTTGGCCCGGGTAAATAAAACGGGTGCGCCCGGCGCTTGGAGATCAGCGCCGCCCTGCCCCTCTACGGCCGCAAGGTCCGGGGAAACGGCGGCGAGGCCGGAGCTGTCGAGCAGGAGGTTCTTGACCACTTCGGGTTGACCCGCGGTGACTTTCGGCGAAGGCGAATCTCCCTGCCCGGAGGGATAGAACGCCGGGCTACACGGTGGATGTCACCCTGCCGACCAGTCGAAACGCAGGTCGGGGCAGCCGTCATTCGACGGCGAACTCTCCGAACCCGAAAATCCGGTTAGCGCAGGTCCGGTTAGCGCCGGGGCGTTAAGCGCCCCGTTGCCGGAAGATTTCGTTGGCGAGGTCAATAGCGGCCCTGGTGAAGGGCAGTCCTCCGTAGAAGGTGGTGTGAATGAACACCTCTACGATTTTCTCCTGGCTCATGCCAATGTTGAGGCCGGCCTGGATGTGGCTGCGCAACGGCCCCTCCCGGCCCAGCGCGGTCAGGCAGGCCAGGGTACAGATGCAGCGGCTTTCCAGGTCGAGGCCCGGCCGGGTCCAAACGGCGCCCCAGTAGTACTCGGTGGTAAGGCGATTGAACTCTCGTTCGGCCTGGGTCACCGGTTCGGGCCCGGGGCCGCCGGACGGGCTGCCCATGTACTCCTGGCGGCGCTCCACACCCCGGTTGTACAGGCCTTCGGGCGTGTCGTTGGGATCGAACACCAGTTGCGGCGAGAAATCGATGCCCTGCTCGTCGAACACCTTCTTGGCCACCCCCATGGCGTTGAAGGCCGTGGGGACCCCGCCGTAGAAAGCGGCGTGAATCATGACCTCGATCACCTGCTGGGGCGTCAGTCCCAGATTGACGGCGTTGCTCACGTGGCGGGTCAGTTGGTTTTCCCGTTGCAAGACGGTAAGCACGGAAAGTGTAACCATCTCCCGGTGCTCGATTTCCAGCCCGGGACGCCGCCAGATGGAGCCGAACAGCGCCTCGTCGGCGATCCGGTGCAGGTCGGGCGCCATTTCCCGGGACGCCGGGACCGAACCGGAGCTGGGGGAGCCCCCGCCGAACTTGGCACGGATTTCCGCGCCCCCCTGTTGCCGTTCGTTCAAAGTCGTCATTTCACCCCTCAGGTCCGAATGGTCGAGTTGGAGCCGCGGTTGTGCCCGGCTTCTACCCCAGGTGCTCGATCTTGGGCGCGACTTGCTCCATGAGCAGCCGCTGCGAGCGCTGCACCAGCGAATGATCGTCGGGGTCCATAGTCACGTTGAGCAGGTAGCCAAAGCCGCCGGTGTCTTCGTAGCTCTTTTCGATCTTTTCGGCGACTTCCGACGGGTCGCCGACGATCCAGATGTTCTCCAACATGTAGTCGACGTCGACTTCCTCGTCAGTCATGGACTGATCGTCCTTCAGGTAGCCGAGGATGCCGCCGGCCTTGCGATTTTTCCACTGGTGGTCCTCGAAGGGCTTACCCAAAACGACCCTGGCTTCCTCACGGGCCGACTGGGGTGTTTCGCCGACATAGATGTCGCGGCCCAAGCGCAGATCACTGCGTTTGGCCTCGCGGCCGGTGCTGGCGGCCCCTTCCTCCATGGTCTTCCACATATCGGGGATGAACCGGTCGGGCAGGTTGCTCATGGGAATCCAACCCCGCGCGCCGGCCATCCGTATCGTGTCTGTGGTCGGGGTGGACGCGGCTACGCCGATGGGAGGATGGGGGTCCTGGTACGGCTTGAAGTAGAGGCGGCGGCCCAGCTCGAACATGGCCTCGGGGGCGTGGACCTGGTAATACTTGCCCTCGAAACCGAACTTGCCTTCATCGGCGGCGGCCCAAAGCCCCAAGATCACTTCCAGCGCCTCTTTGCCCTGCTCCCGGACATCGTCCATGCTGTCGAAGTTGACGCCGTAGAGTTGCAGGTCGGTGGGCAGCGAGCGAATCCCGATTCCCCAGTAGAACCGGCCCCGGGCCATGTGGTCGATCATGGCGATGCGGTGGGCGGTGTCCACCGGGTGGTGCAGGGGCAGCATGGTGACGCCGGTGGCCAGCACGATTTTCTCGGTGAGCGCCAACGCCTGGGCGATCAGCAACTCGGGGACGGGCGCGTTTTCCCAAGTCTCGGTGATGTGCTCGCCGATCCAAGCCTCGTGGATGCCGAGGCGGTCGGCCTGCACGATGAGCTCTATGTCACGGTCGTACGAATCGGACGGCGTCCGGTGTGGGGGGTGCAACGGCATCATGAACAGCCCGAATTCCATATTCGTCCTCCTTGATCTCTATCGCCGAAGAAGCTTGGGAACATCTGAACAAGTCCCTTCCCCCCGATGGGCGAAGGTTAGGATGGGGGCGCCGGCGCTCATTTGAGCAAGTCCCTTCCCCCCGATGGGGGAAGGTTAGGATGGGGGTTATGCTCTCCCCCGAGATTTCGGCTTTCGCCTCAATGACCATAACTTCTTCAGAGGTTCCCTTGGTCGCTTCGCGTGGCCGGCGGCCGGGTATCAGCCCGGCTGGGGTGCCGGCACCGGCAGGCCCGGTACGTTTAGTTGGACCGACCAGAGTGTGTCCCAGGTCGTGAAATACAGGGTCTTCCAGTCTCCGCCGCCGAAGCCGAAGTTGGTGGTGATGGGCCGGTCGTGCTCGATGGTGCCCAGGTGATCTCCCGAAGGACCAATGACCCAGACGCCGCCGGAGCCGCCGACGTACACGTTGCCCTCCACGTCGACCTTCATGCCGTCAGGGAAGCCTGGGCGCTCGCCCAGGTTGTGGCTGAACACCCGGCTGGTCGCCAGGGCCGGAAGTCCGTTGGGCAGCATGTCGAAGGCCCGCAGGTGGCCGCGCCGGGAGTCTATGACGTAGAGAACCGACTCGTCGGGCGAGAACGCCAAGCCGTTGGGGCCGATGAAATCGCGGGCGATGAGCGTGATGCTTCCCAAGTCCGCCGAGACGCGGTAGACGCCGGGAAAGCCGAGGTCCCATTGGGTCGGGTTGGCTATCCCGGCATTGGGGTCGGTGAAGTAGATGGAGCCGTCGGATTTCACCACCACGTCGTTGGGCCGGTTGAGTTGGCGTCCCTGGAAGCTGTTGGCAATCACGGTGACGCTGCCGTCAGGCTCCTGGCGGGTGACCCGCCGGGCCTCGTGCTCACACGCTACCAGGCGCCCTTGGGGGTCACGGGTCAGACCATTGGCCTGATGGGTGCCTTCCGCGAACACCGAGGCCCCCTCGCCGGGGGTGTACTTGATGCGGCGGCTGTTGTGAATGTCGCTGAAGAGAAGGTAACCACCCTCCTGCCACCAGACCGGGCCTTCGGCAGGGCCCATCTCTCCGCCGTAACCGGCGGCCAACTCCAGAACGGGCTGGTCCGTGTCGATCAACCGCGCCAACGCCGGGTCCAACTGCGTGATTGGCATGAACGATTCCTCGCCGGAGTGAGTTGGCGCCAGTATAGCACTCGTCCCCACTGCGGGCATCAGAGGAACGGGGGATGGGGACGCGTGTTGGCCGCGGCCCCGTCCCGCAGGCTTACCGGCTGTACCCCGATGGTGTCGGCGGGGGCGCCTGGCCCCTCGCGGCGCCGGCGATCTCTCCGAGGACGAACCGGAAGTCTTGGTAGGCAGTCAACTGCCCCATGCTCCCCTGTAGCGACTCCAGCATACCGGAGAGCGAGGCCAGTTCGGAGTGGATGTTCGGATAGTAATCGCCGCCGGCATGCCGCAGGCCGCTATAGCGGTCCGCCGACAACGCTACAATAGCGCCGAACTGCAACAACGGGACTCCGGTCCGGAAGCGGTCGCCGGGACGGCCCGAGACTTCGGCGCGCTGACCTCGCGACTGACCGGAACCTGGCACGACCCAGCGTAGCTCCACGTCGCCCAGGTCGACCTCGCCGCCCGGTCTCAACGCCTTGGGGTGCAACTCGAGCTCGTAGAAAACCGTGGTGGCTGCGCCGGAGGGTATCTCGGCGAACTCCTTCCGGTCTTCGACAAACGTCTCATCCGCAGTGACCCGGTTCTCGTACCCCACGATACGCCAGGACCGTACCAGGTTCGGGTCCCAGGTCACTTGGGCGCGGGTCTGATCGGCGTAAGGATTGGAAAGGGCCAGCCAGTTCTCCCGGCTGAAGGTCATCCGGGCTTGGTCCGTAGTGTCGAGGTACCGGTACCAACCGTTGCCGTACTGGGCAAGTTGCTCCAACAGGTAGTCGTTGTAGTTCTCAACGCCCACACCGATGGTAATCAGCCGCAAGGGGTTCCGGTCGTTCGGGCTATCGTCCGGGTCACGGGCCGTTTCCAGTATGGCGAAAGGATCCGTGGCGTCGACGTTGGCCACGCCATCGGACATCAGAATCACGTAATTGTAGGTATCGGGACGGCGTCGCCGGGCCTCGTCGGCCAACCGGACCCCCAAGTCCAGGCCGGCCTGTACGTTGGTGCTGCCGTGGGGTTGCAGCGCGCGGATGGAATCCTCCACGGACCGGTCATCCGGGCCCCGGTGTTCCACGGTAAGGTGATTGAGAACGTAGTCGGTGAAATGCACGACGGCGATGCGGTCCTGGGGCCGCAAGCTTTGACGGATGGTCTCGGCCGCCTGACGGGCGATGGCCACCCGGTTCCCGCTGGCCATCGACCCAGAGGCGTCCAATACCAACGTCACGTTCAACGGCGTGTGGTCGGGGACCTCGGCGGCTTGGAAAGCGATGCGCGCCAAGTGTTTCCCACCGTCCAGGGGGTGTTGGACCACGTCGCTTGCAATGGCGAACCCCCACTCGTCCGACGGCGGACTGTAGCCGTAGTCGAAGGAGTTGACCCACTCCTCGGCCCGTACGGAATCGGGGGCGACCTCGTAACCGGACCGGGCCCAGTTCAGGGCCAGTTGGAATGAAGTGCGGTCCGTGTCCAGGCTGAAAGTGGAAACGGCGTCTTCGGTCGTGGAAACAAAGGGCAGCCGTTCGTAGTCCCTGAACGTCGTGGCGCCGGGCCTGCCGGGTTGAGGCGGAGCCGCCGGAGGCAGGTAGCCATTCCCCCGGGCCCCCCGGCCCGCCCTCGTCGCGGCCGGCACACTCTCAGCGACCGCGGCCGCCGGGGTGGCGGCCGCGGCCACACGCGCTGGAGTCGAAGCGGGCTGAGGCGCGGCAGTCGCCCTGGGCATAGCGGTAGCGCGGGGCTCGACGGCCACTGCTTCGGTGGGGGCGGCCATTGGAGTGGCGGCGGCTATTGGAGTGGCGGCGGCCATTGGAGTGGCGACGGCCATTGGAGTGGCGACGGCCATTGGAGTGGCGGCAGCCATTGGAGTGGCGGCAGCTTCCTCACGGCCAGGCGAATCCGCTTGGTCGCGTCCGGACTCACGAGCGGCAGCCAGCGGGGCCGGTGTTTCCTGTGCCTTGGCAGCGCCGGTGGCGGCGGAGGGTCGAGTAGGTCGGGAAGCTGCGGCAGGAGGCGGCGCCGCTGTCGCCTCCTGGCCCGATGCCATCGAGCCCGGTTCGCCGCCGCCGTCGCCGGCGAACGTCCAGACGCCGGCGACGGCCACCACGGCGACCACGGCCACAACCGCTGCCGCCAGCGCGGGGGCCCATCGCCGTTGGCCGCTTCCAGTAAACAGCCGCAATCCAGTGAACAGCCACAACCCAGGAAGCCGCCTGGTTGGCTGCTCCTCCATGCGGCCCTCCAACTGCTGCCACGGGTCACCCGGGTGGACAAGGTCGCTGGCTTCAGACGCGAAATGGTCTCGAAGGACGCCTTCTATTTCCCGGTCGAATTCCTCGTTGGGGTCCCGGTCGGGGTCCCGGTCGAATTCCCGGTCGGATTCCCGGTCGAATTCCTCGTTGGCCGAACCGTTAGCGGCCATTGCCTTCTACCTCCACGTCCATAAACTCGCGGAGTTCCTCCCGGAGTTGGCCCAACGCCCGGTGCAGGCGGGACTTGACCGTCCCCTCCCGCAACCCGATGGACCGGGCCAATTGAGGTACCGTGAGTTCGGCGAAATACCGCAGTACGACTACCTGCCGGTGTTCCGGGCTCAGCCTTTCCAGGGCCTGCCGGACCGTTTGCCGGCTCTCGTTTATCTCCACCAACTCGGCGGGGCCGGCCGAGTCGTCGGGCCGGTCCCATTCACCCAAGGGAGCGGTGGCCACGGCTCGTCTCCGTTGATGGGAGAGGACGGCGTTTACCAGAACCCGCATCAGCCAGGGTTTGAAGGGGCGTCCGCGACGGAAGCTCCGGATGCCTTTCCAGGCCGACAGCAATGCCTCCTGCACCTGTTCTTCCGCCAGGGCCCGGTCGCTCGTCATAAGAAACGCCGTGCCGAAGAGAACATCCTTGTACCGTTCCACCAAGTGGCGGAAGGCATCCCGGTCGCCGTTCTGGCAACCGAGAACGGCTTCGTCGTCTGTCATCTGTAGCCCTCATGGGACTTCGAAATGGGTTACGCCGAATAATACGCGCCGAACCCTAAAATCGTTCCGCCGTTCGCTCAACGGAAAATAAAAATGACACCCCTTGGCGGTCGGCCAAGGGGTGTGCCGGGACACAAAGCGTCTCAAGAAAATGCTCTTCATACATCATCCTGAGGGGCGTGAAATGGATCAGAGGACTGGCGCGGCCTCCGCCCTCCCCAAAGCGGAAGCCGCGTTCGTCCCTTAAGAATGGGCCCTGCCCACGGGCCCCGCCCACGGGCCCTGCCCACGGGGCCCAGGTGATTGGCGTTAGTGGTTTACTGGCTGGCCTCGAGGACTTCTTCGACGGTCCCGCTCAGCTTGGCGTCACCGCCGAACACGGCGCCGGTCTTGCCATTCTGGAACTTGGCCAGTCCCAATTCGTAGACCCGGTCCTGGAACGGTATGTAGCCGGTCTCACTGATGAGATTATGGGAAGCGTTGTCGAGGTAGAATTTGATGAACTCCTTGATGTGGGGCTCGTTCAGAACATCGGCCCGGACGTAGATGAACAGCGGGCGGGACAACGGGCTGTACGTTCCGTTGTTGATCGTCTCTGAAGTAGGGATGATGCAGTCGCCGCCGCCGCCGTCAATGCCGACGATCTTGAGGATGTCTCTGTTCTCTTCGTAGTAGGCGTAACCGAAATAGCCGAGGGCGCCGCGATCGCGTGAGATTCCCGTGACCAGGACGTTGTCGTCTTCACTGAAGATACCGTCGCCGCGGGAGGCTTGGGACGCGCCATTCACCGTCTCAGTGAAGTAGTCGAAGGTGCCGGAGTCGGTGCCCGGAGCGTAGAGCCTCAGGTCCTCATCGGGCCAGCCGGCCCGCACCTGATTCCATTTCGTGACCACGTCTTCCGCTTCCGGGGCCCATACGGTATGGAGCTCGTCAATGGTCATGCAGTCGACAAAGTCGTTCTTGGTGTTCACCAGAACGCTGAGGCCGTCTATGGCTACCGGGATTTCCACGTAGTCGGTTCCGGCGTCGGCGCAGAGGTCGATCTCTGACTGTTGGATCGGCCTGGAAGCGTCGGAGATTACGGTCTCGCCGCCGCAGAACTTCTTGAAACCGCCGCCGGTGCCGGAGATTCCGACCACCACCCGAACATTGCCATCGGTCATTTCGCCGAACACCTCGGCCATGGCTTCGGTGACGGGATACACCGTGCTGGAGCCGTCAATTTCGATAAGCCCCTTCAAGTCCGTCAGTTCCATGTTCGATTCAGCGAGGGCCGCAGAGGCCGTGGCAGCACTGGGAGCCGCCGCGGCCACGGGCGCCTTGGCAGGGTCGTCTCCGCCGCAGGCGGCCAACGTCACGGCCAGCATTGCCAGCCCAACCAGTCCAGGCAGGAGCAGATTTCGCACCGGGAACACGCTCATTCTTTCCTCCTGTTTTTTACACGTGACGGGGAATCAGCATCAGATTATGCCGAGCCTTTGAATGGCGCGTTACCGAAATGTTAAAGAAGGATTAAGGCCGAGTTAGGCAGCGATTAATCGCCTGACTCCCGGAGCGTACAGCCCATGACGGCAACCGAAAAAATTGATCAACTGCCGATAAGAGGGGAGAGCCGGGGAGCGGAACGGCGGTCTTACGGGGCTTTGGGCACCTGGCACCGGAAGGTGCTGCCCACGTCTTCCCGGCTTTCCACGGTGACGTCGCCGCCGTGGGCCGTGACAATCTGCTTGACTATAGCCAACCCCAAGCCCGAGCCGCCGTCCTGACGGGCCCGGTCCGCCTTGTAGAAACGCTCGAACAGGTGGGGCAGATGGCGGCTGGCGACCCCGCACCCTGTATCGCTGACTTCCACCGCTGCGGAAGGGCCATCATCGCAGACTTTCAGCGAGATGCGGTCGCCCGGTTGAGTGAACTTCAAGGCGTTTTCGACCAGGTTCACCAGCACTTGATGCAACCGGCGGCGATCTCCCCAGGCTTGAGACGAGGTCGAAGAAGCATCCACCTCTACGGTCACGCCCTTGCGGCTCCCGATATCCGCAAACTGGGACTGCACGTCCTCAGCCAGGGAAAGCAGATCGACCGGCGCCAGGTCCAACTGCGGTTGCCCGCCTTCGAGCCTGGAAAGGTCCAGCAGGTCGTCACCCAATACGGTCACCCGGTCTATCTCACGGTGCAGGCGCTGGAGGAAATCCGAGGCGATGTCTGTCTCCTGTAACGCCCCATCCTCCAGCGTTTCCACCATCGCTTTCATTGCCGCCAAGGGGTTGCGAAGCTCGTGGGACACATTGCTGACGAATTCCTGCTGGCTGCGCTCGACCTGCCGGATGCGAGTCAGGTCGTGGAGGGTAAGCAGCACACCGGGCGGGTCCGCACCACCCCCCAACGGAGTGGCCACCGCGCTGACAACCCGGTGGGGACGGTAGAGTTCCAGATCGGCGTGCTGCCGCTCCCGTTGCTCGAAGCAGTCGGCTATGAGGCGTCTCAGGTCCGGATAGAGCGGCACCCACTTCAGGGAGATGCCGCTACTCTCCGCCAGCCATGCCCCGCCCACCAAATGTTCCAGGTTGACACCGTTGGCCCCGGTGTCGGCCACACCCAGCAGTTCCCTGGCTGCGGGATTGAGGAGAGTGGCCCTTCGGTCCGGACCGATCACCATGACCCCATCGGCCATGACTTCCAGCACGACCGACAGCTTGTTTCGTTCTTCGGTAAGGTTGCGGATGGAAGACTGGAGGGAGCCGGCCATGTAATTGAAGGCTTCGGCCAGTTCCCTGGTCTCATCAGCCCCCGTCACGTGCAGGGGAGGGTCGAGGTTGCCTTCAGCGAAACGGCGGGCGCCGGCAGCCACGTACCGGACGGAGCGTGATCCTCGCCGGGCGATGTAGAGGCCCATGCCGATTGCGATTACGGCCACGACAAAGCCTCCCACCGAGACGGAGGCGATAACCCGGTTCAGGTTGGCGTCAATCCGGGAGGTGGGAACCCCGATTCGACCAACTCCCAAGAGCCGTTCCCCACGGCGGATTGGCGACGCAGTGTACAGCAATTCTCCACTAGTGGACGAATCGGCGGGCGAGTCGGCCCTGGCAACCCGGCCCAGTCCGGACCTCAGGGCTTCCCGCACCTCCGGCTGACCTGCCTGGTTGGCCAGGTCTCCGGGTGGCTGCCAAGTGTCCGCCAACACTTGGCCGTCGGCCCCAATGATGGTGACCCTGGCGTCGACAAGTTGACCGGCGCGGTCGGTGGCCGCCCGCAGACCGGGGTAGTCCACCGGCTCTTCCAGGTACCGGGCCGCCGCCTCGCCCACTAGCCCGGCTTCCTGGGCCAACCGCTCTTCCAGGTCGGCCACGTAGGAGTCCTGGATGATATTCACCACGAAGAAGCCAACCACCGCCAAAGACACGAGGATAAGCGCCGCGTAGGCCAGCGCAATTCGCCACTGTAATGACCGGGGGAACCTCATCCGTCCAACCGGTACCCGACACCTCTGATGGTGATGATCCGGGGCCCGACCGCGGGTCCCCGGTATAGCTTCTGACGCAGCCACCGGACGTGAACGTCCACGGTCCGGGCGTCCCCGACGTAATCGTGCCCCCACACCCGCTCCAGTATCTGGTCTCGGGTGAAGGCCCGGCCCTTGTTGGCGGCCAGAAGCGTCAGGAGTTCAAATTCCCGTGGGCGTATCTCCAACTCTTCACCGGCCAGGGTCACCACGTGGCTGGCCTGATCTATGGTGAGGTCTCCCACGGTCAGCCGGTCCGAAGTTTCGGTCCGGGGGGCGGGAATGCGGGCCCGGCGCAACAGGCTGTGTATCCGGGCTATCAGCTCTCGCATACTGAATGGCTTGGTCACATAGTCGTCGGCGCCCACCTCGAGTCCGACGACGCGGTCGATCTCCTCCCCCTTGGCAGTCAGCATCAGGATCGGCACCTGAGTCTCTTGACGCAACAGACGGCACACTTCCACGCCGTCCATCTTGGGGAGAATAATGTCCAGCAACACCAGGTCCGGACATTCCTGCCTCGCCTTCAGCAGGCCCTGTTCTCCGTCGCTGGCTACCATCACTTGGTATCCTTCCCGGGTCAGGTTGAAGCGGATGGCTTCAACCAGGTTCTCTTCGTCTTCCACCAAGAGGATGTTTTCCCCGGACAATCCACCACCCCCTTACCGCGCCCGATTAGCGTCTGATCAGCGTCTCGCGGGCGTCTCATCCGCGTTTTCGTCAATTTGCACCGGCCTTCAGTCTTCACCGTAGCTTCGCAAGCAAGACGGGTTTACAGGAAGACGCGTTTAATAGCCAATCGGTATTATACCGGGCTGAAACAGCGACACAAAACCGCCGGCCGCAAAGGCCGGCGGTTTTAAGTTGTCACGCGGATGGCCCCAGCGGTCCCTCTACCAGCGGTCCCTCTACCAGCGGTCCCTCTAATAGAGGTGGCAGGACACCAGGTGGTTGGCGCCCACGTCTTTTTGTACCGGAATTTCCACCGAGCACCGGTCCATGGCGAAGGGACAACGCGGGTGGAAACGGCATCCGGAGGGCGGGTTGATGGGGGAGGGGACCTCACCGGTCAGCACTATCTCTTCCCGAACGACGTCAGGATGGGCCGGAAGGGCCGCCGAGAACAAGGCCTTGGTGTAGGGATGGAGCGGGTTTTCGTACAACTCTTCGGTTGGGCTGTACTCCACGATCTGGCCCAGATACATGACCGCAGTCTGGTGGGCCATGTAGCGGACTGTCGCGAGGTTGTGGGCGACGAGCAGGTAGGCCACTCCGGTCTCCTGCTGCAGGTCCACCAGCAGGTTCATCACCTGGGCCCGGATGGAAACATCCAGGGCAGAGACAGGCTCATCCAGAATGATCAGCTTGGGATATGACGCCAACGCGCTGGCAACCGCCACCCTTTGCCGTTGGCCGCCGCTGAACTCGTGGGGGTAAAGATCGGCTTGGGCCTTGTGCAGGCCCACCTGAGTCATTACCTCCTCCACCCGGTCGTCCCGTTCCTTGTTGGTAACATCGCGGTTGACCACCAAGGCCTCGGAGACGATGTCCCTCACCCTCATGCGTGGGCTGAGGGACGACCAGGGGTCTTGGAAGACGGCCTGGACTTGAGTCCGAAATTCCTTGAGTTCCTGGCCCTTGAAAGTCTGGATATCCTTCCCGTCCAGCAGAATGCGGCCCCCGCTCGGTTCCTCCAGGCGCAGAATCAGCTTGGAGGTGGTGGTCTTGCCGCAGCCGGACTCGCCCACCAGACCCAGGGTCTCGCCCTCGTTGACGACGAAGTTGATGCCGTCCACTGCCTGAACGTGCCCCACGGTCTTCATCATGATGAGACCCTTGGTGACAGGGAAGTACTTCCTCAGGTCTTCGACTCGCATTAATTCCTGTGCCACTATGAACTCCTGGGTTCAAACTAATTGATGCCGTCTGTTTTTCGCGGCGCCTGTTCCCGTTTGGCGCCTGTTCTCATTTAATCAAGGGGATTGCCGCGACTGGCTAACCGGCCGGCACGGGTTCGGCCCAGGCCGGGTCCAGCATCCAGCAGTCTGCCGTATGGCCCTCCTCCACGTGGGAGATCGGCGGGTATTCCCGGTGGCACAACTCACGGGCGTTCTGGCACCGGGCCGCGAACCGGCAACCGTCGGGGAGGGCATAGAGTGCGGGCGGTTGGCCTTCAATGGCGTACAGGCGATCCGTCCGTTCCATCTGCGGGACCGAGGCCATGAGCGTTTGAGTGTAGGGATGGTTGGGTTTGTTGAACAGGTCCCTGACGTTGGCGTGTTCCACGATCCGTCCGGCGTACATCACCGCAACCCGGTCGCACATACGGGCAACGATGCCAAAGTCGTGGGTGATGAAGATGATGGCCAAGCCGGTTTCCGCCTGAATGTCCTTCAGCAACCGGAGATATTGCAGTTGGATTGTCACGTCCAAGGCCGTGGTCGGCTCGTCGGCGATGATCACCTTGGGCTCGCAGGAAATGGCGATGGCGCCGATGACCCGCTGCTTCATGCCGCCGCTCATCTGGTGGGGGAAGTCATCAAGGCGGCGTTCGGGCGCCGCGACGCGCACGTTCTTCAGGGCGTCGACAGCCTTGGAGAGCATCTGCCGCCCGGTGCCCGACTGATGAATTCCCAGAGCCTCGCGCAACTGGTTCCCGATGGTGAACACCGGGTTCAGCGACGTCTGTGGGTCCTGCAGGATCATGGATATTTTGCGGCCGCGGACATCCCGCATCTCCCGGTCGCTCTTGGTGACGATGTCCTCCCCGTCCAGGATAATTTCCCCCGACACAATTCGGGCGGCGGGCTTGGGGATGAGCCGCAACAATGATAGGGCGGTCATTGTTTTTCCGCATCCGGACTCCCCCACTATGCCCAGGGTCTCGCCTTGGCGAAGGGAGAAGTTTATGCCGTCTACGGCCTTGGTGGTGCCCCAGCGGTTGAAGAAGTAGGTGCGGAGGTCGCGCACCTCCAGAACGGTGTCACCAAAATTCGTAGCGATGTTACACCTGCCTTTGTTTGGGCTCCAACCGGTCGCCCAAAAGGTTTATTTCCATAACGAACAAAGCGGCCGGGCCAGTAGTCTGGCATTACGGCTTGGATTGCTACTCTACTAACATTAATAGGGCATGTCAACTTGAAAATACTGTTCGGATAGACCCGCGCGAGACCCGCGTCAGACCAGCATCAGACCAGCGTGAATGCCGTTAACACTACGTTAACATTTCGTTGTATTTCGCGCCGATATACTGTCTTGGAACAGTCCGCCGGTTACAGGAAACCGTAGTTGCAGCCGGTTGGCGACTGATCCGGTTTGGCGACTGATTGCGAATCTCATCCCTGAAGGAGTGGAACGCATCGGTCTTGAATCAAACGGGATGGGCCGCCGGGATAAAGACCACTTGATCAAGTTACCGATACTGCCGAAGACGGCCTGCTCATGAAGTTAAAGTGGCGGAGCGTGGACAGACCGCCGCCCTTCGGGGCATACTTAAGGCAAATTCTCGATACAGTCCCATCAACACGGATAGGAGGACGATATGGCGACCGAGACTGACCGGATTACCTTGGTTCAAACCGACGCGTTGGTGAAAATCACCGAGATGGACCACATCGTATTGCGGAACAAGGATGTCGAAACCTCCCTCCGCTTCTACGTTGAGGTGTTGGGTCTCAAGCCGGAGCGGGTGGAGCAGTGGCGGGCGGGCGAAGTCCGATTCCCCTCGGCCCGGCTCAATGACGACACGATCATCGATTTCTTCGGCAGCGACCAAGAACCCACCGGCAAAGACGGCGCGAAGAACCAGGACCACTTCTGCATGGTTATTGAGCCCACCGACATGGAGGAGCTCAAGTCCAGGTTCGAGGCCTTGGGAGTCGGGATTCAAGCGGGGCCCGGCAAGCGCTGGGGTTCCCACGGCGACGGGATCTCCCTCTACGTCTACGACCCCGACGACAACGTTGTCGAACTGCGCCACTACTAGGGAAGATTGCGGGCGGCTGGCGGCCCCATAGATGATTAACGCAGGTGCGGTGATTAACGCAGGTGCAATGAACGACTCGGTTATCCAGACCAACGGGCTGACCAAGCACTACGGCCGCATCCGAGCGGTGGACGGGCTGTCCCTGAATGTTCCGCAAGGGCGCATCTTCGGGTTGCTGGGGCCCAACGGCTCCGGCAAGACCACGCTGATGAGTATGCTGCTGGGGCTGGTGCGGCCCACGGCCGGCAGCTTCACCCTGTTTGGCGCCGCGCCGGAGCGGGGCGGCCTGGAGCGGCAGTTGCACCGGATCGGGGCTATTATCGAGACGCCCTCGTTCTACCCGTACCTCTCGGGACGCAACAACCTGGCCTACTTCCAAGGCATTTCCGGGCGCGGCCATTCCGGCGAACCGGATAGCCTGCTGGAGCGGGTCGGCCTGGGCGGGCGCGGCGGCGACAAGTTTCAGACCTACTCGCTGGGGATGAAGCAAAGGCTGGGGCTGGCCTACTCGCTGCTGGGCGACCCGGAACTCCTGGTGCTGGACGAGCCAACCAACGGCATGGACCCGGCAGGGATGGCCGAGGTGAGGGAGCTGATTCGCGGCCTGGGCGACGGCGGGCGCACCGTCATCCTCTCCAGCCACCTGTTGAACGAAGTGGAGCAGATTTGCGACAGCGTGGCCATCCTGTCCCACGGCCGGCTCATCGCCCAGGGCGACGTGTCCGAACTGCTGCGTGAGCGGGGACAGGGACAGTTGCGCCTCCGCACCACCAACGACGCCAGAGCGCGGGAAATCCTGTCGGCCCTGGCCTGGGTGGACAGCGTAAGCGCCGACAACGGCTACCTGGTCGCCGGTGTGGACCCGGTCCGCTCTTGGGAGATAACCGCCGCCCTCAGCCGCAACGACGTTTACGTCGCGGAAATGACGCCCTCACAAATGTCGTTGGAGCAATACTTCCTCGATGTTACCGAAGAAAATTCCGGCGGGAATCCCGGCCGCGGCGACATGACCTGATGGCGATGGCAATGCAGGTGGCCCTGCTGACCCGGTGGGAGTGGTTCAAGCTGCGCCGCCGCTGGGTACCGTGGATACTGCTGGGCTTCGTCCTGGTGATAGAACAGCTTATATTCTGGTTGTCGGCCACTCTCGGCGATGACGTGTCATACCAGTCGACGTCCGAGAATATCGCCAACGGCTTGGGGTTTTCCGCCTTTTTCGGCCCGTTCATTGCGGTGATTCTGGCCGCCGTGGTCGTGGGCGGGGAATACGGATGGGGCACGCTGCGCCCGGTGCTGAGCAAGGGAGCCGGACGCTGGCCGTTCCTGGCCTCCAAAGCAGCGGTGGTGGTGCTGGTCACTGTCGCCATCCTGGTCATCCTGTCCGTAACCGTGGCGATCAGCGGCTTCATCGCCGAGGCGGCCCTCTCCGCCCCGGAAGCCGAGCCCTACAACAACATTTCGTGGCTCAACCTCCTGGCGCTCTTCGGGAGGATGATTTACGGGTTCCTGCCATACATCGCGCTGGCGCTGTTCCTCGTAGTCCTGACCGCCTCTAACGGGGTTGGCATCGGCCTTTCTTTGGGCTACTACATCGCCGAGACGATCATACTCGTCCCCATCCTGACCAACTTCGACTGGTCCGACCGGGTCTTTGCCTTTGTGCTTGGCCCCAACGTCGGCGCGTGGCAGGCGGTGGAAGGGGGTGGCAACAACGTCACTATCGCCACCATCGGCGGGATGCCCGAAATTGCGCACGGCGTCATCCTCGTGACCATTTATACCGTAGTCCTAGCCGCTGCCGCCCTGGCCCTGTTCATGCACCGCGACATCGCCGGCGCCAAGGGCGGGTAGAAGCAAAGCAGCCCGGCAGCCCTCTCCTTTTTCTGAGGAACCTCTGAACAAGTCCCTTCCCCCCGATGGGGGAAGGTTAGGATGGGGGCGCCGGCGCTCATTTGATAGCTAATACCGTTAAGCACTCCTCCGAGATTTCGGCTCTCGCCTCAATGACCATAACTTATTCAGAGGTTCCCTGACTGCCCTCTCCTTTTTCTGACTGCGGGGGAGCACGGAGTCTATCCGTTCTCTTTCTCCGTTTCCTCTATGGCCTCGGCGGTTAGACTCTCGTATTGTTGGGCTGCTTGAGTGGTTACTCTTTCCACGTCTTCTTCCAGCAGATACCCTTCGGCTATCAGCTTGCGGGCGGAATGCTTGATTTGGTCCAGGTATTCGGTCTTGTTGGGGTAGCGTTCTTCTATGGAAAGGCGGGGGTCGTTGGCAGCCTCTCTCCGCTTTTTGGTGGCGGGGAAGGGGATGGTGGACCCACGCAGGGTCCCGCCGGAGGCGCCGCCCGTGGACAGCGCGTGCCCTCCGCCGCCAATGGACGGATTACGGGTGTTCCACCCCGTATGGGTCGCTACCGGGACCGATACGAAAGGCAGCACAATCCCCGCTATTTCGTTGCCATCGCTGTCGACGGCGGAAACCAGCGCGGGAAAGACCGCGCCAATCTTCGCCGGGACAACCGTTGGCGTCCCTGGGTCCGGTCCGAAGTCCAGACGGGCGAACCGCCGCGTGGGGATCGGGATGGCAACGCCCGGAATCCCCTCCAGTGTCTGCCCGGCCTCCGCCATCGTCACCGCGGTGCCGTCGGACAGTCGCGGGTATTGGCTGCGCGGCGGCGCGACGCCGTCGGTTGCCCACCGGTCGAGATTCGTGAGGGCGGCACGCAGCAACGGACGGTAGTCCAATCCGTTAAAGCAGTGCCGGCCCCGGTAGCCGTCCACCGGATCGGTATCGGTGAGGGGGAAGGACCCCAGGCCGTGCTGGGAGCCCGCGAATACGTAAATTCGAACATCGTCGGGCGGTTCCAGGTCGGCCTTCCCGTCCAGGGTGGTGTGGGGAAGAGAGCCGTGGCCGGCCCAGTACTCGGACGGCGTATAGGTGTACATCACCTTGGGAAGGGATCCCTGGGCCCTGAGGCGAGTCAGGAGGCCATCGGTTAGTCCGGTCTCCGGGTCGGTCTGCTCACCGTCGCTGAACGGGAACAGGCTGTTGGTGCTGCGGCTGGCTTGGCTGGAGGGCTGGGCGAACCGCTGGTTGAACTCGCCCCGTTTTCCCCCGGCCACGTGAGGGATGAACCCGTCGAAGACCGTCCGGCCGGCTTCATCCAGGTTGAGGCCTTGGTACAGGAACTGGCGCAGGAAACGTCCGCTCTGGGAGACCCCGAAGGCGTAGACTTTTTCGACTTCGCGCCTCGGCCCATTTCCGGCTTCGGGACCGCCGAATCGCAGGTGCGAAGCAATGTCCCTGGTGGCCAACAGCCCAAGCCCGGCCACCGGAGCCCCGGTGGTGGTGTAGACCACCTGGTACACCTTGCCCGGCTGGAACCCCGAAGGCAGATAGACGTGGGTGGCGTCCGGAATGCGCCGTCCGTCTTCGAGGCGCGAGAAAAACCACTCCCGGCGGGGTATGACCTCTTCCGGAGCGTCCTCGTGCTCTTGTACGGTCAGCACCGACTCCCAGTCCTCCAGGTTGTTGGCGGCGTAAGCCCGGTGCATCCGGTCGGACAGGTATTGCACCTGGGCGGGCCCGTTGGTCTGGAAGGTTACGACGATCTTGCCTGAAACCGGACGGTCCCCGGTCTTGGCCTCCGGCACATAGATGCGCATCAGCCCCGGCGTGTCGGGTACATCATGCTGCCAGCCGCACCAGGCCACGGTGTAGCCTTCACGCATCAGGAAGCCGTTGCCCGCGTCCATCGGGGCGTCCGGCGCAACCTCGGGGGCGCTGTTGATGTTCCTCAAGGCCAGGGGTTTGCCCCGGTTCAGGACATCGAGCAGCACCCGTCCATTCCCGCGGGCCGGGTCGACGGGCCGCAGGAGTCTGAAATCCGAAGAGAACTCCACCAAGCCGCCGGAGTTTCGTGGGGCCAGGCCGACGTCGGTGACCGTCTCGTTGGCGTTATTGGCGGGATCGACAGCGAAGTGGACCGTGCCGTCCAGTTGCTCGTAGGGGCCCGCGTCGCCGAAGGACCGGCCTCCGGCGAAAGGCTGCCGGGAAGCAATCTCCATCTTCGTAACCGGCATACAACCCTCCATTTTCTCAACGCAGCGGACACCGAGAAAAAATCAAGGAACTCTACGTTGTTCTCTGGTCCTTGGGGTCGAATCACCCACGCAGCGGGCGGAAGAACTCCCGCACCTCATGGGCCAAAAGCTCCGGCTCCTCCAAGGCGGCGAAGTGACCTCCCCGGGGCATCTCCTGCCAGCGCCGGACGTCATACGAACGCTCGGCCCATTCCCGGGGCGGACGGGCGATTTCTTGGGGGAACAAGGCCATTCCCGCCGGAGCTGGCACAATTTCGTCCGGCTCCATCGTCCAGAGATGGCTCTGGTTTTCTTTGTACATGCGGACCGAAGAGCCGATGGTGCCAGTAACCCAGTAGATGGTGACAGTGGTGAGCAGCTCGTCCTTGGTGTAACTGCTTTCCACGTCGCCGTGGCAGTCGCTCCAAGTCCGGTACTTCTCGACGATCCACGCCGCCAACCCCGCCGGAGAGTCGTTCAAGCCGTAGGAAAGGGTCTGGGGCTTGGTTCCCTGGATGTGATTGTACCCTCCCTCGTCCTGGAACCACTGTTCCCGCTGGGCCACGTGGGCCGTCTCTTCCTCGGTCAGCGAGCGGGAGCCCGGCCCCAGGTAGGGCGTGGGCCGGGTAACGGAGGTCAGGTGGACGCCGTACAGCTTGTCGTGGTGGGCGTAGCCCAAGCGCGAGGTGACTCCGGCGCCGATGTCGCCGCCTTGGGCCGCGAACTTCGGATATCCCAGGTTTTCGGTCATCAGCCTGGCCCACAGGTCGGCCACTTTCTGCACCTGCATTCCGCGTTCGCTGGTGGCTTGAGAGAAACCGAAGCCGGGGAGAGAAGGGGCCACAACGTCGAAGGAGTCGGCCGAATCGGCCCCGTGGGAGCCGGGATCGGCCAGCAGCGGGATAATCTTGGTCATTTCGAAGAAGGTGCTGGGCCAGCCGTGGGTGATTACCAAGGGGATGGGGTTGGGGCCCGTGCCCCGCTCGTGGATAAAATGAATGTCCAGCCCCTCGACTTCGCTCTTGAAGTGGTGGAAGGCGTTGAGCTTCCTCTCTTGGGCCCGCCAGTCGAAATCGGTCCGCCAGTACTCCACCAACTCTTTGATGTAGTCCAGGTTGCTGCCGTAGTCCCACTCCGCTCCGGGGATTTCGTCGGGCCAGCGGGTGTGGGTCAAGCGCACCTGCAGGTCGTCCAAGACCGACTGGTCTACAGCGATTTCAAAGGGTCTCACTTCCATAGACGCAACTCCTCGACGCAACTCCTCGGCCGTCTACACGTCGATGCTGTAGACGCGGGCGGCGGTATCGTGGAACAGGGCGGCCCGTTCCGAGAGGGAATAAGCATGAGAGAGCCGCTTGAAAGCGTTGTACATCACGTTGTAGGAGAAGGAGACCTTGTCCACCGGGAAGTTGCTTTCAAACATGCACCGGTCGGGACCGAACTTTTCAATGCAGTAGTTCATCCACGGTCCAATGGACTCGGCCAACTCCTCGGAGCCGATGGGCTTCTCACGAGTGTGCCAGTCGAAACCGATGCGCGGCATTCCGACGCCGCCCAGCTTCATCACGATGTTGGGACATTCTCCGCACGCGTCGATCCCGGCGCGCCAAGCCGGGATGACCTCGTCGTCGCGCCCGCCATAGGGGCCAATCCGCATCATCCCGCCTATGTGGTTGAGAACAATGGTCAGGCTCGGCATTTGCTTCGCGAAAGCGGCCAAGTCCGCCATCTGGGGGAAATAGAGGGAGTTTTCCAAGACAAGCCCCAGGTCGGCCAGAACCTGTGCGCCGGCCCGGTAATCGTCCCTCGACAGGCATCCTTCCACCTCGCGGTCCTCGACGTCGGGATGAGGGTCCCACCCCACCGAGTGCCGGATGCCGCGGAACCGGTTGGGACTGGCATCCTGGAGAGCTTCCAGGACAGGCCGCACGCGGTCGCCCAGCTTCAGGTCGGTCCGGCCGATAATGCCGGCGGCGGCCTGTCCCGGGCCGTACTCGCCAGTGGCGCTGGCGTCGGCTATGGCCTGCACGAACTCCACCTCGCCGACCGGCCGCATCTCCTCCGGCCCATCGGAGCGATAGCTGGACCGGGCTTCGACGAACACAGTGGAACGCACGTTATGTCCGCTGGTAATGTCGGCCGCCAGGTCGGCAAGCAGGTACTGTTGGTAATCCAGCGGTTCCGGCCGCTGCACCCAGAAATGGTGGTGCGGGTCGCAGATGGGCAACTCGGCTTCGAGGGCCGGTTCCGGGGTCAGCGCCAGCCATTCAATTCCTGTTGGTGGCATAGTCAAAGCTCCATTTAGGGAACATCCGAACAAGTCCCTTCCCCCCGATAGGGGAAGGTTAGGATTCTGAACAATTCCCTTCCCCCGATAGGGGAAGGTTAGGATTCTGAACAATTCCCTTCCCCCCGATGGGGGAAGGTTAGGATGGGGGCCGTTCCTTAGGTAATTGGCGCCGTCTTGGGCGGCCCAATAATAGCATACGCAAAAGGTGTAAAATCGAAGCGTGGAGAAACCTGGCTTCAAATTGAGCATCCTCGACCAGAGTCCGGTAAATGAACCGGAGACGGCGGCGGATGCGCTCGCCAACACCGTGGAACTGGCCCGCAAGGCCGAGGAATGGGGCTACCACCGGTTCTGGGTGGCGGAGCACCACGGGTCCAACCGGGTGATGGGCTCTTCGCCCGAAGTGCTGATGGCGCACCTGCTGGCCAAGACGGCCCGCATCCGTATCGGCTCCGGCGGCGTGATGTTGCAGCATTACAGCCCTTACAAGGTCGCCGAGAACTTCAACGTGCTGGCTTCGCTGGCCCCCGGCCGGGTGGACCTGGGGATCGGCCGGGGACCCGGCGGCCTGCCCCAGTCCACCAAAGCGCTGCAACGGGACGCGGTCAACGGGACAATGCCCCTTTCGGAGAAGGTTGCGGAGCTCCAACGGTTTCTTTGCAACGAGTTGGAAGAAGACCACCCGCTGTACGGCCTGCAGGCCAGCCCCCTCCCTCCGCAGCCACCTGAGCTGTTCATGCTGGGGACGAATCCCTCCAGCGCCGAGTTCGCCGCCGGACTCAGGATGCCCTACGTCTTCGCCTTATTCCTGCACAACGACGAAGCGGTGATGTTCCAGGCCATCGAGACGTACCGGGCCCTGTTTCCTTCCGTCGGCGGTTGCCGGCCCCGGGCGATGCTGGCGTTGCCGGTCATCGTAGCCGAGACGGACGAAGAGGCCGCCGGATACGCCGCTCAGGTCAAGGTGGTGCGCATCCGGCTGGCCAGCGGGCGAACGCTCACCGTGGGCAGCGTCGAAGCCGGTGAAGAGTTCGGCCGGCAATCCGGAGAGGAATACACCCTGAGCGTCAAGGACGCCAGCGTAGTGCACGGCTCGCCCGGGACCGCTCTGGCCAAGCTGCTGGAAGTCCAGGACGTGTACCAAGCCGACGAGATATTCGCCGTGACCGCAATCGACAGTTTCGAAAAACGGCTGCGCTCCTACCAACTGCTGGCCCAAGCCTATCATTGACGCGCCGAAGCGCCGAAGCGCCGAAGCGCCGAAGCGCCGAAAGCTGATTCAGAGGACTGCAAGCATATGGCGACAGAACGGAAAATGCACCTGGGTACATTTCTCGCCGGGACCGGCAGCAACATGGCATCCTGGCGTCACCCCAACGCGGTGCCCGACGCGGCCATCAATCTTGAGTACTACCGCTGGCTGACCCGGCGGGCCGAGGAGGCGAAGCTGGACTTCGCCTTTTTCGGCGACGGCCTCTACATCAGCGAGAAGTCCCATCCCAACTTCCTGAACCGTTTCGAGCCGCTCACCCTGCTGGCGGCCTTAGCTATCGACACCACCCACATCGGCCTCGCCGCCACCCTGTCGACCACCTACAGCGACCCGTTCACCGTCGCCCGCCAATTCTCTTCCATCGACCACCTGAGCGACGGGCGGGCCGGATGGAACATCGTCACCTCTCCCCTCGAAGGCTCGGCGCTGAACTACGGCAAGCCGGAGCACCCGGCCCACGACCTTCGCTACCGCATGGCCGACGAGTTCATCCAGGTGACCAAGGGGTTGTGGGACTCTTGGGAGGATGGCGCGTTCGTCCGAAACAAAGAGACTGGCCAGTTCATGGACCCGGAAAAGTTGCACCGGGTAGACTACAAGGGCGAATTCTACTCGGTGCAAGGGCCTCTCAACATCTCCAGGTCGCGCCAGGGAAGACCCGTGCTGATCCAGGCCGGTTCCTCCGAGGCCGGCAAGAACTTCGCAGCCAAGGTGGCCGACGCTGTGTTCACCGGCCAGGCCAACCGCTCCGACGCAGTCATGTTCTCCAAAGACGTCAAGGGGCGGGCCGCGGCGGCCGGCCGGGTCCCGGCCGAAGTCCTGGTCCTCCCGGGCTGTTCCCCCATCGTGGGACGGACGGCTGCCGAGGCGGAAGCGAAATACCGGGAAATCGCCGACCTCGTGGTGATGAACGACGCCCTGAACTACCTGGGCCGGTTTTTCAACGATATCGATTTCACCAAGTTCGAACTGGACGCTCCGTTTCCTGATCTCGGCGACTTCGGCCGCAACGGCTGGGAGAGCACCACCGACCACATCAAACAGGCGGCCCGTGAGGAAGGTTTAACCCTGAGGGACGTGGCCCTGCGGTCCACCACGCCCCGGCACGAGTTCATTGGCACGCCGGCCCAAGTGGCGGACAGAATGCAGGAGTGGTTCGAGTCGGGCGCGGCCGACGGCTTCATGCTCAGCGGCTCGGTGCTACCCGACGGGTTCATCGACTTCATAGACCACGTGCTGCCCATACTTAAAGAACGCGGACTGTTCCGCACCGAATACGAGGCCGATACCTTGCGGGGCAATTTGGGGCTGCCCAAGCCGGAGAACCAGTTTGCCGCAGCCAAAACGCCCGCGGTCCTGTCTTAGATATCCGTACAGCGGATAACCCCGGAGGTCTCAATATGGCCACGTTACTCGCTATCCACGGTACTGTGACTCGACCCGGCCGGTTGCATCAGGCGTTGGAGGCTGCCTTGGCGGGAATTGAAGGCCATCCGGGAGTCAGCGCTAGCCTGCTCGACCTCGGGCAATACCGGGTGTCCTTCGCCGACGGGCGTCCACTGACCGGCTACTCCGACGATACCCAGGCTGTGGTGGAGCAGGTGACAACGGCGGACATGTACCTGATCGGCACGCCGATTTACCGGGCGTCATTCACTGCGGCCCTGAAGAATATCCTGGACCTGACGCCCGTGGACGGCCTCAGGGGTAAGCCGTGCGGGCTGGTGGGTATGGGCGCCACAGACCACCACTACCTCGCATTGGACACCCAGCTCCGTCCCGTGCTGGCCTGGTTCGGCGCCCGGGTGCTTCCGGTCCCCGTCTACCTCCAGTCACGCCACTTCGAGGACGGCCAACTGTCCGACCCCCAAGCGGTGGAAGACCTTCAGTCCCTGGCCCAGGCGGTAGTCGCCGCCCGCGAGGCGCAACAGGCCCCCGAGGGACCGACGCCGTTGGCAGCCCGTTACTGACTGCCGGCCTTCTTTCCTCTACGCCGGAGCGCCTTGTTCCGCTGACTCACGGACACTTTCACCCGGCCTCCGGTCGCCTATCGACAACACCAGGATGGACGCCACCGCCAGCAGGATGATGTTGGACCAGATGGCGACCTCGTAGTTGCCCCGGTGGTCGTAGAGGATGCCGCTTAGGTACGCGCTGATGCCGGACCCGATGGGCATCACGGCGAACATGGTCCCGTATATCTTCCCCAAGTTGCGGAGACCGAAACCGTCGGAGGCGTAGGCTGCCGTGATACCCACCACGGCGTTCCACGAGAACCCCACCAGCAGTACGCCGATCAAGAGGGGCGCGAGGCCAAAGGCGGGGATCCCGGCAAAAGAAACGCCCATCGACAGCAGGACCACGATGAATCCCACCAACCTGAGCTGGTAGGAAATGGCCAACCACCGCCGCCGCCCTTGAGTGTCGGACATGTTCCCCATAATTAGCGCGCCGATGATGGCGGTGGCGCCGATGAGGCTGAAGGCCCCCGCCGCGACCAATGGATGATATCCCAAGTCTCTCGCATAGGTTACGAAATGAGCATTCACGAAGCTCATCGAGTAGCCTCAAACGAAATACCCGAAAGTCAACCTTTGGAACATCGGGGTCCGTATCGCTTCGCCGAATGTGGAATCCCGGAACGCTGGGGCGGTGCTGCCAGGCTCTTCATCGCCGGCCTGCGAGCTGGGAATCGGCTGTTCCCCATAAGGCTCGAGGCCCATGTCCCCGGGACGGTTCCGGATCAACCAGGCGCCGATTGGGAGAATCATGACCAGCAATAACAGCCCCAGGAACAAGTATGCCTGCTGCCAGGTGAACAAGACCAAAAAGGCGGAGGTGGCGGGAACCAAAAACATTGCTCCGAAGGACCCGGCCCCGCCCACCAGCCCCAGGGTGAGGCCCCGCCGCGACAAGAACCATTGGGCGACGATCTTGATGAGGATAGGACCGGTGCCCAAGGTGACCCCGATGCTCATTACGCCGAACACGAGGTAGAGCTGCAACAGGTTGTCGACCAACGGCAGCATAAGCAGCATCCAGCCCATGATTGCCACGCCGGCCAGCGCGGACCACTTGGCGCTGTAACGGTCCGCCAGGTAGCCGGCCATCGGCCGCAGGAGCCCCGAAAGCACGTAGGTGATGGCGAAGGCCAAGGAAAGTGTGCCGCGACTCCAGCCGAACTCTTCGGTCATCGGCTTGAGGAAAACGCCAAAGGAAAACTGGCCGCCGGCCACTCCGAAGACAATCAGGGCGCACCCAACGACAACCCACCAACCGTAGAATGTGTTTTTAAAGAGACGAGGCACTTTCTGCTCCCGGGATCGGCTCCGGTCGTAAGCGAATATTAACGGCGGGTTGACGCCTTGTCCACGCACTATGAGCCAGTTTCGCAGCGCCTGCTGCCATGCCCGATTCCTGGCCCCGGTGATGGCCCCGGCGTAGCCCTCGTGGCAGATGTACAACCCGGAGCAGCCTTGCCCCTTGTTGCCTTCTTCGCCGTCCATCGCCCGCGGGTGGTCGTCGGGAACGGCGGCGGCCCACTCGTGGGCTATCCCCGCGAGGTTAAGACGGCTGATTATTTCCAGGCGCCAGCCGGTCAGGCTGAGTCACCGTCACCCATCGGATGGGGTTTGCTCCCGGATGAGTTTGCTCCGACTTTCCGGAAATACGGTGAATCCCTTGCCATAATTGTCCCCTATAAATGACAATACCGTAGTGGAAATCGCCTATACCGAAGTCTTCGAGAAGTGGCTTAACGGACTGCGTGACCAGCGGGCGAAGGCCTTCATCCTCTCCCGGATTGAGCGCATCGAGGACGGGAACTTCGGCGATTACAGGTCGGTTGGCAACGGTGTTAGTGAACTCCGCATCAACGCCGGTCAAGGCTATCGAGTTTACTATACGATTCGCCGAAGCACGGTGGTGATTCTGCTCTGCGGAGGCGACAAGTCGAGCCAAAGGCGAGATGTAAGGCTCGCTCAACGGATGGCTGGTGAAATCTAGGGAGGTACGATGAATCTCAAGAAATTGAATCTCAAGAAATTCGACGTGATTGACTTTCTTGACAGCGATGAAGCGATGGTCGAGTACCTCAATGTGGCCTTGGCGGAAAACGACCCGCAATATTTCGCCAAAGCCCTCGGCAACGTCGCACGCGCCAAAGGTATGACCTCTGTCTCCGAGGCAACCGGCCTGGGCCGTCAAGCCCTTTACCGGGCGCTTTCCGACGAGGGGAACCCGCGTATTGACACTTTGTTCAGGGTTTTGGAAAGCCTGAACATCCGGCTTGCTATCACCCGGTAGAATGTTCACGCCACCCTGAAGCCTGGCCCATGTCGCGGAAGGGGGCGACATCGGGACAGTCTCGATTTAAGATAGTTCCTTAATCGAGCTGTAGCCGGAATGAATCTCAAGCCGGTCAGGCATTGGGCGGCAAGGTGGACCGATGAAGGCTTCGTACCTGGGAGCGATGGGTTACGCGCACCGCGGCGATTTCCCGCCGACATGGCCAACGCCGCCGGCGTACAATGATCCCGAGACTTCGGTCCGGAGCTATCAGGACGGGATCGAAGAGTGCGAGTTCGCCGAGGAATCGGGCTTCGAGTGGGTCAGCTTTTCCGAACACCACTATTCCGGCCGCATCGCCACCGGGGCGCCCTCGGTGGTGGCCGCCGCAGTGGCTGAACGCTGCCGCAGGGTCAAGATAGCCATGCTGGGGCACCTCCTGCCCCTGAACAACCCGGTCCGGGCGGCGGAGGAGCTCGGCCTGCTCGACAATCTGACCAATGGCCGGTTGGTCATGGGGTTCCTGCGGGGCACGCCGAACGAGGACCAGACCTACAACGTCAACCCGGCGGAGGGGCGGGGCCGGATGTTGGAAGGCATGGACCTCATCCTGAAGGCCATGACCGAGCCGCAGCCGTTTTCTTGGGAGGGACGATACTACCAGTTTCGCACGGTCTCGGTCTGGCCGCGCCCGGTGCAGCAGCCCTTCCCGCCGGCCATCGTGGCAACCCGCAGCGACGACGCGGTGGAGTACGCCGCCCGGCACCGGCTCGGCTTGGGGGTGTCGTTCCTGCCAGTGGACGACGTGGGCCGGATCGTCGACAAGTACCTCCGGTGGTGCGACGACGCGGGCTGGCAGCCTGGGCCCGACCAGATGGTGTTCCGCGGCAGCATCTACCTTGCCGAAACAGACCGCCAGGCCCAAGCCTGGTTCGATCAGCAGACCGACCAAGGCAGGGCTCGTGGGATGGCGCTGCGTTCGAGCGTGTCCCAAGTAATTCAGGCGGCCCGGGTGGGCGATACGGTGGACTACCGCAACGTTTTCGCCGGCAGCACTTCGGGGGACATTGTGGGCGGCGCTCCAGGCCTGACCTTCGTCGGCGGGCCGGACTCCATCTTCGAGCAGATCAAGGCATACCACGACCGTTGCAGGACGGGAGTGATCGACCTATTCTTCCAGCAGCCCAGCCTCACCCATAAAGACGTCATGGCGGAGATTGATCTGTTTGGCCGGGAGATATTGCCCCGGCTCAAGGAATTGTAGGACCCGTGGGCAGGAGCCGCCGGTGAGCTCCCCAACCGCCTTCAACGAAGGCCGCGTAGAGGTCGAAGGGGTCACCGTCCGTTACCGCGAGGCAGGGAGCGGGGACCCGGTGGTGGTGCTGGACGGATGGCCCTGGCGGTTCCCAGCCCTTCAAGAGGCGCTGGCCGGAAGCTACCGGGTCCTGGAAATTGAGGTTCCGGGAGGCGTGGCGGCGGACACAGCCGGGCCCTCGGACCTCTCGTACATTACCGGGCGGGCCGCGTCCTCGTTGGTGGAAGGACCTTACACGCTGATTGGGACGTCCGTGGGCGCTTCGGCGGCCCTGTTCCAGACGCTGCTGTACCCGGACGCGGTATCAACCCTGGTCCTCATTTCACCCCTGGCGTTGCGGCCGGCTTGGCATGGATATTCGGGCATCGACGCCGCATTCGCCCACCCCCAAGCAGTCGAATTCCCGGAAGCCGACTACCGTCGGGAGGAATCGGCGTTGTCCCTTATTCGCTCGGCGAGCCACGACGACGGGCTGGAGTCGCGGTTGGGGGAGATACCATGCCCAACCCTGGCGGTATTCGGCCAAGAAGACCGGCTGATGGCCGCCGAGGCGCCCCGCATCTACCGGGAGCGGGTCCCCAACTGCAACATCTCCTTCGTTTACGACGCGGGGCACGTCATTGCGGCGGAGCGCCCGGAGGCACTCACCAGCCTCGTCGCTGACTTCATTCAACGTCGGGAGACCTTCATCGTCGAACGACGCAGCGGCGTGATTAACCCGTAAGCAACCCGTAGGCAACCCGTAGGCCGTCCACGCCCAGAGACACTCGGGAGAGGTGTAAAATGGGAGCAAGCCACGTGACCGTAGCCATACGGAACCTGGCAGAACCGGACCAAGTCTGGGAGGGACTCTTCCTGGTCGACACCGGAGCAACCGATTGTCTTGTACCCAGACGGTACCTGGAAACCATTGGCCTGGCGCCCCAAGGACAACGGACCTACAGCATGGCCGACGGCAGGGAAATCAGAATGGACATCGCTGCCGCACAGGTAGAGTTCATGGGTGAAATCGTCGGGGCAACCATTGTGTTTGGCGACGCGGACGCCGAGCCCCTGCTGGGCGTAACTGCCCTGGGATCAGTCGGCATCGAAGTTGACCCCCATAATCAGACACTTAGAAGGATGCCTTCCACCCGACTCAGGGGTTTCCGAAGCGGGGGATAACGTCGTAACGTCCACGTTTGTTGAGGTTGCGGCGGCTCTATGATATTTTCGGAGTGATATCCAGAAACAATCAGAAACAACCAGGGGAGTGCTGACAATATGGCGACCAAACGACCGGGCGAAAAATACCTTGGGGATGCCCTGCACGTGCCCATCTCATCCGACGGGCAGGTTACCGCATACGTGTGGCCCGTGCGGGTGCTGACCATCAGCGGCCAAGGGTGCGGCGGGCCGACTATTGGAGTTGACGTGGGCAACGAAGAGGTGCTGCGGTTCGATTGTCACGACAACCGCGGCCACTGGCACGGCGGCGGGTATGACCGTTCCGGTATGCCGGGCAACTCCCACCGGGATTTCCCCGCCGGCTTGACCGGCGTGGACAGCCAACTCTCCTGGTCGTTGCAACAGCTCGGCGACAAGACGCCGGAGCTGCTGGAAGAGGCGGAACACGGACCCGCGGCCCAGTCGGTGGAGCCTGCAATGCTTCAATCGGCCCTTGCGGCAATACGGTCCCACCTGGAAGGGCAGGGTGATCTCCGGGGACAGGCCATCAAGGAAAATTTAATCGTATCTGCCTGATCGCCCAGACCCGTTTCACCGGATTACGCACCACGCCGAACATGCGACGCCAACATGAGTCATCCCGGCGGAATCTGGAATCCACGTAGGGGTGCCGGCATCTACACCACTCGCGGGCTTACAGACACCGGGGGGTGACGTGGATTCCGGCTTTCGCCGGAAAGACGGGAGGGGTGCTGGCATCCCTACAGGGTTGGGGTGCCGGCATCCCTTCCGGTTCCAGGCGGACCTTAAATCCCCAGAGCCGCTACTCCCGCCTTGGCGATCGCCTCGTCGTCGAGCCCGCTCGGCAGTCCACCCACGCCGATGGCCCCTACCACCGTTCCCTGGTGGAAAACCGTGACCCCGCCCGGAATTGAAACCAACTGCGGGTCTCCGAAGGACTCTATTGTCCGGCCCGAGGAACGCAGTTGCTCGGCGAATGCCAGAGTGTCCATGGAGCGCGTCGCCGCAGTATAGGCCTTGCGTATGGCGTAAGTGGGCCTCAGACACCGGTCCATACGAGCGTAGGCCAGCAGGTTGCCGGCGTCATCTACGACCGCCATGTCCACTTTTCGCCGGTCGGGGTCCCTGTTGAAATCGGCGATCATGGCTGTAATCGCGTTCTGGGCCTGTTCCAAGCTGATCATCGGTTTTTCGTACACGTCGTCAACCTCCGTGAAGCGATATTTGGGAAACCGGGCGGCTCAACTTTGCCCTGCGGTTCGTTGCTGTTCCTGAAGTTCGTCTATCTGCTCTCTGGTCCTGCCATAGATCTGCGGGACGTCCCACCCTTGCAGGCCGGCATAGGTGTCGATCTGCGACCGGTGGTGCACTTCGTGCTCCAGCAGCATCATCAGGACCCGCCAGCCGCTGACAGCGCCGTCGGTGTCGATCATCTTGATCCGGCGGTCCAGCCACTCCGCGGGGGTCCCGTCGATTCGCCGGCGGAACTCCGCCGCCGATTCCTCCAAGGCAGGCGCCCAGTCAGTCCGGAACTCGGTACTGGGCACCGGCCAATCATAGACCCAACCTTCATTTCGATACGCTCTGGCGAAGTACATGCGGGACTCGGCGATATGGTGGACGATCTGGTTGATGCTCCAGGATTTTTCGCCCTCGCCGACCGGCGGGGCCCACGACTCGGCGGGCTCCGGCAGGGCCTGTACATCCCGGAGGGTGCGCCGGTGAATGGAATCGAAGTAACGCAGGTACGCCTGCGGATCGGTAATCATTGTTCGGCTGCCTCCACCCTAGATTTCGGCAGTAGGGGGTCTCATGGTGTGCCAGGGTGTGTTCTGCTCGTAGGCGTGGGCCAGCCTGAACACCATTTCCTCTCCGCCGGGCGGCCCGGCGATTTGCAGGCCCACGGGCAGCCCAAGTCCACCGAACCCGCAGGGCACCGAAATGGCTGGCACGCTGGAGAGATTGAAGGTGTTGGTGCGCATGAAGGGCAACCGGGACGCGGTCTCCCTGCTGGTCACCGGGGGGTCTTCCTGGAGCCGGACCGCCTGCCGCCCGGAGGTCGGCATCACCAGCACGTCGTAGGTCCGGAAGGCCGCCAGGACTTCCTCCCGCAGGAGGCTGCGGAGCTTCTGGGCCTTGTAGTACGCCTGGGCAGGGACCAGGCTTCCGGTAAGCAGTCCAACACGGTTGTCGTGGCCGTAATCGTGGATTCGTTCCCGGACCCATTCCTTCATGTTGAAGGCCGGCTCGACCGCCAGCAACGTACCGCCGATGGTGTTCGCGTGGGCCGCCAACGGAATTGAGACCTCCTCCACGTCGGCGCCCAGTTCCGCCAGCGTGCCGGCAGCGGCGGTGACGGCCGTGGCTACGTCGGGCTCCACCAGGTCACTGTGGAGCAACTCCGTAACGATTCCCACCCGCCGGCCCTTAATGTCGCCGTCCAACGCCTGGCGGTAATCGGGTACCGGGGTGTTCCAGGTAGTCGGATCGTTCGGGTCGTGGCCGGCGATGGCAGACAGGGTGATGGCCGCGTCTTCCACGGTACGGGAGATCGGCCCGATGGTGTCCATCGACCATACGCCCCGCATCAGCCCGTAACGGCTCACCCGGCCCCAGCCGGGCCTCAGGCCGACTATTCCGCACCAGGCCGCCGGGCGCCGAATCGATCCGCCGGTATCCTCTCCCAGGGAGGTGGCGCAGAGAAAGGCGGCCGTGGCCGCTCCGGAGCCCCCGCTGGAGCCGCCGGCCGATATGTCCAGGTCCCAGGGGTTACGGGGCGCGCTGAACCGGTGGGTGAACCCGGTGATGGCAAATTCGCTGAGGTTGGTCTTGCCCAGAAGAATGGCGCCGGCGGTCTTGAGGTTGGAGATTACCGTGGCGTCGTCATCCGGAACGAAGTCGGCCAGGATACGCGTGCCCCCGGTGGTGCGGATGCCCTTGGTCCAGATCTGGTCTTTGATCCCTACCGGGATGCCGTGCATCGGGCCGCGGTAACCGCCGGCCAGTATTTCCTGTTCGGCCTGCCTCGCTTCTTCGAGCGCCCGCTGCCGGAGCACGGTAATAAAGGAGTTGAACTTGAAGTCGAGGTCGTCGATCCGCTGCAGGTAGGCCTCAACCACTTCCACCGGAGACGCCTCTTTGTTCTGGATGAGGCTGGCGAGCGCCGCCACGGAGCGGAGAGGAAGTTCGTTCCGGACCATTTCGGCCTCCAACGGTTGCCCGCCCCCGGTTCTCACCGCGAGGTTGAAGGCCATCATAGGCGGCAACCCCAAGGCCGTCAACACGGAGCGGTCTGCCGGGGT
This sequence comes from Dehalococcoidia bacterium, assembly GCA_034428795.1. GTDB lineage: Bacteria > Chloroflexota > Dehalococcoidia > Lucifugimonadales > UBA3495 > VXOI01. Next base: position 73,243 of record DAOUHF010000158.1, read on the forward strand.
CTGCCGGTTAACTGTTCGGATTCGCAGGGGAGGGTTGGGCCGTTCATGGTGAGCACTCCATAAGCGGTTTGGCGGAATCGAGGCAGGAGTTTTTAATTCCTGGGCCATTCTGAGCCAAAGTGCGCCATTAAGAGGTTTGGCGGATGCTTGGGATTGGGACGGGAGCGATTTTTCACAATGAATATGGTAAGGGGCGGCGACCACAGGCGGGAAGAGCGGGATGTCAGTGGGGGAGTGCCGTTGCTTGAACGTACGTGGATACCTGCTTTCGCCGGCAAGACGGGCAGTAATGGGAAAAAAAGCCCGGCTCCGGCGGCTACCGGGGTTTCCGACGGCCGCACCACCCCGACGGACGAGGTCTTAAGCGACGATCCGGCTTTGGACCTGTGGGTCCGGCAGACGGTCGGAACGTCGCGCGACGTTTCCGGCACCTGCAAGATCGGCCCGGACGCCGACCCAATGGCCGTGGTGGACCAAGAGTGCCGGGTCAAAGGCGTCACCGGCCTCTGGGTGGCCGACTCCTCGGTGATGCCCCATGTCGTCCGGGCCAACACCAACGCCACCGCCATCATGATCGGGGAACGGGTGGCCGACTGGGTGGGCAACAGCTAGATGTTGGGCCTCAGGGTCTGCCATCCCGCCGCCTTTTCGAAGGCATCTCCCACCTGGCACAGCAGTGGTTCGCTCAGGTGCCGCCCCACGAACTGGATACCCAGGGGCAGGCCCTCGTCGTTCAGTCCGCAGGGCAGAGATATGGTCGGGGCGCCGTTGAAATCGTAAGGGATGGTGAACCGGCCCCAGGTCCATATCTCCTCCTCCATGGGACCGTACAGCGCCTCGGGGGTCACCGGGAAAGCGGCAGTGGTCATGGAGGGACAGACCAAGACGTCGATATCCTCAAATACCCCGGCCAGAATTCCGTTGCAGGCCAACCGGACGTAGCTGGCGGCGGCGTAGTCGGCAGCCGAATGCCGGGAACCCTGTTCCAGCCAGCCCCTGAACCACGGCCCGTATTCGTCGCTCCGGGAAGGGAAGGTATCCCGGTGGGCCGCCGCCGCTTCGGCCGAACACAACACTCCCCATGCCCGGGAAAACTCCTCGGTATCCGGCATCGTCACCGGTACTATCCGCGCCCCCAACCCCTCCAGCACCCGGGCCCCGGCGATGACGGCCTCCGCCAATTGGGGCTCGACCTCGTCGCTGACGTACCGTTCGTCCAGTCCAATCCGCAGGCCGCGGACTCCCTGGCCCAACCCCGCCAACATGTCCGGCACCGGTGCGGTCAGAGAAGTCGGGTCATTGGGGTCGCGTCCGGCGATTGCTTGCAGGATGGTCCCGGCGTCGGCGGCGCTGCGGGTCATCGGCCCCACATGGTCCAATGATTCCGCCAAGGCGAGTACCCCGTATCGGCTCACCCGGCCCCAGGTGGGCTTGATGCCGACGATGCCGCAGGCAGCCGAAGGGAACCTGATGGAGCCGCCGGTGTCGCTGCCCAGCGAGCCGTAGCAGAGCCCGGCTGCCGTAGCGGCTCCCGACCCGCTGGAGGAGGCCCCCGACCAGCGTTGCGGGTCCCAAGGATTCAGCGGTATTTGGAACGCGGGGTTGTACCCGGCCATCGCCCCCTCGGTGAGGTTCAGCTTACCCACGATGACGGCGCCGGCCGCGTTGAACTTTTGCACCACCGTGCAATCGAAATCGGGAATATTGTCGCGCAACACCTGCGCTCCCCCCATGGTCGCCACGCCCTTGGTGAAGCAAAGGTCCTTCACCGCTATCGGAACGCCGTGGAGCGGCCCCCGGTACTGCCCGGCGGCGATCTCGGACTCCGCCGTGCGGGCAGCGGCCATCGCTTGGTCCGCCATCACGGTGGCGTAGCTTTTCAGACCGCCGTCCAAGGCTTCGATGCGGTCCAGAATGGTCTGGGTCAACTCCACCGGGGAAAGCCGGCGGGACTCGATCTGTTCGGCGACTTCGGTGATGGTCTGGTAATGCAGTGGCGTTTCGGGCATTGTTTCCTCTCCTTGGTTGGGGTGCGGTTTCGACTCAATAGTGCGGGGCGAGTTTGTGTTCTCGCCTGGTTCCGTCCTGTTAATTTCATGGGAGGCCCAGTCTATTTTAAGTAGATCGGAATTTCAGCAACCGATGATCGATCCCCATTAGCCCCTCTAAGATTTGCCCCACTCTATCATGCTCGGTTTTGGGATCCAGTGGATTGGTAACCCTGTTGGAACGATGGGCGGATTCGCCCCTATCCTGGCTGAAGGAGTCAGTGGTACTCAACCAGGTCGTATCGATCTCGTACTCGCTGATACCAATTGGGAGGAGCAACCGAAGGATGTTTCTTTCCCTAATTCCGTGGTTTTCGGCGTTCGCGTAACGAGTCAATGAATCCTTGGCCTGTTTGACACGATCTCGCAGGTCACGTGGCCCCATGGTTGGTTTAGTCGTCGGGACCGCTCTTGGACCGTTTTCCGAGTACGCTACCATTGCAATCAATGGGTCAGTGATTAGGCCTTTGTTTTCCCAAAGGTCGTACGCCTCATTCGCGGTTTCGGAGACTACCTGTTCAAGATACGATTCAATTTCAGCGTGGGCCAGCAGCCTATAAGCGCGTGCCCGATCAAGTTGCCGTTCCGAGTATCTCCCTGTTGGTTCAAACTGCCTCGGCAAAAAGTGCTCACGAAGCCGTCGTATTCTCGTTTGCAAAGATCGAAATTGCTCGGAGCACATATCAGGTTCGTGCTAAGCGCCTAGTTTCGGAATATCCAAAGTACGATCAACGATCTTCTCCAACGCTTGGCCCCATGTTGTTAACCGGGTAGATGTCGATCTAACGCTTTTCGTCGTGGAGCACAGTGCATCATTGAACCTCTCGTCCGAATCACACAGATTCTGGAACTCTTTAATTACATTTTCCTTTTTGCCCAGCGCGAGTTTGGAAGTTTCGTCGTCGCCGAAATAGTAGGTCATGATGTCAAACACCGCTCGATTGAATTGGCCTTGGAATCGACCGTTTACCCAACGTTTAAAGGCATGTTCGACACCAAATATATCGATCGTGGTTTGTATCGCCCTGTCACATCGTACGGCTATCGATTTGATTTTTGGCTCGTCCCGGTCCCACGTTTGATTATATTGTTTTGCCGTTTTGTCAAGAAAATCTTTTAGATCCCCTTTGTATTGCTCGATGAATTCAAAAAACGCGAAAAAGCGAGTCAAAATCTCCACATCTCGCATCCTGAAATCAGGCGCGTTAAGGCCGAGCGCCTTTTGGATCGGAATACTGTTGGATGAATATTCATCGACAAACTCCGTGAAGGGCCCCGGGTGGAGGGCTTGTCGCAACTCCTGCGTTGACAAAGGGAGGCTGCCGGTATTCAGCCGCAAAAAGACCAGGTAAAGGAATCCTTCGTCGGGCCAATTCCTAACTACAACAGTCCGGATAGTTTGATTCTCAAATGCAGATACGTCCTCCCCGTATTTGGAATCGGCCTTGAGTCTGACCCACGTCTTTCCATTGAGATCCCTTCTGGTGCTTAACCCTTCCAGGACCAGCGGGTCGAACCCTTCATATTGCTCCTCTACGCAGAAACTTCGAATTGAAAGAAGCCTCTGTTTCCCGTCAATTACGATATAAGAGCCTCTGCGGTCCTTCCTTTCAGCCAGCACTATTTGAGGCACTGGTAGACCCAGAAAGAGCGATTCGACATACCGGCTCTTTCGATCGCTCTTCCAAGCCTCTCGCCTCTGGGAGCTAGGCGACAGGTCAATGTTACCTTGCCTTAGCTGGGAGAGTATCGTCTCGGTCGTCCAATCCGAAGCCGTGACGACCGCGCCGGTCGTCGATACGGTTAGATCGTCTTCATTCAACTGAGAGGGGTCAATTTCAAACAGTGCCGTTTCAAGATCAAGTTCGTTGCCCAGCATCTGGTCCGTTCCAAAACGTGAGTTTTCAATACAAATATGGAATACTCGAATCGCTGTAGATTATCCATTCGAGCAGGCCAAGATCAATACCCTCTATCCTGTTTTGGCCGTAGCCGCCGCCTAGCCAGCCGGTTGGACCAGCTCGATGAGGACGTCGTCGGGACCTTCGATATAGGCCAACCGGGTCCCGGTGGAGACTTGGGTGAGGGGAAGCACAACCCGGACGCCGTCCTGCTCCAGACGGGCGAGCTCCGACTCCAGGTCGTCGACGTCGAACCCGAAGTGTTCCAGCCCCAACCGGTTGAGTTCGGCCTCGCTGCGTTCGTCGGAGGAACCGGGCGGCTTCGAGGAGATGTTCAAGCGCACCGGCCCGTCGACCTCCATGCTGATGGTGACGGTGTTGGGCATCACTTCCCTGGCAAACAGGAGTTTGGCCCCGAAGTGCTTCTCGTACCAGTCCGCCGATGCGTGGGGATCGGAAGACCTGATGTGAACGTGGTTAATCCGGTATCCCATTGAGGAGCCTCCAGTGAACATTAGTTTGATTCCGGCGGCGGGTTATCGTTATTTGACGCCGGCGGCGGGCTATTCGTATTCTCCCTGCCGGTATTCTCTCTGCCGGGTTGCTAAGCGTGATCATACTTCAATGGGCCCGATAGGTGAACCGGCAAAGCTGCGGTGGTAGACTTGACCGGAGTCCCAACCTCATTTTTGGGAGAAGAATTCTTGCGTATCGCAGTGCCTGACCTCATTTCGAACTCCTATTTTCCCGCCGTCGCCGCCGTCGAGTTAGGATTCTTCGAGGCGGAAGGTCTGGAGATGAGTCTTGAGACGGCCTTCCCAATCCCCCGTGCCATGGCGTCGTTGCGGCAAGGGGAGTTTGATTTCGTGGCGGGCCCGGCCCACGCCACCCTCTCCGCCTTCCCGGACTGGCAGGGCGCCAAACTCTTGGCGGCCCTGGCCCAGCACACCTTCTGGGTCCTGGTTATGCGTACCGACCTAGGAATTGAGCGCGGCGACGTGGCCGCCGTGACAGGAAGGCGGATCGGCGCGGCCCCGGGACCGGAGGCGGCGTTCCGACGCCTGTTGGTGGACGCTGGCATCGAACCCGACCGTGATCGGGTGGAAATCGGGCCGGTGCCAGGAGCGGACGGTCCCGGCGTATCTTTCGGGCTGCATGCCGCCGAGGCACTGGAGAGTGGGGCCGTCGACGGGTTCTGGGCCAACTCAATGGGCGCCGAGGTGGCCCTTCGCAGCGGCGCGGGCACGATCATACTGGACGTGAGGCGCGGCGACGGACCGCCGACGGCCAGGCATTACACCTTCCCGGCCCTGGTTTCGACCGAAGGGCTGGTCCAACGAACGCCTGAAGTTGCCGCCGCGGCGGTCCGGGCAATCGTCAAGGCACAGCAGGCCCTGCGGTCCGACCCAAGCCTGGCAACCAAAGCCGCAAGCCGTATCTTCCCCGCGGAAGAAACCGCGATGATCGCCGAGCTGATCGCGCGGGACGCTCCCTACTACGACGCCGCCATTTCCGAAGAAACGGTGGCCGGAATGAACCGCTTTGCCAACGACATCGGCCTTTTGTCCGGCGATGTTGCCTACGACCGGGTGGTCGCGATTCAATTCGCCGGCCTGTGGTCGCCCTCAACCGCCTGAACGGGGTTGCCAACGGCCAAAGCCCAGCGGCTGTGAGTTGCTACACTGGCGGCGGCCATTCAAGCTACACTGGCGGCGGCCATTCAATGCAACGGGAGGCCAACCAGAGGACCAGCCGGGCGCGCCTGATGTACCGGGCGCATGGACGAGGAGAGAAAATGATCTACGAAGTACGCACTTACGACTTGAAACCGGGCTCGGTCCCCCAGGCCGAAGAGGCTTTTGCCGAAGCCTTGCCCCACCGGGAGAAGTATTCCCCCCTGGCGGCATTCTGGCACACTGAGATAGGTCCGTTGAACCAGATCATCCACGTCTGGGGCTATGACAACCTGGAACAGCGGGCCCTCATCCGTGACCAAGCCGCAAAAGACCCTGATTGGCCCCCCAAGATCACCCCGGGCAACATCCTCAACATGAACGCGGAAGTGTGGACTCCGGCCCCATTCATGCGGCCCATGGGAGGCGACCAGGCCTTGGGCAACGTCTACGAGATGCGTATCTACACGTACCAGCCGGGCTCCATCCCGGAGTTGCTGCGCCGCTGGGCCGAGGCCATTCCCTTTCGTGAGGAGTTCTCTCCATTGGCGGCCGGTATGTCCACCGAGTTCGGCGGGCTGAACCGTTGGATGCACGTCTGGCCCTACCAGGACCTGAACCACCGCGCCGAGGTGCGGGCCGCAGCCAGCAAAATACCCCAGTGGCCTTCCGGAGCCCCCGGAAGAGTCAGCCAAGAAAACAAGATTATGGTTCCGGCCAGCTTCTCGCCTATGCACTAGGGAACCTCTGAACAAGTTATGGTCATTGAGGCGAAAGCCGAAATCTCGGAGGAGAGCTTTAACGGTATTAGCTATCAAATGACCGCCGGCGCCCCCATCCTAACCTTCCCCCATCGGGGGGAAGGGACTTGTTTAGATGTTCCCTAGAACTCAGCGACAGGAGAGGACCAGATGAAACTTTTGACCTACGATCCCGGCACGGGACCCCGTTGCGGCGTCCTCGACGGCGACGCCGTGGTGGACGTTGCCGCCCTTTTGGGGTCTCCCCAGCCGCTGCGGGATGTTCGCGCGCTGCTGGAGTTGGCAGACTCCCCCGTAGACCGGGTCGGCGACGCCCTGGCTGGCAACGTTCCTGCGCCGAGGGCGGCGCTGGCCGACGTTCGCCTGCGTTCTCCCGTGCTCCAACCGCCCACGATCCGGGACTACATCGTCTACGAAGAACACGCCACGTCCCAAGGGACCCGGGAGATAGACGAGGTGTGGTACCGCATGCCCGTTTTCTACTTTTCCAATCCTTTGGTCGTCTACGGACCGGAGGATTCGGTGCCCTACCCCTCGGCCTCCGACCAACTGGACTACGAGTTGGAGATCGGTTGCGTGGTGGGGCGCGGCGGGAGCGACGTTCCGGCGTCCGAGGGACTGCAATATATAGCCGGATTCTGCATCTTCAACGACTGGAGCGCCCGAGACCTCCAGTTCGACGAGATGACCTTTGGACTCGGCCCGGCCAAGGGGAAGGACTCCGCCCAGTCCTTGGGACCTTGGGTGGTGACCACCGACGAGATCGCCTCAAACATCAAGGACGGCCGGCTGGACCTGAAATGCCAGGTCAGGGTCAACGGCGACCTGTGGCTCAAGGACTCCGACGCCGCAGCCGCCTACTATTCTTGGGGCGAGATCATAGAGCGAGCCACCAAGGACAGCCGGATAGCGCCGGGCGACGTTATTGGCAGCGGCACGGTCGGCGGGGGCTCGATAAGAGAGTCGATTCGCAAGGGCTACGAGACCGCCCGATGGTTGGAACCCGGAGACGTGGTGGAGTTGGAGGTGGAAAACATCGGCGTATTGCGAAACAGCCTGGCTCCCAAACGCAACGTCGATCCCAATTACCGGTACGGCCCCAAAAATCCAACAGCCACCCCGGAGCGGGGCGCCGCGAAGGACTACCGCTACCAGCGTTCACGATAACCGCCGAAGGCGCTCGGCGGAACCATAAACGGAGGGATTGTACCGTGGCAGAATCACCACAATTGGGCCCGGATGCCGACACCTTGCGTATCGCCATGGACCGCCTGGGCGTGGGGCAATTGGATGAAGCCTGGTTGGACCGCTTTGCTCTGGAGCTGCAAGCCTTGGTGGAAATGGGCCGGAAGCTGGACGAGATGGACCTGAGCAACGAGGAACCAGCCAATGTCTTCATCAACAAGGGAGGTTAGAACCAATGGCTACTGAAGACTTGACCCGGCTATCCATCGCCCAGGTTTCCGATTTGATCAAGTCGTCGCAAATTTCACCTGTGGACTTGGTGGAGATGACGGTGGCCCGAATTGGCGAACTTGACGGCGCCATCAATTCCTACATCACGGTGATGGAAGACCAGGCCCTGCGGTCCGCGCGGGAGGCGGAGCGGCGTATCAGGGCCGGTGAGTATTTGGGGCCGTTACACGGTATTCCCATCGGTCTCAAAGACATTATCGACACCAAGGACGTGCTGACGACCAATGGTTCGAAAGTGGACGCAAATCATGTCCCGGACCAGGATGCCACGGTAACGCAGCGTCTAACCGATGCGGGTGCGGTGATCGTGGGCAAGCACGGTTGCTACGAGTACGCCTGCTCGCCCCCCAATCCCCTTTACGGCCCGTCCCGCAACCCTTGGAATACCACGCGGGACACCGGGGGATCCAGTTCCGGGACCGGGGCCGCCATCGCCGCCTACATGTGCTACGGAGGCATCGGCACCGACACCGGAGGCTCCATCCGCAACCCGTCGGGCGTCTGCGGAATCGTTGGGCTCAAGCAGACTTACGGCCGGGCCAGCCGGAGGGGAGTATTCCCGCTGTGCTGGTCACTGGACCACGCCGGGCCCATGGCCCGTACCGTCGAAGACTGCGCCATCATTCTGCAAGCAATCGCCGGCTACGATCCCGGCGATCCGACGACCGTCGACCTGCCGGTCCCCGACTATCGCCAGGCGCTTACGGGCGACGTGCGGGGGCTGCGGGCGGGAATCCCGCGAAATTACTTCTTTGACGGCGTCCAGCCGGAGGTCGAGCAGTCGGTAAGGCAAGCGATTGAGGCCCTGGAAGGGGCGGGGATGATCCTTGAGGAAGTGACCATTCCCCACGGTGACTACATCATGCCGGCGTGGTGGACTATCTTTTCCTCCGAGTCCGCCGCCGTTCATGCGCCGTTGATTCAGCAAAAATCGGCCGACTATGCTACGGGAGTATTGAACACTGTGGCGCCCGGCTCCTTCCTCAGCAGCAGCGTCCTGTTCAAGGGACAGCAGGCCCGCCGGGCCATCACACGGGGCATGAACGAGGTGCTGCAACAGGTGGACGTGATTCTCACGCCGGCGGTGCCCATGGTGGCTTGGTCGCTGGGAGGTATGCATGAACTGGGCAGCACGGTGGTCGAGGCGTTGACCAATCTGGCCTTCACCACGGCCGCCTTCAACCTCACCGGACATCCGGCCATTTCGGTGCCTTGCGGACTAAACTCCGAAGGCCTGCCCATCGGGCTTCAGATTGCGGGAAGGGCCTTCGACGAAGAGACAGTGCTCCGTGTGGCCCATGTGTACGAATCGCTGGGGCCGCAACTCTCGGCTCCTATATAGGACCACAAAACAGCGCGCCGGAGAGAATCGGAGGGCCGCCACCCCTTCCGTCTTTCCGGCGAAAGCC
>DAOUHF010000159.1:0-2492 GCA_034428795.1 Dehalococcoidia bacterium
GTGCAATCTATGAGGTGGACCCGGTCAGTTGGACAGGACCGAGGTGGAATTAGGCGAGAGTCCCGTTGCTCTTGCCAATGATACCAGCGTCCGGTCTATTAGAGACTTCTTGACCTGGACCGCCCCCTCCCAGGGAATTCCCCTGAGCATCTGCCGATTGCCTGGCCCACTTGCCGTACACCGAAGTGCCAGGAGGATGGGGACGTCAGTCTCGATGAAGACCACCCGGCCCATGGACCTTCTGCAGCTCATGACACAACGCTTCGGACTCGGGATAATCCTCCACCTCAAGACTGACCAGATGCTCCCCTGCCTCCCACGCTGCTCCACCATCCCCTCATCCAGGAGCCAGCGGACACCCCGCTTTCGCGCCCAGACTCTTCTTGGGATACCCCGACCCTCAACCGGGCAGCGATGAAACTCTCATTAACCCCTCAGCACTTCTCAAGTCAACCCGACCCCGGCCCGGCTTCCCGGCCTGGTGACAGGAGAAAAACCGGCCATTTCCCAGCATTCCACATTGGGCACGCCCTTTCTGCCAGGAAGCTCCATAAAAGGGCTGGTGCGCGCCTGGGCGGAGCTGGAAGCCGGCCCGAGTCCGGATCCTGGAACCCGCAAATGCCTGTTGGGAGACGCCGGCCACGCGGGACGCGTCGCCTTCCTGGACGCCGTGCCCATCAGGCCGGTGTGGCTGGAAGCCGACGTAATGACGCCGCACTACGCCGGTTGGAGCCTGGACGAGCCGCCGGGGGATTGGCGGTCTCCGACACCCATCCCCTTCCTGGTCACGGCCGCAGGGGCCCCGTTCCTGTTCGGCATCATCCCGTGCCACCGCTCCGTTTCGGACGGCGACCTCATTGCAGTCTGGGACTGGCTGAGCTCGGCGCTGGAATGGACCGGCAGCGGCGCGAAAACGGCCATTGGATACGGACGCTTCGTCATTGACGAGCAACAGACCACCGAGTGGGAGAAGCGGTTGAGCGAAGATGAGCGCAGCCGCCGCGAAGAGCAGCGGCGGCAGGACGCCCTGGCGACTCCGGCCGGGCGCTGGAGTCTGGAGATCGTCTGGAGATCGAAGGAAAGTCAGAGCAGGCCGTCCTCGATCTGGTGCGAATCAATCTGGAGGAGGGGCAACTGGAAGACCCGGTCGAACGCCGGGCCTTCGCCGAGGCCGTGATTTCAATGTATGGCGACTGGGTGGTGGGTTGGCGCAACCGCAGGAAGCAAGATCCGAGGACCAGCCACGGGAACAGAAGGGTTCAGGTGCTCGTGCGCCTGCTGGGCAGCGTGCTGGCCGAGACCGGCCAGACTGCCTGAGGGCAATGACTGCTGGGCCGGCATCCCCCGCGCCACTGTACATGATCCGGGCGGATATAAACCTGCCGGATTTTCGACACTGGGCCGGTGGCTCCCGCCGTCTGTTGACCGAGGGGAACGACTTCGACGCCGGTTATGCCATGCACTGCCTGCTGAATGAGTCGTTCGGCAATTTGGCACCCCAACCCTTTCGCCTGATAATGCCCCGGGACCGGGATGACCACCGCGGGGACCTGTACGGGTATGCTGGCGTTGATGCCGCCGCTCTGCACGCGGCGGCCGGTATGTTCGCCGACCCGCTGCAGAAGCGGATACTCACCAGCCTGGATGGCAAGGCGATGCCCACGGTGTGGCAGCCGGGCACACGCCTGGGTTTCGAGACGCTGGTTCGGCCCGTTGTCCGCCGTTCCAGGCGGTCCGATAACCTCCCGGGGAAGGAAGTGGACGCATTCCTGCTGGAAGCGGAGCAGCAACTCCCGGAGGAGATGCAGCGCAGCCGGGAGGACGTGTACCGGGACTGGCTGGAACGACAACTGCAAACCCACGGAGCCGCCCTGCTGGAGGAGGCCAGACTGAGATCGTTCCAGCGCACCCGTGTCATTCGCAAACTCCATGGCCCCTACAGCGAGGGTCCAGATGCGGTGATGCAGGGTGTCCTCACCATCACCGATGGAGACTCATTCGCCAGTCTGCTGGCCCGGGGCGTCGGACGCCACCGGGCCTACGGGTACGGCATGATACTGCCCCGGCCGGTGTGGGAGGTTGACGTCCCCTGAAACAGCGCCGGCCATTTTGCTGGGGCGAGGAGGGGCAATGGCCGGTTCAGTATGCTAGAATCCGCTTGCATTAACTGGGCTGATATATTGACAACGTCAATATCGTTTATCGTTAGCTAAGGGGTTCCCCCGCACACGCGGGGATAGACGCCCTACGTGGTGCGCCTGAAGGACCACGCTTCTGGTTCCCCCGCACACGCGGGGATAGACGGCCGCGAAGGCAAATGGTTCCCAACACTTTGCAAGTTACCCCGCTCGCTCCCTCTCCTTACGTTTGCCTCCGCTCGGCATTGCTTCCAATTTCAACTGGGGACGGGTGCTTGAGCTCCCTTCTTCGCATGCGGCGGGGCCGGTCAAGGGAGCAGGTGGAACCCTGCCGTAAAGTCTGAACTCGGGGCG
>DAOUHF010000160.1:0-1810 GCA_034428795.1 Dehalococcoidia bacterium
GTTGTACTCCATGACGTAGGGCTGGATCACGCATGAAGTGTAGCCGTGGCCCACCGAGTATCTCACGCCGATGATATGCCCAAGGGCGTGACTTAAACCCATGGCGAAGTTGGGCGCGCCGGTCATGGACAGCCAGGCCGCCAGCAGGCACTGCAACCGGGCGTGGGCATCGCCGTCCCCCTCCCTGGAATTCGGAAGGTAGTTGAACAAAAGCTCGGCGGCGGTCAGCACCGGGGCGTCGATGGCCGGTTGGTTGCCGCGACTGTAGAGCCGCTCGATGCAGTGGTCCATCGCTTTCATGCCGGTGGAGAGCCACAACCAGTCCGGGGTGCCGATGGTCATATCCGGGTCAAGCACAATGAGATCGGCATAAAGCCGGGGGTGGCTCACTCGAACCTTGTGGCCGGTCTGGTCGTCGAGCACATTCCCGCCGCCCGTGTTGAACTCCCCGGCCGACAGGGTCGTGGGGATGGACACTTGGAGCGGCAGCGGCTTTCCCGTCAGGTCCGGTGAAAACAAGCCGTCGTTGCGGCTTCCGAGGTCCCGCAACTCCTCCACCGTGGTGACCCCCTCCGCCATCAGAACGGCAATCATCCTGGCGGCGTCGGAGATGGTGCTGCCGCCCGCCGCCACCGCGAGGTTGGCCGCCTCGACGGCCGTGGCCAGCGGCGCCCGCTGGGTGAGCCCGGAGTAGACACCGGCTGAGATGCCGCCCAAGGCGGCGTTCACCCGGCGGACCGTGCCGGTGCGTTCCGCTACGCTGCGGCCGGACAGCACCAGCGCCCGTTTGCCGCCCAAGGCTTCGACCTCGGCGGCCAGAGTGTCCGCCTTCCCCTGTCCGAAGATTATCCGGCTGGGCACGGTGGGGTTGTATTCGCCGGCAATCGGGTATCGTTGGGTCATTCAACCTGCTCTGATGGACCCTGCCGGTCAGTCGGCCAGAGGGATGATGATAGCGAACCGGGGCTCCGAGCCCACCACCCGGGTGGAATGCCCGGAGCCAGTCAGGTCTTCGGCCATGAGCACCGTCCCTGGCCCGTAATGTTTGATCGTGCCGTCCGGGGTGCCCACCTCGATCGCCCCGGTGAGACTGATACTGTACTGGCGGCGGGGCGCGGTGTGGAAGTCCAGGAAATAGCCCGGTTCATACTCCCGGAACATGATCCCGGGCGTATTGATCACAGAGGTCGACAGGCCGTGGGCGCCTTCGGTGTCAACGAAGTCCTGCATTTCGAAGTCGAGTTCCTCGATCTTCGATTGGCCGTCCTCGCCAGTATAGACCCGGACGAACTTCGGCATCGCTATCCTCCTGTTATGTCCGCTGGTATGTCCGCCGCAATGCGGGCCCTCCCGCGTCCGGCGGGTTGTATCCGCGGCGAATACCTGGCTGCCCTGGTCGAATGTGGGCTGTTCGACTGCCCGGAAAGCTTCCCCTTGGCCATCTAGGCCCTGGGGTAGGCTTCCTCGCCGTGCTGGGTGATGTCCAGCCCTTCTTCTTCTTGCCGCTCGTCCACCCTCAACCCGATGGTGTATTTCAGGCCGAACAGTATTGCGAGGGTCGTGACGAATGCCCAGCCGAAGGAAACGCCGATGGCCATAAGCTGCCTCACGATCTGCTCGCCCCGGCTCAGGTCGGTAAGTTCACCCAGGGTCATGAAGCCCACCCCGATGAAGAGGCCGACCGCCAACATGCCCCAGATTCCACCCACTCCATGGATCGCCCAAACGTCGAGAGCGTCATCAAGCTTCACGCGGGTCTTTATCCAAACGGCGGCGTAACACAGGGCGCCGGCGCCCAAGCCAATGATCA
>DAOUHF010000161.1:0-1802 GCA_034428795.1 Dehalococcoidia bacterium
GTCCTGAACCTAGGCGGCAACCTATTGACGGGGGCAGTGCCGTCCTGGCTGGGCCGCCTCAACCTGCTAAGTTTGTCCCTCGACGACAACCAGTTAACCGGGGAGATAGCGGCGGAATTGGCCAGCCTCTCCGGCCTGAAATACCTATCCCTCAGCGACAACCAGCTGACCGGGGAGATACCGCCGGAGTTGGGACGCCTCTTCAACCTGACACGGTTGGAGCTCGGCAATAACCAGCTGACCGGGGAGATACCGCCGGAATTCGGCAGCCTCTCCGGCCTGAAATACCTGTACCTCCGCAACAACCAGCTGACCGGGGACATCCCGGCGGAGCTGGACCGCCTCTCAGGCTTGGAATTCCTGTACCTCAACGACAACCAGTTAACCGGGGAGATACCGGCGGAATTGGGCAGCCTCTCCGGCCTGAAATACCTGTCCCTCGACAACAACCAGCTGACCGGAGAGATTCCCCACGAATTGGGCATGATCCCCACCTTGCAATACCTCGAACTCAGCGACAATCAACTGACAGGGGAGATACCGCCGGAATTGGGCAGCCTCCCCAACCTGAAATACCTGTACCTGCGCGGTAACCAATTGAGTGGGGAGATACCCACGGCATTGGGGCGCCTCGCGAACCTGGTAGGTTTGTTACTCGGCGGAAGCAACCGACTAACCGGATGCATCCCGGAAGAATTGCGATACGTACCGATAAATGACCTCCGCAGCCTGGGCCTGCCATTCTGCTGATATTCCCGCTCGACTATTCCGGAGGTATCGCGCCCATAGGGCTCGACCACGCGCCTAACGGGCCGAAGATAAGCCGACTGACTGGGCCCCATACTGATACGCCCGCCGTCACCCTTGATGGGCAGAATGTAAAGTCGGGAGCACAAAGCAAGCCAACTGCCACCAGGGACGGCTTGAGACCCCGAAAATGCGGGTCGACGCCGATTAGCAGGTGGCCATGGACATGTTCTATAAGGCAAATGCTGGCCTTGGTCAACGAGGCAGTATGACCCGGAGGGCCTGATGGTATCGGGTCCCCGATCACGACGGGTCCTGATGAATACGTTTACAATCTAAGTAATACTGGAAGGGCTTATGACTAGAGCCGTCTTGCGGTTCGTTCTTATCGCCTGGAGCCTGGCGGTGGTTCTTGTTCTCGGCCTAGGCACTGTGACCGCTCAGCCGACGCGCCCACCTATGGCGCCGCATCAGTTCTACGGCACCGTGACCATCAACGGTGTTCCCGCGCCCGACGGCACCGTGGTCTCCGCCGAGATAAACGGCGTTGTGGTGATGACCGCCACCACCAAGAATGGCCTATATGGATATGATACTGCCTCCCTGTTGAGGATCGAGGGTGAAGACGGGGACGTGGTCAGCTTCCAGATAAACGGCGCAGCCGCCGAGGAGACCGTCCACTTCGAACTCGGAGGACGAACAGAGCTGAACCTATCAGCAGAAAATCGGCCCCCCACGGTGGTCATAGAGATCACCTCAACAGGCGCTAAGATCAGGCTCAACACGCCGGTTCCGTTGAAGGCGACTTTCAGCAAACCGGTTTTCGGCTTTATCATCGATGACGTTAAAGACGCGGTCGGCAACGGCATTGTCGGAAACTTCGCCGGAAGCGGTGCCGACTATACTTTTGAGGTGACCCCGAACGCAATCGGAAAGGTAACTGTGGATATTGCTGCCGGAGTGGCGGAAGATGCGAGCGGCAACCCCAACGCGGCAGCCGCCCAGCTCTCGCTCACTCCATACGACGACGACCTTGACGGGGCAATCAGCAAGAA
>DAOUHF010000162.1:0-32516 GCA_034428795.1 Dehalococcoidia bacterium
GGGAAGTCGATGCTCTGGTCACGGAGCGCAACGCCGCCAGAGCCACCATCAACTGGCGGTTCAACACCCGGGACGCACGAACCAAACTTCACCGCCTTTACCCTTCCGATTTTACGGTTGACTGAGTACTAGTGCAGTCGCCGTCGCAGTAGTACCAACTGAGCTTCCACCCGCTGATGTCGTCGGAGGTGTCGTTGGGGTCGTCGTACACGTCCCAGACAACGCGCATCTCCGTGTCGCCGGGGTAGAGGGTGATGGAGGGGTGGTTGGGGCCCTTGACGTACTGGTTGCGGCCCTCGGGGGTGCCCGTGCCCTTGGGGGTGGCGTTGCTGTCGGGTTTGCCGCTCTGCTGCCAGGCGGAGGTGCAATTGGCGTCGCCGCTCTGCCGCGCGCCCGAGTTGACCGTCACCCGCCACTCGACGCCCCCCGTCAGGTGCGTCATGGTGAAGGAGTAGCTCTCTTCGACGGTGGTCTGCTTGGGGTCGATGGCAGTGAGGGCAGTGTGTTCGGAGTAGACGGTCCAGGCGTTGGCGTTGTTGCCCTCTTCCTGAAAGTCAATCCAGAAGTTCTGCGCCTTGCAGGCGTTCTGGGTGTACTTCCAGGTGACCAGGAGCTCGTGGTCGTTGGCCGTCGCCGCCGAGGTGACGGCCATGGGCGCGGCCGGGTCCACGGCGGTCTGCCCGCGGGCCGGCGAGACGTTGCTTCCAACGAGAAAAACCCAGGCGGCAAGAATAACCGCAAGCGCGACAGCCATCCGGCGGGCATTCGAGGTTAGCGTCACCGGCCAACGCCCTTATCCGGTAACAGAGTTAATCTCCCACGCCCGGGACGGCGCCACTGCTCGATGGGAAGGAGCAAGGGGGTTTCCGCTACCCCCGGCGGCGCCAGGAAGCTCGTCGAATCTCGACATGAAATCCTGACCGGCAATAACCGGCAGTCTCTTCCTCATGATGCGCACCTAACCGGCTGACAAGGATGCGCACTTAACAGGCTGGCGAAAACGGGGGTTGGCGCGGGGGGAGGAGGGGTGAAACCGTCTGACCTGGCGTCCTTTCGAACCGTGCATGAGAGCCCACCCGGATTGCCGCGGAGCGGCATACCCGCGCCTCCCGCGCCCATGCGACGCACCAATGGGGGAGGCGCAGGGGACTTTCATCAGCCTATCAAGGGCCTGTTCCTAATAAAATTTCGCCATTTAAGCGCCTGTAGCAGCCAGATTAGGGTTAATTCTCGTAAATGTCAAACCAAATCAAGCCAGTCAACACCTGAAAAGCATCGCCGAACGGCCCGGAGGAGTACGTGGAGAAGCAGCGTTATGGGCGGTTTCCCTCTTTCCAGAGGCGCACTGTGAAACTGTATTCTTTCTCGATCAAGTCGGGTTCTGTGCCATTGTGCGCGAACATACCTGGAATCACCTTGTTCCGTATCCCCATACCGCGGGCGTCAACGTAGCCGTAATCCCGCATGACGTTGACCAATGTCTGATTGCGAGCATAGCGCATTCCTGACTTCATTCCAGCTACAGTCACTGTGTTTGGCAATCTGCCTGGGCTCTGAACCTCAATCCGGTCAGAGAAGATAGACAACGTTGCATCGGTTCCCGTTATGCTGTAGTCGCGATGGACCAGCGCATTGACCAAGACTTCCCGGAGGGCTTCTTCCGGATACTCCCAACGCCCACGCCGCTGTGCTCCTTCAAGCCAAGCTTCCGGTGTGGTATTGCGCCGCACAAAGTCCCAAGCTCTATCAACAATGCCAGGTTCAATTGTTAAACCATCAGCACTTCCTATGGGAACGAGAGGTCCCTTGACGTTCTCGTCCGCACGGACCGCATAATCCGGCTCCTGACCGACGTAGCAGATGGCTCGTATTCCTGACTGAGGGAGGAATCGACCTGGGTTTTCGCCAAACAGGAGCATTCCGTCAACAGTCGACGCAGTATATCCGGCCGATTCTGTGGCAAGCTCCAAGTTGCAGAGCAATCTGCGGTATTCGTCTGTATCAGTGATACGAAAGCTATCTTCTCCGCGAACTCGAACGAAATAGTCGCGAAGGCGTCGAACGTCTAAGCTGTCGAGACTTGTTCCAAGCACTGGCTTTAGGCCATACCTCAGCCGCCCGGATTGTTGATAGAGTCGTTCCTCTTCTTCTCTGGAAGCGTCGCGAGTCGTCGTTCCAACGCGGATTCGTGTGACCCAAGTGGAGCTGCGCTTCGCCTTGTATGGTTTATCGGGCGCATCCGCAGGGAGGGATACAACGCCAATAACAATGCCCGCGCCCCATTCTAGTGTCTCCCAATAAGGAATCACGGCTGGTTGAACGTGGTCCCGCGCTATTTGCATAACCCATTCTTCGGCCTTAACCGGCTCTCGCGTAAGGCCGGCAACAGTGGCATCGTCCTCGACTCCAAGCAAAATGTGCCCGCCTTCCAAATTCAGCAGAGCCACGATCTCCCCGGCTAGCCTCTGTGGTTGTATGTCGTCCCGCTTGAACTCCAACCCGGAGTTCTCACCATTCAATAGCAGCTCCAGGAGCTGAGACCGGTTCATTCCAGACCCTTAAAATCCATACTTTAGTCTTCGAGTTTCGAAGGCATCCTTGCCCCCTTCAAGTATCTCCTCAACAAGCTCACGCACCTGGCGGGCGTCAATGGAACCCACGTGTTCCGGCCTGATTACCGAGTTTCCTTTGTTGTCGGCATCACCTGACGCGGTGAGCCCAAGGATTAGCTCGGCGTCACCCAGCACCGGGATGTTGGCGTTGTGGGTCGAGAAGATAAACTGGCGTCGGCGCTTTTCGTCGCGCATCCTGGGCACCACTCCGTCAGTTATGAAGCGGTTATCGAGATCGTCCTCAGGCTGGTCGACGATCAATGGGGCATCGGACTCCAGCAGGAGCAGGAGCAGCACGGCAGTCGCTTTCTGGCCCGTCGAGAGCTCTTCGAGCGCTTGCCAGACTGGAGGGTTCCCGGCAGCAGCCGTATTGAGTTGGATCACTGTTGTGGACGGGAGTTCCAGCTCCTCAATCCGCATCAGGGTCTCGGGCGTCGCATTGCTCAGGCGTTCCGCCTGTCCCGGCGTTATCGAGTACGTTTCCTGAACCGCCCCTGCACCATCTCTGCAACACTTGACCAACTGAGGCAAGGAGAGGTCGGGCGACTTCCTGAGTTGATCTATTGCTTCCGAAAGGCGGCCGCCAATCTCATTTTTGAGCACTTCGTAGAGGGCCTCCCGGTTACCGGCCGCCGTCACTCTCACCTGTATCCGGCCGCTCAGTTCTCTGCTAACGCTGCTCGCAGCCCGATCCAGGAGGCGGAACTGAGCTGCCTTGACTTCCTCCCATTCCGCCAACAATGCGAGCCTCTCCTGTGAGCGTTCCTTTTCAAGCCTTTCCAGCAGAGTCCGGCGTTCGCGTAGCGGAAGGAGCCCCTCAATTTCGCGCCGTAGGCGTATGAACTCCGCCCCATCCACAGCCGATTTCTGCAATTCACGCAGTATTTTCTGGTACTGGGATTCGACCTCGCGCTGCCGCTCGGACCAACGGCTGCGGATACTGTCCATTCCCTCATCTGCCCGCTGCAGCGCCTCCTCAATCAGGGTCGCCGCTTCTTCGACTTCGAGGCTCAGCTGTTCGAGGACAGGATTGGCATCAGCCAGGACCTCCTTGCCCGGCAGTTCCTCAAGAGATTTTGGGGACAGGAAGGCCCGGTCGATTGGCAATTCCTGACGCAGCGTTGTTAAGCACTCTCGGAACGCCGAAATTCGCTCGGGAATTGAATCGAGTACGCGCTCCTCACGAACAAGCAGGCTCTGCTCCCGCAGCCGGTCCTCGAGTCCAGCTTCCTGGTAGCGAGCGAGGGTTTCTTCCAAGCCAGGCAGCGTCGCCAATCGGTCATTGATCTGCTGGAGTTCGGAGCGAGCATTTGCGATTGACTGTCTCGTCTGCTCCAAGCTGCGGCGCACACTGACCTTACGCCGATCCAGCGATTCGTCGTGCTGGACAAACCGGTCGAGCAGTAGAGTGAGTTTTTCGGGGCTCTTGGCAAGCTCCGAGATTTCATGCTGGCCATAGATTTCAATGCGGGGAAGAACGTCAGAGGGAAGCAGCGTGGAAATCTGCCCGCTCTCTTCGCGAACGACGGGCGGATTCGGAACGGTCCGCTCAATCAGGTATTCACGCTTCGCAGGACGATAAACACGGGCGCGAAGGGATATCTTGGTCCCGCTACGAATCACTTGACGCACCATCCCTATATGGGCCTTCTGCGCATCCTCACCGATGGGTTCCAGGTTGAGCACGTATCTCAGGCTCTCGATGACCGTGGACTTCCCGGCGCCGCGCCCCCCGACCAGAACGTTCAGATTTGGGTTGAAGTGGATGGCAGCGCCATCCAGGAAACCTCCTTCCCAAGCAAGCGTCGAGAGCTCTGCGTGCTTTTCGGGTTCAAGATCACTGTTGAGCCGTATCCTTGAATCTGGATCAAGGAAGGCTTGGCGTAGACCTTCTATGGTGACTTCAGACATCTTGATCCAGCAGGTTGCCGACGGGTCGTCCAAGTCCTGGGGCTTTGCAACATCCTTGGCGTTGACCACGGCAACAGCTTGCTCTTTGCCTACAGGATGGGCACGGCGGTAGTCAGGGTTTTTGTTCTCCACTATGGGACGCACATTATCGGGCAAGCCGCTGACCGGACCGGGAATTTGGATAGCAAGCAGGTCCTCGTTCTGCCATGCCCGGATTCTTGCCTGTCCATCAAGAACCTCGAACAGTCCCTTGTCGCCCGATACGTGCGCGGCGACAGTAATGCCCCCCTGTTCTCGAACTTTCTGGAGAACATCCTCGAATGAGCCGCTGGACAGATCGGACGAGGGTTCGGTCCTGCGAATCCCGAACTCTCCGAGGAACCGCTCAAGCTTTTCTTCCACAGTGTCCGGCGGGTAAATGCAGAGTATGTGGATGCCTTCGGTGGAGGAAAGCTCGAAACCGGGGAAAATCGTGATCTCGTGATCCGCAGCGGCGCCTCGGAAGGCCGCAAGGCTGCTGACGCTGTTGTGATCGGTGACGGCAAGCGCCGAGATCTCAAGCTCCGCAGCCTTCGCAACGATAGCCTTTGCATAATCCGCCGGGTTGCCGTCACTTTCCTGCCCACGAAAAGCGCCAGCGTAGTGGTGAGGATTCACTTGGAGCGCGCATTTGAAGAAACGGGCTCCCGAAGATGGCGGCTGAACCCCTGCGGTCACGTCCTTTTTATTCACCTGCATCACCATACGGCGCCCTTTCCTCCCGAATCTGCTTGGGCTTGGTTTCAGATGTTCCTTAAATCATTCAACACAGAGACAGCAGGGACCGTAGGGACCGGCGAGAAGAAAACACAGAGACCGCAGAGACCGCGGAGACCACAGAGAAGAAAAACAAAAAATCTCTGCGTAGTCTCTGCGCCCTCTGCGTTAAAAATGCCTGGGCCGTTAGCATTCCCCCATTTGGGTGAGGCGGCCTTCACGCCAGGCGACACGGCCGGCGCGCACCGAAAGGAAGGTGTCCAGGCGGACGCTCCCCTCCTGCCGTTGGCCGAGGGAGTCCATCCAGACGAACCGGCCTTCCCTCACGTCGAACACGGCGGCGTCGCCGGACATTCCCGGGGCCAGGGAGCCGATGCTCTCCTGAAGACCCAGGACCCTGGCCGGGGTGCTGGTGCCGGCGGCGATGGCGTCGTCCAGGGGCATCCCCATGGCGTGGAACTTGCTGACCAAGTCGTTCATCTTGTAGACGGTGCGGTCCGGCGGCGGGTTGTGTATATCGGTGCTGATGGTGTGGGGGAGAAAGCCCTGCTGGAGGGCCATGCGGCTGACCTCGGTATCGCAATGAATCCCGGCGTGGGCGACGTCCATGATCACGCCGCGGACCGCGGCTGCCTGCACCTCGGGACGTATCTTGAAGTTGCGGTCCAATATGTTCTCCGGGTTGCCGTTGAAAGCGTGGGTGGCAATGTCGCCGGGGCCAAGGAACTCCAGAATGTCGGGCAAGGGGATTGGGGTACCGCTCACGTGGACCATCAGCCGGCTCCCCGATTGGTCGGCCACGGCGCGGGCGAGACGCATCGCTTCGTGGGCGTTCCAGTAGGCGACGGCGTTGACGTGCATGCGGACTTTGACCCCGAAACAGAAACCCGGGTTGTTCTTGATGTGGTCGGAGGTCTGGTCCACGTCGACCACCCGCAGGTCGTGCAGGCCTCCTCCCAGCACGTTGTTCGCGGCCAGCCCCACCGCACTCACGTGAAGGAAGGCCAGCAGACGGGTGCGGTGAGCCGGAAACACATAGTCCCGCATTGCCGGATAGGTGAGAAAGCCCGCGCTGCCCGCGTCGACGCCGGTGGTCGTTCCGGA
Organism: Dehalococcoidia bacterium; assembly: GCA_034428795.1. Taxonomy (GTDB): domain Bacteria; phylum Chloroflexota; class Dehalococcoidia; order Lucifugimonadales; family UBA3495; genus VXOI01. Next base: position 6,384 of record DAOUHF010000162.1, read on the forward strand.
GGAGAGGCAGATCTCGTCCGGATGCACGGAAGTCGGGCTGCCGCCGTGGTAGAAATGGCCGTGGAGGTCGATCAGGCCCGGCGTTATGAGCTTGCCCGATATGTCCACCGCCGCGGCTGAGTTGGACGTATCGACGTGCTCGGCGACTGCGGCTACCGTCCCTCCGCTAAACGCCACGTCTCTCCGGTCGTGGATGTCCTGGGCCGGGTCCAGCAGGGTGCCGCCGGTGAGTACCAGGTCGTATTCGGGAGCTGCAGTCGTCATCAGCGGCGCCTCACAAATAAGTCGTAGAGGCGATTTGCGAATCGCCCTACTCGTTTATGGACGGATTGTCGTCCGGGACATCGTCCCGGCGCTGAATTTGCAGGACTTGGGGCGCCTGGAAACGCACCCGCCGGATTCTCGGGTATACCTGCAGCTTGGGTGTTTCCAGGTCTTCATCCGTAATTTCCGGGGACTCGTCGACGGGCAGGAAGCCGAACTTCTCGATGGCCTGCTCAACGAGCGCGTTCACCACTTGAGGCGACCGGCCCTCCAATCTTCCTAGCTGGTAGGCGAGGGTTACGGCCAACTGGTTGCGGGAAATCTGGTCAAAGGCCCCCGGGTCCTTGAGGTCTTCAGGCATGCCGCCGGACTGGTCCAGGAAATCGTCAAGGACCTGGCCCATGATGTCCGAGAGTCCGCCCAATTCGATTTCCGTCATGTACCCGGTCAACTTGTCGGTCAAGTCGACCACGCCGTCGTCGGGCAGCATACCGTAATGATCGTGTTCGTGCTGGTGCTCCTGGCCTGCCGCCTGATCGCCGGTCATGGGTTCCCTCCGGGTGCTACTCGTCCTCGTCCGGTTCCTCTGGCTCCCGGCCCGGCCCGGACGGGGGAGCGTACACGGCCCCGGGCAGGATCGCGTTGGAACGGCCCCGGCGGTCCGATCCTGCTCTGGGCATCTCCAGTAACGCCTCCTGGAGGGATTTTATCGCCTCCTCGCCCACTGAAACGTTCAACACCAGGCCGTTGATTCCCGAGCCCCGGAGCACCTTGAGAGCATCGGAATTGGGAGCCTCGGACACTTCGGCCAGCAGGTACTTGTTGATGCGGCCGCTGACTTTCGCCACCCTCGCCAGGTCTTCCAGCGACCAATCGGCCGGAACGCCGGTCAAAGGCACCAGTACGATGTCCACCGGCAGGGCGTTAATATCCCGCAAATCTTCGGCTGGAGCATCGGGGTCGACGCACAAGAGCCGGGCCGTATCCTCGGAGTTCACCGCCCCCAGGCCGGTCCCCTGCAACCGGAAGGCCAATAGGTCGCAGCCGTGGTCCCGGTAGGCTTGGGCGTCTTCCGTGCTCAGCGTTTCTCCCAGCACCCCCCAAGGGATTTCGGCAAGGGGCCCCTTGACGTCTTCGGCCTGCTGGGGCCCGCTGATCCCCGAGACGATGACGCCGTCGGGCGACAATCCTCCGGCAGCGGCGGCGCCGGCCTGATGGTCGGCGGAGACCCGCAGGACCAACGCCATGCCGGGCACCTTCGACGAACGGGCGGGCCCGAACCCCATCCGGGGCGGGGCGCCCTCGTGAATTTCATCCAAACGGTCCAAGAATTTACTACTCATGCCTGATTATCCCGTGAGCAATTAGAGTCGGTGAAACTGGACTTGGCGTAAAGAACCATTCGCCCCGGCGCCGGCTCGCCCTCGGCGTCCCAGCCGGGGTGGCGCCGCTCCCCGGCTGATTATAACCCATCGGCTGGCCCAATATTTGTATGTGCCTGGTTAGAAGCAATCGCGGGGTTCATTCCATGACCGGACGACCCCGCTACATAACAATCGCATATATGGCCTCAGCCAGCCTCTCGGTGAACGTAACCGCTTCATCCGCTCCGGTGAAGTCAATCGGCCACAACCTGCCGCCCAAAGAGGGGTCTATGTCTGCTTCGTGGGCAATTTGATTCCGGCGATTCACGATTAGTCTCAGTTGTGTCCGGACGTCATGAGGCGTGGCACCCATCTGGGTAGCGACCAAGTCCCACAATTGCACACCTGAAACGAGGCGAACGGCGTCTACGATATTGTCCGGTGTCTGGAAGCTACGGTGGCTATGGCTGGTTCTTATCTGGTCTTCCAACCAACCGTCATTTCCTTGAGCATTTACGGCCTCAAGGGCGCCGGACAGAGGGATTTGAAACCGCAGGAATGCGTCAGTCTGAACGCGATTCCCTTGATATGCTTCCAACATCCCAAGTCTGACCAGCTCGTGGATGTAGTGGTCGAGCGCGCTGACCGCCATCACAAGTTCGGACCGTAGCAGGTCGGAAAGGTCCAATGCCTGTGTAGTCTGGGCGCTCAGGGCTTGATAAATGGCGCCAAGGTTGCGCACACGCTGGATATTCCGGCGAAACTGGTCAATCGCCGCTTGCATAACCGGTTAATCCAATCACCTTGTCTGCAAGCTCCGAAAAGATCTCCTTGAACCGGTCACGCGACTTGATTGTTGCTGCCAAGACTACTCCGCTCTGTCCGATTTGTTCAGGACTCAGAGAGAAAACGGGTACTCGGGCCTCATGCGACTTGGCGATAAGCGTATTGAAATCCGGGATAGTCGCTAAGCAATAGTCGTCAACGTGTTGCTCTCGATAGGAATTCCAGGGCAACATCATATCTATGTCGCTCAACTTAGGAACCAGTGTTTCCGATACCGTGTCATTAATTTTGTCGATCCACTTTTGGAAACCACTAGCAGGAACTCCCCCTCGTGGCCGATAGTTTTGGACTATTGTTCCCAAGAATTTAGGAGTGGTGTTGGGGAAAGGATAGACTGCATCCCGCAAAACCGGCAGAGAACGTGCTCTGTCCGACCAGGCGCGCCAGCCCGGAATTACGTTTGAGAGGGAATTTATCGCCATGACAGAGAAATAATCAGGCGTTGTCGGAACAATGAAGAAATCGCTGGTCATCAGCAGGTTTTGATTGAACGAACTCAGACTGGGATTCATATCGATTAACACGTAATCAGCGTCGTACTTCTCCGCTGTCTGGTCGATGAGGAAAGAAATGGATCCCGGCAAATTCTGGAGGGTCTGTATCGATGCGGAAAGCTCTTGGGCGATACCCAAAGTGACCTCGTATTCGGATAACCCGATGTGGCCGGGAAGGAGGTGCAAACCCTCCTGCTCCTTGACCAGAAAACATTCGACCGCCTTGATGGGACTGGGCCGGGACTCGAAAGCGGGAGCCAATCCAGACTTCAAGTTGCCTTCATTCTCACTTTCGTACAGGCGCTCAACCTCGGCCTCGCCTTTGTAGTCGAGCACAAGTCCCGTCAAGTCGCACTGCGGGTCGGTATCGACCATCAATACCTTGTTGCCTTTGGCGGCGAGCATCCAGCCCAAGTGAAACGTCGTGGTTGTCTTGCTCACGCCGCCTTTATGGTTGAACAGAGCAATCTGTTTGGCCATCGCTCCCCCTAATGGCGCCCGAAACATGCGCCACAATTACACGGGCTATTACGGGCTATTATGGTACATCGGCCATCATAGCAAGGGTGATATATGTAGTAGATGTCCTTCGACGCCCTCGCAGGGGTGGCCCGTTCGTAAGAAACCATGCGGGCCGTCGTGCCACCGATGCTCACTTCATTCGTCCTCCGGTCAGCGCCGCTCGGACCCGTTCCCGGTATCCGGCGCTGTTGTAGGCGCAGAAGGGGATGACGCGGCCGTCGGGCACCAACTCTCCAATGCAGCACTTCATCAAGGCTTTCAGGTCCATGGTGTAGGAGTCGGCGAATCCCTGCACCACGATCATGAACACGTGGTCCTTGAGGTAGGCCCTTTCGTTGGAGAATGACAAGTTGCACGCGGCGCACTCGAAGCGCCGGGCCGCCGCATCCGATCCCGGAACGGAAGACGCCGACCAGAGACCCTCCAGCGCCTGCAGAATGTCGGGCCTTATTTCGGGCAGGGCCCGGTTGGTGATGTAATCGAGGTACTTGTCCACGTCCAGCACCCTGGGCAGCGGCGTGACCTCGTCATTCTCGACGTAGGCGTAGGTGGCTGACCGGCAGGTCGGGTGGCAGCAGGGCACCGGGATGAAATCGCTTTCCACGAACATACCGTTGGTCTGTTCGGCGATGCCGTGGATGACATCGGCGATGGTCTCCCGGTTCATGGCGTCGAACGCGAAATATCGGCCCGCATGGGTAACGGGCTGGAAGGCGATGCCGCGTACCGCCGGATGCTTTATGCCGAACCGGACGATTTCGCCGATCTCGTCGTGGTTCACTCCTTTCTCGATGGCGGGAACCAAGACCACGTCTAGTTTGGCCTGGGCCAGCCGGTCGAGGGCCTTCAGCTTGAGATCCAGGAGGTCCTTGCCCCGTATTGACTCGTGGGTCTGGGCCGAGAAGCCGTCGAACTGGAGGTAAATCGTGGGGCCGATGTCGGCCAGGCCGGCCAGGAAGCGGTCGTCCCTGGCAATGCGTATGCCGTTGGTGTTGAGCATTACGACGGGGATGCCCTTGTCGAATGCCATCCGCAGCATTGGCAGGATTTCCGGGTGGATGGTGGGCTCGCCCCCGCTGAACTGGACTACCTCCGGCTCGCCTTCCAACTGGATGAACCGGTCCAGCATCCGCTCGACTTGTTCCATCGACAGGCTGAACCCCGGTTGGGCGTCGGCGAAGCAGATGGGGCAGTCCAGGTTGCAGTGGCTGTTGACCTCGATAAGAGCCAGGCAGGTGTGCTGCTTGTGCTCGGGGCACAACCCGCAGTCCTTGGGACAGCCGTCGACCACCTCGGTGCTGAATTCCAGGGGGATCGTGCCGGGCTTGTTGTAGCGCAGCGAACCGAGGTACATTTCGGCGTCGGAGCTTATCAGGGACTCGAACCATCCGTGGTCCGCGCACCTCTTCCGCATGACGACCCGGCCATCCTTGATCAGTATCTGGGCGTCGATGGGCTCCAGACACCGGGGGCAGATGCTCCGGGTCAACTCGTAGAAAACGTAGTCCGCGTCCTGCTTCTTGGGCCTGCTCCCGGTCGCCATCGGCTACCCCTCTCTCCATCGTCGTTCAGATATTGTTCATGCGTTGTTCATGCGTCCTTCATGATCTCACACGAGATTTAACCACAGAGTGCGCGGAGAGCACAGGGCCCGGCTTTGCGTTCTCATTACCCTTTGCGGCCCTTTGTGGTGAATTAGTTTGGGGTGGCCTATAATCACCACATCCCGTTTCGGCAGCGCAGGACAGGCGCATTGTTGTTGGCAGTGGACATAGGAAACACCATGGTGACCATGGGGGTGTTCGATGATTCCCGCTTGGTCACAACTCTCCGCATCGCCACCGATTCGCGGCGGTCGGGGGACGAATACGGCCTGACTTTATTGAACCTGTTGCAATTGAATGGCGTCGGCCGCTCCGATGTTACCGACGTTTGCATGTGCTGCGTGGTGCCGCCCCTGACCGGAGTGTTCGAGTCCGTCTCCGAGACCTATTTCGGCGTCAAGCCGTTGACGGTGACCGCCGGGGTGCGGACCGGCTTGAAGATAAGCTACGATAACCCACGGGACGTGGGGGCCGACCGGATCGTCGACGCCGTGGCGGCCCGCGAGCTTTACGGCCAACCGGCCATCATTGTGGACTTCGGCACCGCAACGGTGTTTGACGCCATCTCCAAGGACGGCGTGTACCTCGGCGGGGCAATCGCCCCAGGCATTAGCGTGGCCGCCGAAGCGCTGTTCCTCAATACGTCACAGCTTCGCCGGGTGGAATTGGTCCCGCCCAAGTCGGCCATCGGCCAGAACACCACGGCGGCCCTCCAGGCCGGATTGGTGCTGGGCTACTCCGAGCTGGTGAAAGGCTTGGTGGGCCGCTTCAAAGAAGAGCTGGGCGGCTCGGCGATCGTTGTGGGAACCGGGGGCCTGGCCAACATTATCTCCCGGGAAGCCAACGTGTTCGACGTGATCGACCCAGACCTGACACTGGTGGGGTTGCGCCACATATACGAAATGAACCAGGCGCGGGGTTAGGGTCTTTTGGCTGTGAAGATATGAGCGGCCCGCTGTCGAACAAAAGGGTAGTCTTGGGTGTGACCGGGAGCATCTCCTGCTACAAGGCCTTGGACCTGGCCAGCAAGCTGGTGCAGGCCGGGGCCTTGGTCGACACCATCATGAGCTACGGCGCCACCCGTTTCGTGACACCCCTGGCCTTTCGCAGCATCACCCACCGGGCCGTCGTCACCGACGCCTTCGATCCCGATTCCGAATACGGCATCGAGCATGTTGCATTGGCGCAGCAGGCCGACATCGTGGTCATCGCACCGGCCACGGTGCATTGCGTCGCCAAGCTAGCCTTGGGGTTGGCGGACGACGCTCTCACGACGACGGTCGTGGCCGCCAAGGCCCCCTTGGTGGTGGCGCCGGCCATGGACGGCAACATGTACGACCATCCGGCCACTCAAGAGAACCTGGCCAGGCTGAGAGAACGGGGAACGGTGATCGCGGGCCCTGGCTCCGGTCGGCTGGCCTCGGGGTTGACCGGCATGGGACGTTTGTTGGAAACCCCTGACCTGCTGGCCTACATCGCCTATGCCTTGGGCCGGGACGGCGACCTGTCCGGCCGGAAAGTCGTGGTGAGCGCCGGCGGAACGATGGAGCCAATCGACCCGGTACGGGTGATCACCAACCATTCCACGGGGAAGATGGGCTACGCCTTGGCCGAGGCCGCCCGGGACCGCGGCGCTCGTGTGGTGCTGGTTTCGGCGGCCCGTGGCCGGCCCAATCCGCCGCTTGTCGACGTGGCGGCGGTGCGGACCGCCCAAGAGATGTGCGACGCGGTGCTGGAACACGTGGCCGGCGCCGATGCGTTGATTATGGCCGCCGCGGTCGCCGACTACCGGCCGCTGTCCGCCTCCGAGCAGAAAATCAAGAAGACCGGCGGCGACCTGAACATCCCACTGGCCCCCACCACCGACATCCTGGCCTCCGCGCAGGGCGGCTTCGTGCGCGTGGGCTTCGCCGCCGAGAGCGAAAACCTGGTGGCCAACGCCAAGCTGAAGGTGCGGAGCAAGGGCCTCGATCTGATCGCAGCCAACGACATCACCGCCGAGGACAGCGGCTTCGGCGCCGACACCAACCGCGTCACCCTGATCGACGGCGCCCTCAACGTCGAAGAATTACCGCTGCTCACCAAGTACGAAGTGGGCAACCGCATCCTCGACCGGGTGCTAAGGCTGTTCCGGGACTGAGATTTCCCATGGCGGAAGCCAAGTGTGAGGAGGTTGCTTCTTGCCTCGGACTTAAACCATTAAACACAGAGATCACAGAGAAGAAAAACAAAAAACCTCTGCGTAATCTCTGCGCCCTCTGCGTTAAAAATGCCTAGGGAACCTAGGAAACAGTCTCCTTAAAACGCCGGATGGCCTCGATGTGCTGGTCCGGCCCCTGCAGACCGGCCCGCATGGTGTTCACCGAGAGGTGGGTCGCCCCTACCTCGGCCCATGACTCCGCCAGCTTCTGCCAGTTGGCTTGGTCATCGGCGGCGATGCCGATGCGGCCCTCGATTCCGATGGCTGAAGGGTCGCGTCCCGCGTCCGTGGCGTAACCCCGCATCTCCGCGATGCGTTCGGCGCCCTCGCTGTTGGGCTCGAATTGCGGGAACCAGCCGTCGCCCATCCGCCCGATGCGCTTCACCACCTGGGGAGCTCCGCCGCCGAACCACACGGGTATGGGCTGCTGCACCGGCAGGGGATTTATGCCGGCGTGGGTCACGTTGTGGTACCGGCCGTGGAAGTCCACCACCTCGTTGGTCCACAACTGACGCATCAGCTCTATCTGCTCCTCGCTGCGCCGGCCCCGGTTGGTGAAGCTTTCGCTCAAGCCCTCGTATTCGACCGTGTTCCAGCCCACGCCGATGCCCAGCCGCAGGCGGCCGCCGGTGAGCACGTCGACTTCGGCCGCCTGTTTGGCCACCAGGCTGGTCTGCCGCTGGCCCAGGATCAGAACGCCGGTCACCATTTCGATTGTCTCGGTAAGACCGGCCAGGTAGCCGAATAGCACGAAGGGTTCGTGGAACATATCCGCCGAGCTGTAGGGCCGGTCCCAACCCTGCCGCACGCTGGTGTCGGCGCCCAGAACGTGGTCGAAGACCAGCAGGTGTTCGTAGCCCAGGCCTTCGGCCGCTTGGGCGAAGTCGCGGACTGCCACGGGGTCGGACCCAATCTCGGTCTGAGGGAATATTGCGCCCAGTCGCATGGTTGACCTCCAATAATATCCGGCGGCAGCGAAGCCGCGGGAATAACTCTACTTCGACGCCATTATAGGCGGCCTCCGGGGGCAGTCAAACGCACGATAGAGCGGCCCGGGGCGGAAACTCCGACCGCCGGCAGCCCTACGGCGCTTCTGGCGGCGATGGGCCGGTTTCCGGCGACAGGCCCCCTTCCGGCAGCCGGGCCCGGCGACGCCTCCTCCTGGCCATAAAGACCAGGATGCCGCCTATGATGAACCAGACCGGGCTGAAAATTCCCACCCAGATGAGCACTATCACCAGCGCCCGGCCCACTGCCGACAGGGCCCGCACCGCCGCCTTGCCGGTGGCCCCGAAGTCCCAACCGCCCACGACGAATCCCCTGGACTCTTTCACCTCAACGCCGAAGGAGTCGGAGGCGCTGACCCTGCCGGCGTCGCTCATGGCGGACACCGTGAAGGTGACGGCATAGGGCTGCGGGCGGTGGTCGGTGTACGAGTGGACTGCCTCCACCCTCGTGGCGCCTTCGTCGGGGTTGCCGGTGACGGTGGGCGTGCCGTCGCCGAAGTCCCACCGGAATTGGAAGTCCCAAAGCCCCTCCGGCCTGGTGAACGAGCCCCGGTATTCGACCTCGCCGCCCTCCTCCGCCACCCGGTTGCCGCCGGCGAAGGCTTCAATGAGCGGGACTACCGTGACCGATGCCACCAACGCGTCGGTGCCTTCGGCCAGGCCGGCGTCGCCTTCCCCGTTGATGGTTATCCTGGCGACGTAGTCTCCCTCCTCCCCATAGACGTGGTTCACCGACGAGGTGACGCGGCTGCCGGGGTCGTCTGCCTTGGGCGCGGAGCCGCTGCCCGCGGCCCCGTTACCGTCTCCGAAGTCCCACTGGAAAGTAAAATTTTCGACACCGGCCGGGGGCTGGAAAGTGGCGCGGAAGCGCACTATCTCGCCCACCCTGATGGCGTCGTCCGGGCCAACGTCCACCGGCATGGAATGGGTGGACAGCTCCAAACTGACCATGAGCAAGGAATACGCCGCCGTCTCCTCCAAGAAATTTATTCGGCCTTGCAGCGCCTCGATCCGTACCTGCAATTGGGTGATTTCTTGTTGTACCTTGAGGGCGTCTTCCACGTCGTTGGCCCGGCCCAGAAGCTCCAACATGACCCGCTCGGTCTCCCGCAGGCTGACCAGGCGAGACTGGCTGTCCACATACTCGTCGGTCACGTCCTCGCTCGTGAGTGAACGCGCCTTCACGTCTATGGCCGTGCCTTCCAAGCGGTCCATAACGCCGGTCAATGACCCGGCCGGCACCCGAATGGCCACGAATCCCCGGTGCCGCGACGAGCGGTCCGAATTGACCACCCAGCCGCCGAACTCCCGGGCCATGCCGGTAATCCGGTCGACGGAACCCGCCACGTCGTCAACCACCAAGAGCATATTGCCGGTGTGAACGATGATGCGGTTCCGGGTGGCCGGGGACGCCTGTGCCTTAGAAGCGATCGAGGTGGCGGCGATCGAGGTGGCGGCCGTCGGGGCCGCATCGGACATTTCAGCGGACGCGGACACGGACACGGATGCGGACACGGACTCGGGTGCGGTGGTAGCCGCGGGAGCGGCGCGTGCCGCTGCGGCGGGCGCCGGCACGGCAGTGGCGCCGAGGGAGTAATCCAGGGAGTAATCTTCTGTGGTTGCTTCCTGGCTTTCTTCCAAACCGCCACAGCCCGCAACCCCGGCGATCAACAGCCCCAGGAGGAACAGAATCCCAATAGCGGGAACGCCGATACGACCACACCCCGTCATGTCGTTCACTATGCCCAAACATCCCATTATTCGCCTCGTTGATGGTAATAATCCAGGACTCTGCGGTCAAACTCAGACTTCGTTTGAACCCGGATTTTCGAGATTAAAGGATTTTCGAGATTAAAGGATTATGCACGGCTCATCCTGGGAATCCATCCTGATTCAGCCAGGTGCGTGAACAATCGACTCGCCGCGCCGTCCAACGGATATTACGCTGGAAGGACCCCTATCGTTCCAGTTGTTCTATAATGAGGGCCTGAATACCAGCAACGTGAGGAGGCGTCGAGTGAAGACCATCGAGTTGGACTACACCAAGCAGTGCGGCGACGAACCCGGTAAGGGTCACAACCGCTGGCACCCGGACATTCCTCCCGTAGTCTCCGCCGACCCGGGGGAAGAAGTCGTAATGCAGACGCGCCACGCTCTCGATATGCAGGTCAACCCTTCGACCCAGCCCGCCGACCTGCTCAACACCGACTTGGCGCTGGTCCATCCCCTTACCGGCCCGGTCTACGTGAACGGGGCGGAGCCGGGGGACCTCCTGGAGATCAACATCCTGAACATCGAGCCCGCAAGCTGGGGGTTCACAACCATCATTCCCGGCTTCGGTTTCCTCCGCGATTTTTACACCGAGCCCTACGTCGTCCACTGGGAGATGCGGGACGGTTTCGCCCAATCGGAGCAGTTGCCCGGCGTGCGCGTACCCGAAGCCTCGTTCATGGGCACCATCGGTGTTGCGCCGTCGCGGGCTCTGCGGCAGGAGATCCTGCTGCGGGAAGAGGAGTTGCTGCGCCGGGGCGGGATGGTGGTCGGCCCCACGCCGGCCGGCGCGGTCCCGGCCCAAGAACCCTTCGCCACCGAGGGCCTGCGGACGATCCCGCCCCGGGAGCACGGCGGCAACCTGGACATAAAGCAACTCACCGCCGGCACCCGGTTGATGATCCCCGTCTATACGGAGGGCGCGCTGTTCTCCGCAGGCGACGCGCACTACGCCCAAGGCGACTCGGAATGCTGCGGGACCGCTATCGAGATGGACTGCACCCTGCACGTGAGCTTTCAATTGCGAAAGGGCGAGGCATTGGGACGGGGCATCAACTTCCCCTATTTCGAGCGGGACGACTATTTCACGAGCCCCGAGATGGCCGCGCCGCGCCGTTTCATTGCCTCGACCGGCATGTGCATCGCCAACGGTAAAAACGAATCGGAGGACGGCACACTGGCTTCCCAGCAAGCGCTGCTCAATATGATTCACCTGCTGGTGGAGCGCGGCTGGAGCCGCGAGCAAGCCTACTGCATCTGCAGCGTAGCCGTAGACCTGAAGGTAAGCGAAGTGGTCGACGTCCCCAACTTCGTAGTTTCGGCGTTCCTTCCGTTGGACATATTCGAGTGAGGAATGGGGAATGGGCCGAAAATAACCGGCCCCACGCCGTACCTCAGATTCGGGAGTATACTTGCGTCCGTATGCCATCGTATCCGGCCGGGTATCCTAGCCGGGTATCCTACCGGGTATCCGACTGGGCATACGACCGGAACACCCTTTTCCGCACTCCGAATTCCACATTCCTGATTCAAAACCGGAGGTTTTGCCATGCAATTTGGACTCTTGTACGAGATGCAGCGTCCTTGGGACGAAGAGATTGATTGGCACACGCTGTACGAGGAGACGCTGGAACAGTGCGAGTTGGCGGACAAAGTCGGCTTCGATAACCTCTGGTTCGTCGAGCACCACTTCCTCTATGGCTTCTCTGGCTCCCCCTGCCCCGAGGTGATGTTCGGCGCGCTATCGCAACGCACCAAGAACATCCGCATCGGGTTTGGCGTCTCCATCCTGCCCAACCACCACCCGGTCCGGGTGGCCGAGCGGGCCGCCATGGTCGACCAACTCACCCACGGGCGGGTGGAGTTCGGTACCGGCCGTTCCAACGCCTACGAGCAGCTTGGCCAAGGCATCGACCCCAGGGAGACCAGGGAGCGGTGGGAAGAGGCCATCACCATGATCCCGCAAATCTGGCAGTCGGAAGGAGAGTTCTCCTACGAGGGGAAATTCTGGAACGTCCCGCCGCGGCGGGTGCTGCCCAGACCCTTCCAGAAGCCCCACCCCCGCATGTACCTTGCCTGCACCCAGACCGAAAGCTTCCGGCTGGCCGCCCAGAAGGGCATCGGCGTGCTCTCGTCGGCATCCTACGCCGTCGACGTGCTGGCCGAGCATTTGAAGGTCTACCGTGACGCGATCAAAGACGCCGACCCGGTGGGCGCGGAGGTCAACGACTTCTGGGGCAACAACGTCCATTCCTTCTGCGCCAAGGACGACCAGGCGGCCAAGGAGTTGTGCGCCGACTCTATGAAGACCTTCTTCGGGCCAGACAAGCCCTACATTCAAGGCCGTATCAACGCCTACGAGGAGCTGCTGGAGGCGTGGGGCGGTGTGCCCGAACACCTCAAGGCCGACTTCGGCCGTTGGCTGCGCCAGTCGGACGAGGCTCACCAAACTCAAGCCAGCGAGGCCGGTATCTCCCTGGATTCCGGACCCGGCGCGGCACGGGCGGCGGTGGCCCAGTTGGACGCCAACACGCTGTCCGACCGCGGCGTGATCATCGCCGGAAACCCGGAAAGCTGCATCAACACCATCAAGACCTACGACGAAATAGGCGTCGACCAGGTCATGCTCATCATGCAGACTGAGACCATCCCCCACGAGAAGGTGATGGAGTCCATAGAGTTGTTCGGCAAAGAGGTAATCCCCGCCTTCGCCAAAGCCAAGGTCAACTGAGCCGGCATGACAACGACGGCGGGGCGGGAACATCTACTCGACGACGACGCCCCGCCGCCATCGGCCTCACCAACTTAGGCGATATTCTTCGCGCCGCTCAAAATGACAACCCCTGCCGTACCTTGAGGGAACATCTCAACAAGTCCCTTCCCCCCGATGGGGGAAGGTTAGGATGGGGGCCGTTAAGCTCTCCTCCGAGATTTCGGCTTTCGCCTTAATGACCATAACTTGTTCAGAGGTTCCCTAGGTAGTGGTCCTCGTGGATATAGACCGTTGGTCATCTACCTAGTCGACGGCACTTACGAGCTTTTCCGGGCCTATCACGCCCTGCCGCCGTTGACGGCTCCCGGCGGGAAGCCAGCCGGCGCGGTGTTGGGGCTGGTGCAGAGCCTGTTGCTGCTGCTGCGTGAGAGCGCCGTCACCCACGTCGGCTGCGCCTTCGACCACACCATCGAGTCGTTTCGCAACGACATGTTTGCCGGCTACAAGACGGGGCGCGATACACCGCCGGAACTCTTGGAGCAGTTCGAGTTGGGGGAACGGGCTGTCGCCGCCTTGGGCATCGCGGCGTGGCCCATGGAGGAATTCGAGGCCGACGACGCCATCGCCTCCGCGGTTGCCCAGTTGCGCGGCGACCCCGCCGTGGACCGAATCGTTGTCTGTTCCCCCGACAAAGACCTGGCCCAGCTTGTCGAAGGCCAACGGATAGTCTGCCTGGACCGCCGGCGTAATCAGATCTTCGACGAAGCGGGCGTCGTCGCCAAATTCGGGGTGCCGCCTGCGTCGATACCCGATCTGCTGGCTCTCACCGGCGACGCCGCGGACGGCATACCGGGATTGGCCCGTTGGGGGGCCAAGTCGTCGGCCCAGGTGCTGGCCCGCTATTTCCACATCGAGAACATCCCGGCCGACCACAAGGAGTGGGACGTTCCGGTGCGGGGCGCGGCCGCCCTGAGCGCGACGCTGCGCCAATACGCTGCAGAGGCGCTCTTCTACAGGACCCTGGCCACCCTCCGGGCCGACGCGCCCATCGCGGCAACCGCGGACTCCCTGGAATGGCGGGGCGTAATCCGGGACTCCTACCGGCCGCTATGCGAAGAACTGGGCTTTGCCCGGCTGAGAGACCTTCCCCACCGATGGGCGGGGGAAGGGGGTTAGGCGCGCCGGCTATCCGACGCGGCCAGGGAACATCTGGACAAGTCCCTTCCCCCCGATGGGGGAAGGTTAGGATGGGGGTTCCCTGGCGGCAGGCGCCATGTTTGGGCAGGCTTGAAAACGGGCGGGTAACCGGTCCAGGGCACGGCTACGCCTACGACGGTCGAGGTGCATCCGGCTGGAGCTGTTCCGAGCGGCTGGTTCCACCGGGGCGGGCCAAGAACAGCCCGGCCACCGACAGCACTGGCAGAATCATCAACACCATCAGGCCAACGACGTAATTCCCGGTCAGCGCCTGGAACCCGGCCAAGGGAAGGGGGCCGATTGCCGAAGCGCAGACGGAGATGGTCATCGATGATCCCTGTACCCGGCCCAATCCGTGTCGGCCGTAGTAGTGGGCCCAGATTGTGCCGTGGACCAGGATGAATGCCCCTCCGGAGACGCCCAGCGCCACAACATAGACCACCGCCACGAACACCGAGTTGATTGCCGCGGCCAACCCCAGGGCCGCCAACAGGGCCGCCATTGAGAAAACGAAAATGGCCCTGGGTCCGACGCGGTCCGCCACGAACCCGGACGCCAGCGAACTGACCGCAGACGAGGCTGAGTAAATCGCAAAGAATCCCGCCGCCAGGGTTGCACTCAACCCATTCTGTACGAAGATGTCTGTCTGGTGGACGATCAGCCCCGTGGTAACCAGGCCCGGCGAGCCCAGTGACAACGCCAGCAGCCAGAAGTTGACGGAGCTGTAAACCCTGGTGTCCCTACGGACTCCGGCCATCGCTTGCCGGGTCTCCGAGACGGGCGGCTGGGACGAGCCATCCGGGAACAACCCGGCGTCTTCAGGCCGGTTTTTGACTATTAAAAGCGCTGTCGGAACGATTAGCCCAATCGCCACCACGCCAAGGACAGCGTAAGCCTCGCGCCAGCCGATGCTGTCAATCAGAAACCTGGCGAACGGCGGGAAAATGGCAGTGGAGGTCACCACTCCCATGGTCATCAAGCCGATGGCCCGGCCCCGCCGCGCGACGAACCACTGGTTCACCAGCAGGATGCAGTTGATGATCAACGAGCCTTGACCCAAGGCACGCAAAGCGGCGAAGGCGAAGAAAAAGGCGATAAGGTTGGTGGCGGCGGTCATGCCGAAGCACGCCGCGCCGAGACCCAGCCCCGCGGCTACCAGTATTATTCTCGGCCCGTACCGGTCGGCAAGGCGGCTCACGAAGGTCACCAGAATGGCGCTCACTATGGTGCTCACCGCGAGCAGCGCCGAGATTCCGGTGCGGGACAGCCCCATGTCCTCGATCATGGAATCAAGGAAGACCGAGAAAACGAAGGACTGGCCCGGTCCGCTGCTGAATATGACCACGGCCGCCGCGCCGACGATGAACCATCCATAGAAGATGCGGCGGCCGGGCTTGGGAGAGTTGCCAGTTGGAGCGCCTATTGTGTTTCCTTCGGGGAAGAACTATTCATTTGGTGGTCGTGCGCCGGCCTTTCTGGTCGCCGAAACCCGCCCGTTTCAAGCCGGTGGTCAACTCACCAATCTTCGGGCGGGCAAAAGCCGGCTCTCTTCGGCGGATGGAGCCGACAGGCCGCGCGATACGGGCCGGAACGAAAGAACGTAACGGAAAACTCAATATTGGCTGGGGATGGAGGATTTGAACCTCCGCTACCTGATCCAGCTACCCTCAGACCGTTTTTTCCGGTTCGCCGCTAAAAACTGAAAATGTCAAACGGGTCAGCCTGCTTTTTCTTTGCCGTTGTTTTTGGCTTGGGTTTAGGCGACGCTTTCTTTTTGCCGGCCGTGGTCGCCGGACCGTTCAGTTTGGCCTTGTAGGTCTCTATCGCCATGGTCCCCATACCCCGGTTGCATTGCCGGCAGATAGGGCGGTAGTTGGCGATGTTATCCGATCCGCCTTTGGCTCTGGCGATGTTGTGGCCAACATCAAAGTCGCTCATGTGGATCGTCTTGTTGCAAACGTAGCAGGGGCCCTCGGCCTTGGTGACTCCTATGTATTTTTTCCATACCTCAATGCGCTGGTCCTTAGTCAACTTCTTACGGGGCTTCGCAGCTTTGGGTTCGTCGAACCAGTCAAACATGGTTCCTCCGCCCTCCGGTCGTTGCCCGTAGTTGTAGCAATATTGGCTGGGGATGGAGGATTTGAACCTCCGCTACCTGATCCAGAGTCAGGCGTCCTACCGCTAGACTAATCCCCAGCGAGGGGGAATGAAGGGCCAGCCAGACCCTTGCCATCGCGTTGAAATTCGACTCAACACATGGTATCAGAAAATAGGCGTATCAGAAAATATGGGCATCAGAAAATGCGCGATCACTGCCGTGTTGCGGACTCGCGGGCGGCTATGTCGATAGCTGCGGTATAATGGGACTTCTACGGGCGGTTTGCCGGGTTCCTCGCGACGCCCGTACCGTTTCAAGCCATCGCGCAGTCCACTTATATGGTCAGGTTAAATGTTCAAGTCCGTTTCCAGCCGCGTTAGCTTTCCAGAGATAGATGCCAGGGTCCTCCAGCATTGGAAGGACCGCGACGTCTTTCGCCGCTCTCAGTCGGAACGCCCCGACGCTTTGCGCTTTATGCTCTACGACGGGCCGCCCACCGCCAACGGCAGCCCTGGCATCCACCACGTGCTGGCCCGCATCTTTAAGGACGTCATCTGCCGATACCGCACCATGAAGGGGTATCAGGTATGGCGCAAGGGTGGCTGGGACACCCACGGCCTGCCCGTCGAGTTGGGAATCGAGCAGGAGTTGGGCTTTTCCAGCAAGCGCGAAATCGAAGAGTACGGCATCGAAGAGTTCAACCGGAAATGCCGCGAAAGCGTCTTCCGCTACGTCAAGGAGTGGGAGACCATGACCGACCGCATCGGCTTCTGGGTCGACATGGAGGACCCCTACGTCACGCTGGAAAACGACTACATCGAGTCCGGCTGGTGGATTCTCAAGACGCTGTGGGACCGCGGGCTGCTCTACCAAGGGATGCGCGGCACCCCCCACTGCCCGCGATGCGTGACCAGCCTCAGCTCCCACGAGTTGGCCCTGGGCTACCAGGAAGACACCCCCGACCCATCGGTGTTCGTCAAGTTCCGCGTTGACCCGGCAGCGGATGGCGCCCCATCTTTGCCGGATGCCCTGAACGCGGGCGACTCGCCGGTATACCTGCTGGCCTGGACCACCACGCCGTGGACTCTGCCCGGCAATACCGCCCTCGCCGTGGATGCCGACGCCGAGTATTCGGTCGTGGAGCTGGAAGGCGACCGGGGTCGGGAGCGGTTGGTCCTGGCTTCGGCGTTGTTGGACGCCAACCTCAAGCGGGAGGATTACCGGTTTATTGCCGCCCTGCCAGGCAGGGACCTCGAAGGCGTTGGCTATTCGCCTCTTTACGATCCGGTGGAGTATGGCTCGGAAGTCCGGCGGTTTACTCGCCGAAATCTTGTGGATGGCGGCGAATTTACATCACTGGACCCGAGCTCTGGGATCTCGACCCAAGTAGTCGCCGCCGATTTCGTCTCGATGGAAGACGGCACCGGCATCGTCCACATCGCCCCGGCCTTCGGCGACGAAGACCTGGGGCTGGGCCGCGAGAAGGAGCTGAACTTCGTGCAGCCCGTTGACCTGCAGGGCGTCATCACCGGCGGCTATCCCTTCGCCGGCAAGTTCGTGAAGGACGCCGACCCGGAAATCATGGCCGACCTCGAGGAGCGCGGCCTGCTCCATCGCCGCGACATCTACCGCCACACCTACCCCTTCTGCTGGCGCTGCGACACGCCGCTGCTCTACTACGCCAAGAGTTCGTGGTACATCCGCACCTCGGCGTTGAAGGACGACCTTGTGGACGGCAACAGCCGCATCAACTGGTATCCCGACCACATCAAGGAAGGGCGCTTCGGCGAGTGGCTGCGCAACAACGTTGACTGGGCCATCTCCCGCGAGCGTTATTGGGGGACGCCCATTCCCATCTGGCAGTGCGGCCAGTGCAACAATCAGGTGTGCGTCGGCGGGCGCGAAGAACTCAAGGAAAAATTGGGGCCGGACCGCGCCGCCGTAGACGGCCTGGACCTGCACCGCCCCTACGTCGACGAAATCACCTTTCCATGCAACGCCACCGGGGGCGACGCCACCGGATGCGACGGCGTGATGTCACGTATCCCTGAGGTGATGGACTGCTGGTTTGACTCCGGCGCAATGCCCTTCGCCCAGATGCACTACCCCTTCGAGAACCCGGAGATGGAGAAGGAGGGGCTGTTCCCCGCCGACTATATCTGCGAGGCCGTGGACCAGACCCGCGGCTGGTTTTACAGCCTGCACGCCCTGTCCACGCTGTTGAAGGGCGAGCCGTCCTACAAGAACGTCATCTGCCTGGGCCTGATTCTGGACGAACATGGCCGCAAGATGAGCAAGCGCACCGGCAACGTGGTGGAGCCGCTGCCGCTGCTGGACGAGCATGGGGCCGATGCCCTGCGTTGGTACCTGTTCACTGCGTCACAGCCCGGCGAAGCCCGCCGCTTCTCATCCCGGCTGGTCAACCAGACCCTTCGGCAGGTGCTGCTCACGCTTTGGAACATCTACTCCTTCTTCACCAACTACGCCGCCATAGACAAGTTCGACCCGTCGCAGAAGCCCGCCGGCTGGAAGCCGGAGAACGAGCTTGACCGCTGGGTGCTGTCGGAGCTCAACGAACTGGTGGCCGAGGTCGACCGCTGCATGGATGGCTACGACCCCAC
Organism: Dehalococcoidia bacterium; assembly: GCA_034428795.1. Taxonomy (GTDB): domain Bacteria; phylum Chloroflexota; class Dehalococcoidia; order Lucifugimonadales; family UBA3495; genus VXOI01. The sequence continues at coordinate 25,084 of DAOUHF010000162.1, forward strand.
CAACGCGGCGCGGCGCATCCAGGAGTTCGTTGACCGGCTTTCCAACTGGTACGTGCGGCGCAGCCGCCGCCGCTTCTGGCGCAGCGAGGAAGGAGACGCCGACAAGCTGTCGGGCTACGTCACGCTGCACACCTGCCTGGTCACCGTGGCCAAGCTGATGGCCCCGCTGGCCCCCTTCGTGTCCGAGGAAATCTACCAGAACCTGGTCTGCTCCGTTGACCCGGATGCCACCGACAGCGTTCACCTGGCCGACTTCCCGGTCGCCGACCAGTCGCTGGTGGACGAGTCGCTGATGGAGGCCACGCGGCTGGCCATGCGGGTGTCCAGCATGGGCCGCAGCGCCCGCTCCAAGGCCGGCCTCAAGGTCCGCCAACCGCTGGCCGGCGTGGCGGTGAAGACCCGGTCGCCGGTCGAACGGGACTATCTGCGGCAGGTGGCCCCCCAGGTGCTGGAGGAACTCAACGTCAAGGATATCCAGGCGTTGGAAGACGAGTCGGACCTATTCCGGCAGGCCCGCGCCGAGGCTGGCGAACAGGCCGAGGCCATCGTATCCGTCGGCCCCTACACCGTGGCCTTGGAAGGAGGCTACATGGTGGCGGTGGACGGCCAACTCACGCCGGAGTTGGCCGAAGAAGGCCTGGCAAGAGAGTTGGTGCACCGCATTCAGAATATGCGCCGCTCGGCGAATTTCGAGGTCACCGACCGCATCGTCACCTACTATCAGGCGCCTGGGGAATTCGCCCGGGTGATGGAGGGGGCGTTCGCCGGCTACATCCGGGACGAGACCCTCAGCGACCGGTTGGTGAACGGGGCCCCGGATGAGGGTTCGGCTTCGGAGACCGCCAAGATCGAAGGCCAAGAGATCACCCTGGGAGTGATGCGGGTCCAGGCGTAGTCTGCTCAGATGCCGGAGCTTCCTGAAGTCGAAGGCGTTCGCCGCACCCTTGTCCGGGCGGGCCTGCCGGGGCGGACCATCACGGCCGCCCGGGTGGGGTGGGCCAAAACCGTTAAACGGCCTTCGGCCGCCGAGTTCGTTGAGACGCTGCCGGGCCGGACCATCGAGGGAGTCGACCGCCGGGGCAAATACCTGGTCTTTCCCCTTTCAGGTCAAGACGGAGGCGTCTTCGTCGTCCATCTGGGTATGACCGGCCGCCTCGAATTGCAGGAGCGGTCGCGAAGCCCCGATCCCTTGACCCGCCACTCCTTCCTGTTGGACGACGAGCGCGAACTGCGTTTCGTAGACAGCCGCAAGTTCGGAAAGATGTGGCTGGCCGCCGACCGGTCCGAGGTGTTGCCGGCTCTCAGCCCCGAACCATTGGAGGCCGATTTCACCACCGAACTGCTGGCCGCGTCGTTGGCTGGCCGCAACGCTCCAATAAAGGCATTGCTGCTGGAGCAATCGGTAGCGGCCGGGCTGGGCAACCTGTACACCGACGAGTCGTTGTACCTGGCTGGAATACACCCGGAACGCCCCGCCTCCCGGCTTTCGGCCGACGAGGTGGCCCGGCTCCGCAGCGCCATCATTTCGGCGCTGACCGCCGCCTCCGCAGTCTACGACCGGGCGCGGGACCAGCACTGGCCGGACCCGCCGACAGCCCTGACAACCTGGACCCATCCCAGAACCACCAAAGCCGCCTGCCCCACGTGCGGCGGCGCCATGGCGATGACGCGGGTGCGGGGACGCGGCACCTACTTCTGCCCCGCTTGCCAATCGTAGCCCGCGGCGTCCGTCGTCCAACAGATATCCCCCCGCCCGCGCGCGGCGTGAGGATTGAGGGTGGGCGGCCCTGGTTTATCAACGGTGAACCCTTACGCCAGTCCGGCGAGTTTGTCCCCTATCTGGGCTCATGATAGAATCCCGTGCAGGGAAAGAGGAGTGATTTCGTGCCAGTTACGGAGGCGCAGAGCGGCATAGTCAGCACGATTCGCGACTTTGTGGAGCGGGACGTAATGCCCGTCGCTTCACGCATGGAGCACGCGGACGAGTATCCCGTTGACCTCGTGGAGAAAATGAAGGGACTTGGCCTCTTCGGCGCGCTGATACCCGAGGAGTACGGCGGGGTAGGGCTGGATGTAACGACCTACGCGCTGATCATCGAAGAAATCTGCCGCGGCTGGATGAGCCTGAGCGGCATCCTGAACTCCCACCTCATCATGGCCCATATGGTTGCCGCCAACGGGACAGAGGAGCAGAAGCAGCGGTTCCTGCCCCTGATGGCCTCTGGAGAGAAGCGCGGCGGCATTTGCATTACCGAGCCCAACGCGGGAAGCGACGTCCAGGCGATCCAGACACGGGCGACGCGGAACGGCGACGAATACGTGGTGAATGGGACCAAGACCCTTATCACCAACGGGCGCAACGGAAATACCTTTGCCCTGGTGGTCAAGACAGACCCCGCCGCCGACCCTCCCCGCCGGGGCATGAGCATCTTTATCGCCGAAAAGGGGCCGGGCTTCAATGTGTCCCGGGACATAGCCAAGCTGGGCTACAAAGGAGTAGACACCTGCGAGCTGGTCTTCGACAACTACCGCGTCCCCGCAACGAACTTGCTGGGAGGCCGGGAGGGCCAGGGATTCTATCAAATCATGAGCGGCCTCGAGATCGGCCGCATCAACGTGGCGGCGCGATGCGTCGGCATCGCCCGCGGCGCCCTCGAGGAGGCCATCAGGTATTCCCAGCAGCGGGAGACCTTCGGTAAGCCCATCGCCGAGCATCAGGCCATTCAGATGATGATCGCCAAGAACGCGACGCAACTGCAGGCCGCCCATCTCATGGTCCGCCACGCCGCGGAGAGGAAGGACCAGGGCGCGAGGGTGGACTTGGAGGCGGGCATGGCCAAGCTCTTCGCCAGTGAAATGTGCCTGCAGGTGGCTGTCGATTCCATGCGCATCGCCGGCGGGTACGGCTACACCGAGGAAATGACCATAGAGCGGCATTTCAGGGATGCGCCGCTGATGATGATTGGAGAAGGCACCAACGAGATTCAGCAGATGGTGATCGCGCGCAACCTGCTGAAGAATTTCCCGTCGGGGGACTTCCTTCACGGCGCCGGCTTGTAACCGCGGCGCGTTAAGGCCAACAAGACGCGGACGCTGCCAGAACGGACGCTGCCAGAACGGACGCTGCCAGAACGGAGTGATCAGACATGGCGGATATCAACAACGGGGGCAACAGTGGCAACGGCGCCATGGCCAAGACCCTGGCCCGGTTCTGCTCCGGGCTAACTTATGAGGACCTCTCTCCGGAGGTGGTGGACTGGGCGAAGTATCTGTGCCTGGATTTCGCCGGAGTGTCTCTGAACGGCTCCACCACGGAGTCGGCCAAGACCGTGGTCCAAGCCATCGAAAGCGTGCAGCGGCCCGGCCCTTCGGTCATAATTGGTACTTCCAAGCGCGCCCTGCCTGAATACGCCGCCATGGCCAACGGTACCGCCTTCCACAGCCTGGAGCTTGACGACATAAACAACGAGTCCTCTATTCACCTCGGCGTGGTGGCGTATCCCACTGCCCTCGCCATGGCCGACGTGGCTTCAGTGGATGGAAAGAGCTTCATAACGTCGGTGGTGGCGGGCTACGAAATCATGGTCCGCTTGGGGCGGGCCCTGAAGCCGGCGGAACATTACAAGAGAGGGTTTCACCCCACCGGCACCTGCGGCGCATTTGGCGCGGCCACGGTCGCATCACGGCTGCTGGGACTGGACACTGACTCCATGACCGCAGCCTTGGGCGTGGCCGGGAGTCAAGCGGCGGGAAGCCTGGAGTTCCTGGCCGAAGGAACGTGGGCCAAGCGGCTGCATCCAGGATGGGTGTCCAACGCGGGCATCTGGGCGGCCTTGCTGGCCCAGGCCGGCTTCCTGGGCCCCTCCACTGTCATCGAGGGCCGATACGGCTTCCTCCAGGGCTACTCCGGCGATCCGGACCCCGGCCTGGTGCTGAAGGACTTGGGAGATAGATTTCTGATTGCCGACACCGGCATAAAACCCCACGCCTGTTGCCGCTACAGCCAGGGCCCGGTCGACTGTCTCATCGACGTCCGCGAACGCCAGGGCGTAAAGGCCGAAGACGTGGAGAAAGTGACCATTGGCGTCCTTAGCGCCGGCTTCAACACGATAGCCGCTCCCGAAGAGCACAAGCGCAACCCGAACTCGGTGGTGGACATGCAATTCAGCATGCCTTACGCCGCGGCGGTGACCCTCCTCTACGGGCGCGCGTCACTCTCGGAATTCTCCATGGAGGTGGGTCAGCGCCCGGAGGTCAGGGAGTTGATGTCCCGGGTGGAATGCGTCACCGACCCCTCGTTGGATGCCCTGTACCCCGGACAATGGCCCGCGTGGGCCGAAGTGACTACGACCGGCGGGCTTACCCGGTGCAGCTATACAGAGTATCCAAAAGGCGACCCGGAAAACGCTCTGACTTGGCAGGAAATGAAGGACAAGTTCGCCAGCCTTACCGCGCCGGTCATTTCCCGGAAGCGCCAGGAACAGATCATTTCCGCGATAGAGGGACTGGACGATATCGCCGACGTTCGCGACCTAGCGGAGTTGCTGGCGGCCGAGTAGCCCCCGCCGCTCCCGGCCGCCGGTCTGCCAGGCCGCTCTATGCCGCTATCCGTTTTTGAGGGACTCGAACTGGCCGGACCCTACAATGCGGTTCGCTTGAGGAAACGGCCCTCTGCCGGGAGGCCGGTGTACTGTCCGTCCTCCACCAGCACTCGACCGTTGACGATCACCGCCTCCGGCACCCCTTTCACCGTCCGGCCCTCGTAGAGATTGTAGTCCACGTTCATATGCTGGGTCTGGGCGCTGATTACGGTCTCGGCGTCGGGGTCGAACACCACCATGTCCGCGTCGCTCCCCACGGCGATGGCGCCCTTGCGCGGGAAAAGCCCGAACAGCTTGGCCGGAGCAGTCGAGAAAATCTCCACCAGCCGGTTCAGATCTATCAGCCCGGAGGCCACGCCTTCGGTGTAAAGCAGGCTCAAGCGGTTTTCGATTCCGGGCCCACCGTTGGGAATCTTCGAAAAGTCGTTCACTCCCAAGGTCTTTTGGTCGCTGAACCGGAAGGCGCAGTGGTCGGTGGAGACGACTTGCAGGTCGTTGCGCCGCAGCCCCTTCCAGAGCTCTTCCTGGTGCCACTTTTCCCGGAGCGGCGGTGTCAACACGTACTTTGCCCCCTCGAATCCCTCTTGATCGTACATGCTATTGTCCAGGGTCAAATAGTGGGGGCAGGTCTCGGCGTAGACGTGCTGCTGCTGAGCCCGGGCTGCCTGCAACTCTTGCAACGCCTCGGCGCAACTCAGGTGCACGAAGTAGACCGGCGCGCCGGCGAGCTGTGCCATGCGGACTGCCCGGTGGGTGGCTTCGGCCTCGGTAATCGGGGGCCGCGTGCTGGCGTGATACTTGGGCGCGGTGTGGCCTTCGGCCAGCGCTCTCTGTACCAGAACGTCGATCATGTGCCCGTGCTCGGCGTGCAGGCAGATCATCGCCCCGTTGTCCGCCGCCTTGACCATGGCTTTGAAGATGGTGTCGTCGTCCACCATAACCGCGCCGCGGTAGGCCATGAACATCTTGAAACTGGTGACGCCTTGCCGGACCATCTCGTCCATTTCGGGCAAGCGGTCGTCCGGCAGGTCTTGGATGATCATGTGGAAGCCGTAGTCGACAACGGCCCGCCCTTCAGCCTTTTGGTGCCAGATCTCCAGCGCCTCGTTCAACGACTGGCCCCGCTGTTGCACCGCAAAGTCCACGATGCTGGTGGTGCCTCCGACCGCCGCGGCGATCGTGCCGGTACGAAAGTCGTCGGCAGAGACGGTGCCGCCGAAGGGAAAGTCCAGGTGGGTGTGGGGGTCGATCCCGCCGGGAATCACGAACTTGCCGGTGGCATCGATGGTCTTTGCGGCGTCCGCCGATATATCGATGCCGATGGTGCGGATTTTGCCGTCGTCCACCAGTATGTCGGCCACGTAGTTGTCGACGGCGGTGAAGATGTGCCCGTTCTTGATCAAGACGCTCATAAGGACCTCCCTGCGGCTGACTGGGGAAACCCAATTGTAGTCACTATGGGGTGTTCAAGCCAAGCCTCGCGGACAACTAAACACGGTTGTAATTGCCGAGGGTTTCTCGTATACGCTTGGTCATAGCTGAACGTGGTCCAGCTTTGCGGCCCGAAATAGCCTCTCGGACCTCGATCCATAGTTGCCGACTCTGGATGCCGAGGTTGTTGGTGTTGGCCCCCCATGTGCATCGTTGACGGCCATGGTCTCTGAATGAGAAACTCCATGGCGTGTACTAGGGGATGCAAATTGAATGAGGGACACGGGCGATCAGGGGCATGCGCCTCCTCGCCGCACGGGATCAATGCCAGGATTGAGTAGTATGCCGAGACCGCCGTATATAGATACACGGTGCTCCACGCCTTACAACAACTGGATAGGAATGCAAACCCTCGTATTTCAGCGGAACAGTTCCAGGCGAGGGTATCACCGGGTGTCTGTCCCGACGTTCAGGTAAGAATATAGACGTGCCCGATATAAAATGCCCGAGCTGCGGGAAAACCATCTTGCAGAACAATCGCTTTTGTGATGGCTGTGGCTGCCAAATCGATACATCGCCCGCAGGTGACGTGCCTTCCACTGAACAAGGGACCTATCGGCGCTTGAACCTTGAGCACGAACGGAGAGAGGAGCGCAGACAAGCCCGCATTGAACGAGGTGGCCGGGACTGGAAGAGTTCCCAGGTCCCTTGCCTAGTCTTGGTGGCAGTTTTTGTAGGATTGTCTTTGATAGCGGTTAGTTGCACTGGACCCCACGATGTACCTGATAGCCAGATCAGCGGTGGGTTGACGGATTCTCAATATGGACAAGTGGCAGACGCTCTAACCGCTCAAGCATTGGAACGGAATTGGTGCTATAAGCGGGATGGTAGCCTGGATTCTCGTGATGGATATATCCTGGTAGCTTTTGCTCAAGATATAGCTAGTAGTCTGTTCGGGGCTGCCTCCGATAACAGCATCCGGGAAGATAAGCTGACGGAGGCACTCCTTGACCGCAATTGGTCCCGGTTTACAGGTCCAGATTATGACCAGGGTGGCACGGAATTCCGTTATCGTCCTCCCGGGTGTAGATAGGTCATCCCCACAAACCGCCGACCGGAGCCGCATTATGTCCCAGCGCATAACGCTAGAAGCTCAGGACCGGATGTCCCCCAACCTGCGCTGAGTGGTTGCGGAGCGAGCTAGGAGGCTGCCCAGTATGCGCCTACCGTGACCCGCGTATCTAGGCAAGATAAGGGCACCGTTGGCGAAACGGTAGCGAAAAGACCAATGGCGAGTATGAACGTGGTCCAGCTTTGCGGCCCGAAATAGCCTCTCGGACCTCGATCCATAGCTGCCGACTCTGGACGCCGGAATCGTAGCTGTTGGCTCCCCGAGTAGGA
>DAOUHF010000163.1:0-7069 GCA_034428795.1 Dehalococcoidia bacterium
CCAGATGGGTTCGAGCGCCGCCAGCGCATCGGACGGGGTAATCTCGTCGACAGCCTTCTCCCCCATGAATGGGAAGGCATAGGTCCTGAGGGTTGAGTCCCACTGGGCGGCGTGCTTCGGGTTGCTCCAGGCGGGGCGGCGCAACTCGATCACCCGGGCGGCTGCTTCGGCGAATGTGGGGACGGAAGGCGTGGGGGTGCGAACGACATCCTTGGCATGCCTCTTCTCGGCCAGAGGGTCCCGGCCTTCGGAGACAGCGGAGCGGTTGGCGGCAGCCAGAGAACGGGCTTGGGCCAGGCTCACGGCGGGATAGGACCCCAGGCCGATGTCCCGGCGCCTAGCGTTGATTACGATTCGCTGGACCCAGGACTTGGTGCCTGAGGGAGCGACGTGAAGGTAGAGGCCGTCGCCGTCGCCGTGTCTGCCGGGTTCGCCTAGGGCCCTGACCGAAAGAGCGGTGAGCTTCGCCATATTCCACTTTTCCCACATAATTTCCCACACGATGGGCGGGACGCAGTGGGATATTACGGCGGTTTACGGGAATACTCAAGACCCATGTATCAGTCGTTTAGATACGAGCAGCCGATAAATGATACTGCATGGGACGTATTGGAACATTGTGGTGGCGGAGAGAGTGGGATTCGAACCCACGATACAGTTGCCCGTATACCGGTTTTCGAGACCGGCGCTTTCGTCCACTCAGCCATCTCTCCGGGAAGCCGGTGCGGCCAGGTCACGGGCGATACGCTCGTTGCCGCTGTTCGCGTGCCAACCCAAGGCTGACCCCAGTCGGCAATCCGCCCGAGGCTGTCATCTATTTTATAATCTGACGGCGCCAATTGCCACGCCTCAGGCTTGGCAATCGCGGCCGGCGCCGCGGCGAAATGGGGTAGCCGGTGCTGCGTTTCCGAACGAGAATTGCGGATATCACGAACGGTCGGGGTTGCCCGCCTAAGGGTAATACGGTTATATTATCGCTTTCCCGTGTAATCAGGTCGTTGTTCCGCGTGTTTCAGCCGTGCCACCTACGGGCGATCTCCTGGGGAGCCAATATCGGGAGCGAATATGTTAACACAGCAAGAGCTCGTGGACCGGATGCACCAATGGGCGGTCCGTGTAACACCGCAACGGCTGGCCATTGCCGAGGTGGTGCTCAACTCTACCGACCATCCAACGGTGCAGCAGATATACGAGCGAGTGCGTTCCCATTTTCCGTCAATGACACTGGCCACCATCTACTCCACCCTGGGTGTATTGCAGAAGAGCGGACTAATCCAGGAGCTTCCTTTCCAGAGGATGTCCCGGTACGAGCCCAACATGGAACCCCACGTTAACCTGGTCTGCATCCAGTGCGAAAACGTCATCGACGCCGAGACCGGGACCGACGCCCAGGAGGTTGTAATGGGGCTGCGGAACAGCATCTCCGCCCACTCGGACTTTGAAGTAGCCTGGCAACGCCTGGACTTCTACGGCTTCTGTCCCCGGTGCGCCGCCGCCAAGCGCCGGGGCGAACTCTCCGAGGTTTAAGCCCGGAACCAGACCTGCCGATACCGCCAGCAATGACCGGCCGGATGATTTACCGGCCGGTCATTTTGTTTACCGGCGCTGCCTGGCGGAAGGCTGCTAGCGGAACACTACCAATGGAGGTAGGGCCATGATCACCGGCGTCGTCGGGGTGACCCTCTGGACCAGCGACCTGGACCGAATGTACCGGTTCTATAACGACGTGCTGCGGCTGCCGCTGCATTCCAACCACGGCGACTTCATCGCCTTTGAGCTGGGAGACGTTCGCTTCAATATCGGCGTCCATGACCGGGTCGAAGGGCCGTCAAAAGACCCGTTCCGGTTCATGCCTCACCTGGGAGTGGACGACATTCATCTTGAAGCGCACCGCCTCGGCGAGGCCGGGGTGGAGTTCATTCGACAACCGGAGCAAGAGAGTTGGGGCGGTTGGGTAGCCACGTTTCGTGACCCCGACGGCAACATATTGCAGCTATTGCAATTGGCATAGCGACGGATTGAGAATCCCCAGGCTCCAACACCGGCGCCCGTCAGCCAAGCCGCCCGTCAGCCAAGCCGTATTAGAGAGGTAGCCCGATGGAAGATAGCGACCGCACCCGGGAAGCTGCGGAGTTTTTGTACCAGGCCCACCGGGAACGAAGGCAACACAAATCGTTGCCGGAAGACATCTCGCCCCGCACGCTGGAGGAAGCCTACGCGGCCCAAGAGGCCTTCCAGGAACTACTGGCCGGGGAGCGGGGCGCCATCGCCGGTTACAAGATAGCCCTCACCACCCCTGTCATGCAGCGAATGGTGGGGCACGACGCCCCCTGCTTCGGCGTGGTCTTCCAACGCGGAGTCCATTCTTCACCCGCCCGGGTCGCCGGCTCCGATTACGGCCGTCTGGGTGCGGAGTGCGAAGTCGCGGTCCGGCTGGCCTCCGACCTTCCGGCGTCGGGGGCGCCCTACGACCGTGACAGCGCCGCGGCGGCGGTGGGCGGGCTCATGGCCGCCTTCGAGTTAGTCGATGACCGTTTCGCCGACTACTCCAATATCCATTTCTTCAGCCTGGTCGCCGATAATGCCTGGAATGCCGGAGTGGTTCTGGGGCCGGAGATCGCCGATTGGCGGGGTGTCGACCTCGGCGCCGGCTGGGGCCAGATGACCATCAACGGCGAACCGGCCGGCGAGGGGTACGCCCGGGACGTTTTGGGGCACCCGCTAGACGCGCTGGCCTGGCTGGCCAACGCCTTGGCGGAACGCGGCCGCAGCCTGGCGGCCGGGATGATTGTAATGACCGGAAGCATCGTCAGCACCAAGTTCCTGAATCCCGGCGACGAAGCCGCCTTCACCTTCGAAGGTCTGGGACAGATCGGCCTGACCGTGGTATAGCCGGTCAGAATGTTGCCGCAACGTCCATGGGGTCATATCGGGCCAGCCCGCCGATACGATCAAAGTCCCGGTCGGCGCTGATTATGCCCTCCAACCCGTGGTGGAACACCACGGCGGCGTGTACGGCGTCCCGCACCGCCAATTGCGGCGAGCGGCGAAGCAAGCGCCCCGCTTCCTCCATTACCGCGCCGCCTATGGGTATGATTTCAGAGGACAGGTCCAGCAGCCGGGTTACGGCTTCAACCCCCCGGTCGGTTTCCCCCCTGCGGTGGAAGACGTAAAGGATCTCCTGGAGCATTTCCGCGTCAACCGCGTAGTCGTTCGGACGCTCAGCCAGTTGATTGATGATGGCGCGGCACGGCCGGCGGTAGGGATGCTCCCTTCCGAGGGAGTAGATAACGATGTTGGCGTCCAGCAGCTTCACTGCGGGAGTCGGGCGTCCGGAGGTTCGAGCGGGTCGAGGATGTCCCGGGCCTGGGGATACCTGGACTCGGCCAGCTCTTCTTTGAGTTCCTCCCAGTCCGCTCCGAAGTCAAACTCCTGGGTGGTCAGCCACTGGGCCGCTTCATGACGTTTTTCCATGGTTGGCACCAAATACATTGCTACGGCTTCCCGGATCAGGTGACCCACGGATGTGTTTTGCTCCCGGGCTGCCTGTTCCAGGTAGGTAAACTTTTCCGGGTCGAAGAGCACCTCAACCCGTTTCCTGAGAGTCATTTGTATCTCCGTATACGTATACGCCCCGGATACGTAGTCATTCTACCTCATCCCACCCCAATGTCAAGCCGCACCGCCTACGTCAACAGCATGGCGTCCCCGAAGCTGTAGAACCGGTAGCGCCGCCGGACCGCCTCCCGGTACGCCGCAAGCACGGTGTCCCGCCCTTGTGCGGAGTCCCCGCCGGCCCCGTCTGCGGCGAAGGCCGCCGCCAGCATGAGCAGCGTGGTGCGGGGCAGGTGGAAATTTGTCACCATGGCGTCCACCGACCGGAACCGGTGTCCGGGCAGGATGTAGATTCCCGCCTGGCCGTTGACCGGCCGGAACTCTCCCGTGCCCGCCGCGGCCGCGTCGGCGGCAGCCTGTTCCAGGACCCGCACGGAAGTCGTGCCCACCGCCACGACTCGCCCTCCCCTTCGCCTGGCCCGGTTCAATGCCATTGCCGCCGCCGCGTCGATTTCGTACTGCTCGGTGTGAATCCGGTGCTCCGCAGGGTCGTCTACTTGCAACGGCCGGAAAGTGTCCAGACCCACGTGGAGAGTAACGAACGCCGTTTCCACCCCGCAATCTCGTATCCGCTCCAGCAGTCCGCCGGTGAAATGCAGCCCGGCGGTGGGCGAGGCAGCGCTCCCAGGGTCTCTGGCGTACACCGGCTGGTACCGTTCCGGGTCGTCCAGACGCTGGTGGATATACGGGGGCAGAGGGGTGTCGCCGAACTCTTCGATGGCCTCGTCGGACGTGAACCGGACGAGCTTGACCCCGTCCTGGCGGCTTTCCAGAATCTCCACGCGCGGCCCCTCGGCGGACGGAGTCGCCTTGGGCCGGCCCGGCGGCGGGACCACCGTAATCGTGAGGCCCGGACGCAGCCTTCGCGCCGGGCGCGCCAGCGCTTGCCACACCCGGGGAGCCTCCCGCCGCAACAGGAGCAACTCGACGTGACTCCCGGTGTCGTCGCGGCGGCCGGTCAACCGGGCCGGAATAACCCGGCTGCGGTTGAACACCATCAGATCACCCGGACGGAGGTAGTCCGTGATATCCGGGAACCGGCGGTGTTCCAGGGCACCGCCGCTCCGCCGCATCACCAGCAACCGCGACGAGTCCCGCGGCTCCAGGGGCGTCTGGGCGACAAGTTCCGGCGGCAGTACGTAGTCGAAATCGCTGGTCAGCATGCCTGCGCCGCCGCCGGGGTCAAAATTGGGGGAATCCTCCGCCCGGCCCGCCGCCGGTGCTCCGGATGGCCCGGCCCGCCGCCGCCGCTCCGCCCCGCCGCCGGCGCTTCAGGCGCCGTGGATGCTGGTCCGGGCGGCGGTGAGGGTATTCACCAGCAGCATGGCTATCGTCATCGGCCCCACGCCGCCCGGCACCGGAGTGATCGCGCCGGCTTTCTCGGCCACACCGTCGAAGTCCACGTCGCCCCGCAAGCGGTACCCCTGGCGGCGGGTCGCGTCCTCGACGCGGTTAATGCCAACGTCCACCACCACCGCCCCTTCCTTCACCATGTCGGCGGTGATGGCGTTCGGCTTGCCGACTGCGGCAACGAGAATGTCGGCCTGGCGGGTAATCTCGCTGAGGCCCTGGGTCCTGGTGTGGCACACTGTCACGGTGGCGTTGGCGCCCTCTTGCCGCTGCATCAGCAGCGCGGCCAGAGGCTTACCCACGATTTCGCTGCGGCCGCAGATTACCACGTGCGCTCCCGCCGGGTCGCATCCGTTGCGCAGCAGCAGTTGTTGGATGCCGGCGGGAGTCCCCGGCACGAATATGGGCCGCCCCTGCAGCAGCCGGCCGGCGTTGTAGGGGTGCAACCCGTCCACGTCCTTGTCGGGGTCCAATTCCTCGATGATCTTTTGTTCGTCGACGTGACGCGGCAACGGTAGCTGCACCAGAATCCCATGGAACCGGGGGTCGGCGTTCAATGACCTGACCTGGTCCAGGACGGCGGCGGCGCTGGAGCCGGTTGGCATCAGGAATATCTCGCTGAACATCCCCACTTGTTCGCAGGCCCGGCGTTTGTTGCGCACGTACACCGCCGACGCCGGGTCATCCCCCACCAGCATCGCGGCCAGGCCGGGAGTCACGCCGTGCTTTTCCTGCATCTCGGTGACGCCGACACTGACCTCGCCCCTGATTTCCCCGGCCAGCGCCCGGCCGTCCAAAAGCTTCGCCGCCAAGTCGTCCTCCCGCCAAGCGGTCCCCCAAGTCAATCCTAACCCGGATTTTAGCACGGCGACTCCTAACCGGTCCGTCCTACCAGTGGATAGTGGTTAGTGGATAGTGGGGGACGTTTCACGCAGAGGGCGCAGAGACTACGCAGAGACCACAGAGAAAAAATAAAAAAACTCTGTGTTCTGTGCGATCTCTGTGTTTAAATCGTACTCTGCGCGCTCTGCGTTAAACGCTGCCAAATGAATCCAATACCTGTCCCTGGCAACGTATATAAACGTATACAACAGACAGGCTGCAACAGATAGCCGCGTCGCAGGAAACCTGACAGGCGGGTGACTCCCGTTGACTAATTTCATTCGATCTCTCAGACCCAGCGAACCGCTTCCCCTCCGCGACATCGCCGCGCCGGCCTTGATCGCCGGGGTGGCCCTGGCGGCGGCCATCGCCGGGGCCCTGATCGTCGGCGGCGGCGACGGAATCGACAGCATCAACTTTTTCGTCGAACGGCTCTCCGGCGGCTCGGGCAGCTTCCTCGGCGGTTTGATTAGCGCCTCCGCCCTTTTCGCCCTGGCCGTCGGCATGGCCTCGGCGGTGAACCCCTGCGGATTCGCCATGCTGCCCGCCTACCTGGGCATGTACCTGGGACAGCGGGAGGCGGAACAAACCAGGGCCGGTCCGGCGAAGCATTTTGGCAAAGCCCTGCTCATCGGCGGCACCGTAACCTTGGGATTCCTCCTGCTCTTTGGAGTTGTGGGAACTCTCATCGGGGTGGGCGCCTCCTTTGTCGGAGACCTGCTCCCCTGGCTCGGACTCGTCATCGGCATCGGCCTGGCCCTCGCCGGAGCCTGGCTGGCCGGCGGCGGCAAACTCTACTCCGGCCTCGCCGCCCGGGCCGCCAGCCGCATCGGCAACCCCGGCGACGTCGGCATCAAGGGCTACTTCATGTTCGGCCTTAGCTACGGCACCGCCTCCCTGGGCTGCACCCTGCCCACCTTCTTGGCGGTGGTCGGCATCAGCGTCGCCGGAGCCAGCATCGCCTCGATAGCCCAGAACTTCTTCCTGTTCGCCCTCGGAATGGGACTGGTGATAATGGCCCTCACCCTGGGCATGGCCTTCTTCAAAGGGGCCATGGTACGGGTCGTCCGCAAAGCCCTCCCCTTCGTCCAGCCCTTCGGCGCCTGGATGATGGTAATAGCCGGCGCCTACCTAGTATTCTACTGGCTAACAATAGGAGGCCTCCTCTAGTGGCCAGTGGCCAGTGGCTAGTGGATAGTGAATAGTGGCCCGGGGGCCCCCG
>DAOUHF010000164.1:0-2249 GCA_034428795.1 Dehalococcoidia bacterium
CAGGCGCGTCAACGGAACGCCGGAAGCTCGCCGAGAAACGGATCATGCAGATCAGGGGAGATCAGGGGGTTGCGGCCAAAGGAACCCCCGGCAGTACGGCGGAATAGGAGCCCAAGCGGACCGGACGGGACCACTCATAAGAGAGCCGGATCCTAGTGATAAAATCAGACAGAGCAGCACTGGAATCCGAACAGAGGAACTTCCATGACGACCGGAAGAGGCGCAGACAGACCCACTCAACCGGCGACCACCAAGGAAAAGCGGAAGAAGCCGGAAAAGTTCCTTGAGATCCTGAAGGACGACATGTCGAGACTGTGGACCACCGTGTTGGGCGCAACCGCAGCAGGCCTCATGCTGTCAACAGTGTTCATGGTGCTGGCGAAATCAGCCTTCGACGCCGGGATCGCCTCCCACGGGTACATCTACGTGGGAACAGCAACTCTGATGGTCCTCACGCCCCCGCTCATGGTCTTCCTGTCACTGAGACGAAGGGGCTAGCCAAACCTCCGCTCTGGCAACAAAGTAACCCACGAGACCAACTCCCTCACCGGCAACCCCTCCCCGAGAGAAGCCAGAAGGGCCCGTTGACGCTACGTCAACATCCATCAACACCGGCCCCCACCAACCCCACCATTGGTGAATGGACCGCTCTCAATTGCACCGGCCTGAAATCAACAATGGCCGGGCTGAATGCCCAAACGCCATGTCCAGATATCAAGAACTCTCCGGCTCGCCAGCCGAGCACTCCCCGGGAGAGGCCAGGAGGAATCGAAATTGCTGGTCTACGTGATAGGAGACCAAGAGGACCGGACGGAGGGATACCCCGCGTCGCTGACAGCCAGGCTGAACGAGATCGACGTCAACGTCGGCATCACCGGCGTACGGCTAACCGGCACCGGCACCTGGGCCGAAAGAGCGGCCCTGGCATGGGCCCGGCAACGCCACAAGAAGATACAGAGCGACGGCCGGCCCCAGGCGGTCGTCGTCGTCCGGGTCCCCGAGTGCATCAGGGGGCGGAAGGCAGTGAGCTGCAACCAACTGCAGAGGGAAACAGCCCAGGTCTGGAAGGACGCGGTCCGGGGACAGACCAAGGGCCTGCTGGAGAGGTTCAAGGCGATATTCGAGACCCACTGGGTCATCTGGATACACAACCCCGGCGCGGCGAACCCGGACGGGACCGGCGGGGCGGGCGAATGAGGGCGCTGACTCTCTACCAGCCCTGGGCCACCCTGATCGCAGAGCTCCTCAAACACTTCGAGACCCGCAGTTGGCGGCCGCAGGACGCGCGGATCGGCGAGCGGATCGCCATCCATGCCGGGAAGGTCACCGACGCCTGGGCCAAGGCGGCCCCGCTGATCACCCGGTCACTGGGAACAGAGCCCCTACCCTCCGGCGCCATCGTCGCACTCGCCGTCCTCGCCAGCGTACACCGCACCCCCCGGACGGGCGGAATGCCGGAGGCCCTCAGAGACGCCCCCCAGGGCGCGGACGAGATGGAGTTCGGAGACTACGCCCCAGGCCGGTGGATCTGGCAGATCACGGACATCCAGAAGCTCCCCGAACCCGTCGCCTGCCCCGGCAGCCGGACCCTCTGGACGGTCCCCCAGGAAATAGTCCAGCTCTGCGAGCTGCAACTGGCCTAGCCCGGCCCCGGAGACCAGGCCCTCCCCGATTGGCTCAAAGCCGCCACTCTCCCGGAACGATGAGCCCGCACGGTCTCCCGGGCCGGGGCTCCGGGCCGGGAGAGCCGTTTCCAGCTGCGTATGGCCCCCCGACCGTAAGAAAGGGTGGAACGGACGGTAAAAGCGGCTCTCCGTGCTTCTCCGGGCCGCCGGGAGAGGGTATATAGGGCGGCCCGGGGCGCCGTCCGACCCGTGCCACGCTTCCCACCCCGCAACCGCTCTCCGGGACGGAGGCGATATCCAGCCCTGAGAAGGCCCCAGCCAACCCCCAGGGTGACCAGCGCCGACGTCCGGACCTGACACCACCACCGCCGCACCTCCCCCATGTCCGCGCCGGCTGGTGAGACCCATCGTGCCGGCGTTCGCCAGACCCGCCATGGGGTCGGCACAGCACCGCCGATAACCTCGCCCAGCACCGCAATCCACCCCCGGGGGCAGCCCCATCCGTACGGGGCTTCCTCCGACTAATCTCCTTTGATGATGTCCTGTAATGGTCCACCCCCGTCCGCTCGGGGCTTCCTCGGAATCGGCTCGATGCTGGCTGTCCGAGTATGGTTCATCCCCGTG
>DAOUHF010000165.1:0-1717 GCA_034428795.1 Dehalococcoidia bacterium
TCCGGCACCGACCACGGCTCGGGCGGCGTGGCCTTCGTAGTGGGAGAGCCGGTCAAGGGCGGCCTCTACGGCGAATACCCCTCGCTGGAAGAAGGAAAGCTGCTGGAGGGCGACCTGCACTTCAACAACGACTTCCGCGGCCTCTACTCCGTTCTCATTGAGAAGTGGATGGGCCTGGACGCCAAACCTATCGTCAACGGCGCCTTCGAGCAAATGGAGTTTATTTAGTCAACTTTGTGAGGTTTGTATGACTTCAACCCGAATATCGCACGTGCAGCTCCAATACAGCCACACCATCGGGCGTGGCGAGCAGTTCGGACCCGGCTTCACCTACCCGGTCCACTTGGCCCGGGGCCAGGACGACCTGATGTATGTCGTCTGCCGCTCTTCCGAGTACCGGCCCGAGGGCACCCGCATCGCCGTGTGCACCGTGGATGAAGAGTACGTCAACGCCTTCGCCCGCGGTGTGCCGCAGCAGGGGCCCCACGAGTACAACTTCGACGACGGCTCCCTGGTCTGGCCGGTGTGCGTGGCCATTGCCGGCGACGGCAACGTTTACGTCTCCGACGAATGGCTCAACCGCATATCCATCTTCACCGGGGACGGTGAATACGTAGGCAAGTGGGAGGAGCGCGTCGGCAGCGGTGACGGGGAGCTGAACCACCCCTCCGGCCTGGCCTTCGACCTGGACGGCAACGTCTTCGTGGTTGACAGCCTGAACAACCGGGTGCAAAAGTTCACCAAAGACGGACAGTACCTGGCCCAGTTCGGCGTCTTGGGCGATGGCGACGGCGAGTTCAATATGCCCTGGGGCATTGATATTGACAAGCGGGGCAACATCTACATCGCCGACTGGCGCAACGACCGCATCCAGAAGTTCACCGCCGACGGCAAGTTCCTGATGAAGTTCGGTTCCACCGGCTCCGGCGAGGGCGAACTTAACCGCCCTACCGACGTGGCCGTGGACCAGGACGGCATCATCTACGTCGCCGACTGGCTGAATAACCGCCTGCAAGTCTTCGACCCGGACGGCAACTTTGCGGCGATCAAGACCGGCGACGCCACTGTCTCCAAGTGGGGCAAGGACAAACTGGACGCCAACCCGGAGATGTGGGGCGAGCGGGAACGCGCGCAGGGAATGGAACGGGAGAAAGACTTCTGGGCCCCCAGCGGCGTAGTTGTGGACGACAGCAACGCGGTGTACGTCTGCGAGGGTCCGCGCAACCGCATTCAGGTGTACCGCAAGCAGCCCGCCACCTTCATGGGGCCGCGGCTGTAGGGCCTATCCGCGTTTGACCTCTTGGGAAGGCCTCCGGAATCCACGGGGGCCTTCTTGTATGGTATTCCCGAGCAACATCCCCGGCGATTGAACCTGCCAGGAGCCAGTATTTGTCATGCCCATCAAAGTAGCCCGCATCCCCAACCTGGAATGCGAAGCGTTTTATTACGATATGGAGCGCCGCGGCATTGAGCTGCTGAACCTGGAACCCAATGCGGTGACCGAGGCGCTGGAACGGGGTGAAGTGGACGCCGGGCCAGTGCCCCTGGTGGATACGTCGCGTCTGGCGGACAAGGCCGCCCTGGTCCACGGGTTCTGCGTCGCGTCGGTGTCCAGGGCCACCGCCAGCATACTGCACGCAAAGGAACCCATTGAAGCCTTGAACGGCGGGCGCATCGTCCTGGGCGCCGGCGACGCCGCTTCAGTAGCCCTGCTCCG
>DAOUHF010000166.1:0-13206 GCA_034428795.1 Dehalococcoidia bacterium
GGTTAGGATGGGGGCGCCCAAGTCCCTTCCCCCCGACGGGGGAAGGTTAGGATGGGGGCGCCCAAGTCCCTTCCCCCCGACGGGGGAAGGTTAGGATGGGGGCGCCCAAGTCCCTTCCCCCCGACGGGGGAAGGTTAGGATGGGGGCCGTTAAGCTCTCCTCCGAGATTTCGGCTTTCGCCTCAATGACCATAACTTGTTCAGAAGTTCCTTAGGCATTTTTAACGCAGAGATTTTTTGTTTTTCTTCTCTGTGGTCTCTGTGTGCTCTGTGTTGAATGATTTCGGGAACCCACGCATGCCTCATTCCCGCACGTGCCGCTCCTGCAGGGCCAGGAACTCGTCGGCGCGGTTGACCTGGCGCAGGAGGTCGGGCGCGGCTTGCTGACCGGCCAAGTCTTCCAGGGCGCCGCCGTCCTTCAGGTGCTTCAGGCTGTCGTGGATGGCTTTGACAGCAACCGCGAACGTGGGGTTGCCCAGCATCAGGATGCGCATGTTGGAGTTGAGAAACGCTTGATCGTTGCGAGCGTCGGCGGGCGGGCTCAGCACGCACAGTGGCAGAGACGTCGCTTGGTGCACCGCTTCCAGTTGCTCCCGGCTTTGGGCGCCGGTCAGCATCAGCGCCTCGGCGCCGGTCTGAGAGTAGGCCCGGACGCGCTCCAACGCCTCGTCCAAGGGACAGAGACCCAAGGCGGCGGAGCGGGCGACGATGACCGTAGTGGGGTCGGTGCGTGCCGCGACCGCCGCTTCCAGCTTGCCCACCTGCTCTTCCGTGGATACCAGGCCGGGGTCGGCCACGTTGAACCGCCGCGGCACGAAGTTGTCTTCGATTTCGATCCCGGCAACGCCCGCGGCCTCCATTTCCCGCACGGTTCGGACCACGTTAACCGCGTTGCCGAAGCCGTCTTCCGCGTCGACCATCAGGCTGACGTCCACCATGCGGGTAATCCTGCGGCAATGGTCCACCACGTCCGACATGTTGGAAAGGACACCGTCGGGGACACCAAGGTTGGCCGCCTTGCCCACCGAGCCGGAAAGCACGCAGACCTCGTAACCCAGCATGTGGGCGATGCGGGCCGACAGAGGATCGAATATGTTGGCCGCCAATGTGCACTCGGGCCGGGACAGCACTTCTCGAAAGAACTCACGGGCGCGGGACATGACCTACCCTCCCTACGGCGAATCTATTAACCCTGCCGGCAAATCTATTGACCCCGCGGCCGGGGTGCGCGGAGACCTCCAGCTACGGCGTCAGAATCACCTTGCCCCTGGTGCCCCGGTTGGCCAGGTGCTGGTGGGCGGTGGCTACCTCGGACATCGGCAGCACCTGGTCGACGACCAACCTCGCCTTGCCGTCGGCCAGCATCGGGAAGATTTCGGCCATAGCCGCCTGATGGTCCAGTGCGCCTTGGGGTGAGCGTCCGATGCTGAACCCGATCACTGTACGGTTGACAGGAAATATATCCGCGGCGGGAAGGCTGGCGGGAGTGCCCGACGCGTTGCCGTAGGTCACCAGGCGGCCGTAGGACGCGACGCAACGGACGCTCTTCTCCAATACGGGCCCGCCGACGCACTCCAGGATTAGCTCCACTCCGTTGCCGCCGGTCTCTTCGCCTATCGCCTCTTCGAAGTCCCGCTCCGTGTAGTTGATGGTCACATCCGCCCCCAGAGAGCGGCACAGGTCCAGTTTCTCTTGGGTCGAGGCGGTGGCAATCACCCGGGCGCCCCAGGCCTTGGCCAACTGAATGGCCACCGTGCCGACGCCGGAAGCCCCGGCTTGCACCAGCACCGTGTGTCCGGGCTCCAACTGCCCGCGGGTCTTCAGCAAGTGGTAGGCGGTCAGGAATACGATGGGCATGCCCCCGGCCTGCACTGGGTCGACGGTTTCAGGGTAAGGAAACACGAAGTTGGCGTTCACCGCAACGTACTCGGCCTGGCCCGACGGGCCCATGGCCATCACCCGCTGGCCAACGGCGATACCTTCCACCTCGGAGCCCACTTCGGTTACGGTACCGGCGGCCTCCAGCCCCAACGAAGCGGGCAGGTCCGGCCCGGGGTAGCCACCGCTCCGGCGCATCAGGTCGGCGTAGTTCACCCCGGCGGAATCGACTTTGATCAACACCTGGTGGGGCCGTGGTTCCGGATCGGGACCGTCCTCCCACTGCAGCACGTCCAAGCCCCCGAATTCGTGAATGCGAACTGATTTCATTTCGATTTGGCTCCAACTATAAAACTTGGTAATTAAACGCTGCGACGAAATTGATCTGTTGCTGCGGCATTCTGCACATCGGTGTTGAAACTGTCTAGTAGCTGGATAATTTCAGTATGCAGCACATCGTAGTCATCGGGTTCAATGTCGGCCTTTTCACCGTGTGCTATTCGGTTTCTATTGTTCAACAATTTTTGATCAAGCAATGGGCCTTTCGACAAGTAATCCCGTTCCTCCAACCCCAAAAGAGCCAGGATTCTTCCTAGGGTCTCGGAATTCAGGTTGGAATGAGTGTTAACCGACTCTCGCCAATTTATTCTGGCTCGATCGGACAAGTCCGATGTCAGTCGTACAACGAGTTCTGTATGAACGGTCGGGTGATTGGACTGCCCCGCTTCCCGAATCTCTCCGTGCAATCCCAAGGCAACGAAGTTCGGCGTGAGGTCGCGGTACCGTAAGCCCCGGTTTGCCACGAAGGAGACGTAACTGGTTGCTGCCGTCTTTACGAACCCTTCCCAGTGTGCGTACAGAAGGCAAATCGCTGCTCTCAACAGCAACGACCTGTACGCCCGACGACTTGGCAACATGAACTTGACATTCGTCAATTCCCTCTTTCGCCAAGCTAGGTCGCCTTCCAAAACCTCGACCAGTTCATCGAGTGTTCGTATTCTCACAAGGCGAACAACTGCCGACCTAGCGGAACATTCGAGCGTAATCGTGCAGACGTCCCCGTACCGCCGCCGCTTAAGAATTTGGAGTTACCCCACAACTTCCTGGTTGCGTCTTCTATCCGTTGGCCGTCGAAGTTGTCATTGTAGAACTCCACGTTGTAGCCAATCCCGAAGGCGATAGGTTCGAACGCCGAGATCAGGAAACCACCGAGATACCGGTTCCTGCTGGCATCGTACCTACGAAAACTACTGTCAGCGAGGGATTCCGCCAGAAGGGCAAAGGTAGTTTTGAACGCAAGTTCCTCGACTCCGCGTAAATTCTGAAAATCGTCTGATTGGACGATATCGGAAATTCGCTCTGTTAGGAAATTCCCTATGTCGCCTACCGATCTCAGTACATTCTCATCGAGATTTCTGAACACTAGGAATCGCGTCACTAACTCGAAATCGAACTGCTCCCCCAGCAACTTGTCTGATAGCGCTATGCAGGACTGGAAGTTTTCGTCCTTGGCCAACTCCGATATCCAATGGTAAGCATCGGGATTGACCATAAGCAGGATTGCGTTCCTGACCTCTTGGTCGGACAACTGAGCGCCGCCAGTGTTGAGCCGCTGGAACAGCTCGTATTTGCTCGACTCGCTGCTTTCGCGCATAATTATCTTAACGTCAATCTTGGAGCGCCTGACGATAAGCCGGTTCGCGTTGCCGATGGAAACTGACGGGTTGTCGTCCTCCCATTTTTTCCCTTCCATCGATGGCAAGTATCGGGTCTTACTTAGTGTGAGAGGGGGCAATTTCTCGCCGTTCTCGTTCTCAAGAATCCCAAGTAGTTCGAAGATAGTAGATAGCCTTTGCAGTCCGTCAATCACATCCCATACGCCGTCGTCCCTCTGCGAAACGAAAATCGATGGTAGCGGAATACCCAGCAGGATTGACTCGATCAGCCGGGATTTTTGCTCATCACTCCATCGGAAGAATCGCTGAAACTCCGGATGGATGTCCAACTCGTCATCCCGATAGAGGCTAACGAGTTCCCCGATGGACATCGCATAACCGTCACTTCTGATCTCAGCGCGCCTGTCCTGTATTTCCTGGTCCAGGCTCATCCCGATGCTCCATGTTCGATTTCCGAGTTAATGCAAGCAGGGACTACCCGTAGCCGCGGAATTGGGGCGCGGATAGGACTTCTTCGTTGATCATCCTTACCGGCTCTCCGCTGGCGAATGCCCGGATGTTCTCCACCACGTCCGCGTAGAACTCGCGGTAAGAGTCGTCGGTGACGTAGCCGAGGTGAGGACAGATCAGGGTGTTGTCCAGCTTGAGAAGGGGGTGGTTTTCCGGCAGCGGCTCGACGTCGAAAGTGTCAAGCGCCGCTCCCGCGATGGCCCGGCGGTGCAGCGCATCGACCAGCGCAGCCTCGTCTACGATCGGGCCGCGGGAGATGTTGATTAAGTAGGCGGTGGGCTTCATCAATGCCAACTCTCTGGCGCCGACCAGTCCCCGGGTACGCTGGCTCAAGACGACGTGTATCGACACGATGTCCGAGTCGCGGAACAGAGTGTCCTTGTCCACCAGTGTAGCCTGGTGCTCGGCTGCCCGCTCGGCAGTCAAATTCTGGCTCCAGGCGATGACGTTCATGTCGAATGCGTTGGCCACGCGGGCGACCAGGGAGCCGATGTGCCCCAACCCCAACAACCCAATCGTTTTGCCCTTGAGGCCAACTCCTACCGTCGTGCCCCATTTGCCTTGGCGGGAAAGCTGGTCTTCCAAGGGAATTTGACGGACGATGCCGAGTATCAGGCCCCAAGTGAGTTCGGTGGGGCCCTCTCCCACTCCGCCGGTGCCGCATACCGGTATGCCAAGCTCCGTGGCCGCTTCCATGTCGAAAGATGCGTTGCGCCTGCCGGTGGTGACCAACAGCCGCAGGTTGGGCAGCCGACCGAGCAACGAGCGCGGGAACGGAGTGCGCTCCCGCATGCCCATCACAACGTCAAAGTCCCGGAGGCGTTCCACTAATGCGTCCTCGTTGGTCAGGTGGTCGCTGAAGTACACGACCTCGGCGCCGGAAGGCAACTGCGACCAGTCCGCCATAGCTGCGGCGACGCTCTGGTAGTCGTCCAAAACTGCTACTCTCATGATTCGTCCTTGGCCCGGCCGGCGTACCGCCGGACCGTTGGTTGCCCATTACCGTTCGTTGTCCATTATTGGAGGGCGGGCATCACCTGCTCCGTAAGAACCCGAAGGCTGCGTGTCACCCGCTCTTCGGGAATCAGGCCGCCGGCGTTCAATTCGGCCACGATGCCGTTCAGGCCCAGTTCTTCTTTCAATTCGGAGAAGCGGTCCACCAACCCTCCGGCGGTGCCAAACGCCACCTTGTTTTTCAGCATTTGCTCGTATGACATGGCGGCCAACTGGTCGGCCCGGCCTTGTCTCAACTCGGTGGTTTCCAGCCCGGCCTGGCCGGCCGATTCCCGGTAGAGGGCTCCCATACGGCTGAAGTAGGCGCTGATGCTGTCCCACGGTTCTTCCAGGGCCTCCGTTTCGGTAGCAGCGGCGTACACCGGAATGCGTAGAGAGACCTCGCCGTCGCCGGGATGGCCGGCATCGTGCCAGGCCTTGCGGTATTCCTTGAGGTTGCTTCGCAGTTCCGGGACATCCATGCCCCGAAGCCCCACGAAAATCGGGTACCCTTCATTGCCCAATCTCGGGAACGTCTCGGCCGTTGTGGCGGCGATGCGAACCGGCGGGTGAGGGAGTTGGTACGGTTGGGGGGAAACCGTGGCGCCGTCGAAGTTGTAATACTTCCCATGGTGGGAGAAGGACTCCCCCTTCCACGATTCCAGAATGATGTCGAGGGCCTCCCCGAACCGCTCCCGGCTCTCAATGTAGGGCACGCCGTACAGGTCGTAGGACCGGGCGAAACCGCTGCGCCCCACGCCGAATTCGAACCGTCCTTCGCTGATTTGATCGACGGTTGCCACCTCTTCGGCGATTCGCAGCGGGTTGTTCAACGGCAGCACGTGCACCGCCATCCCGATGCGCAGCCGCTTGGTGCGAGTGGCGATTGAGCTGGCCACTACGATGGGGGACGATAGGACGGAGCGGGTGGGGTTGAAGTGGAGTTCGGCCAGCCAGACGCCATCCAGCCCCATCGCCTCGGCAGAGTCGACAAGGCGAAAACCTTCGTGGAATGCCTGGGTCTCGGACACGCCGGCGCGGCTGCCGAACTCCATGAAAATTCCGAAGTGCATTGCTCCTCCTGGCAGCCAAGTCATCTGAGCTATTTAACCACAGAGACCGCCAAGAGCACAGGGAGCACAGGGAGCACAGGGAGCAAAGAGCATTTGCTGATTACTCTCGGCGTTCTCTGTGGTTGGGCGTTCTCTGTGGTTAAATGGGCAGGGGTGAAAAAATGGAGTCCCAAGAATACGACGTCGCCATCGTGGGCGGCGGCATTATCGGCCTCTCCACCGCGATGCACCTTATGGAGCGGTTCCCCAGACTTCGCGTCGCCGTGGTGGAAAAGGAAAACGAGCTGGCCGCCCACCAGACCGGCCACAACAGCGGCGTGATTCATTCTGGCATCTACTACCGGCCGGGTTCCCACAAAGCCCGGTTTTGCGTTGCCGGGGTACGGAAGCTGCTGGACTTCTGTGACGAGAACGAAATTGAATACGAGCAGTGCGGCAAGGTCATCGTGGCCACTGACGAATCGGAGTTGGGGCGGCTCGAGGGCCTGTACGAGCGCGGCAGGGCCAACGGGGTGGAAGGCCTGGAGTTGGTCGGCCCGGAGCGGTTGGCCGAAATCGAGCCCCACGCTTCCGGGGTCAAGGCTCTGTGGTCCCCGCGAACGGGAATCGTCGATTACCGCAAAGTGACCGCAGCCTACGCCTCGCGGTTCGAAGAGGCCGGCGGGGATATCTTCTCTGGAACGGCCGTGAAGAACATCGAACGCTCCGCCGGGTCCCTGGCCCTGGAGACCACGAGAGGAACTGTGCGGGCCCGCCACTTGATCAATTGCGCCGGATTGTACGCCGACCGCGTGGCGGGGATGGTCGAAGAAAGAGTTGACGTGAGGATTATCCCGTTCCGGGGCGAATACTACACCCTCCGGCCCGAAAGCCACCACCTCGTCTCCGGCCTCATCTATCCGGTCCCGGACCCCCGGTTCCCCTTCTTGGGCGTTCACTACACCCGCAACATCAACGGCAGCGTCGAGGCCGGCCCCAACGCCGTGCTGGCCTTGAGCCGGGAAGGCTACCGGAAACGGGACGTGGACATCGGAGAAACCTGGGGCAGTGTGTCTTACCCTGGGTTCTGGCGCATGACGCTCAAGCATTGGAGGACCGGGCTTGGTGAAATGCACCGGTCCTACAGAAAAGGGGTGTTCCTTCGGGACCTCCAACGCCTGCTCCCCGATATCCGCGAGGCCGATCTGGCCCCGGGAGGCTCGGGAGTACGCGCTCAAGCCGTGGCCCGGGACGGCGCCCTTCTTGACGACTTCAACATCATTCGAGGGCGGGAGGCGGTACACGTCCTGAACGCCCCGTCGCCGGGGGCCACCTCGTCTCTCGCAATCGGCGAATACATCGTGGACCTGGCGGGCGACGCCTTCGGAATCGACGCCTGAGGGCGCCCCGTTGTGAAGGCGCCCCGTTGCCGCGGCGTCCTTCTCAGTAGTCTTTATAGTCTTTTGATCGATGTGAAGGCGCCCCGTTGCCGCGGCGCCCTTCTCCACAGTCTTTATAGTCTTTTGATCAATGTGTGGGCGCCCATCATATTGCTCCGCAAAACCGCTGGCGGCTATAATCGGGCGTGCCGCCAAAGGTATGTGAATAGGGCCTGCATTCATGTCCCCGGCGGGGCGTTCGTCGCTTGGCAGCCCGATCGGGCAAGCGAGGCCGGGAGGTGGGCTAGCGTTGTTGATTGAGGCCGATTCCGCCAATTCCGCCGATTCGATGGAAGACTCGCGGCAAGACTCGCGGGAAGACTCGGAAGACTCGCGGCGGGTCGTTGAACTGGGAGCCTTCCGCACCGGCCCTGGAGCGGTGGCCTCGTACCTGAACGCCACCGGCGACGGCCTCGACGTTTACTCCCGCACCGGCTTTGTCCCGCCTTTATTCCTGGCGGCATCTTCCTTGGGCCTGTTGTTGCGGGAAATGGACCTGCCCGGCGGAGCCGTTCACAGCCTGCAGGAAATCGAGACCCGGAGCCCGGTGTCCATCGGGCGCGAGGTACGGGCCGTCGCCAGCTTCGAACGTCCTCGATCAAGGGCCGGCCTGAACTTCATCACTGCGGTCTGCGACCTCATCGACTCCTCCGGACAGATCTTGCTGGTGTCCAAGAGCACGGTGATGACAAGCGACGACGCCGGTAACACCGAAGGCGGCCAACCCCGGCCGGCCCCGGTTCCGTCGCAGGCCCCGGTTTCGTCGGCACAACCCGTGCCAGTTCCGGCAAGTGTGTTGGCTGCCGTGCGGCGCACCATCACCCTGGAACGGTTGAAATCGTACGCCAATGCCTCGGGGGACGACAATCCGCTGCATCTTGACGCTGAATTCGCCAGCCGTACCCAATTCGGCGGCATCATCGCTCATGGTATGCTCACCCTGGCGTTTGTCGCGGAAATGATGACGGGGGCATTGGGCCGGAGTTGGCTTGAGAGCGGGTCTATGCGGGTAAGATTCAAGGGCGCTGCTTATCTCAACGACGAGGTCGAGACTTGGGCGACCGTTGCGAAGTCCCGGTCGGAAGATGTCAGGAGCTTCGCCGTGGGAGTCAGGAACCGGGCGACCGGACAGGAACTGCTGGCGGGGAACGCCGCGGTAAGAAACAGCTAGACCTTTTGCCCTTCGCGTCCGGTGCGGAGGTCGGGGTGAGAAGGACCGATATGCAACGAAACGGAACTGAACGGACCGCGCCCGTCAGGGTGGCCGTGGATGCCATGGGCGGTGACTTTGCCCCGGTGGAAACGGTTAAGGGTGCCGTTCAGGCGTTGGGCGAGGAGAACGCCGAATTGATATTGGTGGGCGACCCGGAAGCCGTCCAACGAGAGCTGGACAAGCATGACGTTGCCGGCCGGAAAGTGAGTATCGTCCC
Organism: Dehalococcoidia bacterium; assembly: GCA_034428795.1. GTDB lineage: Bacteria > Chloroflexota > Dehalococcoidia > Lucifugimonadales > UBA3495 > VXOI01. The sequence continues at coordinate 8,978 of DAOUHF010000166.1, forward strand.
GTCGGATGGCAAAATCGGCGACGACGAGCACCCGGTCCGGGCGATGCGGAGCAAACCGCGAGCATCCGTAGTGGTTGCCACCCAGTTGGTAAAGCAGGACCAGGCCGACGTCATTGTGTCCATGGGCTCCACGGGCGCGGCCATGGCCAGCGCCGTGCTGGCGTTGGGTCTGATGGAAGGCTTGGAACGGCCCTGCCTTGGAGGCCCGTTCCTTGGACTGGCCCCCAATACCGTGCTGGTCGACATAGGCAGCAACCTGGACTGCCGGCCCGGCCTGCTCGTCAGCTTCGGCGCGCTGGGTGCGGCGTTCGCCCGCACCTACATGGGCATCGAGAACCCCCGCGTCGGGCTGCTCAGCGTGGGCGAGGAGGCCGCCAAGGGAAACCGGCAGGTGCAGGAAAGCTACCAGCTCTTCTCGGATAGCCACTTGAATTTCATCGGCAACGTGGAGGGAATGGACTTCTTTACCAACAAGGCTGAAGTAATCGTGTGCGACGGCTTTGTCGGCAATATCCTGATCAAATTCACCGAAGGGTTGGGCGGCGCGTTGGCGGCCTACCTCCATGAGAACCTCTCCAAGGTCTTGGACGAGGCGACCGTTAGCCGGTTGGCCTCAGACCTGTGGGAGACCACCAACCGGCCCCGCGCCGTGGGCGGCGGCCCGTTGTTCGGAGTGAACGGCCCGGTCATTGTCGGTCACGGTTCGTGCCGCGCCGATGGAGTCGCCGGGGCGGTGCGCACCGCCGTCCGGTACGTCGAGTTGGGGTTAAACGACATAATGCGTGAGGAATTGGCAACCCTCAACGCATCCGCCCCATCGGGTAAACGGGCGTAATGGCTGTCTACGGTGTCAACCTGGAGGGAAAAGTCGCTTTGGTGACCGGGGCTTCCCGGGGAATTGGGGCCGCCATCGCCAACCGGTTGGCGATGGCCGGGGCCAAGGTGGCGATCAACTACAACACCAGTGCCGAAGCCGCCGCAGCCGTGATGCGGTCCATCGATGCGGCTGGCGGTACGGCGATGCTGGTGGACGCCGACGTTTCCCGGCAATCGGACGCTGAAAATGCCGTCAAGTCCGTGGTCGACAATTGGGGCGCCATCGACATCCTGGTCAACAACGCCGGCATCAATCGAGACCGCTTGCTGCTGCGCATGAAACCCGAGGATTTCGACGCGGTATTGGACGTGAACCTCCGTGGCGCCTTCCTCTGCACCCGGTACGTCATGCCCCATCTGATAAAAAAGCGCCACGGCCGGGTCATCAACATGTCGTCGGTGGTCGGGCTGTCCGGGAATCCCGGGCAGGCCAATTACGCCGCCGCCAAGGCCGGGCTGGTCGGCTTCACCAAAGCGGTCGCCCGAGAGGTGGCCTCCCGGAACGTCACCGTCAACGCCCTGGCCCCCGGTTACATCACTACCGGGATGGTCGCGGACCTGTCGGATGCGAAACGCCAGCAGATCCTCGACCGGATTCCCATGGGCCGTTTCGGCTCGGCGGAAGAGGTCGCCGAGACGGTGGCCTTCCTTTCCAGCGACGGCGCCGGCTACATCACCGGCCAGGTAATCACCATTGACGGCGGCATGATCGCCTGACCTTCCTGTCTGCCGCAATCATTCCAGCGACGGCGCCGGCTACATCACCGGCCAGGTAATCACCGGCCAGGTAATCACCGGCCAGGTAATCACCGGCCAGGTAATCACCGGCCAGGTAATCACCGGCCAGGTAATCACCATCGACGGCGGCATGATCTGACGGCGGCATGATCGCCTGACCTTCCTGTCTGCCGCAATCATTCCAGCGAGGGGAGCATGCGCAACACCACCAAGTTTCGACAGTTGCTTAGGGAGCCGGGCATCATCATGGCGCCCGGAGCCTACGATTGCATCACCGCCAAGCTAATCGAGACCGCCGGGTTCCCGGCCGTCTACATGACCGGGGCCGGCACCTCGGTGGCGAGGCTCGGCTATCCCGACCTGGCATTGGCCACCATGACCGAGATGCTGGACAATGCCGGCGCCATCGCTGACGCCGTGGACGTCCCGGTGATCGCTGACGCGGACACCGGCTACGGAGGCGTGCTGAACGTCCGGCGCACGGTGCGCCAATACGAGCGCAGCGGCGTGGCCGCGCTCCACATCGAGGACCAGGACTTCCCGAAGCGCTGCGGGCACTTGGACGACAAGCGCGTCATACCCGTGGGCGACATGGTCCAGAAAATCCTCGCTGCCGTGGACGCCCGCACCGACGACGACTTCACCATCATCGTACGCACCGACGCCCTGGCCGTCACCGGCTGGGACGATTCCATGCGGCGCTGCGAGGAGTACGTCAAGGCCGGGGCCGACGTGCTGTTCGTCGAGGCGCTGCGAACGCCCGAAGAGGTGGAAAGGGCCGGACGGGCGTTGGACGTTCCGTTGTTGTACAACTACGTCGAGACCGGCAAGTCTCCGTTGCTCCCGGCCGCGGAGTTGGAGCGCCTGGGATTCAAGATCGTGATCTTCCCGGCCAGCGCCCTGCTGTCGGCCGTGCAGGCGGTGCGGCAACTGCTGACGGAACTCAAGGAAAAGGGCACGACAGCCCACTTGGTGGAGAACATGACCAGCCTCCGAGACTGTTTCGAGGCGGTGGGCCTCTCCGATATGCTGGCCGACGATGCCAGGTTCGCCGGGGTCGGGACTCCTTTATCCTAGTAGGGACACGCTTTACCCTATGGAACATCTGAACAAGTCCCTTCCCCCCTCCCCTCCGTCATTCCCCCTCCCCCTCCGTCTTTCCGGCGAAAGCCGGAATCCACGTAGCCCCAGCCCTCATCGACAGCAGGTTTAAGAAACATCCGAACAATTCCCTTCCCCCCTCCCCTCCGTCATTCCCCCATCCCCTCCGTCATTCCGGCACCCCCCTCCGTCATTCCGGCGAAAGCCGGAATCCACATAGCCCCAGCCCCCATGGACAGCAGGTTAGAATGGGGGCCGTTAAGCTCTCCTCCGAGATTTCGGCTTTCGCCTCAATGACCATATTCCCTCGTAGGAACGTGAATGAATCGAGAACTCCGCGAGTTCATCAAGGATGCCTTGGAGAGAGGGCATAGCCGGGACTCCATTCAGAATGTGCTGATCGAAGCCGGGTGGCAGGAAGGGGCGGTCAGGAATGGTCTGTCCAGTTTCGCGGACCTGGATTTTGCCGTCGCCGTGCCAAGGCCAACACCCTACCTCTATGCTCGAGAGGCCTTCTTCTACCTCGTCTCGTTTATCGCCCTGTACGTTTCAGCGATCAGCTTTGTCATCTTGGTATTCGGCCTGATCGACAACGCGTTTCCAGACGCCCGTACCCCTCGGGACGTGTCCTCCTCCGCAGCGGCGACCGCGATAGCTTCGGTTATCGTTGCCTTCCCCCTTTTCCTGTTTGTCACCAGGCGCCTGGCTGCACAGGTGGCTGCGGACCCGGAACGGCGTCAATCGCTGGTGCGCCGCTGGCTCACCTACCTTACGCTGGTTGTCGGCGCGGGAATAATTCTCGGGGACTCGATAGCCTTGCTGGCGAACCTGCTGACCGGTGATCCGACTGCCAGCTTTGCCTTGAAGGCGGTCTCTATATTGGCGGTCACCGGCTGCATCTTCGGGTTCTACTTCTGGGACATGCGGCAAGCAGAGGCCCTCGAGACGAGCTCCAAGGCCACACTGGCGCTGCGCGTCCTTCTCGCCGGTGTCATAATCGTCGTCGTAGGCTGCATTGCGTATGCCGTCTATTTGATGGGGTCGCCGGGACAGCAGAGGGACATCACGCTGGACCGGGACCGGATATCCCATCTTTCGAATATTTCCGCAAACATCGACGCATACTGGGAGTTGAACGAAGAGTTGCCCGATGACTTGGCCCAGATGCCCGGGCCGCGATATTCCATCCGCAGGATCCACGACCCGGAGTCCGGAACGCCTTACGAGTACCGGGTCCTGGAGGGCCCCCGTTACGAATTGTGCGCCGTATTCTCCACAGACACCGCCACGGTGCCCGATAGAGACCGCCCGTTCTCTGACCGGGGGTGGGATCACGGCGCGGGACGGACATGCTTCGAACTGGAATCCCAGGCCCGCCCGGCTCCACCCGGAAGCATTCGGCCTGATCGACCGGTCGAGCCAGCGGGAACGGCCGGCCAGTGAGGCCGCGTCCCACAGCGCCGAAACCAACTGCGTTTGGGGGTTAGGGAACATCCGAACAAGTCCCTTCCCCC
>DAOUHF010000167.1:0-1879 GCA_034428795.1 Dehalococcoidia bacterium
CCGCTAGGACGAAGGCCAATTTGTCGGGCGGCATCCGGCTTACAGCAAGAACAATCTCAAAGGAGATTTGAGCAAATGACAGACAGAATCAGAAAACGGCTGCTGGGCCCAGTGTCGGTGGTGGCAACCATCGCCGTACTGGGTCTCTTGGCCGCGTTCATCGCGCTGGCCGCGCTGCCGGAGGTCACCTCGGCGCAGGGCGGCGGCCCTCCGCCTCCGCCTCCGCCTCCGGGCACCACGCCGACGCCGCCGCCGGGTGGTGGTGGCCCGCCGCCGCCGCCTCCGCCGCCTCCGGGCGCCACGCCGCAGCCGCAGCCGACCATGACGCCGGGTCCGGAGCCCCATGCCGGCGGTTTCGTGGCCAACGCGGTTGAGGGCCGGAAGGTTGAACTGGAGTGGCCCAGCGTGGCTGGCGCCACGGGTTACGATATCCGGTTCCGGAACCTCGACATGGCCGGGGCTCCGTGGACCATGAGGTCCGTATCCGCCGGCACGCAGATGTACACGCTCGAAGACGCTGACCTCATGGATGGCGCTCTTTACGAAGTGCAGCTGCGCGGCAACAATCAGACTTGGGCTGAGGCCAGGAGCCTGGAAATCCTGGGCCCGGTCATCCAGTTCAGTTCGGAGACGCCGTTCGAAAAAAACACGGGCCAACCCGTCGACTTCTTGCTCCCCCGGGTCTCTCTGGCGAAAGGCGACAAGGTGCGGTATTCAATCGTGCCGTCCCTGCCCAAGGGCCTGTCCTACGGCCAGGAGGAGGGCGACGACCACGTTGACCTGCTGGTCAGCCAGAATCCGCGCATCACCGGCGGCATCGTCCACACGGTCGGCGGCTCGAGGCAGTTCTACCGCCTGAAAGGATGCGATATTGACGAAGGCCTCGTTAACGAAGACTCCTGCGACACGCATATCTTCCAGGTCATTATCACCCCGGCCACGGTCAAGCCCCTGGCGGACGTGATCCGCGACCGGGAGTACACCATCGGTGAGGCCCTGAAGCCGGCCCATCCGCTGAACCAGTTCCCACAGGTGGGATTGGCTGGCGGGGCCGGCTTCGAATACAAGCTTCTGAACACCGAGGGTTACCAGGAATTGGACCTACCCGGTCTGACGTTCAATGGTAATACCCGCCAGCTGTCCGGCACGCCGGAAAGGCCAATCGGCTGGGTCCGCGTGGCCTACCGGGCGACCCAGCCGGACAGTGACGTGTATCACGAGGCTGAGTTCACCATCACCATCGTGGAGATCCTAAGGCAGGAATGCCGGGTCGGTCTCAACTACGAGGATACCCTGGAGGTCTACAACAAGACTGACAAGGTCGGTTCGGCCAACTTCACCGTGAGGGCCGATTCCAACAGTTACTACGTGCTGCCCATCGGCGAGAAGGGCCAGCGGGGCGCCGGCGAAAACCGCACCCGCACTTTCGAGCTCATCACCGTCAAGAAAGAAGGCGGCGATCTGTCTGCGCCCAAGGCCAATGTCCTGCCCGCCGGGTTCCAGGTGGTCAGGCTGATGGTCGACCAGGACAGCGTGAACCCGCTGAATGACCTGTACACCCGCCAGGGCTTCCACATGCCGGAAGACGCAGTCACTCCGCAGATGATGTCTGATGACGGCAGGTATGAGGATCCGGAGCCCCTTTATCCCGAGACGGACAACGGCTATCGCCTAGCCATCGGGGTCTCGGACAAGGACATGCTGAAAGAAGAGCATTACCTGAGCTGCTTCATCGTCCACGACACGGACGACGATACCGGCGAAACCGACAGCTCGGCGGTGGTGTTCAGCCTGAACGCCCTCCCCGACCTGAGCGCCCGGGATTGGGTCATCGAGTTGACCAGCGACCGCAATACGTCCGAGCTGGACGTGGATCAAG
>DAOUHF010000168.1:0-1945 GCA_034428795.1 Dehalococcoidia bacterium
ACCGGGGCCGCAAGCCACCCAACGCCACACCCGAGGCGGTGATCGCCGACGTGCCGCACCTGGCCCAGACCAGATACGTGGGAGCCAACCACGCCCATCTCAACGAGTTGCTGGGGGAACGGGAAGGAATCTACATTGGCCGGACCACCCTGCGACGCATCCTCGCGAAGGCCGGAATGAGCAGTCCGCGGCGAAGGCGTCCGCCCAAGCACCGGGTACGCCGTCAGCGGATGCCTCGGGAAGGCATGCTGATCCAATTGGACGGCAGTCATCACCGGTGGCTGGGCGAATACAGCCCGCCTTTCGCGTTGTTGCTGGCGGTGGACGACGCCACCGGCTGTGTGGTCAACGCCCCGTTTTGCGATCAGGAGGACAGCCACAACTACCTGCTGCTGATGCGGGGCCTGCTGCGACGGTACGGCATTCCCCTCGGTCTATACACCGACCGCCACCCGGTCTTCAAGCACCGATCGGAATATCAGCCCGCCGGCGCGCCAACCCAGTTCGGACGGGCAATGGGAGAACTGGGTATCCAGATGATTTTCGCCTTGTCGCCCCAGGCCAAAGGACGGGTGGACCTTGCCGCAGGAATCTTCCAGGACCGGTCGATCACGGAACTGCGGCTCGCAGGAGCAACCACGATTGAACAAACCAAGGCCGTATTGAAGCAGTTCCTGCCGCGGTTCAACCGGCAGTTCCGATTTCCCGCCCAGTGTCCTGATCCGGCATTCCGGCCCTTGCCGCCGGGTTTACGCCTGGAGCAAATCCTGTGCTTCAAGCATCGCAGAAGAGTGGCCAGGGGCAACACCGTGAAATTCCAACGGCACACCCTGCAGTTGCTGCCCAGTCAGCAGCGTCGCAGCGATGCCGTTGCGGTTGTCGTGGTGCTTCGCGGACTGGCCGGCCGGCTGTCGGTGCAACATGGGGCGTTACCTCCAGGTTGCGGCATCCCTTGATGAAACCCCTGGTATCGTAACCACGGTCGGCGCCCACAGTGATGCGCCGGGCACCCGGCGCCGACACCAGCATCTCCAACGAGGCGTCCCGTTCCCAGGCGCCGTCGGCTGGGGTGTAGCGCACGTCCACCACCAGACCCTCCCGATTGTCCATTAGCACGTGGGCGCCGAAACAAAGGCGCGCTTCCTTGCTCTTACCCTTCCTCGCCAGCCGGGCATCGGGGTGGGTGGTGGACCGATGGGTCTCATTGCGCCGCCGCTCCCCGCGAAAGTCCACCTCCCGATTGCGACCCCCACCCTCACCGGAACCGTCCCCCGACGGCGGGTCTTCATCCCGCGGCCGGAAACTCTTCACCGATGCCCAGGCTTCCAGCAATGCGCCGTCCACGCTGAAGCGCTCTTCCGACAGCAATCGTTGCTCCCGAGCCTGCTCCACTATCGCCAGCAGAAACTCCCGCGCCATGTCGGCGTCCAATAGCCGCTGCTTGTTCTTGGAGAACACCAAGTGGTCGAAACTGCGGTCCATGATGTTCAGCTCATTACAGAGCAGACGCCCATTTAAGCGCATCGAGCTAACTATGACGGCGCCGGCGGCATTTGGGCTTTGGTAGATGTCGACCTTTCCAAGCTTTCGGCCAAGCCGGAGCAGGTTAATATCGTCATCCCGGCCCAAATACTGGCTATGGTTGACGAAGTCGCCGAGGGCCAAGGTGAGTTGCAGGCGGGAATGCTCACCCGCGCAATGCTTCGCTACGTGGGGCTGCTGACGCTGGCGTAGCCCGGATTGGACGCTATACAGGCCGCGCGGCACGACTCAGGGGCGCACATTGTGCGCCCCTGTAATCTCATAATAGGTGGACGGCCGCGAAGGTTAACCGGCGCTAATGCCCAACTCCGTCTGCAAGTCCCGGATGGTCTCGGCGCGGCTACGGGTAGGGACACGCTCCCGCATACCTATTGGCTCGTTCTCTACCTCCGGCACAACTTTG
>DAOUHF010000169.1:0-19634 GCA_034428795.1 Dehalococcoidia bacterium
AGCATGATGGGAGAGGCGTTGGATGAAGCGGTTGAAGGTGGTGCGGTGTGGGACGTCGTCGCCAAAGCCGCACAGGTCCCGCAAGCTGGCCTCATCCCACAGCAACCGGATTAAGGCGTTGGTGTGGGGCAAGTCGAGGAAGAAGCTGGCGATATAGGCACGCCAAAGGGCGCGGGCGGGCCAAACTAACTACACTGGTCACCACCGCATCGGGTGTCGCGTTGGGCGCCTTGCGGCCTCGGTGGCCGTGAGCAACGGCGGCGGCTCCCTCCTCCCGGTAAGCTGCCAGGATGCGCCTGGTATGGCGTTCGCTGACGCCCATCAATTTAGCGACCTGATCCAGCGTCATGTGCTCAGCGAGCAAGCTGTTCGAAACCTGAAGTCTTGCCTGTTCTTTTTGAGTCAAAGTCACATTCTCCATAGGGTGAATGTGGCATTTATGCTGGCCAGTTAGAGCGGACTTTTTAGCTGGACATCGACACCTGTGGCGGTTGAAAACTGGACCGTCCGCCGCCATCCATAGGTTCGAAGTGCCCCGTACCTCCGGAGCCTGACTCGGATTGCCCACACACAGGTGCTGTCCCGGCTGTCCAACTTTAAGTTACCGGTGGTCCTTGAATAAAACAAGGCCCGGCTTCTCGCCGGGCCTTTCTTGGGTGGCTGCCAAGAGGTTCATGTTGAAGTCGCCGTCCAGGGAGTCCCGAGCCGGGGACTCCCTGAGCGGAATCAGGAAAATTGTCGGAGGGGGCTAGAGAAACCACTCTCCGACCTTGGAAGAACCGAGCGTTGCCGCTCGTCGTCCTACCGGCGGACTCCTCGGAGGGGTCGCTTTCAGGTTGGTAGCGCCGGCTCTGTTCAGAATCAGTAGTTCTCGTCCAACTGGTTGAGGCGGGAGACGAACATCCAGCACAGGGCGCTGTCGGCGGGTAACTCGCCTGAACCCGCGTCCCAGTACACCATGATGCTGTTATCCGAGTCCCGACCTCAAGTATCCCGTACTGTGTCGGTAGGATCGACTCCGGCGTACAGTCCCCCGGGGACGGTCAGGTCGCCCACTCTGTTTGAATAGCGGGTCGAATACGGGGGTCTGATGCCTGTTCCAAAGCAGTCAGAATCACCTATGTCCACTGCCCTTGGAGACCAGAGCTCGGAGACGCAGTTGTCCAGCTGGGTGTCAAGGGCGGGTTTCTCCTTGGACCTCCGCCGTCTCCCCCCAGTTGAACTCGAACCGCCACCCATTTTGTATAACGACAAGGGGCAGCGCTCTGGCCTGTTCGCCCGCTCCTCCGCTCCGCGGAGCCCGTTCCAGGTCTCCTTCGGCGCGGGGGCGGCTGCGTTCCCATTCTTGGATTTCGGTGAACCGCCATCGCACTGCCCTGGCGCCGACCTTCACGGCAGTCGGGAACGTTCCTTGCCTCATCATGATATAGACGCTCGACCTGCTGAGGCCAGTGGCCTGCAGAACTTCCCCTATGGTCATCAGGCGGTCAACGGTTCCTTGACTAATCATTCCGGCCTCCGTTCCGTAATGGAAAATGGAAATGGATTTCTTAACTACTGCACCGGACTATCGGCGGGTTGCAAAATTACGTAATCGGCCCACGCCTCCATCAGCCCCCGGCGTCTCTCAAGCAGGTCTGACCGTGCGTACGACTGGACAACGCCTGAACCTACATCATGGGCTAAGGCCAACTCCATGACTGCGTAACTGGCGTCCGTGTTCTCGCTGGCCCAATCCCTGAAGCTGGAGCGGAACCCGTGAACCGTAGAGGCTATCCCTACCCTCCGCAGCATGTAACTCAGGGCATTTTCCGAAAGCGGCTTGCTCGGGGTCAGGTCATTGGGAAAGATGTGGGGGCTGTCTTTGCCATGTAGTTCTTGAGCCTTCCGCAAGACCTCCATTGCGGCGGCAGGGAAAGGGACCCGGTGCTCCTTGCGCTTTTTCATCCTCACCGGAGGGATAGTCCAGACAGCCCGATCGAAGTCGACCTCATCCCACGTCGCACCCCGGACCTCACCAGAACGGGCAGCGGTCAACACCAGGAACCTGAAGGCCAATTTTGTCGAGGGGTATGATGTACTCGCCTCCACCGCCTCGATTGCGGACGCGACCTCGGCATAGGGCAGCGCCTCGAAGTGGGCCTTGTACTTCGGCATGGCCGGCAGGGCGGCGTCAATGATCTCGCCAGCAGGGTTGACTTCGATGTGACCATGGGCCATGGCCCACGCCATCACCGTCTTGATTATCAGCCGGATGCGCCGGGCCGTTTCCTGCTTTTCGGTCCACACGGGCGTCAAGATTGCCAGTACCTCGGTGCGCCCGACCCGGGCAACAGGCACATCTCCGAGGATCGGAAAAACGTAACGCTCGGCTCTCTGCCACCAGTTGCTCTTCGTCTTGGCGCTCTCCCACCTTTCGCAGTTCTGGGAATGAACGACAGCGGCCGCCTCCATAAAAGTGGGAATCCCTGGAGCGGGAGCTGGCGCGGCCTTTCCATTCCGCCGATTGGTCCTCATTTCCGCAACCGGTCGTCCCTCTCTGACCGCCTTCCGGTTGGCGACCGCCTTCTCCCGCGCCTCGGCCAACCCGATGGTTGGATACCCACCGAGCCCCAGATCGCGCCGCTTGCCGTCAACCACAATCCGTTGCACCCAGGACTTGGATCCCCCCTGAGCTACATTGAGGTACAGACCTTGACTGTCTCCGTAGCGTCCCGGGTGTCTCAAATTTTTGACCTTGACCGCCGTCAGCCTAGCCATATCTTGACCTCACTAGCCATTTTTCCCACTTTCTTTTCCCACGTTTTGTCGTGGCTGTGGAAAAACTCTAATGGACGGTGGTGGACGAGTCAAGGTGTCGAATGGCAGCGATTCAAAGCTGTATGTGGGAAAAATGAGGACGCAGTTGGACGCTGTTGAACTGCTGTGGATGATCAGTTGGTGCCGAAGGTCAGAGTCGAACTGACATGGGGTCACCCCCGCCGGTTTTTGAGACCGGTGCGTCTACCATTCCGCCACTTCGGCATGAAATTGAATTAGAGGGTCCCCGGCATTGTCAAGCCCGTTTGGAATTGTCGCCAATTACCGCGCTATATCTGCCGGGCAAATTTATTATAGCGTCTTTTCACACGGCGGGTAGATATAGCTGACTAATCGGCGACTACGGCGAGTCCAAACCCCAGCTTCGCCTGGTGTAATATAATTCGGTTGGCGAACGGCAGGGAATTTCTCTGGCAGGCCCGCCCGCCGGAAAGTGGAAGTCTCCCGCCAATTGGCGGCGGCGGCATAATTGAAGGGGTCTGCCGTAGTACTGGACGGGTATACGCGTACTGAAACGGGCGCCCGGCCTTGACGAGTGAATTTGGGAAACCCTATAATCCAAATGAAGAAGGTCTGTTACCTATGCCTAAAAGAACTTATCAACCAAAGAAACGCCGTCGCGCTCGCGTTCACGGCTTCCGCGCCCGCTCTAGTACTTCGGACGGGCGCGCCGTCTTGCGCCGGAGACGGTTCAAAGGCCGACGAGACCTGACCGTATAATAGCCGGCGGCCTGGCGATGCAACGCGGGCTCCGGCTAACTGGCAGCAAACGCTTTTCCGAGATCCATCGGGAAGGCGCCAGTGCCGCTAACCGTCTCTTGGTGGTCCGCTTTCTGGCCAACGACTTGGACCGCACCCGGTTCGGTTTCGTCGTGAGCAAACGAAACGGGAATGCGGTAGCCAGGAACAGGATCAAACGCCGCCTCGGAGAGGCGGTACGGCAGCACTGTATCAGACCCGGGTGGGATGCGGTTTTCATCGCCCGGCGTGGCATCGACAAGGCAAGCTTTCAGCAGATTGCACAGGCAGCAGAAAACCTGTTGCGGCGGTCCCAATTGGTATTAGGCAACCCTCGCGGTCCGGTCCAGGGTCAGCAACGTTCTCGTCTGACGGGGCCGTCGGAATGAAAGACATGCTCCTCGTAGGCATAAGGGTCTATCAGATGGCCCTGTCTCCTTTGCTTCCATCTTTTTGCCGTTATCGCCCAACCTGCTCCCATTATTCCCACGAAGCCTTAACCAAGTACGGGGTTCTCAAGGGGGGGTGGCTCGGCGCCAAACGGCTGGCCCGCTGCAATCCGCTGGGTGGCCGCGGCTTTGATCCGGTTCCCTGAACACCCGTAATTGTCTTTCGAACTTTATAAGTTGCACCACGACCTCATCGGCCCTGACACTATCGACAGGCGGCCGCCCGCAAGCCGGGCCGGAAGTCCCACCCGGGGCCCGGCTGGCTGGTGGGCGCCGTTATTGTTTGCTTTGGTCTTGCTGCCCTTATTGGCCGGCTGCACCGGCCGGAACATCGGAGGCGCTGACTCCGGCTGGAACGGGCTGGTTGCCCACGAGGGCGTGGTATACGTTGGCACCAAGCAGGGCGCGGTCAAAGCCCTGGACGACAGCGGGCTGGAGGGGGTCCAGGAGAAATGGTCCTTCCCGACCGAGGGCAGTCCCATCAACCTGCAAGGGGTTTACGGCACTCCGTTGGTCGTTGGCAACCTGCTCTACGTGGCCGCCCAAGATGGCTTTCTGTACGCTCTGGATACTGAGGCGGGGTCCGTATCCGACCGGGGCTGGCGCTGGCCCCCGGGAGAACAATCGGACGCGGCGCCCCTCGTCGGCAGCCCGGTCTACGATCCGATCAATGAGTTGGTGGTTTTCGGTTCGGAAGACGGCAACCTGTACGGCTTTGATTCCGATACCGGAGCGTTGTTTTGGGATAGACCTTTCCTCACCGGGGATAAAATCTGGTCGACTCCCGCGGTAAGAGATGGCGTGGCCTATTTCGGCTCCCACGACCACAAAATCTACGCCGTTTCCCTGGCCGACGGCAGCGAGCTATGGAGCTATACCACCGGCGGCGTGGTGGCCGGACGTCCGTTGCTTCTCGACGGTATGGTAATCGTGGGGTCCTTCGATAAAAAGCTCTACGCCTTGGACGCATTGAACGGCAACCGGGTGTGGGACTTCGAAGCGGAGAACTGGTTCTGGGCTGGCGCCGTCAGCAACGGCCAGACTATTTTTGCTCCGTCAATGGACGGTAACATCTACGCGTTAGACCGCTCCGGTGTCCTCCAATGGAGCCACAACGTCGACTCCTCCATCGTTTCGCCTCCCGTACTGGTCCCTGCGGGACTGGTGGTGGCTGCCAAAACGGGCAGGCTGATTCTCCTGGACGTTAAACCCGGCGCCGGTGTGTCCCGGCAGTTGTTCCAGATTACCCTGGGCGACGCCGAGATCAAGGCGCCTCTGATTGCGGCCGGCGATTCGGTGTACGTCGGCTCCCAGGACAGTACGGTTCGCCGCGTCGAGGTGACGAGCGGCGGACAGGTGGAGATGTGGTGTTTCCACACGGAAGACCGGCAATGCGGCTGAGGCAGCGGCTCATCATGATGGCTGCGCCCCGGCTAAGTCAGGACCGCCCCCACCGGGCGGCGAGGTAAGGACCGTTGGAGTTCAGCGATCTCTGGCGAGAAGTAATAATCAGGCCGTTGCTGAACAGCCTGGTGGTGTTGTACACCGTTTGCTTCCATCAAATGGGAATCGCCATCATTCTGTTTACCATCATCGTCCGCATGGTCACACTGCCGCTCACCATCAAGCAACTGAGGCAGATGCGGGCCATGAACGCCCTGCAGCCCCGGTTGAAGGAGATCCAGGCCCGCTACGCCAAGGACCGGGCCCGAATCTCCCAGGAGACCATGCGGTTATACCGGGAGGGCGGGGTCAACCCTGTCGGCTGCCTGGGACCGTTCATCATACAGATGCCGATACTGTTCGGGTTGTTCCGGGTGCTGATCCAGACGCTCTTCTCCCGGCCCGACAACCTGGTCGGCCTGTCGGAAAAGCTCTACACCTGGATCCCGGTCGTGCCCATTTACGCGGCTGCCCCATTGAAGCCCGAATTCCTCTGGCTGGACTTGGCCGAGCCGGACCCGTCGAAACTGGTCTTACCGGTCCTGGTCTTCGTGTCCACCTGGCTCCAGCAGAAGATGACGATGACGCCGTCCGCCGATCCTCGGCAGAGCAGCAACCAGATGATGATGCTCTGGCTGATGCCCCTGATGATCGCCTTCTTCACCTTCACCCTGCCCAGTGGTCTGGCCCTATACTGGATCGCATCCAACGTCATCGGGATAGGCATCCAATACTTTGTTACCGGCTGGCAGCCCATATTCCCGCTTTTCCCCCGCGCTGGACCGGAGCCCGCAACGGCTCCATCTTCACCCGGAGTTACTACCGAACCCCAGGAGGTTGACTATGACGGGACCTCTCGTAATGACCGCCAGAACCGTAGAAGAAGCAATCGAGCTGGCGCTGAAAGAGCTCGACGTCGACCGAGACGAGGCCGAGGTCGAAGTACTAAGTAGGGGCAAGGCCGGCTTCTTGGGCATCGGCGCCGAAATGGCCAGGGTGCGGGTGACCCGCCTCGACCAGGACCGCAACGCCGCCGCGATCGCGACGGCCACCGTGAGCCGCATCCTGCAGGCGGCGGGGGTCAACGTGAGCCGGACGCTGCGGGCCGCCCACGACCCGGAGGTCGGCGGGCCGATCATTGACCTGTCCGGCGAAGATTCCGGCTTGCTCATCGGCCGGCGCGGGCAGACCCTGCAGGCGCTCCAGTACCTGGTCAACCTCATCGTCCGCAAGGAATACGGCGAGGATGTCCGGGTCATGCTGGACGTAGAGAATTACCGGCAACGCCGGGAAAGCTCGTTGCGGGACATGGCCGCAAAGGTCGCCAGCCGGGTCGTACAGACCAGCCGCAGCATCACGCTGGAACCGATGCCCCCGGCCGACCGGCGAATCGTCCACACCTCCCTCTCCGACCATCCCGGGGTTACCACCGAAAGCACCGGCGAGGGAGAGAACCGGAAGGTGATGGTCATGCCCAAGCGCGGCAACTAGGGAACATCTGAACAAGTCCCTTTCCCCCGATGGGGGAAGGTTAGGATGGGGGCGCCGGCGGCCGGGATTGCCCGGCGGGTTGTTTCATTACTGCCTCAACTCCGCTATCTTAACCACGAGAGAATCGAAATCAGAATGTGGAGGGCCATACTTTGATCGCGATAGAACCGACTCGCGAAGTGGTTGCCAAAGTATACGAGACCCTTGACCGGAACCTGAAGACCGTCCGGGAGAGCCTGGGCCGGCCCATCGGCCTGGCCGATAAGATACTCCTGTCCCACCTGGACGACCCGACCGCCACCGGCTTGGTGCGAGGACAGACCTACGTTCAATTACGCCCCGACCGGGTGATATTGCAGGACGTGTTGGGCCAGACCGCGATGCTGCAGTTTATGCAGACCCGGCGAAGCACCACCGCGGTGCCTACGTCGGTCCACTGCGACCACCTGATCCAGGCCCGCGTGGAAGGCTCTGCCGACCTGCTGGAGTCGTTGGCCGAGAACGACGAAGTCTACAACTTCCTTCGCACGGCATCCGCCAAATACGGCGTAGGCTTCTGGGGTCCCGGCGCGGGCATAATCCACCAGGTCGCCTTTGAGAATTACGCCTATCCCGGAGAGCTTATGATCGGCACCGACTCCCATACCCCTATGGGCGGCGGTCTGGGGTCCATCTCCGTTGGCGTGGGCGGGGCCGATGCCGTTGAGGTTATGGCCGGTCTCCCGTGGGAGGTGCTCTACCCCCGGTTCATCGGGGTGCGCCTGACCGGGGAGTTGAGCGGTTGGACCGCGCCCAAGGACGTCATCCTTTACCTGGCCGGGGAGTTGACGGTATCGGGCGGCACCAACGCCATTATCGAATATTTCGGTCCGGGAACCCGGTCCATCAGCGCCACCGGCAAGGCCACCATCACCAACATGGGCGCCGAGTTGGGCGCGACGACCTCGGTGTTCCCCTACGATGAGGCCATGGCGCGCTACCTGAGAGCCACCCGGCGCGGGGACATTGCCGAGTTGGCCGACCAGTACCGGCATCTGCTGGCCGCGGACCCGGAATGCGAGGCCGACCCCGGACAGTTCTACGACCGGATTGTGGAAATCGACCTTTCCCGGTTGGAGCCCCACCTGGTGGGCCCCCACTCTCCGGACCGGGCCCGGCCGATCTCTCAATTGGCCAGGGAGTTGAGGGAGGACGAAAACCTCGTCGACGAAATCTCCTCCGCCCTCATCGGCAGTTGCACCAACTCCTCTTATGAAGACATGAGCCGCTCCGCCGACGTGGCCGAGCAGGCGAAGGCCCACGGCCTGAAGGCCGCCGTCCCCTTCATGGTCACTCCCGGCTCGGAGCAGGTGCGCGCCACCATCGAACGGGACGGGCAGATGCAGTCGCTTCAAGACATCGACGCCACCGTCTTGGCCAACGCCTGCGGGCCGTGCATCGGGCAGTGGCGCAGGGCCGGAGAAGAGGTGGGCAAACCCAACACGATCGTCACCTCGTATAACAGGAACTTTCCCGCGCGGAATGACGGTCAGGCAGCCACCATGAACCTCATCGGCAGCCCCGAAATCGTTACGGCCATGGCCCTCGCCGGCAGGCTCTCTTTCAATCCGATGACCGACTCCCTCACTGGGGCCGACGGCGCGGCCTTCGTTCTCGATGCGCCCAAACCGGCGCCCGACGTTCCCGAACGCGATTTCGACCCAGGCCAGTCCTCATACGAAGCGCCCCCCGAGGACGGCAGCGACATCGAGTTGACGGTATCGCCCGATAGCGAACGGCTGCAGCTCCTGCAACCGTGGCCGGCGTGGGACGGGAGCGATTTCGAGGACATGCCTGTCCTGATCAAGGCCCAAGGGAAGACGACCACCGACTCCATATCTCCGGCCGGGGTCTGGCTGCGGTTCCGGGGCCATCTGGACAAGTTCAGCGACAACATGTTCATGGGCGCAATCAACGCCTACACCGGCGAAGCCGGCAAGGGAAAGAACGTAATCAGCGGCGAGGCCGGCGTGGGGATCTCCCGGATCGCCCGCGACTACAAGGCCCAGTCGGTGAAGTGGGTGGTGGTGGGCGATAGCAACTACGGCGAGGGCAGCAGCCGTGAGCACGCCGCTCTTTCGCCCCGGTTGCTTGGCGCCGCCGCCGTCATCGCCCGCAGCTTCGCCAGGATTCACGAGAGTAACCTGAAGAAGCAGGGGCTGCTGGCGCTGACCTTATCGGACCCCGCCGACTACGACCGCATCAGGGAGGACGACCGTATCAGCCTGGTGGGACTGCAGGGCTTGGCGCCGGGTACGCCGGTGGAATGCCGGGTGACGCACTCGGACGGCTCCACGGAAACTCTCCACCTGGACCACTCATACAGCGAGTCCCAGTTGGACTGGTTCCGGCTCGGTTCGGCGCTGAACCTGTTCCATCGCTAATACCGGCGCTAATACCGGCGCTGATACCGGCGCTGATACCGGGCGAAAATCTTGAACGGCATCGCGCCGGGCGAAATCTGGCGCGATTGCAATAAAATGGGTTGCCAACTAGTATCGCGGTAGGCGACGGAGGATGCGTCGCATCAGGCGGCCCTGTTGCCCCGGCGTTTAAGATACACGGACTGCAATAGACCATTCTTGGCATGGACCGTTCTTTGAGGGGGTCCCGTTCTATGAGGGGTCGGAAGAGAGCCGTGAGTGGGGAAGTGGGTACTCCGCCCGTACCCGACCCTTTCCATAGTCTGCCCTTTGATCACCCGAGAGAGGAATGCGGGGTTGTCGGCGTGTTTGCGCCGGGAGAGGAAGCCAGCCGTTTGGCCTTCCTGGGCCTCTTCGCCCTGCAGCACCGGGGACAGGAAAGCGCGGGAGTAGCCGCGACCAACGGTGAGGCGGTAGCGGTCCATGCCGATATGGGGTTGGTGGCCCAGGTCTTCCGGGAGAGCGATTTCCGTCCCCTGACCGGAGAACTGGCCATCGGACACACCCGGTATTCCACCACCGGCGGCAGCGAGTTGTGCAACGCTCAACCAATGTTGGTGGAGGGCCGCTCCGGCCAGTTGGCCCTGGCCAACAACGGCAACATAATCAACTCCCCGCAATTGAAAGACCAGCTAATGGCGCAGTGGGACTGCTCGTTCAATTCCACCACCGACACCGAGATTATCGCCCTGCTGTTGGCCAACGCATCCGGGTCCAGTTGGGAAGACCGGATGTTTCACTGCATGCGCCAACTGGAAGGCGCCTATTCCATCGTCGCCCTCACCAAAGACACCATGATCGCGGCCAGGGACCCGCTGGGGATCCGTCCCCTGTGCCTGGGCCGTTTGAACGACGGCTGGGTTGTGGCGTCCGAATCGTGCGCTCTGGACCACCTGGGAGCCGAATTCACCCGGGAGGTCGAACCCGGCGAGGTGGTGGTCATCGACCACAAGGGGCTGCGGACCGCAGTTTGGTCGGGCAGTCAAGGCCAGCCCCGCCGTCGCGCCCTCTGCGTGTTCGAGTTGATTTATTTCGCCCGCCCCGACAGCGTGATAGGCGGCAACCTGGTCCATTCGGTGCGACAGGAAATGGGCGCACAACTGGCCCGGGAACATCCGGTGGACGCCGATCTGGTCATCGGCATTCCGGACTCGTCGACAGCCGCGGCGGTGGGCTACGCCCATGAGTCGGGGATTCCTTTCACCGAAGGCTTGATCAAGAACCGCTACGTGGGCCGCACCTTCATACAGCCCGATCAGGCAGTCCGAAACATGGGAGTGCGCCAGAAGTTCAACGCCCTCTCCGGCGTCATTAAAGGCAAGCGGTTGGTGGTCGTAGACGACAGCATCGTCCGGGGCACCACCACCCCCCACGTGGTTGGGCTGCTGCGCCGCAGCGGGGCGAAAGAGGTCCACATGCGCGTCTGTGCGCCGCCGATTCAACATCCCTGCTTCATGGGGGTGGACATGGCGTCCCGGGAAGAGTTGCTGGCCGCCAACCACTCCATCCCTGAAATCCAGGCGATGATCGACGCCGATACGCTGGGCTACTTGAGCGTAAAAGGCCTGATGAAAGTGGTTGACGGACCGGAAAGAGGCTTTTGCGACGCCTGCTTCACCGGCAACTACCCGGTCCCGGTGCAGTTGGAATTGTCCAAGCTGGTCCTCAGCAACCGCGCTCGCAACGTTGAAAAGCGGGAGACGGACTGAGCATGAGGTCTGGCGCCAGTGGCGGGGACTGGGAGGTCCGCGAGATTGCCCCCTGAAATATTCAGCAAAGCGTACCGGGATTCCGGCGTTGACTTGGGTTGGTTGGACGGGCTTAAGGACCGGATCAAAGGCTTCGCGGCGACCACCCACGGACCCGAGGTGGTGGACGGCGGCGGCGGTTTTGCGGGGCTGTACCAACTTCAAGGGTTTCACCAGCCGGTGCTTGTGGCAAGCACCGACGGTGTCGGCACCAAAACTAAAATCGCCGCCCAACTGGGCCATTTCGAGTCCATCGGCCAAGACTTGGTGACCCTCAACGTCAACGACATCCTGACCAAGGGCGCCAGGCCCCTCTTCTTCCTGGACTACCTCGCCTTCACCGACATCGACGGCCAGTCGCTGGACTCCCTGATGCGCGGAGTCGCCTGGGGCTGCCGGGAGGCGGGATGCGCCCTGATCGGCGGCGAGACGGCCCAGATGCCGGGTGTCTACCGCGAAGGCGATCTGGACCTGGCGGGGTTTGTCGTGGGCGCGGTGGAACGCGGCAGCCTCCTGGAGCCTTCGGCAGTACAGGAAGGGGACTACCTGTTGGGCGTTCGCTCCAGCGGCCTGCATACCAATGGATTCTCGCTGGTGCGCACCGTATTCGAGACCGACCGGGACCCGTCGGTCCTCTACCAACAGTTTCCGGGGCTGCAGCACCGGTTGGGCGAAGAGCTGCTGGTGCGGCACCGGTGCTACTATCCTTTGCTGGAGCCAGTCATGGGTATGCTGCACGGGCTGGCCCATATCACCGGCGGAGGGCTCCCCGGAAAGCTGCCCGCCGTGCTGCCCGACGGCTTGGCCGCCCGGATGGACCCCGGCTCATGGCCGGTACCGCCCATCTTCCAGCTGGTGCAGCGTGAGGGCCGTTTGAGCGACGAAGAGATGTACCAAGTCTTCAACATGGGCCTGGGCATGGTCGCCATCTGCGGCGAGGCCAACGTGCCAGCGGTCAAAGAGAAACTGGGCGAGGCGATGGTAGTGGGCCGGGTCGTCCAGCGTACCAGCGACCCCCAGGTCATCTTCGCCTCCGGTTGATTTTCGGTCCAGCAAGAGAGAACGTAATTTGAAAGCGTTGTTGAGCGTCTACGACAAGTCCGGTGTCATTGAGTTCGCCCGCCAATTGACCGGCGCGGACTACGAAATCATCAGCACCGGGGGCACCCACCGGACGCTGACCCAAGAGGGCGGGCTGCCCGTGACCCAAGTGGCGAACTTCACCGGTTCTCCGGAGATTCTGGAGGGCAGGGTGAAGACCCTGCACCCTATAATCCACGCCGGTCTGCTGGCGCGGCGCGACTCCCGGGAGCAAATGGAGGAGTTGGCCGGCCACGGCATCGAGGCCATAGACTTGGTGGCGGTCAATCTATACCCATTCGTCGCCACCATCAGCCGCCCCGGCGTCACCCTGGCCGACGTGCTGGAAAATATCGACATCGGCGGCCCCACCATGCTGCGGGCCGCCGCCAAGAACTTCCCATCGGTCGCCGTGGTCGTTGACCCCGACGATTACGGTTGGGTGGCCGGCAAGCTGACCTCGGGAGGGCTGACCCTGGAGGACCGGAAAGGGCTGGCGGCCAAAGCCTTCCACCACGTATCGAAATACGACGCCGCCGTCACCGGATACCTCGGGAGGACGGAAATATCCGAGGACGAGTTTCCGGACGAGTTGCCACGCGCTATCGACATAACCCTGGAGAGAGTCGCCAGTCTCCGCTACGGCGAAAACCCTCACCAGCCCGGCGCCCTCTACACCGCCGCGGGCGCCCCTGCGGCGGGAGTCGCCGGAGCCCGGCAACTCCACGGGCGGGAACTCTCCTACAACAACCTGATGGACGCCGACGCCGCTTGGCGGACCGTTTCAGATTTCGCTCCGCCGACCGTGGCTGTGGTCAAGCACAACAACCCCTGCGGACTGGCCAGCCGGCCCGACGTCGCCGAGGCCTACCGCCAGGCGTACGAGGGCGACACCGTGAGCGCCTTCGGCGGCATCGTGGCTTTCAACCGGGAGGTTACCGCCGAGGCCGCCGAGGCCATGAGCCCTGTCTTCTACGAGGTGATCGTGGCCCCCGGCTACGAGCCCCGCGCCCTGGAAGTCCTGCAACAGAAAAGGAACCTCAGGGTGTTGGAGGCCGCCGGGAGCCCAACTGCCCGGATGTACGACCTCCGCCCGATCAGCGGAGGTATGCTGGTCCAGCAACCCGACGTGATGGAAGAGGACCCATCGACCTGGAAAACGGTTACCGGGCGCACGCCGTCCGCCGCAGAGATGGAGGACTTGGTCTTCGCTTGGAAAGCGGCCAAGCACATCAAGTCTAACGCCATCGTTTTCGCCAAAGACCAGACCCTCACCGGGATGGGCGCCGGCCAGCCCAACCGGGTGGTGAGCGTGCATCTGTCCCAGCGCATTGCCGGCGACAAGGCCAAGGGTTCCGTGTTGGCCTCGGACGCCTTCTTTCCCTTTGCAGACAACATCGACCTTGCGGCCGAGGCCGGCATCACGGCCATCGCCCAGCCGGGGGGCTCCATCCGCGACGAAGAGGTGATCGCCGCCGCCGACAGGAACGGACTGGCAATGGTGTTCACTGGAGTCCGCCACTTCCGACACTAATTCCACATCCCAAATTCAGCATTCCAAATTCAGCATTCCGAATTCATATGCCCAGCACCGTAGACATAATCATCCCGGTCTACAACGAGGAAGAAGCCTTGCCCGGGAGCATCGCCACCCTCAACGGGTTCCTCCGGGAGAACCTTCCCCACCAGTGGCGGATTGTCATTGCCGACAACGCCTCCATCGACAACACCCGTTCCGTATCGGAGTCGTTGTCCCGGCAGTACGAGGGCGTTGACTATCTCTATCTGCCCCAGAAGGGCCGGGGCCGTGCCTTGCGGACGGCCTGGCTGGAAAGCGCCGCCGACATCGTCAGCTACATGGACGTCGACCTTTCCACCGACGTCGCACACTTCCCGGAACTGGTGGAATCCTTGGTCTCAGGGTACGACGTAGCAATCGGCAGCAGGCTCAGCAAGGGCTCGCAGGTGACCCGCTCCTTCGGACGGGAATTCACTTCCCGCACTTACAACCTGATGGTCCGGTCCCTGTTCTTTACCGGCTTCCCCGACGCGCAATGCGGTTTCAAGGCCATGACGCGGCCAGCGGCCGACGCCATCCTCCCCACCATCCAGAACAACAACTGGTTCTTCGACACGGAGTTATTGATTATCGCGGCCAAACGGGGCTACCGGATCAAGGTGGTGCCGGTGAAGTGGGACGACGACCCCACCAGCACCGTAAACGTGGCCAAGACAGCAATCGAGGACATCAAAGGACTGCTGCGCCTCCGTTTCGGCGGGGTGCCCAAAGTCCCTCCACCGCCGGAACGACGGCCAACGAACTAGAGGAGTCCGGACCTGGCATGCAGCTTGGACTGAAAGGGAAAAACGTCATAGTCACCGGCGGCGGTTCGAACATCGGCCGCGCCATCGTCCACGCCTTCGCCGTCGAAGGATCCAACATCGTGATCGCCGAAATCGCCCCCAGCCAAGGGGAGATCGTGGCGGCGGAAGTCGCCGGGATGGGCGCCGGCAGCCGGGTGATGGTCGTACCCACCGACGTTACGGACCCGGCCAGCGTCTCCGCTATGGTGGAGCAGGCCGTCGACGGCTTCGGACCGGTCGACGTGCTGGTCAACAACGTCGGCTGGACCATCGACCGCCTTTTCTTGGAGAAGCCCCGCGAGGATTCCGTTTGCTTGTAACGTATGTCCATTAGCAGCCTCCGCCGGGCTTACGCTGTGAGCGCTTTATGCCGTTCCGCATCTTGGCCATGGGGTGTAGTTTCTTGGTCGGCCCCTTGCGCGGACCGCTTGGTGTCCTCACCTTTTGGATTGTATGCAAAACAAAGAAACACGCCGGATGGTGGCATGCCAGCATCCGGCGTTTCCGTGGGCAGTTTCCGCACTAAGGTACGATTGCCGCAGTGTGCATCCCGGAGCCGTTATCAGTCTAGGAAGGTCAAGAAGAGAGCGGCTACGGCCACTCCGCCCGATAGAGCCAGTCCTACCGCCACAAAGGAGTAACCAGCGAGCCAAAACCGCATTGCGCCTGGGCCTTGTGGACATTCATCGGACCACACAACTCA
Organism: Dehalococcoidia bacterium; assembly: GCA_034428795.1. Lineage (GTDB taxonomy): Bacteria > Chloroflexota > Dehalococcoidia > Lucifugimonadales > UBA3495 > VXOI01. The sequence continues at coordinate 15,299 of DAOUHF010000169.1, forward strand.
ATGCCCCATGACCGCCAGAACAACACCAAAAGGGAGAAAATGCCAAACATTACTGAACTGGTAGCAAGCCCCCAAAATGCTGTAGGCCAGTTCTGCCGGACGACCATGGCTAGCAAGGTAGCCGCAAGGACGGCTAACAAAACGCTGTCCACGTTCAAATACGACGCTACCCGAAGGAGAGCGTAAGGATTATCCATGGATGCTGATTGGAACAGCGTTTGACTACCGGGTGAGGTTGTTTTTCGAGCCGGAGTTCAACTTTGAGGATACGGTGGCCTTGGGCCGTATGCCAAGAGGAATGGCGTCCTTTCCAGGATGCGACAATACCGCGTGGTCGCTCTGGAACGCCGGGGTGGGACTTACGCCGGAACAGAGGGAAGATGATGATTACCTTGGGCGGATGTGCATAATAGCCGCCCAACTGGAAGATGTATGGCGACGCGGCATCGTCGGGGAATGGTTTCTGGAGGCGGAACAAATGACCCCCGAGCAGCTTGTGGAGTCCATTCCCGATGCCTGGGCAAACGACATTATACAGATGACAAAGAAACTGGAGTTCGCCTTCTCAGACCGGATGCCGGATCGCATAGTCTCCAATCCGATACTAGGGCGCTCTGACCTGAACATAGGCGCCGACGGCGATCTCATCCTCGACGATTGCCTTATCGACATCAAAGCTACGATTAACGCGAAGGTATCGCAGGCAATGCTACACCAAGTGGTGTGCTACACGCTGCTGGACAGGGAAGACCGTTTCGCCATTCGGGAAACCGGGCTATACATGGCTCGCCAAGGCGCACTAATAGTATGGCCGCTACCGGAGCTGCTAATGATGCTTGGCTCAAACAACACGGACATCGGCATGTTGCGGACGCTGTTTGAAAAAGCGGCGCATCAGCTTTAAGAAAACGGCGAAGGCTACTCTGGCATAGACGTTTTTGAAGGCGAGCAAATGGGCATCTTGAATGTCCACACCCCTTAGCAGGGGCCATACGCTACAAACAAACGGAGAAGCCCCGCGAGGAGTGGGAGAAAGAGGTCCAGGTCAACCTCTGGGGGACCATCAACTGCATCCACGCGGTCGTCCCGGGGATGGTGGAGCGGCAGTCGGGTGCCATCGTCTGCATCAGTTCCGACGCCGGCCGCATCGGGGAATTCAGGGAGGCGGTCTATTCGGCCTGCAAGGCCGGGATCATCGCCCTCAGCAAGTCCATCGCCCGGGAAACAGGGCGTTACGGCCTACGGCTGAACGTGGTCTGCCCCGGCGTGACCGTGCCGCCCCCGGAAGAAACGATCAGCGACGAAAGCATGTGGCGCGAGATGCGGGACATATTCACCGACGACGTCAGGGAGCGGGTCCGACGCAACTATCCCCTCCGCCGCTTGGGCACCGCCAGAGAAGTGGCCAACGCAACAGTATTCCTGGCCTCCGACGCCGCAAGCTTCATCACCGGCCAGACCCTGAGCGTAAGCGGCGGCTACACGATGGCCTAGAGAATTCCTAAGGCGTTCCGCCGGTCGTTATCGTTCGGCTGCCGGTTGGTTGGATGGGCCGGTTGCGGCAATTTTCATACAGTGTCCAAAACTTCAAACGGCCCGGATTGCTCCGGGCCGTTGTTGTTGCCGTGGATATCTGCCGACGGGATGGTTAGCGGGCGCCTACCTTCGCGCGTAGGTCTTCAAGTTCCGCGATCAACTCGGCCTTGGTCTTGCGCTGGTCGTTCGCGGGCTTGTCCTCCGTGTTCATCGCGACCAGCTCCCAGCAACGGTCCTCAATGGACGGCAACTTGGCTTGCACCAACTCTTCGTCCACGTCGTTGGCAATGGTCGGGTAGCCGGCTCGGGTGATCATGGAGCGGAGCTTACCGGCCTTGAACTGGTCAAGGGTCCAGCGCAGGGTCTCGCCGGAGGTGGTGACGTCCCAGTAAACCCGGATGTCCTGATTGCGAGGGCCGTAGTGGTAGTGCGGGCCGTTCTGGAAGCAGTCGAACGCCAGCAACTCCACTTCCTGGCCGGCGATGTCGCTCAGTACGTGGATGGCCATGCCCTGGTCGTTGATCTGCGGCAGGTGGCGGTACTCCAAGCCGAACTTGATGTTTCCGACGGTGACCTTGTCGCCTTCCTGCATCTCGGGCATCATGTGATGCACGGTGCGGCGCCCTTCAAGGGACATGCGGCGGCCGGTGGCTTCTACTTCGTCCAGTAACCCGGCGGACAGCGGCGCGGCTTCCAAGCCGGAGGCCAGGTCTTCGTACCCGGACCTGCGGACCATGTCCGAAAGGCTGTCGCGAAGGTTGCCCATCGTCCAGCCGAAGGGGTTGCCGGCGGTGGTCTTGTCCAAGTGCAGCCGGACGTTGTGGTTCTCGGGTCCGTAATGGTAATGGGGGGCCTGGTCGAAGCAGTCGAAGCGCAGGATCTCGGTATCCTTGCCGTCGATCTCAGAATAGACCTGTACGCACAGGCCCTGGTCGTCCATGATTTCGTCCCGGTAGCTCATTGCGAACTCCACGGGACCTGCGTCGATGGTTACGTTGCCCTTTTCCACGGTAACCCTCCTGATTCAGTTTAAATATCGGTTTGGGGGCATTTCGCCTCTTTCCGTTGCTGGCCCCGATTATAACACGCCAGACGGGGCGAGCCAATCTTGGATACGCCAGCCCAGGATTCTTAGATCGTCCGTAAAGGGCGGCTACAAGGGCCGCTACGCGCGGGCGCCGGGCGTATTTAGGCCAGTGGCTAGTGGCTAGTGGCTAGTGGCCAGTGTTTAGTGGCCAGTGTTTAGTGGGCCGCTACGCGCGGGCGCCGGGCGTATTGTCGATTGCGCTACGCTTCGCCGCCGCTTTCTTCCAGCTTACACTGGACAGCGGAACCGTCCGGTTATGACCAGAGGGGTCGCCGTGGGCTTATGCCGGGCCGGTAAACCCTTGAGCATGGTTTGCAATTTTCCCATACTTGCCTGTACTATCCGGGGCGACGGAAGATTGAAGGCAAAACCGGGCCAGGATACCCAACCGGAGGTTGGCCGTGAAAACCGGCCCGTTGCCCGGAAGGGAGTGACGAGACGGAGCGCGGCTGACCAGGTAACCTGGTCGGCCCGCCATGCCACGGGTGCGCTTATCCCGGCCCTTATCATTGCAACCGCGTTATTGGCGGGGTGCGGTGGTAATGACTTCCGGCTGGTCCCCTTGCCAACCCGATCCACCAATCCGGCGCCGACGGCAACGGTCATCGCGCCAACCACGACTGTGGCAGCCGCCGATACCCTGGCCGCTGCCCCATCCGCCCTACCGCCAACGAGACCCTTTATCCCGCAATCGCCCAAGCCGGTCACCAACCTGCCCCGGCCCACGGCGGCCTCCGCGTCCAGTCCTGTTCCAACCGCGCCGGCCGCGCCGGCCGTGCCGGCCGCCGCAACTCCGACCCTGCCCGGCCCTACGCCCGGTCCTGTTGCAACCGTGCCCGACGCTGTACCCGCCGCCACGCCCGCCGCCACGCCCTCGCCCGTCCCGGCTCCAACCCTGCCGGCTCCAACCCTGCCTGCCGCCACCTCGGTCCCCACGCCCAGCCCCGGTCCAAACGTAACAGCCGATTCCCCCTCGCCCGCCCCGGCTCCAACCCTGTCCCAGCCCACCGCTGTCCCTACGCCCAGTCCTGCCCCAACGGCACGGGCCGCCCCACCGTCACCCGTCCCAGCTCCCACCGTCGTACCTGTGCCCAGTCCTGTTCCAACCGTACCAGCCGCCCCACCGTCGCCTGTCCCGACTCCGACCCTGCCTGCTCCCACCGTCGCACCCACGCCCAGTCCTGTTCCAACCGTACCAGCCGCCACGCCCTCGCCGGTCCCGACTCCAACCCGGCCACCGCCCACCGCCACACCCGTCCCCACGAACACTCCCGCACCGCCGGCCACACGGTTGCCCGAACCGGTCGAAGGAGTAGCCATCCAATGCATTTGGTTCGATGGAGAGGTCCCGAGGAGCGAGGCTGATGAGTACGTGCAAATCGTAAACACCGCCGGCCAAACGGTGGACTTGAGGGGCTGGCGGCTGGAGGACATCGCCGACGGCAGGCCAGCCTACGAGTTTCCTGCTTTCGACCTGAGCCCGGGCCAGACTGTAAGGGTGTACACCAACCAAGTCCACCAGCAGTGGGGCGGCTTTAGCCCGAATCCACCGGTGGACACGCATATACGGCGTGAGGACAGCGGAAGGGGGGTGAGGGAGTTACAAGCGCGATGATCCGGGCTCGAATTCGGGTAGACGGGAAGTTGGAGGGCGATCTGCAGGCGCTTTCGGGGGCACCGCTGGCGGCCTACAGAGGCTGTGGTGAGCGAGAT
>DAOUHF010000170.1:0-6296 GCA_034428795.1 Dehalococcoidia bacterium
CATTCGCGCTCCGCCGACTAGCTCTTCAGCCATTCGACGTCGCCAAACAGGCCCTCAGGGTGGCTGCGAGACGCGAAGTCTTCGTACTTCTGGCGGGCGTCTCCGATGGTGGTGTCGGTGCCGTGGCCCGGATAAACCGCGGTGTCGTCGGGAAGCGCCAGCAGTTTGCTGGTGATGCTGTCGATTATCTGGGTGAGGGCCTCCGGGCTGCGGGTCTTGCCGGGCCCCCCCGGGAAGAGGGTATCGCCGGAGAAGAGGTGCTTGCCCACCAGGAAGCAGGTCGCGCCTTCGGTGTGGCCCGGAGTGGACAGCATCCGCAGTTCATGGTTGCCGAACTTGACGGCCTGACCGTCCACCAGGTCGAGGTCCGGGGCCTTGGGCAGCGGACCGGCGTCGGCCGGGGCGATGCCCACCGGGGCATCCACCTGACCGGTGATCTCGTCGAACCCCAACAGGTGGTCCTGGTGGTTATGGGTGATCAGGATGGCCTTGATTTCGACGTCGCCGATGTCGTTCAGGAGCAGTTCCGGCTCGGCCGGCGTATCGATGAGTATGCCCTCCTTGGTCTCCGGGCAGGACACGATGTACCCGTTGTTGTGATAAGGGCCCATGTTGACTTTCGTGATGCGGACTTCGCCATCGTAATGCAGCGGCATGTTCAATCTCTCCGAATTCTTTGATGATGCGTTTAGAAAGTAAGGTCCAATACGTCGGCAGTATTCTAGCAGACGAGCGGTCCGGTCCGGGGTTTTCGTTGGTGGTCAATTTGCGCGTGCCGCCGTCGGCGGGGCTTGAGAATGGGCTGTGCGCTTATCCGTCGGGCGCCAGCATTACCGTTACTCCGCTGGCATCGGCCAGTTCGGTACGAGTGTCATCAATGTGAGAGCCTATCACCGCGGGCGATACGGGTTGACCAATGACCGTGGCCAGTATTTGGGCTCGCGTCGCTGCCCGGGTGATGTCTTCCCCGCCGATGGTGATGGAGGCTTCGGCGGCGGCGTAGACGTTGGCGCCGTCACTTTTTAGCTGGCCCACCATAACGAAGTCCAGTCGTAGGACCTCGTGCAACTCTTCTTCCGTGATGGTCCCGTTTTCTTCGGCTTTTTCAAGGAGTTCTATGAATTCGGGATCAGGACCGGTCGCGTTCCCCTGCAAGACCCGTGTTCTTCGGATGTGGAGGAATTGCCCTGCTATGCTGCTCATGTTTTTCGCGACTTTGAGTTCGTAGTTCACGCCAAACCCGTTGTCCATCCTCCCGTCCATTCGGATTAGCGTGGCGTCGATTCGGTCTAAATGGCTAAAAATTCGGTCTATATTGCCGTCGATCCGGTCTAAATGGCTAAAAATTCGGTCTATACTGCCGTCGATTCTGGTCACGTTGGATTCGAGCCGGTCCAACCGTTCGTAGACCAGTTGAAAGTTCTGGTTTACCAGTTGAAAGTTGTGTTCTGTGAGTTGGACGAACTCGGCGAACCGTTCAGGCAACTCCAGCAGTTCTTTGCCCAGCAGGATCCCCCGGATGGTGTCGGCCCATTCGGGTTGTTCCCGCAGGATCCTGGCGAGGTCGCCGATGTCGTTGACTGAGGCCATGACGAATGTTCTGCTCCCTCAGGGCATTATAACTTGTTGGAGGGGGTTCGTCCCTACCTTGCCATACCGCCCCCTAGTCCCCTGCGGCTGCGGCGGCCAACTCTCGCGGCTTCTTGGGGGTGGCGGCGCGGCGCTTCTTGGGGGCCGGCGGGGTCTCGTCGCCGGGCTTGGGCTCCGGGGCGGCGCCGTTCGGGGTGTTGGCGGCCTTCAGGGCTTGCTTGATGTAGTGGCCCGTTAGCGAGCGGCTCATCTTGGCCAGCTTCTCCGGCGTGCCCGTGGCGATTAGCTTGCCCCCGCTGTCTCCCGCGCCGGGGCCGAGGTCGATGACCCAGTCGGAGTTCTTGATGACGTCCAGGTTGTGCTCGATGAGGATTACCGTATTGCCGGCGTCCACCAACCGGTGCAGCACCCCCAGCAGGGCGGCACAGTCCTGGAAGGACAGGCCGGTGGTCGGCTCGTCCAGCAGGTACACGGTCTTGCCGGTGGCCCGCTTGGAGAGCTCGGTCGCCAGCTTGACCCGTTGGGCCTCGCCGCCGGAGAGGGTGGTGGCGGGCTGCCCCAACCGGATGTAACCCAGCCCCACGTCTCGCAGCGTCTCCAGCTTGGGGCGTATCCGGGGGAAGTTGTAGAAAAAGTCCAGCGCCTGCGCCACGGTCATGCTGAGCACGTCGGCGATGCTCTGGTCGCGCATCGTCACTTCGAGGGCTTCGCGGTTGTAACGGCGGCCCTGGCAGATCTCGCAGGGGACGGTCACGTCGGGCAGGAACTGCATTTCGATCTGGTTGTAGCCCTCGCCCTCGCAGGCCTCGCAACGGCCGCCCTTGACGTTGAAGGAGAACCGGCCGGGGGCGTAGCCCCGCACCCTGGCTTCGGGAAGGCTGGCGAACAGCTCCCGGATGGGTGTGAAGGCGCCGGTGTAGGTGGCTGGGTTGCTGCGCGGCGTGCGGCCGATGGGCGATTGGTCGATGTTGACGACTTTGTCCACGGCCTGAATCCCGGTCACCTCGTCGTGCTGTCCCGGCAGGTCCCGGCCCCGGTTGATCACCTGGTTCAGCTTTTTGTAGAGCACCTCGTAGACCAGGCTGCTCTTGCCTGAGCCGGATACGCCCGTCACGCACACCAGTTGTCCCAGCGGGAAGTCGACGGTTATGTTCTGCAGGTTGTTCTCCCTGGCTCCCACCACCCGGAGGCTGTTGCCGTTGCCGGCGCGGCGCGTCTCGGGGATAGGCACCCGCTTGCGGCCGCTGAGGTATTGCCCGGTGATGGAGTCCGGCGAGGCTTCGATGTCCGCGACGGTGCCGGTGGCCACGACGTGCCCGCCGTGCTCGCCGGCGCCGGGGCCAAGGTCGGCGATGAAATCGGCGGAGCGCATCATTGCTTCGTCGTGCTCCACCACTACCACCGTGTTGCCCATGTCCCGCAACTGGGTGAGGGTGTTGATCAGCCGCTGGTCGTCGTGGGGATGCAGCCCCACCGTGGGCTCGTCGCAGACGTACAGCACCCCGGTCAGGCCCGACCCGATCTGGGTGGCCAGCCGCACCCGCTGGGCCTCGCCGCCCGATAGGGTGCGGGCGGTGCGGTCCATGGTGATGTAGTCCAGCCCGATGCCGTCCAGGAACTTGAGACGGCCGTCGATTTCTTTCAGCACCTGGTTGGCGATGGTCTTCTCCCGCTCCGTCAACACCTGCTTCCTGGGCTCTCCGCCGTCGTTATCACCTACCCGGTCGGGGTCTATCTCGCGCACCCACTCCATCGCCTTGCCGATGTTCTTGGAGCAAACGTCCATGATGCCCAGCCCGCAGACCCTTACCGCCAGGGCCTCCGGACGCAGGCGCTTGCCCCCGCACGGCTGGCAGGTGCGGGCCGACATGTAGCGTTCGATCTGCGAGCGCATGTAGTCCGACTCGGTGGTCTTGTAGCGCCGCTCCAGGTTGGGAATCACCCCTTCGAAGGTGGTGTCCCAAGAGTAGGTCCGGCCCCGGTGGGTGCGGTGCTTCACCGTGATTGTCTTCGACTCGTTTCCGTAGAGGACCAGGTCCAGTTGTTCCTGAGCCAGGTCTTTGACCGGTGTTTTGGAGGAGAAGCCGTTGGCTTGCGCCACCGACTCCATCAGGCTGATGTACCAGCCGCTGGAGGGGCCGCCCCTGGTCCACGGGGTGATCGCCCCCTGCGACAGGGAGAGGTTCTTGTCGGATATGACCAGGCCCGGGTCGATGGCCAGCTTGTAGCCCAACCCGGTGCACTCGGAGCAGGCCCCGTGGGGACTGTTGAAGCTGAAGGTCCGCGGCTCTATCTCGGGCAGGCTGATGCCGCAGGGGGCGCAGGAGAACTTCTCCGAAAAGACCATCGCGCCGCCTTCCTCGGGCAGCGCCTCCATGACGCCGTCGCCCTCCCGCAGGCAGGTCTCGACCGATTCGGCCACCCGGCTGAGTTCGATGTCGGGGCGTATGATCAGGCGGTCGACCACCAGCTCGATGTAATGCCACTTCTGCTTGTTCAGGTTCAGGTTGTCCGTCTCGTCCAGCAGGTGGGTCTGGCCGTTGACGCGGATGCGGACGAAGCCCGCCTTGCGGGCCGACTCGAACACGTCCTTGTGTTCGCCCTTCTTGCGGCGGACCTTGGGCGCCAGCAGCGTGATGCGGCTGCCCTCTTCCAGGTTGATGATGGCGTCGACGATCTGGGATACGGTCTGCCGTTCCACCGGCCGGCCGCACTTCGAGCAATGGGGTTTGCCGATCCGGGCGAACAGCAGCCGCAGGTAGTCGTATATCTCGGTCACCGTGCCCACCGTGGAGCGCGGGTTGTGGGACACTCCCTTCTGGTCGATGGATATCGCCGGAGAGAGCCCCTCGATGTAATCGACGTCCGGCTTGTCCATCCGTCCCAGGAACTGCCGCGCGTAGGCGGAGAGCGACTCCACGTAGCGCCGCTGGCCCTCGGCGTAGATGGTGTCGAAGGCCAGGGAACTCTTCCCGGAACCGGAAACGCCGGTGATCACCGCCAGCTTGTCCCTGGGAATGGTGATCTCGATGTTCTTCAGGTTGTGCTCGCGGGCGCCTTTGACGTGTATGAATTCCTGGGGCATTTGCCAGACCCACCCTTCACCCAAATCTCGCCATTTATTCTAGCATCGTTCCGGCGCCAATGCCGTCAGATGACTTTGACGATAGACTTGGGCGCCCCGCGGGATAGACTTGGGCCCCGCGGGATAGACTTGGGCGCCGCCGGATATGTGCTAGGATATCGAACGCCCGCGCGGTCTGAGGGTCGCCGTGAGTGGACAGTGGACAGTGGACAGTGGTTAGTGGACGCCCGCGTGATCTGAGGGTCACCGTATGATCGTCGCCGTGTGATTGCCATGTGTGCAAGGCTGGTAGTTTGTCTGATCGGGATATGAGAGTGGTCAAAGGCGATTTGCAATTGATACCTGGTCTGACGCTCTGAACCATGCCCAGAGAGCTTTTTGGTTCCGGCAGGGTGTTTATCGGCGTGGTCCACCTTCCCCCGCTGCCCGGGTCGCCCCGCTGGAACGGCGACCTGGGGCCGGTGCTCGACCGGGCGGGCCGTGAGGCCACCATCCTGGAGCAGGGCGGCGTGCGGGGGATTATCGTCGAGAATTTCGGCGATGCTCCTTTCACCGTCGGCCGGGTCTCCCCGGAAACGGTATCGGCCATGACCCTGGCCGTCGACCGCGTCCGCCAGACCGTCCGGCTGCCCGTGGGCGTCAACATGCTGCGGAACGACGCCCGGTCCGGCCTTGCCGTGGCCGCCGTCACCGGGGCCCCGTTCATCCGGGTCAACGTGCACTACGGCGTGATGGCGGCCGACGAGGGAATCGTGCAGGGCGAGGCCGGCGAGACCACCCGGCAGCGCCGCGCCCTGGGCGCCGACGTCAAGATAATCGCCGACGTGCTGGTGAAGCACGCGGTCCCCCTGGGGCCGGTCGACCTCGGCTTGATGGCGCGGGAAACGGCGCAGCGGGGGCTGGCGGACGGGCTCATCGTTTCCGGCCCCGCCACCGGCCGGCCCGCGGCCAACACCGACGTTTTGACGGTGCGGCGGGCCGTGCCCGACGGGTTCATCCTGGTCGGCAGCGGCGTAGACGAGAACAACATCTGGCGGGTCCTGGAACACGCCGACGGCGCGATAATCGGCACCAGCCTCAAATACGACGGCAAAATCGCCAACCCGATAGACCCGGCCCGAGTCGAACGCATGGCCGAAATCTTCGAAATCCTCCCATAAGCCCCCAGTGCCCCCCCGTCATTCCGGCGAAAGCCGGAAACCACGCGCCCCCGACCACCCGCAATCCCACCCCCCGACCCCCCAAGGGCGTGGACCCCGGCTTTCGCCGGGGAGACGGGGGGTGGGGCATTTTTAACGCAGAGGGCGCATAGATCACAGAGTTTTTTTATTTTTTCTCTGTGTTCTCTGCGATCTCTGTGTTTAAATCGTAATCTGCGCCCTCTGCGCCCTCCGCGTGAAACATGCCCCCAACCCCCGGGGACGTGGACCCCGGCTTTCGCCGGGGAGACGGGTGGGGGCCCAGGGCAATCGCGTCTTAATCAGAACCTTATAATTGTATAAAATGGAGGAAATCGGTTAAGTGCGGGGTGGTGGTGATGATGAAAGGGGAGGGCGCATCGATTATGGCCTGTTTTGCTTCTTTGGAGGACCCCAGGATAGAGCGCAGCAAGCGGCACAAA
>DAOUHF010000171.1:0-45128 GCA_034428795.1 Dehalococcoidia bacterium
CCCTCCGACCTCTACGATGATCGCGACTGCTGAAGCCGCGCCGGCGGCCACGCCGAACACGGCTGCCAGCAAGTAAATGCGGTTATCTTCCTGTTTCAGGTCATTGCCGTGAAGCCAGCCCAAAACTAAGACAGCTACGACATAGCCCGCGAAGTAGATAACCCAATACGCGTCCAGGAACCGCTGCATTCGCCTGTATGCTAGGCTGGTATCCGGTCTCTGTCAATTATCGACTAAGGTTAAGGTTAGATGGTTGTCCTGCCCCTTAGTTCTTGGGTCACGGCCCTATTCCTCCGCCTCCACCAGCTTGCGCAGCTCTATCAATGCCTGGTTGGAGATTCGGCGCTTGATGGTGATCCGTCGGGGCGGGACGCGGAGCTCCAATTCCTTGACGACTTGCGGGGCGGCGGTGGTGGCCCGGGCGATGGCGACGTAGGCCAGGCCCATCGGGCGACCGTCCAGTTCGCCGGGGCCGGGCGCGCCGGCGACGCCTATGCCATAGGTAGCACCCAGTTGGGCCAAGGCTGAGACTGCCATCGCGTTGGCCGTTTCCTGGCTGACGGCGCCGTGGTTTTCCAGTATCACCGGGGGCACCCCCATGGCTGCCAGAGAATCCGAACCGGAGGCCACGATGCCGCCTTTGAAGTGGCGGCCGGCGTTCCTGGCCTCGGTGATGGCGTTGGTGAGGAATCCGCCGGTGCAGAACTCCATCACCGCCAACGTCTGCCCCCGCGCCTGCAGGGACTGGCCCAAGGACTGCTCCGGGGTCTCGTCGTCGTAGCCCCAGATGTAGGGCCCGAGACGTTCGTGAATGGCGGCTTCGACAGGCACGATCATCCCTCGCGCCGCCGTCTCGTCGGCCGCCCGGGAGATCACCCGCAGGTGGATGCCGTCGGCCTTGGAATAGATGCCCAAGTACGGGTTTTCGTGGCCGAAGAACTCCGACATCACTTCGTCCACCGCCCCTTCGGACATTCCCATGGTCTTGACGTTGCGGGTGATGGTGACTTGTCCGGTGACCCGTTCCCGCAGGCGGGCCTCCACCTCTTCCTGGAAGATGGCCTGCATTTCCACCGGCGGTCCCGGCATGGTGACGATGATGGTCCCGTCCTTTTCGGCCCACCAGCCGGGAGCGGTGCCGTTGTTGTTGGGAAGGAACCGGGCGGAGGGGATCAGCAACGCCTGTTTCACGTTGTGGGAGGGCATCGGCGTGCCTCGGGCCTGGAAGTAGGCCTCAAGCCGGTCGACGACCTCCTGTTGCACCACGGGAGTCTCATTGAAGGCGGCGGCGACAGCCTCGCGGGTGAGGTCGTCCTGTGTGGGGCCCAGGCCGCCGGTGGTGAAGACTACGTCGGACCGCTGGATCCCTTGGCGGAAGCCATCGGTCAGCATGGCCAGGTCGTCGCCCAAGATGGTTACCCATTGCAACTGGATACCCAAAGCAGGCAGACGGCCGGCGATCCACGCGGCGTTGGCGTCGGTCAACTCGCCCATGAGGAGTTCGGTGCCGATGGAGATGATCTCAGCTTTCAAGCTAACCCCCTTGTGGGAACACCAAGCGTTCCGGGGGACTAGCCAGAGGGTTCTTCTTCTGTGTCCCCGTCTGTTCCGTCGGTGGCGTAGGGTGGGTCCGTGGCGAGGGCGGGGATATCGGCCAGGCGAGAGGTGTGAATGGCGTAGAGGTTGCGATCGTTGGTGTTCAGTACCCTGGCGTAGAAAAATTCGCCGTCCGGGGTAAGGTCGCCCAAGTGGAACTCCACTGGCGCGCCTCCCCGGCGCGCCAACACGACCCGTGTCTGCGGGGGTTCCAGGCCGAATTCGGCCGGGTCTTCTATTTCGCGGGCGAGTAATTTGTCCACCCGGGGGCCGCTCAGCAACTGCAAGGTGTCAAGCCAACCGTCGTCAACGGCGCGGCCTTGTTCTTCATCCACTGTCCAGCGGGCGGTATCCGGGCTCAAAAAATAGGTGGTGGTATCCTCCAAGTGGCTGATTTCCACCACTCGGACGTTGTCGATTTCCAACTGGTACAGGCGGCCCCATGGGGGGTCGGTCGCCCGCTGGTTGATCACTTCGGCCCACACGGATGTAACTGTGAACAGGGCCGGGTCCCCAATCAACCGCGTGTATTGATTTTCGCCGTCCGGAGTGGTCGTCCCCATGTGAAACTCATAGGTGTTGTCCGCGTTGTCGGTAACACGTACAACCGTCTCCGGGGGGTCCAAGCCGAAGGAGGAAGCGGGGCCCAGGTCTTCTATTTCCTCGGCCAGCACCCGGTCCACCCGGGGACCGCTGAGCAACAGCGGGGTGCCGCCCCACTTTTGCATGAACACGGGATAATCGGTCTCGCCCTGGATCACCCAGGTGAGGCTGCCCGGCGCACGGTCGTAATTGACGGTCTGGCCGGCGTGGATTACCTCAACGTGGGCAAGCGTCGATTCGTCGATGTAATAGAGCCACGGGGGGCGAGGGACCCGCTCCTCGGTCCCGGTGAGCCGCAGCACCAAAAACGCGCCGCCGAAGAGCAACAACACCACGACCAAGAGTATGGAAATCCTGAGGTTCATCTAACGCCGCACCCACCAGACAAACCCGGCCATCAGGGCCATAAGGCCGGGAAGGAACAACCACGACGCAAAGCGCACAAAATCGAACTCGTTCCGGTCCAGGTTGAACTCCCGGAAGGCGAAGGCCTTGGGCCGGATGGAGACCAGGGAATAGTCGCCCAGCAGGTAGTTGGTGGAGTTGACGAACATATCCAGGCCGCCGCCCCGCACGATGTTGCTGTTAGCCACGAAGTCGGCGTCGCCGAACACCAAGATGTCCGTGTTTGCCAGACCCTCTGACGGCAGTAGCTTCCCGGTGCGCGTGAGCATGACTGGGATGAAAGGACCCTGGGGGTCGGCATCGTCCCTGTCGCCGGTTATCGGTTCTGTGCGGTCGGGGTTGTCGATAACGTAGCTGTTGGGGGAGGTGAAGGCCAAAGCCAGCGGAAGCCCCACCCCGCCGGCCACTGGCCAAAGGCTGGCGGCGTCGGGCATAAACACGTCCTGCAACTGTTGGCCTTCAGGCGCGACGATTTCAAATGGTGCTTCTATAGCTGCTTCCAAAGCAGCCTGGATCGCCGTTTCGTTGCTGCGCAAGACCTCAGGATTGCTAGCCAATAACTGACGATTCAAGCCTATCAGGTTATTTACGTCCATATTCAAAGCTAGTGTTTGCGGCAGTCCGGGCACCGAGGAATCCAGGTCGCGAATGTAGCCGGGGCTGACCAGGACTCCCCACTGCACCAGGAACTCCCGCCATGATTCCGGCGTGTCCGGCTCGGCCAGGAAAATCATGCTGCCGTTCTCGCGCCGCTGCTCGCCTTTCGCGTCTCGCCCCAACAGGTAGAGGTTCAAGGCCAGGGCGTGGGCCTCCGGCAGGTCGGAAATCGGCCCAGCCACCACCACCAGCGCGGCGTCTTCCGGCACCTCGACGTCGACGGCCGAACGGGGCCAGACCAAGCTACTGGCCTGGTAGTTTTCCTGTTCCAGGGACTGCCGCAACAGGGCGTATTCGCCGTCGATGTTTCGCTCGCCGTGACCGGCCAGGAAGTAGAGGGTCTTCTGCTCCAGCCCGGTGGCGACGTAGAGGCTGGTTACCAGGTCTTGCTCCAACAGTTCGAAGGCGGCGTCGGTGGGCTCGGGCTTCAGGAAGTCGAACTCGCCGTTTTCCAGGTTCTCCACAACCACAACCTCGCCGACGAAACCGACGGGACGCGCTCCGAAATACGTGGCGACCACGCCCGGCTCCAGGTCGGGGTCTACTACGCGGTAGGAGAAACGCCCGGACCGTGCATCGAACTCTTCCAGAGTCTCCACCACCCGGTTGCGGCGTGCGGCCACGTCGGCGTCAGCGGCGAGCCCGATATCTTTGTAAAAGGCCGTGGCCCGGATGTCGACCTCGAGGCTGTTCAGCAAATCCTTGGTACGGGACGACAGGCTGAATTGGTTGGTGGCGGTCACGTCCAGCCGGCCGATGTTTTCGAAAGAGATCACGTTGGCGATTATGATGATCCCGGTGAAGGCGCCAATGAGTATCAGGGTGTTGACGCCGTAACGCCCGGTACGGCTCACGAAGGCCGCGATGACCGAACTGATGAACACCGCGCCGACCAGCGCCAGCAAACTGGCCCCGATGGCGATGTCGATGTAGCCGTAGAGCCGCATCGAGCTTACGAACGCCACCACGACGATGCCGGTGACCAGTCCGATGATGCCGGCGATGACCAAAGGAGCGCCGAAGATGCCGACGGCGTCCATAGCCGGTTCGAATAAGCTCGCCAGCGGGCGGGAGAGGACCTCCTCTTGTGCTGTTGCCTGCTGGGTTGGTCCCGGCTGCTCCTCCGGCTGTTGGGGGGTTTCAGGTCCGCCCTGGCGGCGGCGGCGGCGCCAGTCTCGAGGTCCCCGCTCGGACCCGTCTTGGTCTCTTCTGGTGGTCATGCTAGCGCCAGCGCCTTGATTCGAGAGCCCGGACCGAAAGGAACAGGAAGAATGCGGTAACGCTCAGGAAGTACACGATGTGCTTGGTGTCGACGACCCCGCGTTCGAAATCGTCGAAATGGCTCTTCAGGCCCATTTGGCCGATTATCTCGCCAGCCAACCCGCCGACGGCGCCGAAGGCCAGGTCGGCGAAGAACAACGCCAGAAGGATACCCATGGCCACCACCGCAGCCACGATCTGGTTACTGGTGAGGGTCGAAGCGAGGAGGCCCACCGAGAGAGAGGCGGCCCCGTAGAGCACGAGTCCCAGGTATCCCGCCCAGATTGGGCCAGGGTCGGGACTGGCGAATACGAACAGGAGGATTGCGTAGAAGAAGGACAGGGCCACCAGCACCAGCAGGAACGTCAGGCTGGCGATGTACTTGCCGATCACCACCTCCCAGTCACGGACCGGTGAGGTCAGCAAAAGCTCTATTGTTCCCAGCTTCTGCTCCTCGGCGATCAACCGCATCGTGAGCGCGGGCGCCAGCAGAATGAAAATGATGACGGCGCCTTGGAAGAACGGGGCCAGGGTAGCTTCCGGGAAAGGGTTACCCAAGTCTCTGGAGAAGAAAAAGCCGGTCAAGGCCAGGAATATGAGGCCGACGATATAGGCAGTGGGACTGCTGAAATATATTACGATCTCTTTCCAGGCAACGGCCTGGGCGGTCCGCATGATTACAGGTCCTCCTGGGTGGTTAGTCTGAGGAATATTTCTTCCAGGCTCATCCCCACCAGCTGCAGGCTGCGCAGGCTCCAGCCGTTGCTTATCACAACTCTCGAGATTTCATCCCGCATGTCGCGGCCCTGCTGGGCTTGAATCGTGTAGGTGTGGCGGCCTTGGTTGTTGCGATGGGTGACGCTGCTGATTCCGGGAATCTGCTCCAGCACCGGCAATACCTGTACCGCCGGCCCCCCGATTTCCACCTCCAGCCGGTCCACTCCCTGGAGGCCTTCCGCCAGGTTCTTGGGGGTGTCTTCAGCCACGATACGGCCTTCGTGAATGATCAACACCCGCTCGCAGATCATGCTGACTTCGGGAAGAATGTGGCTGCTGAGGACCACCGTCTGGGAACGGCCCAACTCCTGGATGAGGCTGCGCGTCTCCACCACCTGTATCGGGTCGATACCGATGGTCGGCTCGTCCAGCACCAGCACGTCCGGCTCATGCAGGATCGCCTGCGCGATGCCGACCCGCTGCCGGAAGCCCTTGGACAGCTTGCCGATGTGAGTCTTTCGGTAGTCGCCCAACCGGCAGACGTCGATCACGGCCTCGATACGGGACTTGATGCGCCCTGGGGCCATTCCCCGCAGGGTCCCCATGTATTTCAGGTAGTTGGTCACAGTCATTTCGGTGTAGAGCGGCACGGTTTCCGGCAGATACCCCACCCGTTTGCGCACCTCAAGGGACTTGTCCACCACGTCATAGCCGTCAAGGCTCACCTTCCCCCTCGAGGGGGGCAGGAACCCGGTCAGGATGCGCATGGTAGTGGTCTTGCCAGCCCCGTTGGGGCCGAGAAACCCCAACACCTCACCCTTCTTGACGCCGAAGTTGACGTCTTGAATGGCGGGGTAGGGCCCATAGTAATGGGTCAGGTCGGTGGCCTCGATCATAAGCGGTTGCAAAATTCTACCTGCCGTTGGCGGCGGCCCGGCGCCGGCCAGTGAAGTAAACGGGGCCGCCTAGTGTCCGGGGCATTCTATCTTCGGCGATTGTGCTTGGCAATGAGTGATGATATTGTATAAAACTGGTTTTGCCAAGGAACCGCTCAAGGAACCTCTCGTTAACGCCTGTACAGGACGCTTGGTTAGGACGCCTGTTTCGCCATCTTTTCTCTACTCGAACGGAGGCCGGATGCACCTGGTAATCGACGGATTCGGCGGTGATATCGCCAAAATGTGGGATGTCGAGCTGGTCCGTCGCTTTCTGACCGACTATCCCGAATCCTTGGGAATGACCCGGATCACCGAACCCCGGGTACTGGAATACCAGGCCCCGAAACCCGAGGATTCCGGTGTTTCCGGTTTTGTGATCATCGCCGAAAGCCACATCAGCGTTCACACCTTTCCCCAAAAGGGCTACGTCAACATCGACCTGTTTTCCTGCCGGGCCTTCGACCACGAACGGGCCCTGGCTGACGCGACCGCGCTGTTCGACCTGCAGGACGTGAAAACCTGGCTGCTGGACCGGGGGCTGGAGTGGTTGGACGAACGTCAAGGGATGGCCGAAGCCCAGCGCCAGCGGGCCGCTCTGGAGGCCGAGGCGCCGGTGCAACGGCGTGCCTGATCCTTCCGGCATATCCCCTTCGGGCATACCCTTGATCTATCCGAACTTCCTCTCACTCCCGCCGGAACAGTCGGACTTGGCCACGGCACGGCTGGCGCTCATTCCAGTCCCTTACGACAGCACCACCTCGTTCCACGTGGGCGCCCGGTATGGCCCCCAGTCGATTGTCAGCGCCTCCTATGGCCTTGAGGATTACGACCCGGAACTCGGACTGGATGTATCGGAAATCGGAATCCACACTACGGCCGCGCTGGAACCTCACATGGGGGGGCCGGGCCAGATGGTGGCGCGGGTGAGGGAGGCGGTGGCCGCCGGCCTGGAAGCCGGTAAGACGGTGGGCGTTCTGGGTGGCGAACACTCCATAACGGCGGGTTCAGTACAAGCCTACGCCGACGCTTACCCCTCCCTATCGGTACTTTACCTGGACGCCCACGCGGACATGCGGGACGAATACATGGGCACCCCTTGGGGTCACGCCTCCGCGGCCCGCCGGGTATTCGAGGTGTGCCCCATAGTGCTGGCTGGCGTGCGCAGCCTGTCGCAAGAGGAACACGCATTCCTGCGCGGCAATGGCATACCTGTTTCGTTACTGCTGGAAGACGGCCCTTCGGACCAAATCACGGCCCTTCCGGCGGACGACATTCTGGCCGGACTGAGCGAATTCGTTTACATAAGCGTCGACCTGGATGTGCTCGATCCCGGTATCATGGCGGCGGTGGGCACGCCCGAGCCGGGCGGGGTAACCTGGCGCCAGTTGACCTCGTTGCTGCGCCGGGTCGGAGAGTCCCGGCGCATCGTGGGCTTCGACGTGTGCGAGCTAGCCCCCAACCTGGGGCCTCCGGCCTGCTCGTACACTGCGGCGAAACTGGTCTACAAGCTGGCCCAATACGCATGCGGCCTCCCCCGCCCGGCCTGCCAAGCCGGTACGGTCACGGGTTGAAAGGGCGGCAGGGACAGGCCGCGGCGGCGATTAGGGAGTCTGTCCCTGGCTACGGCGGCGCCTGGTATGAGATGCTAGGACTTGAAATGGGCCGCCGAGGCCCAGACCGTGGGAATCGAAGGCCGGACTGGTACAGGGCTGAAGCGTATGGGTTCCTCCATCCGATTGGGCAGGTTGTTCGGTATACCCATCGAGGTGAACGTCAGTTGGGTGTTCGCCTTCCTGTTGTTTACCTTTCTGATATCGGAGCAGTTCGACAACAACCGCTTGCACTGGCCGGACGCCCAGCGTTGGCTGGTGGCCGCGTTTACGGTGATTCTGTTCTTTTTGTCAGTGTTAATTCACGAACTGAGCCACAGTGTCATGGCCTTGGGCCGGGGAATTCCGGTCAGCGGGATCACTCTGTTCATCTTCGGCGGCGTATCCCGGTTGGGACGAGAACCCCAGGGGCCGTGGACGGAGTTCGCGATAACCATCGTGGGCCCGCTCAGCAACATGGTAATAGCGGCGATTTGCGGCGGGGCCTGGCTCCTGCTGGGCCGGGGCACGTCGATGCCGGAGGTGGTGCTGTTCTGGTTGGCGTGGGCCAACGTGGGCTTGGGGGCGTTCAATCTTGTGCCGGGTTTCCCGCTCGACGGCGGCCGGTTGTTGCGGGCCGGGGTCTGGGGATTCACCGGCAGCTACCGCCGGGGCACCCAGGTGGCGGCCCGGGCGGGCCAACTTGTGGGCGGGCTGATGCTCGCGGGCGGCATCGCCATGGCGATATTCGTGGATGTGTTCGACGGCATTTGGATCGCCTTTATCGGCGGATTCATTATGACCGTCGCCACCAGCAACTATCCGCGTTGACGGCAGGGGTTGACGGCATTGGGTTGATGCCGGCGGGTTGATGCCGGCCGGCTATGTTAGAATAACGAGCAGACTCTCGATGGCGGCCAACAGGCGGTAGAGGATGAGCATGGCGGTACGGTATGACACTTAGGGAGGAGGGTTCGGGCTTCGTTTACCTGGACCATGCCGGGACCACCCCGTTGGATCCCGGTGTCCTGAAGGCGATGACGCCCTACTTCACCCGGCTGTTCGGCAACCCCTCCAGCATTCACACGATAGGCCAAGCGGCACGTTACGCCTTGGACGAGGCCCGTGAGCGTGTGGCCTCGGTGTTGAATTGCCGGGCCAGAGAGGTGGTATTCACCGGCGGCGGCACCGAGTCGGACAACGCGGCCATTGAGGGCGTGGCTACCGCGCTGCAGGAGACCGGCAACCACATCATCACCTCCAACGTTGAACATCACGCAGTGCTCCATAGCTGCCAGCACCTCGAGTCCCAAGGGTTCGACGTCACCTACCTGCCGGTGGATGCTTCCGGCATGGTGCAACCGGAGTCGGTCTACAACGCCATCACCGGCCGGACGACCCTTGTCTCGGTGATGTACGCCAACAACGAGATCGGCACGGTGAACCCGGTGGCGGACATCGCCGCCGCGGTCCGGCAACGGGCCGCCGAATTGTCCCGCACCATCGTGTTGCACACCGACGCGGTGCAGGCCGCCGGCTTCCTGGACCTGGACGTGCGGAAATTGGGCGTCGACCTGCTCAGTCTTTCGGGGCACAAATTCTACGGCCCCAAGGGCACCGGGGTGTTGTTCATCAAACGCGGCACCGCGTTCCTTCCCCTCATGCTGGGAGGAGGCCAAGAGAGAGAACGACGTTCCGGGACCGAGAATATACCGGGCTTAGTCGGCCTGTCGGTGGCCCTGGAATCGGCCAACGCCAACCGGCTGGAGGCCGGCCGCCACTGTTCCGCCCTGAGGGACCGCATCGTCGAGGAGGTGCTGGCCAGTATTCCCGGCACCCGGTTGAACGGCCACCCAACTGAACGCCTGCCCAATAACGTCAATTTCTCGTTTGCCGGCATCGAAGGGGAGCCGATACTACTGGGACTGGACATGGCCGGAATAGCCGCATCCAGCGGCAGCGCCTGCAGTTCCGGCTCTTTGGAGCCGTCGCACGTGCTGCTGGCCTTGGGGCAATCGGCGGAAGTCGCCCGTGGCAGCCTCCGCATCACGCTGGGCAAAGAGAACACCGAAAAGGAAGTGGACTATCTGATGGGAGTGCTGCCTGACTTGGTGGAACGGCTTAGACAACTCCCCAGCCTGGCCACTGCGGGTCCGTGACGTCCGGCGAGCGCCATATCTCCAACCGCCAGCGGCCAACCAATTTCAGGCTCCTCCGGACCCTGTATGTCGTTGGCCGTACCCGGTGGTTCGCATTCTTGGCGTTGGCGGCTCTGGCCGTGACGATCGCGGGATGCACCGAAACGTCCTCCGTCTTCGGGCGCCATCATCAGGGCCGGACCCTCAACATCAGCGTCGTTGAAATCGACCGGGTACCCGAGCTGCAGTACGCCACGATAGACCCGGAGGAAGTGATCCGGGACTGGCGAGTGGTGCCGTCGGCCGAGGGGTTGGAACTGGTGCTGGTGCGCTTGCAGGTCCAGAACCATACCGCGGTCAGCGCGGTGGTGAATATAGAGCGTTCCCTGGTCCTACTCCGTGACTTCACCGGCGAGTCTTACTTCCCGCTGGAGATCTCTGAATCAGCGCGCCAAGACCTGCGGGACTTCCCCTCCGCCCGGATACGCATCGACAAAGGCCAATGTTTCGACCCCATCCGCATGGTCGTCCACCCCGGCACCGAGTTGCAATGGGTCAACGAGGGGCAAGAGGCGGCCTTCCTGCAATTCGAACCGGAGGCCGGGGCGCCAGGCGAAGCCGGACTGGTGGAGGTCTCCGCCGGTGCGACCTTTTCACAGACTCTGAATGAAGGCATCCACCCCTACGAGTGCGGTGACGGGGAATCCTTCCGGGCGGCCGAGGTGCTGGTGGAAAAAGCAGGCGGCGGCGCCAGCGTGAGGCCACGGTCGGTCCTGTTTCTGCAGGGTTCGTTCGACCTGCCCAAGGGGCATGGGGTGGACGGCTGGATGGTGTTCGAAATTCCGCCGGGCACCCAAATCCGCGACCTGCGGTGGCGCGCCAGCGACTCTATCACCATTCGGTTCTGACCGGCGACCGGCCTTTTCGGTTGGTCGCTTCGGGTGGCACACCAAAGATGGCCCCACTGCGGCGCTTCGCAACCCTGCTCCTGTTCGGCGGTGAGCGGCGTTCCGGACCCGGCGCCCAGCCAAAGGCGTGGCGCCGGTTGTTTCACCTGGGGGCCGGTTCGTCGATCCCGATCATTGCCATCTTCCTTGACGAGGACTTACTGGTAGGGGGTTTGGCCGTGGTGGGGGCCGGCGCTCTTGCCGTCGACCTGGCCCGTTTCAGGCTAGAGTGGCTGAACCGGCGTTACCTGCGATGGTTCGCCCCGCTGCTCAAGGGCGACGAGTCCGGCCACATCACCGGCGCCACCTACATGGTTATTTCCGCGCTGATCGTGTTCCTGCTCTACGGCAAAGAGGTGGGGACTCCGGTGATGTTTTTCCTGTCTTTGGGGGACCCGGCGGCAGCCGTCGTCGGGCGCCGGGCGCCGGGGCCTCGCCTGATGGGAAAGTCGCCTGCGGGCTCTGCGGCCTTTGTGGCCGCCGGCGCCGTCGCCTTGGTCACGCTGCTGTTGGCCGGCGTCATCGAGCACCACTGGGCGTTATGGGCGGGAGTGTGCATAGCCGCGCTGGTGGAGTTGGCCTCACTGCCGCCGGACGATAACTTCACCATCCCTCTGGCTGCGGGGACGGCGATGCACTTCCTTGGGGCCTGAACGGCCCCGCTCCGGCTCAGGCGGCCCCGTCGAAATCGACGACCTCGGCCCGCTCTCGTTGGAACCGCAGATAGGCCTGCTTCGTCATCGCCGGGCGGTGGGAGGCCTTAATCTCCCGGGCTTGCTTCGCGCCGTCGGCCAGGAGGTCGATTACCACCATGGCCATTATTTTCGCGGGGTTGATCACGGCCGCTTCGTAATCGCCGATCACGTACTGCTTGCTGTGTCCCGGCCCGGAAGCGCCGCTGGTGTAAGGATGGCAGGCCGCCATTATTTGGCTGAGGTCTCCCATGTCGGTGGAACCGCCCCGGTTCCGGCGGGCGGGCATAATCAGAGTCGCGGGCTCCCCGACGACCGCCACGGCATTCCGGTGAAAAACGTCCTGCAACCGGTTGTCGTGGCGCATCGGGAGGTAGCCGGGGATGGTGGTGATCTGGACGTTGGCGCCAACGGCAAGGGCCCCGGCTTTGAAGCACCGGTCAACCGCCCTGGAGTGTTCCACCACCACTTCGGGAGTGCCCGACCGCACCCGCCATTCGAGGCGAACGTCCGAGGGCACGGCGTTAACCGCCTCGCCGCCCCGGGTCATGATGCCGTGGACCCGGACGGTATCCTCCCCGCGGTGGGTCTCCCGGTTGGAGTTTATGGCCTGGATGGCGAAGGATGCCGCGTTCAGCGCGTTTACGCCCAAGTGAGGCGAATTGCCGGCGTGGGCCCCGCGGCCGGTGTAGCGGACGTACTTGACCACGTGGCCGTTGCTGGTGCCGCCGACGGCGAACTTGCGGTCGCCCATGTCGCTCGCCGTGTGGCACATCATGGCGATGTCCACGTCATCGAAATGGCCCAAGCGGATGAGTTCCTGCTTCCCGCCCATGAACTCCAGGCGGCCTTGGGAGCGCATGTCGATACGCTGCTCCACCTCGATGAACTCTTCGGCCGGGACGGCGAAAGGAACGATCTCGCCGGAGAGCTCGGACAGTACCTCCGGCAGCGAGAGCCCGACCATTGCCCCCAGCATCATTCCGATCTGGCAGTGGTGCCCACAAGCATGGGCGGCTCCCGTGACCGGGTCGGCATTGGGATGTTGGGTAACCACCAGGGAGTCCAGTTCTCCGATTACCGCCACCCTGGGTCCGGGTCCGCCGCCTCCCGGTATACGTCCCTTGAGCCCGGTGATCGCCAGCCCGCTCTCGTGTCCGATGCCAAGCTCGTGCAACTTCTGTGAGACCAGGGCCGCGGTCTTGACTTCCCGGAACCCGGCTTCGGGGTGGGCCAGGACCTGCCGGGAAACCCCGACAATGTCCTTCTTCCGTCGGTCGATTGCGGCGCAGGCCCGGCGCTTCAGTTCTTCGATTGTCAAAGTGGGAGGGGTCGACATGCTATGCGCCCTTGAAGTGTTCTTCGGAGGCCAGACTTCTCATGAACGCCAGGTACTGGGGACGGGTCATTTCGGGCCGGTGGGCGGAAACGATACCGGAGCCCAGCGCAGCGCCGTCGGCCAGCAGGTCGATGGCGGTGTTGGCCAGGGCCTTGGCTGCGGTGACCACGGCTAACGCGTAGTCCCGGACCACGTAATCCGAGCCGTGTCCGAGGCCGGTCGCGCCTCCAACGTAAGGATGTATGGCCGGCATTAGCTGGCTGAGGTCGCCCATGTCGGTGGAGCCGCCGCGGTGGGAAGCATAGCCAACGTTTTCCTGGCCCACCAGGCCTTCGGCGTTGGACTTGAACGCATTCGACATCGACCGGTTTTGGGTGATGGGCAGGTAGCCGGGGATGGTCTGAATGATAACCTCGCCGCCCACGGCCAGCGCCCCGGCCTTCAGGGCCCGGTCGACCTTGGCATTGGCGTCCATGATTGCCGCCACGGTGCGGCCCCGGACAAAGGTCTCCATGCGGACGTCGGCGGGAACGGCGCTCACCGCCTCGCCGCCCTTGGTGATGATGGGGTGGACCCGGATGCTGTCTTCGTCGCGGAAGGTCTCCCGGTTGTAGTGGATAGCGCTCAGGGCCAGGGAGGCCGCGTTCAGGGCGTTTATTCCCAAGTGGGGGGCGCCCCCGGCGTGAGAGCCGCGGCCGATGAATTGGATGCGCTTGGCAATGGCGCCGTTGTTGGTCTCGCTGATGCAAAGCTGCTTTTCTTCCGGGTTGGACGTGGTATGCGCCATCATTGCCATGTCGACGTCGTCGAACTCGCCCAGCTTGACCAGTTCCGGCTTGCCGCCGAGGAACTCGATCTTCCCTTGGCGGCGGAGGTTGTCCCGATACTCGATCTCGATGTATTCCTCGGCGGGGACCGCCATGAAAACCAAGCGGCCGCTGAGGGAGTTCAAGATCTCCGGTTGACTGAGGGCCATGGCCGCGCCAAACATCATCCCCACCTGGCAATGATGCCCGCAGGCATGGGCGGCGCCGGTTGTCCCATCGGCGTGGGGGTGTTCGTTTACGATCAGGGAATCCATCTCCCCAAGAATGGCCAGAGTCGGACCTGCCGCCGCGCCGGGGACATCGGCCCTGACGCCGGTCAACGCGAGCCCCGCCCGGGAAGGGAGGCCCATCTCACCAAACTTGCGGGCCACCAACCGTGAAGTCTTGGTCTCCCGAAACCCCGGTTCCGGGTTGTTCAATATCTCTTGGGCCAGATTGACCAACTCGTCGGCGCGGGAGTCAATGATTTCGGAAGCGCGACGCTTCAGTTCCTCCTTGGATAGAGGGGATAGAGGTGCGGTGCTTGACATAAACCTGCCTCCAACACGCGCCGATAGACGGAATATATGGCGGCGGCCGCGACCGGAAAAGTCCAACGCGGCGGCGAATTACCAAGCTGGGAAAGGCGTTATAGCCGGAAGGCCTGTGCGCCAGACCCCAACGAATTGTAACAAAGCCCACCGGGGTTCGGTATACCGATGTGTATAATGCCGGGATGAGTATTGCCGGGATGAGTATTGACCGGGATGAGTATTGAAATGAAAGTAGTGATTGCCCCGCAAGGCTTCAAAGGCGGCATCTCGGGGCTGGAGGCGGCCCAGGCCATCGCTCGGGGCGTGCTGGCGGCGGCGCCGGACGCCCTGACGGTGTTGGCCCCAGTGGCCGACGGCGGCGACGGCACCCTGAACGCCTTGGTGGATGCCACGGGTGGAGAGGTGTTTCTCCGCACCGTTACCGGTCCGTTGGGCCAGCCCCTGGAGTCCGACTGGGGCGTAATGGGAGACGGACGCACCGCCGTGATTGAGATGGCCCGGGCGTCCGGCCTCGCCTTGGTGCCTCACCGCCGTCGAAACCCCAGAATTACGACCACCGTCGGGACCGGGGAGATACTGAGGGAGGCGCTCGACCGGGGATACGGAACGGTCATTGTCGGCCTGGGCGGGAGCGCCACCAACGACGGCGGCGCCGGGATGGCATCCGCCCTCGGAGCGCGGTTCCTCGACTCCGACGGGCGATTGCTGCCCCCGGGGGGGGCCGCGCTGGCCCGTCTCGATTCAATCGACGTGTCGGCCCTTCATCCGGGGCTCAAGGAGGCGTCCATAGTCGCGGCGACCGACGTCACCAACCCGCTGTGCGGCCCGGACGGGGCCTCGGCGGTCTTCGGACCGCAGAAGGGGGCTTCGGCAGAGGTAGTGGCGGAGCTGGATGCGGCGCTGGCCAACTACGCGCGAGTCGTCCAAAAAGACCTGGGCGTGGACGTGCTGGACCGCCCCGGCGCCGGGGCGGCCGGGGGGTTGGGGGCCGGCCTGATGGCTTTCGCGGGGGCCCGGTTGCAGTCGGGAATCGACATGGTCTGCCAGGTGCTGGACTTCGACTCGCACCTGGAGGGGGCCGACCTTGTGATCACCGGCGAAGGCCGGGCCGATCACTCCACGATATTCAACAAGGCGCCGGTCGGGGTGGCCCGTCACGCGGCTTCCCAAGGGGTGCCCACGATCTTGCTGGCGGGGGGTCTCGGGCCGGGGCATGAAGAGTTGTACGATCATGGCGTCGCCGCCGTGATGTGTATCGCCGACCGGCCCATGACCTTCGAGCAAAGCCTGGCGCGCACTGGCGAATTGCTGGAGGCCGCCGCCGAGCGCGCCATCCGCATGCTCATGATCAAATGGGTCTCCGGCGATTAGCCCCGGCCATCCTCAGGGCGACTACTCAGGAGCTGTCTCAAGACCAGGTCGCGTATTACCCCCCCGGATAGTTGCTTGACGCCTATTCGGCGGGGAGCGGCAACTGCCACCAGCCGGGGGCGTCACTGATTTCGATTTCGGCGACCCACTTCACCCACTCGAATCCGCGGCGTCCCGGCGCTACGAGACGCACCGGCGCGCCGTGGCCGTGGGACAATGGTTCGCCGCCTACGCCGGTCGCCAGGAGGAATCCTCGGGCGTCGCTGAGGGAAAACCGCCTGGAGTATCCTGTGACCGACCGGACCACAACGCTCCTGGCCGATTCGGCAGGAGCCGCCGAGTCCAGGATGTCGGCGAGCGGAGCGCCCGACCATTCCTGGGTCGAGTGCCATCCGCCGGTGCAGTCCAACGTGGCCGTGACGCGGGCGTCCTCCGCCAGGTCCGCATGAGTCAGGACCATCCGCGTCGCCGCAGACCCTTGCACCGTGACCGTCCACGTTTCGACATCGATACGGTCGGGGTGGTCGTTCAACCAGGAGACCCTGGGAAAGTCGTTGCCGGTAAAGCTTCCCGCTTCGTAGGAGCCGGTGAACCGCCGGGACTTCCCGCTGAAGCCCGCCGCCCTGAGCAAGCCCTCGGATGCCTGCCAGGCTACGAACCCGGCGACGGCCAAGCCCGCAATACGAAGGAACTGCCGCCGCTCGACGGAAAACCCTTTTCGGGCCGGCCGTCTCATGTGCCGCCAGTGCCAGACCAAGAGCGGGACCAGGGCGACTCCGGCGTAGATGTGCCAGCTAACGCCGCTGAAGAGCCACCAAGAGTAAGGTCCAGTCCATGACCACACGAAACCCAGTACCAGCGTGGCAAGCAGCAGACCGGTCAGCACGAGGGACCCGGTACGCACCGGCCCCGACCGCCGCCATTTCAAGGACATGGCGACGTTGACCGTCTTCCAGACCAACACCGCCACAATGCCGTAACCGCCGATGCGGTGGAGTTGCAGGTATATGGAGCGGTCTTCGGAGCCGGAAATCAACCCGAGAAATCCCGTGAGCAACTCAAGCCCCAAGAACAGGAACAATAGAGAGTTGGCCCACGGGTAGCGCATAGGCGCACCGGTCCGCTAATCAGCTACTGACGATTATACGAACCGGTAGGAAGGGCGGATGCGTTGACGGATGGCCGGGAATTGACGGGCGGCGGGGAGGCCGCCTATGCGGGTATTTCCTCAACTCCGGCTTCGACACCGGCTGGCTCTTCATCTGCGAAGTCGTAGACAGGCATCTGTTCCATGCGCTTGGGTTTGGCGCCCGACCTTGCGATCTGCTCGATCCTCTTCGCAACCTTTCCGCTAAAGACAATTTCACCGCATTGGGTGCAGACTTGGGCGGGCACATTCTCCAGCAGGGTCATCTGCTTGCCCCAAGGCTGGCAATGAGTGACCCGTTGCTCATCGTGGGTAGTTCCAAGGCACATACGGCAGCGCCTCATAATTCCCTCACTTTCCGCGTCCTCAAGTCGTCATCCCATTCTTCCGGACCCGGTTCGTAAACCGTTATCACAGACACCGTCTTGACGTGGTGTGGTACGAGAGGGCAAAGGCCAGCCGCCCCTACCCCATGCGTTCCTTGACGAAGACCACGACTAGGTCCGACAGGTAGATGGCGCGCTCGGCGTCCAGGTCGTCAAAGGCTTCGAAAGAGGCGCCATTGGGCAGAAACTCGGGGTAGCGGGTGATGTAGTGGTATTTGTCGAGTTGCCTGGCCTCGGCCTTCACGGTGTCGAACATCATGTCGAAGAGCTTGGCGTCCTCGCAAAGGTCCAACAGCGAATGGCCCCAGACGTCCTCCACCCGTTTGTGGAAGAGGTAGGCTTTAATGGCTTTTTCCGCTGCCTGCTGGCCTTGGAAACAGGCCAGGTTGTGCCTGCCGTGCTCGCGCAGGAATCTGGCGTCCGCGAGGTCCTGTTCCGCTTGGCGGAACCAGCGGGCGCCCTCCGCCAGATAGTCAGGCATGGAAAATCTCGCGTCCTTCCCGGCAGGCCCGGCTCAAGGCGGGCAGGGTGTCCCGCAAGCTCTCGAACTCTTCCGGCGTGTATACCAGGGTGTCAATCTCGACCGAGCTGCCCAGATGGTATGAGAAAAAGTCGGCCCGGCGGCCGAAGGTGTGTTCCGTTTGGTGAACGATAACCAACTCTATCCGGGTGTCGGGCGAGTAGTCTCCGGCTGCCATATCGCCGACCAATATGGCCTTTTCGATGCCAAGCATCGGCAGGGTTTCTTGAATGTTCGCGAGCTCGCGCTCCAGCATCTGTTTCCGGTACTGGGCGAACCCTACCCGCATTGGCATAGAGCAAGTCTCCCGCAGCGCCGATTCAACCCAGCAGCACCAAGTGGACTTCCTTGGGGCCGTGGACGCCCTGAACGATGGTCATCTCGATGTCCGCCGTTCTGCTGGGACCGGTGATGAAGTTCAAGTAGCTGCCCATCTCGCGGCCGTTCCGGTAGTACTCCAAGCGGCGCAGCAAGAACAGGTCGTCCAGGCTCTCCAGCAATTCTTCGGGCCGCACCAAGGCCACGTGGACCGGAGGCACCAGGGAGACCAGCCGGCTCAGTCCCCGGCGGGGGAGTATCACGATGGAGCCGGTCTCGGCCAAGGCGTAGTCCGCGCCGGTCAGCCCGAGGCCAGCCTGACGGACCTCCTCCCTGAGGGACTCACGGGTCGCCGTGTCACCGTGGACCATTGTGGTAATCGTGGCTCCGTTATTGCTGAAAGCCGCGTCGACCGGAATACCGTCGAACACCGGCTGGCCGGAACGGACCGCCCGCTGGACATTCAACCGGCGGGCCAGGGTCTCGATATACCCCACGGCGTCTTCCACTCCCGGAGACCGGTACACGTTCCAGCCGCCTTTGGCCGCCATGTCGGCAAACCGGTCCAGCAACTGTCCCTGGTTCTCCCGGAGATGGCTCCGCAACTCTGCGGCCCGTTGCTCCAAATCGGCGAGACTCTCTTCAAGGCGGTGGTAGCGTTCCGGAGGCGGCCCGGCGGAGCGTCCCAAGGTATCTCGCACCGATTGCAGGAACTCGGACTTGGGCGTCCCCGGAGCGGCCCCGGCATCAGGGCTGGCCATGGTCGTCCTGGCCAAGACCGTCGCGCCAGACATCCCGGAACGACCGGCGCGCCGGGGGCGGCAGGTCGCGGGCTCTGGTCCAGCGGGACAACAGCGGCAGCCGCGCTTTTCGGGTCCAACCGCCTTCGGTAACCAGTGGGGAGAACGGGACGATGCAGGCAAGCCTATGGACCAAGCGGCCCGCCCTGGAAGCGAAGGCCAGCAGGGATGGACTGCTCATAAGCCGGGTGAAATTCCGGGCCAAAAACCGCTCAGACCGGGAGCTGGCCCTCTCTTGCGGGTCGGGGCTTTCGGCGGTGCGGTGGCGCAATTCCAGCAACATCCGGGGAATGTTGATTTTGATGGGACAGGCCTCGCGGCAGGCCCCGCAGAGGCTGGAGGCCTGGGGCAGGTCCTTGGACTCTTTAAGTCCCACCATCACGGGAGACACTACGGCCCCGATGGGCCCGGGATAGACCCACCCGTAGGCGTGGCCGCCCACCCGTTGGTAGACCGGACAAATGTTGAGGCAGGCCCCGCAGCGGATGCAGTACAGCGCCTCCCGGAGCTTCGGGTCGCCCAAGAGCCGGGAGCGTCCGTTGTCGACCAGCACCAGGTGGAACTCTTCAGGGCCGTCCTCGTCGTCCTGGCGGCGAGGGCCGGTGACCATGCTAACGTAGCTGGAAATACGTTGTCCGGTGGCCGAGCGCGGCAAGATCCGCAAAAAGGTGGCCAGGTCCTGCATCGACGGGATGACCTTCTCCATGCCGGTGATGCCGATGTGCATCCTGGGCGCGGAGGTGCAGAGGCGGCCGTTGCCTTCGTTGGTGATGATTACCAGGGTGCCCGTCTCGGCCACGACGAAGTTTGCCCCGCTGATGCCGAGGTCGGCCTCCATGAACTTGTCCCGCAGGGTCGTGCGGGCCACTGCGGCCATCTCTTCGATGTCTTCCTGGTAGGGCACACCGAGCTTCCGGGCAAAGAGCTCGGCCACGTCTTCCTTCGACTTGTGCAACGCGGGGGCAACCAGGTGGGAAGGAGTCTCGCCGGCCAATTGGATAATATACTCGCCCAGGTCCGTCTCGTAGACGTCGACGCCCACGGACTCCAGGACCGGGTTCAACTCCAGTTCTTCGGACACCATGCTTTTGCTCTTGGTGGCGACCTTGACACCACGGGACTTGGCCAGATGGCTCACTATCTGGTTGGCCTCCCCGGCGTCCTTGGCGTAGTGGACCTGTCCGCCGGCGGCGGTCACGTTGTCGTGCAACAATTCCAGGTAATAGTCGAGGTGGTCCAGCGTGTGGACTTTGATCTGGCGGGCCTCTTCCCGCCACTCTTCCCAGACCTCGGTGGTGACCTCGTCAATGGCGTTGCGGCGGGCCACGTCGAACCCGGAGCCTACGCGGTCCAACGCCCGGCGCAACTGGGGATTGCCCATGGCTGCCGCTGAGGCGGAGAAAAATTCGTCGGTCTTTATCGGAGGCAATGGGATCTACTGCTCCTCTTCGATGTCCAATACTTGGGCCAAATGACGGACTTTGATGGATGGGTCCTGGCGCCGCAGCGCGCCGCCGATGTGCATCAGGCAGCTCATGTCGCAGGAGACGAGGGCGCCGGCTTGGGCCGCGCGGACGTTGGCTACTTTGTCGGCCAGCATACCTTCCGAAATGTGGGGGAGCTTGACGGAGAAGCTGCCGCCGAAGCCGCAGCAGGTCTGGGCCCCTTCCAGGTCTTTGACTTCGAGTCCCTTGACCGCTCCAAGCAGCGTATAGGGAGCCTCCCGCACTTCCATCTCGCGGAGCAGGTGACAGCCGGGATGGAAGACGGCGGAGCCTTGGCTGGCAACTCCCACGTCGTCGACATTCAAAACGTCCACCAAGAACTCGGAGAACTCGTAGACCCTGGCGGCCAACGACTCGGCCTCGGCCAGCAAGGCGGGTTCGTCCTCGAAGAGGTCTTGGTAGAACACGCGCATCATGGCGGAGCATGATCCGGAGGGCACCACGACGTAGTCGCTGTCCTTGAATTGACGCAGCACCCGCTTCGCCAACGTCTTTGCCTCGCGGGTGAAGCCGGAGTTATAGACCGCTTGGCCGCAGCAGGTCTGGTCGTTGGGGAAACCTACACTGACGCCCAACCGCCGCAGCACCCGCACCACGCTGACCCCCACCTCGGGGAAGAGCTGGTCGACGATACAGGTGACGAAAAGGTCGGCGTTGGTTCGAGATTGGCTGGACAACGGGCGCAACCACCAGCAGTCGTATAAGGGTCCGGCCCGCAAAGCGTAACAGACCACTTTCACGCTGGCAACACGCACCGCCCTCGCGTTGACAGCCGGCGGGCCCGTGACTACACTCGCCAAAACCTTGGAGGAGTACGGCGGCATGGCTGGCGCTACGGATGTGGCAATTGTGGGCGGCGGGGTGATTGGCTGCTCCATCGCTTACCAGCTCACAAAGCTCGGCGTGAAATGCGCCGTGCTGGAGAGGAGGACCTTCGGAGCCGGGGCCTCCGGCGCGACGGCCGGCGTGGTATCCCCATTGCGGCACGTCGACCCTGACGTTCGGCCTATGTGGCAACTGGGGATGCGCAGCCTGGAGCTGTTCCCGCAGTTGGCCGCCGAGTTGGTCCGAGCGGGTATCGACCCGGAATTCCGCCAGACCGGCGTCCTCAAGCTGGCTTTCAGCGAGGAACAGGCAACGGAACTGCACGACGAGGTCGAATGGCAGCAGGCCTTGGGGATAGGGGTGGAATGGCTGAATGCCGATGACGTGCTGCACCGGGAACCGGGCGTAAACCATGACGTGCTGGGCGGGGTTAATTCGCCCCTGGCGGGCTACGTCAGGGGCCAGCGGCTGGTGGATGCTCTGGTCCAAGCGGCGACCCGGTTGGGGGCCGATTGCCGGTATTCGGTCGAAGTCGCCGGGCTCATGCGGGAAGGCCACAGGGTAATCGGAGTCGAGACATCAATGGGTCCAGTTTACGCGGGTCACGTGGTCTTGGCCGCCGGGCCCTGGACCGGACTCAAAGGCAGATGGCTGCCTGCGGAGACCGGAATCGAAGTCCCGGTGCGGCCGGTCAAGGGCGAGCGGGTGCTGCTGCGGAAGCCGGGCTTACTGCCCAGACATACGGTGCACAACTTCCACGGCTACGTGGTGCCGTGGGCCGACGGGAACGTCCTGGTGGCCGCTACCAGAATCGAAGGCCGGTTCGACGAGCAGGTCACCGCCGCGGGAGTCGCCG
Organism: Dehalococcoidia bacterium; assembly: GCA_034428795.1. Taxonomy (GTDB): domain Bacteria; phylum Chloroflexota; class Dehalococcoidia; order Lucifugimonadales; family UBA3495; genus VXOI01. Next base: position 21,970 of record DAOUHF010000171.1, read on the forward strand.
AGCTGATCGCCAGCGCCAGACTCAGCTACCCGGGTTTGGCCGACGCCGTATTCGTCGAAGCCAGGGCCGGGGTGAGGCCGGCCACTCCCGACGGGATGCCGGTGCTGGGCCCGGTGCCGGGAATCGAAGGCCTGAGCATCGCCGCCGGACACGATGCCGTGGGCGTAATGCTCAGCCCCGCCACTGCGGAGTTGGTGGCCCAGTACATCCTGGACGGCAACGCCGACCCGTTAAGGCCGTTTAGCCTCGAACGGTTCGGCTAGCGTCTAAGGCCTAGCCCGACAGCACCACGTCCAGAATTGCGACCCGGCCCTCGGCTACGGCCGACAGGCCGGACTGTATGGCGGCCTTGACGCGGCGTGGGTCCTCCACTCGCTCTCCGTAACCACCGAAGGGGGCCGCCAGTTCCGCGTAGTTGGGACCCGGTATATCCACGCCGTGGAATATGCCGGACTGCGCCGCGGTCCCCTCCGGGTAGAACGACAGGTGCAGACTCTTCATGGCCGCGTAACTGGCGTTGTTGAACACCACGATCAGAATGGGCAGTCCGCTTTCTTTGGCGACGCCGAGGCTCTGGGTGATGGGGTTGTAGAGGAAGGAGCCGTCGCCGACGAGGGCGGCCACCGGGCGGCCGGGAGCCGCCAGCTTGGCCCCGAGGGCAAGGCCGAGACCCTGGCCCAAGCCGCCGCCGGGACGAAGGTACGACTGGGGGTTGTCCCAACCAATGCGCCGGAGGATCTGTCCCCGGTGCAAGATGGTCTCATCGATGTAGACGGTGTCGTTGGGCATGACTTCATTGAGCGTGTTGCACAGGAAGCCGGGGTCAATGGGAGACGCGGCGTCGGCCCCGTCCGGCAGGCTCCGGTAGCGCTTCCAAACGTCTTCGGCAGAAGCTTTGGCGTCGGCTCGCCCGGTCGATTTCGCCTCGACGGCTTGGGTCAACGCCGCCAACGTGGCAGGCAGGTCGCCTTCCAGGTAGTGGTTGGCGTGCAGGTCTTGATAGACCATGTACTCCTTGATCGGGTACTCGTCGATTACCACTACGGTGGCGTTGGCGGGCCCGGCGCTGGGCGGGTACCACGGCGCCGGGTTGCCGACGACCAAGAACAGATCGTACCGCTCCAGCTCCCGGCTGAGGTCGTAACCCCGGTGCAACGGGTGGCTCTTGGGAAAATTCCCGCAGGATGGGCCCTCCGACTCGAACACTGGAATCGACAGGGATTCCGCCAGGGCCAGCAGGTTGTTGAATCCTTCCGGTGTGCGCCCGGCGGAGTCGGCGGAAATCACCGGGTTCGAACTGCGGCATATGAGCTCTGCCACCTGCTCCACCACGTCCGGGTCGGGGAAGCTTCTGGGTGCCGCGGCGCGCGGGCGCAGCTCGGCCCGCGGCTTCCACTCGTCCCGCATCACTTCCATGGGGATGTTCAGGAACGAGGGGCCTTTCGGGGTGCGTTGGGCCAGTTCTCCGGCCCGGCTCACCGTTTCGTAGAGAGTCTCGGAGCTGGTTACACGGCTGCTCCACTTGGTGAAGGGCTCGACCAGACGGTTGGGACCGCCAACGATGCTGAGATTGCGCAGCCATTGAGGGCCGGGATCGAAGTCGCCGGCCTCACCGTAGGTGGCCGACTCCCCGGAGCACACCAGCATGGGCACTTCGCTCTGGTAGGCGCCGTGAATGCCCATGGAGCCTTGGCGCACGCCGACGCCGGCATGGAGCAACACCGCCTGCATACGGCCGGTCATCCGGGTGTAGCCGGAGGCCATGGCCACCGCCAGGGTCTCGTGCCAGCAGTTGACGTAGGTCGGGCCGGGCCGCTCTTCGATGGCCTGGCGGGCCAGGGCCTCCCAGACCGATGGCCACTCCGAGCCCGGCGAGGAGATGATGTAGTCGACGTTCAGATTGCGCAGCGCTTCCAGGATAGCGTCGCCGCCGTCCATACGTTCGAGCATAGAACCCCCCAAGGTGTTAAGGATGAAGAATCAGGAATTACGAACTCCTTGGATTCCCGATTCCCGATTCCCGATTCCCGATTCCCAATCCCTAATCCCACATTCCAAATTTACTTGCCCCAGCGGCATTCGGGCTGGTGGCCGTGGGCGCCGTGGTCGACGCAGGTGCAGGACAGGTCTTCCCGCAGTTGGTAGCCGTGGCGCTGCAGGTACGAGTGGAAGCCGACGTAGAAGCCCTCACCGTCGTCGATGGATTCGAACCCGGCTTGGAAGGCGTCGCGGAGTTCTTGACGGGTCGGCAAGGTCATGGGCGTAATCACGATGCCTCGGCTTGGTCGAGCAGCGCTGACACGTGCTCTACAAGGCGGCTGACCTGGCCAGTCATCCACCGTCTATCCATCGTGGGCACCGGGATGCCTTGATATTGGTAGATGACGGCGTAGTTGGTCAGGCTGGCCAGGTGACGGAAACGTGAGGTCCCAACAGCGCCGGACTGTTCCAGCTCGTTTAACAGGACCTCCAGTCGATGAGTCAATGAATACTGGCGGCCATTCAGTGCGAGCCAAGCTTTCAGCGTTAGCTCTGTGGCCCGCTCCGCATGGAAACCGAAGTGCTCTTCGCGGATGGATGCGTTGTCAAGTGCGGACATTGCATCAATGTTGCCTCGGGCCATGTCGACCAACTCGCGCACGTGGTCCAGTTCCGCCACTTCTTCCTCCCCCGGCATGGTCTCATGGGAGCCATAAAGGACCTTGCCCTCCCGCCAGGACCGTCCGGCGACGTGGTTGATGGACCGCTTCTGCTTCCGGTACTCGGGTTCGGTCCAGAGTCTGACGTCAATACGCCGGAAGAGCTTGCCGCAAACCGACTCCGCGGCGGCGGCCCCTTGGGCCGCCAAGCGTATGCGTTCCTGGGAGCCGAGAGGGACCGGCGGCTGATCGAGAATGACGGCCAGATCGACGTCGCTGTAGTCCTTGTAGTCGCCGCGGGCGCGGGAGCCGAACAGGATGATGCAACGAGCGGACAGGGACCGGCCCACGGCAACGGCCATCGCCTGGATTACTTCGTCAACGCTGACTTCTCTGGCCGGAGAAACCATCGATTACTCCAGCACCTCGACGATATCCTGGGCGAAGACCATGTCTTCGGCGCCCTCCAGGGTGGGGTCGTCGGGCGAGGTGAGGTATTTGACGAACACCCAAACGCCGTCCTTCGGGTTGGTCACGACCTCGGCGGTGGCGCCGTGGACGGTGGCAATCCTGGCCCCTTCTTTGAGGGTGATCAGGTTGACTATTTCCGGCATGCCCTCACCCTAACCCTCTCCCAGAGGGAGAGGAGGATCGATGTGCTTTCCCAGAAGGAGGAGGGAATCCTTGAGCCCTTCCCCGGAGGAAGACGGGGGAATCGTTGAGCCCGTTATCTCATGGAGAGGAAAAATCGGTTTCAAAAGAAGAATGTCAGGTTTTTGGCCAGGAGGACGCTCTGGTCAAGGATGATCTTGCGTCGTGCGATCTTCCAAGAGCCGTCCTCTTTACGCAGCACGTCTTCCCGCTTGCCGATCAGGTGGTCGGTCTCGGTCTCGCCGCGGTTGCGGTAGATGAGGAACCGGCACTTCAACGAAACTTCTGTAGGTCCGGCGGCCGCGGGGACGGCGTTCAATACTTGCACGTTGGAGACCATGTGGCAGATGCGGGACAGGGGCTCCTCCGCCCAGTGCACGCCGGTGAGTATCTGGTTCACCCGGCGCTCCAGGGTAGACTTGCCCTCGTCGAACCAGTTGATGTCCTGCCCTTCCCGGGTGAACTCCCGCTCCAACTCGCCGAACTTGACGTTGCGGCGCATGGGCATCCAGTATCGAATGTCGTCGGCCAGCAGGTCCAGCCATTCGACGAAGCGGCGCTCGTCCAGCAGTTCCGCCTCATGGTAGAGGAACTGCTCAACCTCGTTCTGTAGCAGCATCGTCTCGATGGCGGCGCCGGCGGCGGTCACAGCCGGGCGCTCGCTTGGACACCGGCCTCGCCGACTGTTTCATTGCGCCAGGTGGCCAAGGCGTCCCAGTCGGGCGCGGCCAGGAACTCCGACCAGCGTTGATAGAAGCCGCGCTGGTTCTGCTCGGCGGCCTTGGCCCCGGTCACGTCGCGCACCAGGCCGGGAAGTTCCAGGCCGCCGGTGTCGGACGGAGGCGAGTCGAAGCCGTGGCCCATCTGGTAGTTGTAGGGATACCGCCGGGCGATGGCGCCGCGGCTGGCGTTGTGGGCGTAGTTCCAGTTCTCCATGTCGTCCTGCTCGGTGAGACCGGCGGGACCGGAGTAGCTGATGTAATACTGGCGAAGGAACTCCTTCACCTCGGCGGGGGCGTTCTTGTCGACCAGGAACCAGCGCCAGGCCTCGTGGCTATTGGGCCCGCGCGGGTGCCAGACGGCGATGGTACGGGGCTGCCGTGGCAGGTAGGAGAAGTTGGGGAACAGGGTGCCTGGGCCGGGGATCAAACGCGCCCACTTGCCGTAGTTCTTCCGGCGCTCGCTCTCGCAGTGGGCGAAATATTCGGAAACGATCCTGGAGTGCTGGTAGGCCGGTATGGGAGCGTCGTCGGGGCGCAGGAAGCTGATGGCGCCGTGGCCCCTTTCGGGGAAGGAGACATCCAGCGCGGCCGCCCCCACGCGCTCCTGGGTGTCGCGGCGCCCGCTGCCGCTGGGCCCGACGCCCACCAGGTCGACGGAGCGGTGGCTGATGTTGTGGTAGCGGTCGCCGACGAAATTCTCCGCCGGGAACTTCCAGTTGCAGGGGATGACCCACTTCTCGATTCCGCCGAAGACTTCCGTCTCGCCGCCAGCGCCGTCCCAGGTGTCCAGCAGGAAGTCGAGGTAGGTCTTGTACCCGCCCATGTATTCGAGGAACGACGGAGCGGAGGCGTCCCAAGTCGCCCAGATGGCGCCCTTGTAATTGCAGGTCTGGGGCGCTTGGATGAGGCCCCACTTTGACTTGTCGAGCTCGCCTTGGTAGGCGTCTTTGAAGTAGGGCACGCCGACCAGCTTGCCGTCGGTGGCGAAGCTCCAACCGTGGTAGGGGCAACTGAAGACCGGGGTGTTGCCCTCGTCGTAACGGCAGACTTTCATGCCGCGGTGAGTGCATGAGTTCAAAAAGACGTGGATTTCGCTTTCGCGGTCGCGGCAGAGGATGACGGACTCTTCGCCCATGCAGGAGACGAAGAAGTCGCCTGGCTTGGGCACCTGCGAAGCGTGGCCTACGAACAGCCAGCACCGGGCGAAAAGCTGCTCCTGCTCTTGGGCGTAGATGTCTGCGTTGACGAAAATCTCGCGGCTAACCGTGCCGGCCTTGAAGTCGACAAAAGCGCGGGCAGATTCCCCTTTGCTGCCGTCGGCGTGTCCGTTCTGCAACATCGTATTTTTTGGTGATTGTCTAGGTCGTCCGAACGTGGGAGGACAAGTGTAACTGCGCCATTCCCGACCTCTATTGATGTCGTGATGTTATTGATTAGATGTCTATTATTTTCCGAACGCCCATTATATTTCGAGCATCGGAATTGTACGCTATCTCCCTCGCCTGGTGCTAGGGAACCTCTGAACAAGTTATGGTCATTGAGCCGAAAGCCGAACCCCCATCCTAACCTTCCCCCATCGGGGGGAAGGGACTTGTTCAGATGTTTGCTAGCATCGGGGGCGGCTGGCACGGGGGCGCGACGAAAGTTCGTGGTTAGAGAACTGGAACGAAGGGAGGATGTGATGCCTGAAAGGCAACCGAAGATGAGGAAGTCGGGGCGAGCAGTGGTTAACGTAACGCAGGTGTTCGACCGGCTTTGCTCCAATGATTCGGACACCGAAGGAGCTTTTGGCCGATGCCCGGTCGGTTTACGACAGCGCCTGGGAGCGGTTGGAATCGGCTGGGATCGAGCCGCCTCTTTCTTGGTGAAGCATCCGATTCGCGGTATGGCGAGTTTACCGGGGCGGGCGCAACTCCGCGCCCGCCAACTGTTCCAGGATTCGGGCGACCATGGGGAAGCCCTCACGGCCCCAGCCCTGCACTTGGGCGCGCTGGAACATGTCGTCGGCTATGGCGCCGATGGACGCCGGCGCCCGTACTTCACGGGCCAACTCGCAGGCCAGATGCACGTCCTTCGCCACGATGTCGAGCGCCCCATTGGATGCGAAGCTGCGGTCCAGCAAGGATGCGGTGGCGCGGTCGAGCACACTGCTGGAGCCGGCGCTTGCCGGGATTATCCGGGCCAGGATATCCAGGTCGATGCCGGCCTTGGCCCCGATCAGCATCCCTTCGATCCCGGCAATGAACGCGCAGTAGCCCAGGTATTGGGTAACCAGCTTGGCGGTGCAGCCGGAGGCTATGGGGCCGACGTAAAAGACGTAGCGGCCCATGCAGTCCAGCACGGGCCGGTATTTCTCGAAGACGGCCCGGTCTCCGCCGACCATCATCGTCATGTTGGGCGGCCGGCCGCTGACCGGCGAGTCCAGCATTTCCACTCCGGCCTCCGCGCACGTCTCTGCCAGGCGGCGGATGACCGACGGCGAGTTGGTCGTGGTGTCGATCCAGCCGCCGCCTACGCTGAGACCCGCCAGGATGCCGTTGTCGGGGTGGGTGAGCACCTGTTCGGCCTCGACCGGGCCCGGGACCGAGGTGAAAACCACGCTGCTGGCTTCTGCGGCCAAACGCGGGCTGTCCGCCCAGTTGGCGCCCATCTCGCAGAGGTTAGCGGCGGCCTCCCGGCGCACGTCGAAAACGGTTACGGTGTGCCCGCCCTCGATAAGGCTCCGGGCCATGGGATTGCCCATAGTACCGGTGCCGATAAAGCCAATGTTCATCTACTACTCTGCGGCAATTACTCTGCGGCGGCGTCGTTACTTTTCGCCGTCAGACGCATGTCTCAGGGAGAACCCCACCAGAGAGGTGTCTCCGACTTTCAAATCGCTGTTCTTGGTCAGCGCAATTAGCCGGCGTAGTTGGTTGTTGGACGTGATGGTGAACGGCCTCGGGGCGGCGCGTTGCAGGGATTCCAAGACTGGCACCGCCTCCTCGACCCTCGCTAATACTTCCCGCAGCGTCTCGTGGCTCCACTGGTTCTCGTAAAAATTGACATGTCCTCGGTTGTAGGCATCAGAGAGGGCCTCGCCGAGTTCGATATCCTTAAACTCCGCGACGATCTGGCGTCCAATGTTCTCGACTTGTTGATGGGTCTGGTGGCTCCAGCCCCGCAGTTCGCCGATCACTTTCAAGTTCTGGGCAACCGCCCCCCACGCCTTCTCTCCGGCTTGGAGGCGGCTGCCCCGTTCGAGTTCTTCCCGGGCTTCCAGTAGGAATCGGCGGGCTATGTTGCGCCTGTCGTCGGGGCTTTGAAACCCTGGCTCCGGCAAAGGGGGTACCGTGGTCATCCGAGTACCTCCAACCCGCTACCGGGCAGCGGCGGCCAAGGGGCGGTGGCCCCAGATGCTGCCCGCTTCGTGCCGCTGCACCTGCCAGGTGGCGTCGTCGACCGTGCGGGCGCCCCAGCCGTATTCGACGTCGAAACCCGAGGGTGTCTTCATGTAGAAGGACGTCATGTGGTCGTTGGTGTGACGGCCCAGGCCACGGGTGATCTCCCTCTCTTGATCGAGGACCAGGTCGTAGGTGGCGCCCACGTCGTTCATGCCCTGGGCCTGGAGCATGAAGTGGTTGAGCCGCTTGGGCGACTTGGACTCAATGAGGGCCAACGTGTGATGGCGAGGATTGCAGTGGAAGAAGACCAGGTTTCGGATAAAATCGCTGATCTTCATACCCAGCACGTCGCGGTAGAACGTCAGGGAGCGTTCCAGGTTTTCCACGTGATACACCACGTGCCCCAGTCCTTGCTCGCCTGTGACGAACCCGGAGATGGCTCGGGGGGAATTAAAGGGCTTGTCGAAGCTGATGGGCGGCCCGTAGTAGACCTCGGTGGACGTCCCGTCGGGGTCGTCGAACTTGATCAACCCCTCCACCTTGCGGGCCCTGGCCTCGTCATCCGTGCCAAAGGTCACCTCGACGCCGGCTTCGCGCAGTTGTTCCGCCATTTCCCGGAGGGCCGGCTCGTCGGTCACTTGGAAGCCGACGAACTCGACGTCGTCCTTGCCGCCGGAACTGACGATAAAACGGTGGGTGTATTCGTCCATACGCAGGGTGAGATTTCCGGCTTCATCCACGCCGTTGGACTGAAGCCCCAGGACGTCGGTGCCGAAGTGTTCCCATTCCTCAATGTCGCTGACGCTGATTCCCACGTAACCAAGTTGCGTAACGCTGGCCATAATTCTTCTCCCTCAATAGCCGAATACTTGAGCCGAATATTTGGGCGGTTGCCGAAAAGCGCGATAGTCTTTGAAGTATGGAACGCCAACCAGCTTGCTGTCGGTGGCGAAGCCCCAGCCGTGACAGGGGCGACGAAAGACCGGCGTGTCGCCTTCGTCGTAACGGCGCCGCTATTCCTCAACAGTATATCAATTCACCCCAGAGGCCGCAGGGGCGCAGAGGCCGCCGGGATATTTGGCCGGGATATTTGGCCGGGATGTTTGATGGCGTTATCCGCGACCTCTGCGTCGTCTGCGTCGAAAATTCAGGGCTATGCCACCGCCAGGCACTTGCTGGCGTTATCCGCGACCTCTGCGTCGTCTGCGGTGAAAACTCACGGCTTTGCCACCGCCAGGCACTTGCTGGAGTTGAAGATGTAGGTCTGGACGAACTCGACGATTTCCGGGGTGCGCCGGAGCTCGGCCATGGCCCCGGCCAGGCACATCCAATTGAGCATCTCCTGCTGTCCGGCGTCCTCGATGTCGGCGGTGGAGAGCCCGCGCCAGGCCTCGTAATCGCCAGCCTTGAACTCTTCAAACCGCTCCCGGTCCGATTTCACGTCAGGGTAGAGCCAGTAATTCTTCTCAGTCAGGAAGGCGTGGGACCAACTCGACGATGCGATCAGGGCCACCCGCCACGGGCTGTCCAGGAGCGCTCGGGCGGTGGCGGCGCCCAACTCCATGCACCGCTTCGGCGAAGGGCCGGGCGGGTCAGCGGCCAGTTCTTTGCCGTCAACCGTCTGCGGGCTGGCCCCGCCCCGGTTGCGTATAATCCGGCTGCCGTAGCAGTTCACCGCGAAAGGAATCACCGGGTAGTCGAAACCCTTCCGGTCGTAGTCCAAGTACAACAGGGTGTTCAGGAATGCGTGGCCCAACCCCGGCTCATGCAGCGGCCGGTACGAGTAGGCGATGTCGAAGCCATCGTCGATGAGCGCCCCGGCCAAATAGCGGGCCGAAGGGTGCCCGGAATAGCGGAACGTTTTATCGGCCGGCTCGTCCCACACGTTGGGGCGGGCGCCGCCGTCCATTGTGAAGGGGCGGCACTCGTAACTTTCGTAGGCCAACACGCAGAAGGCCGGGATGATGTCCTCGCGGAAATTCTCGTACTGGTCGTCGCCCCAGACCAGCACGACGTCGGGGCCAAAGGCGTCGAGCTCCTCCCTGACCTTGCGGAACCCCGACACCAGCTTTTCGCGGTGGTACAGGGCCGAGGCGTACCCCTCGTCGTCGCCCCACTCCTCCCTCATGGCTTGGGGCCAGTTCTCCGGATTCTTCCGCTCTTGGGGTATCCGCTCGTTCCGAAGGGCGCGCGTAAGGGAGTAACTCTTGAGCTCGTCGGGCGTGATGAGGGACGGGGAATGGGTAACGCCAACGCCGAGAATTTCGGCCATGATGCGCCTCCATGTTGGGCGAAATTGATGGGCTCAATTATACCCCCGAATCGCGCCTCACAGAATCGATCATTGGCTGGTCGATGAGATGACGCTCGTCAACCAATTGCCAAAGGTCGGAATGGTAGGTGTTGCCGTGAATAAGACTGACCAGCACGCCCTCGTTCTTCGCGACCTCTATGGCGGGGATAAAGTCACTGTCGCCAGCCACCAGAATCGCCTGTTGGATTTGGCCCTTGGCGGCCAGTTGGGTCATGTCGACCCCAAGCAGGATATCGACCCTCTTTTGTTCGTATCTCGGGGACCCATCGGCGTGAGTGCCTCGGTATTCGAGTCTTCCTAGTCGCACGCTGAACCTCGGAAGGCGCTCCAATGCCGTATAGAACCGCCGAGCATCGGCGTAACGCTTTCTTTGCTCCTCTGTCGGCGGATTACCTTGATACGGCAGACAGTGATAAAAATACGTGCGTAGCAAATCCAAACCACGGGTCAAATGGCTGGCGAGGGCCGAGTAGTCGATTCGGGCCCTTGGAGACACTTCTCTAATTGCGTGTTCCAAATAGGCGCCATCAATGAAAATTGCTGTGCGATTTGGCATCTGGCTCTACACAAGCGAAATGGGGCCGTGTAAACGACCCCATTTTACATTGGGATACTAACCTGGAGTGCGCCTTAGCGGACACCAGGGAAGATACTGCTGGAACTTTATCAAGCCGAGCATAATCCGTCAATGGGGTGCGAGTCACATTTTCGCGCACCTGATTTGAGACGCTTAAGTTGCCCGAGCCAACCTTCAAGTTACGATGTCCTGGGTCCATCTCTTGTCCAGTTCACCCACAGAAATAAGCTCCGCGGGGCCTTGTGACACTTGTCCCTTTCCAACGCCGGGAACGATGCTCACCATAGTACCTTTCCAGAACAGTGCAATCCTGATTCTGAATCTAAATAACACAGGACCTGAATAATCCTCACCCGTCTCCGCGGCCTCTGGGGTGACAATGAGAGGGAAATTAAAAAACCGACTCGTTACCCAAGGCTTCCAGTTGCTGGTGCGAAAATCTGATAGACACCCATGCCGTATGTAGGCCCATTGGCCGGAATGACCAATATCGTTAAACTGAATGCCGGAGAACCTGGATTGAACCCTCGTTACGATACTATCGGCGTTGGCTACGACGCTACCCGTAGGCCAGACCCGTATATCGCGGGGCGGTTGGCGCATCATCTGGCCATGGGGGCTGAATCTACTTACTTGGACGTGGCCTGTGGTTCCGGCAATTACACCGTCGCCTTGGCCGGTCTCGGAGGCCGGTGGCATGGCGTGGACCAGTCGAAGGAGATGATCCGGTCGGCAAAGCCGAAGTCGCGCGGAATTTCCTGGTGCCAGGCAGACGCGGCGGCTCTTCCGTTCCGTGATGGCGTCTTCGATGGCGCCATATGCACCCTCGCGATTCACCACTTCGAGGCGCTTGTTCCTGTTTTCAGAGAGATTTGTCGCGTCGCGGGTGAGGGCAGACTCGTGATATTCACGGCCACTCCGGAACAGATGCGGGGTTACTGGCTAAATGAATACTTCCCCGTTGCAATGGCCAGGTCCATGGAGCAGATGCCGGCGCGGGAGCTGGTCCAAGACTCTCTGACCGCCGCCGGTTTCCGGATGACGTTCACGGAGGCCTACGAGGTATTTCCGGACCTCCAGGACTTTTTCCTCTACAGCGGCAAGCATCACCCGGAAATGTACCTGTCTGAGACGGTGCGGAAAGGAATATCCACTTTCGCATCCTTGGCCGAACCGGGCGAAGTGACCTCGGGTTGCGCCCGGCTGCGCGCCGACATCGAGTCGGAGCGCATCGGCCAAGTCATGAAGTCTTACCAGCGCCAACAAGGCGACTACCTGTTTATGATCTGCGAGAAGGACTTATGACGGGGCGCCCGGATGCCCCCGGCTCCATCGCGCCCCTTACCCGGCGCCTTTACCCGCGTTTACTCCGGTGTGCTGCCGCTGCCAAGGCCGGTGCAGTATAATTGTCCTCTGTCGGCCCAAGCGAGGAGAGCGTGAATCAGGGTCCCCACAGATGGGCGACGAGAAACGATATCAAAATAGCGCGGCGCGCTACTGAATGAACCACGTATCTGGATGAACCACATATCTGGCGAGATATTGCCGTAGGCAGGAGAGGTTTTCGCATGGACTGGGGAATGGCCAACCGTTTGGCGCAATTGATTCAGGCCGATGGGCATTGCATGTTCCTGCCCGTCGACCACGGCTATTTCCAGGGGCCGACCCGGAACCTGGAGCAGCCGGGCAAGACCATCGAGCCCCTGAAACCCTACGCCGACGCACTGTTCGCCACACGCGGCGTGGTGCGGGCGGTGGTGGACCCGGCGGACTCGCTGCCCATCATCCTCAGGGTCTCCGGCGGCACCAGCATGGTGGGCGGCGGCGACCTGGCCAACGAGGGCCTCACGACCTCCATGGAGGACGCCGTCCGGCTGAACGTCTCGGCCGTCGGAATCTCGGTGTTCATCGGGTCGGAGTACGAGAAGCAGTCGCTGCTCAACTTGGGCAAGCTGGTCGACGAGGGCGAGAAGTACGGCATCCCGGTGATGGCCGTCACCGCCGTCGGCCGTGAGCTAGACCAGCGCGACTCCCGCTACCTGGCCCTCTGCTGCCGCATCTGTGCCGAGCTTGGCGCCAAGGTCGTGAAGACCTACTGGTGCGACGATGGCTTCGACCGGGTTGTCGAGGGCTGTCCGGTGCCGGTGGTGATGGCGGGCGGCCCCAAGGCCGACACGGAGCTGGAAGTGCTGGAGTTCGTCCATGACGGGATGCGGAATGGCGCCATCGGCATCAACCTGGGCCGCAACATCTGGCAGAGTCCCCACCCGGTGCCGATGATCCGGGCCCTGCGTCACATCGTCCACGGCAACGGCTCGGCCGAAGAAGCCCAAGAGATATTCGACAACGCCAAGGCCGGCGACGGCGTTCTGGCCGGCGTTTCGGATTAGCCACGGTTTTCGGGGCCGAGGGCCGAGGACGCAGAGAATAACGCAGAGGACGCAGAGACTGATATGCGCGTGGCGATGTACTACAACAACAGCGATGTTCGGGTCGAGGAGATGCCGGCGCCGGAGATCGGCCCCGGTGAGTTGCTGGTGCGGATCGACGCCAGCGGCATCTGCGGCAGCGACGTCATGGAGTGGTACCGGGTGCAGCGGGCGCCGCTGGTCTTGGGGCACGAGGTGGCCGGGACGGTGGCCGCAGTAGGCGACGGCGTGGGGCGCTTCCGCGAGGGGGACCGGGTGGTGGCGACTCACCACGTTCCCTGCAACGCCTGCCGCTACTGCCTGAGCGGCCATCACACTGTCTGCGACACCCTGCGCACCACCAACTACGAGCCCGGCGGTTTCGCCGAGTTCGTGCGCCTGCCCGCCGTGAATGTCGAGCGGGGCGTGTTTCCCGTGCCCGACGGGCTGGGCGCCGACGAGGCCTCCTTTGCCGAACCGCTGGCCTGCGTCTACCGGGGGCAACGCCGGGCCAACATCGAGCCCGGACAGAGCGTATTGGTGCTGGGCAGCGGCTTGGCCGGGCTGCTCCATATCAACCTGGCACGGGCGCTTGGAGCGGGACGTATCGTGGCGACTGACCTATCGGACTTCCGGTTGGCCGCCGCGCGGCGCTTGGGCGCAGACTTCACCTTCTCCGCAACAGACGGCGTCCCGGCGCGCCTGCGGGAGGTCAACGACGGCCGCTTGGCCGACCTGGTTATCGTAGCCACCGGGGCGCGCCGGGCGCTCGGCCAGGCACTGGACTCGGTGGAACGGGGCGGCACTGTGCTCTTCTTTGCCCCCACGGAACCCGGAGTGACCGTTGAGGTGCCGGTGAACGACGTGTTCTTCCGGAACGACGCCACCCTCACCACCACCTACGCCGCCGCCCCCGGCGACCTTTCCACGGCCCTCGACATGATCGCCGCCGGCCGGGTCCAGGTTGGCGAGATGATCTCCCACCGCCTGCCCCTCGAAGAAGCCGGTCTGGGCTTCAAGCTGACCGCCGAGGCAACCAACTCACTGAAGGTGATAATTCAGCCGCAGAGGTAGGCCATCGCGACCAAAAGCCGTCCGCCTCCTGACCGAGCGGGTGACGGCACACTTCCGATAGCGGCCATTGTTTGGTGTACAATTCGGCAACCGGTTAGCCTGCCCAGGCCTGCTCTGACGGCGGGCAGCGAGATGAGGCAGCATGGAATTCGGACTGTTCCTGGAATTTCCGGTCCGGGAAGGCGCCACGGAGAACCAGGCGTTCAAAGAGTCGTTTCGATTGGTCGATGAAGCCGAGGAACTGGGCGTCGAATCCGTGTGGCTCGCGGAGTATCACTTCAATCCGGCTCGGGTCCTGTCATCGCCCATAACCATCTCGAGCGCCATAGCGGGCCGCACGCAGCGAATCAGGCTGGGGACTGCGGTGCTTCTGCTTCCCTTGGCCAACCCGGTGCGCGTCGCCGAGGAAATCGCCACCCTCGATCAGATCAGCGACGGGCGCGTGGAGTTCGGCATCGGCCGCGGCACCTTCCCCAACGTCCACGAGGGGTTCGGAGTGCCCTTTGCGGAAAGCCGGGGCCGCTTCGAAGAGAGCATCGAGATCATACTGAAGGCGTGGACCACCGAGAGCTTCTCGTTCAGCGGCGAGCATTTCACCGTCAACGAGCTGTCGGTGAGCCCCAAGCCGTTCCAGACCCCTCACCCGCCGGTCAAGGTGGGAGTCACCTCCGCAGAGAGCTTCCCAATCGTCGGGCGCATGGGCCACAACATCCTGATCAACCCCTCGCGGGTTTTCACGCTGGAGGAGTTGAAGCCGTCGATCCGGGAATACCGGCAGGCGTGGAAGGACGCGGGGCACGAGGGAGAAGGCAAGGTTGGGCTGCGGATACCCATCTATCTCTCCCACGACGGCCGGAAGGCCCACGACGAACCGATGGAAAGCGCCATGTTCTCGATAGACCGCCTCTCCGACCGCGTGGCCAACTACGCCGGCTACGCCGGCACCTTGGGAGATTGGGGCGCTCAGGCCGAGCGGGTCCGCAACATGACCTACGACGACTGGCTGCGGGACAAAGTAGCCTACGGCACGCCCGAATCGGTGGTGGAGAAGTTGGGCTCGTTGGGGGATGAGCTGGGTTTGGACCAAGTGATGTTCGAAGTCAACTTCGGAAATTTGATCCCCTTGGAAAACCAGTCCCACAGCCTGCGGCTGATGATGGACGAGGTGGTCCCCAGCTTGGCGTGACGGATTTAACACCGAGAACACGGAGAACACGGGGAGCGCAGAGCTTTGATTTCTTTGTGTTCTCCGGGTGCTCTGTGCGGAATAATCGTCACCAGCGCTGGCCGGGCGCCCGCTCCTGCATTATTTCGCCCAACAGGGTCAGGACCTGGTCGATGCGCAGGACCACAATGGCTCCTTGGCTGTCCTGCAGGTATCTTTCGTTGACCAGCCCCGACTCGAGCAGGCGGCCGGTCATTTCTTCGAAGACCTCTCCCTCCCGGTGGACGCTGGCGGTGCAACGGAACTTCCACCCGGTGTCTTGGGCAGTATTCCTGAACAGGACGATAACCTTGCGATTCTCCTCGACGTGCTCCAAGGGCGCCCGTCCGGTCCGGTCGCGGTAAATAAGGGTATCCTCGCCCACTGTCAGCACCGTACCGATATAGCCGCAGTTGGGGGTCCCATCCCCAGAGGCAGTGCCCACGATGCAGGGGTACCCATCCTCCCGGGCGTTGTTGATCAACCGGGTCATCTCTTCCGTTAGCTGTATCACGTCCGGCCTCCTAATGTCCCGCGACACGTCGCACGGCCCTGCGGGGCGGCAACTGGCCCCGGCGCTCTTCCGCGGTGAGGGTGGTTACCCATGCCGCCGGGATGCTGTCTGGCGTTGAAGTATTCAGTCCCGCTGAGAAGCCCGCGCCCTGTGGATACCGGCGAAAGCCGGTATGACGATGGACTACTCTGGCGCGGCCACCGTTGCTCCTTCCCCAGCGATACCGTTATTCTTACCAAATGAAACGGATACTGGTCACCGGCGCGGCCGGTCAGCTTGGCTCCGAATTGGTGCCGGCCCTGCGGGAACGTTACGGCGGTGAGAACGTCGTCGCCGCCGGGCACCGGAGCCCGCTCACCGACGAGGTGGCGGACACTGGCCCATCCACCCGGGTGGACGTTACCGATCAAGGGTCAATCGGCCGCGCAATCAGCGAATACAGTATAGACTCGTTATACCATCTGGGCTCCTTGCTCTCGGTGGCCGCCGAGGCCAACCGCCCGCTGTCTCACCGGGTCAATATCAACGGCCTGCTCAACGTCCTGGAGGCTGCCGCCGGCGCGGGGCTGGAACGGGTGATTATTCCCAGTTCCATAGCGGCCTTCGGGGTGGACACCCCCCATGACAACACCCCCAACGAGACCCTGCAACGGCCCACGTCCCTCTACGGTATCTCCAAGGTATTCGGGGAGCTGATGGGCAATTATTTCTATGAGCGGGTGGGCCTCGACGTGCGCGGGGTGAGGCTGCCGGGAGTGGTGAGCTGGAAGGTTGAGCCGGGGGGCGGCACCACCGATTACGCGGTGGACGCATTCTACGGCGCAATCCGGGAGGGCCGGTACACCTGCTACCTTGGCCCCGGCACCTACCTGCCGATGATGTACGTTCCAGACGCGATCAAGGCAATGATCGAAGTCGCCGAGGCTGACGCCGCAGGTCTGCGGCACCACGCCGATTACAACGTCAACTCAATGAGCTTCGAGCCGGACGAGCTGGCCGCTGCCATCCGGAGGCGTATTCCGGGCTTCACCATGGACTACGAAATCGACCCGCTTCGGCAGTACATCGCCGACTCATGGCCCAACTCCCTGGACGACACCGTGGCCCGCCAGGAATGGGGTTGGCGCCCCGACTATGGCCTGGAAGCTATGGTGGATGACATGTACGAAAACCTGTCGCGCAAACTGGCACAGGGGTAAACGCCATCCGCCGGAGGCCGGAACCAGGCCGGGCTACCGGCGCCCGCCGTGATTCAGGCGCGGTGATTCAGGCGCCGTGTTTTAAGCGCCAGGTATACATAACCACCGCCACTGCTGTCGCAAGGTTGAGGCTGGACACCCCGGCAACCATCGGTATCGAGACGCGCCCCTGGGCCGCCGCCGCCAACTCGTCGCTGATCCCGTCCCGCTCGTTGCCGAAGGCGAGCACGCAACCGGGAGGGATGGTTTCCGGCCGCAGGGCCTCCCCCACGGGATCGACCGCCAACAGCGCCCGGTCGCAACGCGGGAGGGAGTCGCTACGGGCCACCGGCAACGCGAACTGCAGTCCGACGCCGGAGAGCACCGCCGAGGGGTGCCACGGGTCCTGTGCGCCGGTGCTCACGAACCCGCCCGCCCCGGCCGCCGCAGCCACCCTGACGGCCGCGCCGATGTTGAACGGGTTCCTGGGCCGCTCCAGCAGGATGACCGGGTCGGAGCCGGCGGTTTGCATCACGTCTGAGGCGCTGATGCGGGGCCGTTGCGCCAGGGCGATCACTCCGGTGGGCGCCGGCACCGGCGCCAACTGCTCGAACACCACGGCAGGGATGGAGGTGACGATTTCCTGGAGCTGGGGGACAATGTCCGGGGCCAAGGAAGCTCCCAGTTGCTCTACTACGCCGGCATCCACTGCCACCGCCTCCAGAATCTCGGCCCCAAACCGCAGGGCGTGCTTCAGCGGGTGGAAACCCTCCAACACCACCAACGAAGGATCGGTCCGGGCGCCCCGGAACCGGTTGATCAGGTACTGGTCGGCCATGAACCGCCGGTTCATATTCGTCTTCCGCCCATTGCTCGACTCCCAATCCGCTCAAGCGGTTATGGGGAAGGATGATATCACGGGTATAATCCTGGAACTGACGGAGAATTTTCCCTTAAGAAGGATTAAGAAACTATCTCAAAACTGTCCACCCCCATCCTAACCTTCCCCCTGAGGGGGACGGGACTTTTGAGATAATTCCATCCTAACGTTCCCCTTGAGGGGGAAGGGACTTTTGAGATAATTTCCATGCTAACGTTCCCCTTGAGGGCAAGGGACTTTCGAGATAATTTTTAAGGTGACGAGAGATGACCAAGGCTGCTGACAACCTGCCGGCGCCCTCTCCCGGAGCGGGGGAATACCTGGAAAGGGCGATGGCCTGGTCCGACGAGGTGAGGCGACGGACCGATTGCCGACTGGACATACCATACGGGACCGAGGAGCGCCAGAAGCTGGACCTTTATCTGCCGAAGCCCGGAACGGGGCCCGCGCCCGTTTTCATCTTCCTTCACGGCGGTTACTGGGCAGTCGGGCACAAGGATACCCTCGGATTCATGGCCGAGACCATCACCCCGATCCCGGACATACTGGTGACGGCCGGGTACCGTTTGGCCCCTGGGGCCAAGTACCCGGAGCAGGTGGACGATTGCCGGAACGCCCTCTGTTGGGTCTACGAGAACATCTGGAAACATGGCGGCGATCCGGGCCGCATATTTGTTGGCGGGCATTCGGCGGGAGGCCATTTGGCCGCGCTGGTCGCGCTGCAACGCGGCCGGTTGTCTGAATTTGGCCTGCCGCAGAATGTAATCAAGGGTTGTCTGCCCGTCAGCGGCGTGTTCGACGTCACCGCCGCTCCGCCAGAGCGGCAGGAGGCTTTCCTGGCGTCTCCGAAAGACGCCGTGGAGGCAAGTCCGTTGCACAACACTGCCGGCAACACGGTCCCGTTCTTCCTGGAAATCGGAGAGAACGATTTTCCAAATCTGCGGTCCCAACACCCGAAGATGGCGGAGCGGTTGCGGGCCGAGGGCGGGATAGTGGAGGAAATGGAGCGGCCCGGCCTGGACCATTTCGGGATCAGCCTGGACCATGGGGACCCCGCCAGCCCGTGGGTAACCCGGGTCAGGGAATGGTTGACCTCCTGAGAACCGCCGTGGGCCGCATCGCCGGGGGGTGGTCATGCCTCCTCAGCGGTCTTGATCAACTCCGCGAAGAGGTCCTTGGGAGTGAGCCTCACGATAATGACCAAGGCCAGCAGCGCGAATGCGACGTCGTCTACGGCTATGCCGGGTATCAGGTCGATGGGGCTGGCCAGGTACACAATCACCAGCACGGGCAGCAGCCGGGCCAGCCAGGGCACGCGGCGGTCGGTGATCAACAGCCGGAAGAATGCGACCTTCCGCATCAGCCGCAGCCTCGCGAAGGAGGCGTACGGCTCACGGCGGCCCAGGAAGCGTACAACCAGGTAGGCCAGGATGCCGCCGGCGGCCACGCTGGCGGCCCCAAGTATTACTATAGTGACCCAGGACAATCTAGGAGCTACATCCTGTCTGATACTGATTTCGGAGGAGAGATTCCATGGCAATGTACCGTATTTTCGCCAGCGCTGATGGGGAAAGCCACATCGAGGAGTTGAACCTCGAGGACCGTCCGGAGTTGGGCGCCCTGACCAATCTCTCGGAGGCCAGGGTCCAAGAGTTCGACGGCAGCAGGAACATGGACTTCCACCCCCTGCCGGAGCGCCGTTTAATCGTTCATCTTTCCGGCGAAGTCGAGATCGGCGCCACCGACGGCCGAAAGCAGTTGTTCCGTGCCGGCGACGTGCGGCTCATGGAAGACGTGACCGGCCGCGGACACAGCCACGTCGACCTTTCCCCATCGGCTGCCGTCTACATACTGCTTACTGACTAATCCTCTGGCTGACCCCGCGGGCCTTCGCAGTCAGTGGCGGCCGCCGATGGAGTGCATGATCAGGTTGCCCTTGGCCACCTCGGCCATCACCTCGACGGCTTCCGCGAGCGTCTCGTCGTCCGCGCCCAGATGCTTCACGGCATCCAAGTGGAAGCGCACTCAAACGCCGCAATTGTTCATCACGGATACCACGTAGGCGATGAGCTTCTTGGTCTTCAGGTCCAGGCGCCCGGGGCCCATGGCCTGCTTGTAGTGGGCCCAATACGACTCCAGGTGGTCCTCGTTGTGGGCGATTAACTGAAACGTTTCGGGCACGAAAGACCACCCCATGGTGGCCTTTATCTCGTCGTAGATTTCCTTGACCCGGCCGGTGGCCTCCGGCTCACGAACCAGCTTCAGACTGGTCAAAGCTTCACTCCGTCAATGATTTTATTGGGTATCCCCTGCGGGGCATTAGTAGGGCATCAGTACGGAAGCGTCCAGGATTCGGAGAATGCCAGGGCGCAGGTGCTGTGGGCCCTATCGTCCCGTTGTCTCGGGAAGGGCCGGCCGCCGGCGAAGTTGCCGTTGATGGTTACCCTGGCGCCGTTGGCGGGTATCAGGACGGTGGAAACGCCGTGGGGACGTTCGGGGTTGCTTCCAGGGAAGGAATGGCTCATGAAGGGTTCGCCCAAGTCGTACCAGGTGAGGGATATCTCTTCGCTGCCCGAGCTCACCGATTCGGTCCAGAAAGACCGCAGGTCGCCGGAACTCCGGAAACACGCGTCCCGCGCCAGAAGCTCCAGGTTACCGAACGTCGGGTTGATCCTGCCCTGGATTTCGCCCTGCAGCCAGCGGGTCATCTGGATATTGTCGGTGTAGACCCTGGGCTCGTTGTCGGTGAGTTCGCTCTGCAGGAACAGAACGTGTCCGGGGCCGCCCGGGGAAAACAGAATGCGCCAGAAGCTGGCGTCGGTGGTGGTGGGCCCTTCGTCGGTCTCGCTCAATCGAATGTAGGGATTTTCCCCGGTCAGCAGCAAACGGTTGGGGTCTATGGGACTCTGTGCGGCCATAATTCCTGCTCCTTAGTGAAGATGGGGACGGGAGGCGGTGCTCCCCTCCGCTATTTTACGCCGCTATTTTACGCTATGAGATGGGTTCGCGACTGACTTCCGTTACTGCGCCGTCCTGCCGCCGTCAATCACCAGCTAGGAGCCCGTCACGAAGGACGCCTCGTCCGACGCCAGGAACAGGACGCCGTAGGCGATTTCTTCCGGGGTACCGATCCGGCCCTCACCGTGGTGTCCAAGCTTCCGGATGATACCAAATCCGCGTGCTGCCGTGGCCCCCGGCTTTGACATTGGCGGGGGCCGCCGTCGAATGATATGTTTCAAGGGTCATGAACCAGGCTGTACTCAGGAGAATTCTCTCGGCCGCGATGCTGGCTGCCGTTCTGGCGTTATCGGCGCTGCCGGGCTGCGGCGCAGAGGGAGCAGCCCCAACCGCGGGCTCCCCGGCGCAGACCACGCCGGCGACGCCAACGACCGTGGCAGCCGTTACGCCCTTGGGCTCTCCGGCTGGTCCCACCCCGGATGCGGCGCCTGCGGCTACCGCATCGGCAACAGCCGACGGACATGCCCCGACGATGCCACCAAGTGCCGTCACCGCTCCCAGCCCGGACGATGCAACGGCCTTTGATTTTCGGTTCACCCTGTTTCAGGGCGGCGATCTTGTGGGAGGAGACTCTTTAGACCTGTCGGACCTCCGGGGGGCGCCGGTGGTGCTGAACTTCTGGGCCAGGCTTTGTACGCCCTGCTGGGCGGAGATGCCGGAGTTGCAGGACTTCTACGAAGAATTCGGGACCAGGGTCCATCTCTTGGGTATCGACATCGGCAAGTTCACCGGGTTTGGTTCGCCCAAGGACGCCAGCGGCCTGCTCGACTCTCTCGGCATCACCTATCCGGCCGGATTCACCGAAGAGGGCGCGGTGGTCCGGGCGTACGAGGTGCGGGGCCTGCCCACCACGGTTTTCATAACGGCAGAAGGGAAGGTCTTTCGTATATGGACGGGGGCACTGGACCGCCAGGCAGTGACGGAAATCACCGAGGCGATGCTGAAAGAGGGAACGCGGTAGAGCCGCCGGACTATAACATGTCATCGAGACGGGGCAAGCCCCTTGGTTAGTCGATGTTGGTTAGTCGATGTACGGGGCTGTGTAGTAGTATATGCCGCAAATCCGATGACGAGGAATGAGATGGTCACAGATTTCTCCAGCTCGGGGGTCTCTCGATTCGAGGACCGGGACCTGGGAGCGCCCCGAGTCCGGTGTGAAGTGGGTATGCCCTTATCCGGGCAGCGGAACATAGGTCATAACCGATGGCACCCGGACATTCCGCCGCTGATCGAGATTGAACCCGGCGGTGAGGTGATCCTGGAGTCGCCTGGTTACGACGACTATCAACTCCGGGACGACGACAGCACCGCCGACGTGACCGCCATGGACTTGACCCGGGTCCACCCGCTGGCCGGGCCGGTGGCGGTGCGGGGAGCCGAGCCCGGCGACCTGCTGGTTGTGGACCTCCTGGAGCTGTCGCCCCTGAGCGGTGTGGGCTACTCCTGTGTTATCCCTGAGATCGGAGGCATACTGCGGGACGTTTACCCCGCGGCCTATAAGTCGGTCTGGTACATGAAAGGAAACGTCTACGCCGAGTCCCGGCACATCCCCGGAGTGCGTATTCCGGCCCTGCCCCATCCGGGAGTGATCGGCGTCGCTCCGTCTCATGAGATGCTGGCCCGGTGGAACGAGCGGGAAGCCCCGTTGGCCGCAGACGAGCGAGCCTACCCGCCCCACGCCGAGACCGCGTTGTTTCGCGGCGTCGGTCCGGCGAAACATGCGTCGATGGCGGCGGAAGCGGCCAGGACGGTGCCGCCAAGGGAAAACGGCGGCAACGTCGACATCAAGAATCTTTCCAGCGGCTCGAGAATATATCTCCCGGTATTCGTGCCGGGGGCCTTGCTCTCCGTGGGAGACCTGCATTTTGCCGAAGGCGATGGCGAAGCGACTTGGAACGCCATCGAGATGGATGGCGTGACCTGGCTGCGGGCCGGCCTCATCAAGGGAGGGGCCACGAAGTACAATGTCCGCACTCCGATGTTTCAACCGGGGCCGGTGGAACCCCGGTTTGGCAACCGGTACCTGACCTTTACCGGCTTCAACTTCCGGGGCAGCCAGCAGGCTTTCAACGATTGCACCATGGCCGCTCGAGAAGCGATGCTGCAAGCTATTGACCACTTGACCCACTTCGGCTACAGCGGAGAGCAGGCCTACACTCTATTGAGCGTCGCTCCGATAGAGCTCCGCATCAGTGGAATCACCGACGTGCCCAATGCCTGCGTTACCCTATACCTGCCGCTGGACATTTTTGATCAAGGAATCCTGCCCCACGACTGATACGCCAACCTGGCTTGCTGATTAAGCCGAGGCTTTCCAAGAATCATCGACGGAGGGGTGCAGCTATGGCGTAAAGTCCGAAGAGCATCGTATAAGAAGCTATCGACGTCGCCATCGGAGAACGCGGGGAAATCGGAGTTCAGGTCGCAGCTTACTTGGACAGCGAACTAGTATTACAACGACGGATTAACTGGCGAGGTGATTTTCGCGACCGATTTGGACCTGAACCATAGTGCCATGAGCGTACCGCGATTTCTCGCTCGTGGCTGAATACGAAGGATCAGACACCATATTTGGCAATCCGTCGTTGTAATACTAG
>DAOUHF010000172.1:0-12429 GCA_034428795.1 Dehalococcoidia bacterium
TTAGTTTTGGGCTGGCTTCACGGCAATGACCTGAAACAGGAAGATAACCGCATTTACTTGCTGGCAGCCGTGTTCGGCGTGGCCGCCGGCGCGGCTTCAGCAGTCGCGATCATCGTAGAGGTCGGAGGGCGTATGGTGCTACTGATTCCGCCAGCCGTCAAGAAACTGAAGGAACAGGGGCGCGTGGAAGGGCGCGTGGAAGGACGCGCGGAAGAACGCGCCGAATGGGAAGCATGGTTGATGCGGCGCAACGAAGCCGAAGCCAATAATCGGCCATTCGATGAGCCGCCCCCGTCCCAACGAAAATAAGAAGTCCATTGACCGGACATGCCGGGATAAACCGCGCTGCTACTCTCAGCCGTTGGCGGCCGAAAATCCTGGATACGAACGTACTGGGCTACTCGTAAACGAAAGAGGGCCCGCCCGGGTTTGGGGCGGGCCCTCTATTTGAACCCCTGGCCGTATTACTCCCGGCCCGGCTAGCGGCGGGTGGTCAGCTCCCGGTAGAGCATCGGCAGCCGTTCCGGCAGAGCCCCGATTTCCCCCAGCACCTCGTAGCCCATGTCGCCGCACATGCTCTTCAGGTAATCGTGTCCCGCTTTGTCAACCGTTAGGCAGAACGGCGTGATGGACTTGTGCCGGGCCTCCACGAGCGCCATGTGGGTGTCGTGCACCGCGTACTCTTTCTCCACGCCTTCCCTGCTGTAGCCGCGGTCCTGCGGACGCCCGTCGCTGATCAGGAACAGTATCTTGGTGTGAGCGTCCTGGGTTTCCAGCTTGGTGCTGGCGTGCCGTATGGCGGCGCCCATCCGGGTTGCGTGCAGCGGGGTGATCTTGTCTATCCTCCGCTTGATTTTTTCCCCGAACCCCTCGCCGATGTCTTTGATTACATAGAACTCCACGTTTTCGCGGCCATAGCCGGAGAATCCGTAGATCCCGTAGGTATCGCCGATGGACTCGAGGGCGTTGATCAACAGTGCGGTGCTTTCCTTCTCCAGGTCGATGATCCGCTTGTAATTGCGGCGCACCAGCCCTTCCCGGCGACGGCGCAGCCAGACCATGTATTCCACCGGGTCGTCGGGGGCGTCGCGGTCATCCACCGTCTGCCGGCCCTCGTCGATTGCCTCAGCGGTGGAGGCGCTCATGTCCAACAGGAACACCACCGCGACGTCCCGGCGGTTCCGGTTGCGGTGCCAGTAAATCTTGTCGTCGGGAGGTATGTTCATCTTCAGGTCCACCCACGCCTCGAGGGTGGCGTTCAAGTCCAGGTCTTCACCGTCGACGAGGCGGTACGTCTTACGCATGCTCTCGGGCATGATCAGTTCGAACTGCCGCCGGATATGGTTGGACAACGCCTGGTAGTTGCGTAACGAGTCTTGGTAGAAGGTTATGTCGCCCTCTTCCACCATCTTTTCTTTGACGATGCACCACCGGGGTTTGTAGTCGTTGGCCCGGAAGTCCCACTCGTCGTAGACGTACGTCTGCGGTTCCCTGGCCTCCAGCTCGCCGCCCTGCTCGTCGTCGTTAAGCAGCGGCCCGTAGCCCTGTCCCGGTTGGGAATTGGGCGGGGGCGCCCCGGCCTCCTTCATGATGTTCTGGGCGAAAGTGCTCATGCTGTCGGTAATTTCGCCCTGCTCGGCGTCCATATCCAGCTCGTCGCTCTCTTGGAGGAGCTGTTCAAGCATCTCTTGGGTCATGGGCTGGGCTTCGCCCTGCTCCCCGCTGTCGGCCTGCAGCTTGGCCAGCAACTGCACCATCTCGGGTTTGAAATCGCCGCGGTAGTCCACCGGGTCGGGCGACTCGTAGTCGTCGCCCTCCTGGGTCTCACCCGATTGGTCCATGGCGGCCTGCAGTTGGTCGACCAAGTCCTGGAATTCTTCCTCGGAGAAGTCTCCGGGCTCCTCGAGGTCCTGGTCTTGCCAGTCCTCTTCCTCCTGCGTCTGGTTGGGGAGGCGGGAGATAATCTCATAGGCCCTGAGAGTCGCCTCGGAGGTGTCCTCGACTGTCGCCGCCGCCGCCCTGAGCTGGTGGAGGATCCGCGATAGCATCAGGGCCACTTCTTCGTAGTCTTTGGGCACCGGGAGATCGGTGAACTGGTCAAGGCTCATGTGGACCAGCAGCTCGACCATCGCCTGCTGGATGGGCATCTGCTCAATGGGAAGCCGCCGCTCCAACGTCTCGTTCTGGACCCGGGAGGCGGCCCGGCTGATGCCGGGGTACTCCAACTTGATACGGTAATCCAACCGGCAGTCTTCGAGTACAGTGAAGATGTCGAAGGCCAGCCGGCCGTTTTCGAACATGGCCAGGTAACGGCCGATGGCGGTGTAGGTGCGGGCGCTGCCGCCGGGACCGGCTTCCAGGGTCTCCCCCGCCGGCAGGAACCCTTCGGTGCTGACCTCGACTCCCTCATCGGTCAACTGCCGGGCCATGGCCTCGATGGCCTGACGGGCGGTGGTGTCTGCGGCCCGCTTGCTGTTTAACTCCACCTCCATCTCGAAACGACGGTCCGTGAATTGAGTGGCCGGCAGGTCGAAATCAAACTCGAAGCTGCCGAACTCCAAGTGGCCCACTTGGTGGGTGGACACCACTTTGAACCAGGAGAAGTTGTCCTGCTTGTTGGGGTAATGGTCCACGACCGGCGGCAGGAACACCTTGGAGCCGTCGGTGGATGCCGAGTCTTCGTCGACCCATCCAATGTTCCGGCGGACCAACTCCTGGGTGTGCATTATTTCCACGCCGGAACCGGAGAGGGCGCGGCAGTAGAGCCGCAGGATACCCTTGACACGGTCCAGTTCGAGACTGGAGGACAGGGTCTCCAGCATCGACTCCGAGGTGTTGGACTCTATCTTGAAGAAGGCGATGCCGCTTTCCGGGTTTTCCTTCAGCAGACCCAAACCGTGTTGGTACCAGGTGTCCAGTTGGCTTACGGTAATGCGGTTCAATACGTCGGCCAGGCTTCGCAGGAAGGGCGGCACGGCCTCCGGGGCCACCGCCACCAGTTGGTCGCACAGGTCCAAGATGTAACCCTGGGAGCCTTGGGGTACACGGCCCAACGCTTGAGTGCCGTCGGATAGGAACCTCGAGGTATCCCGCAGGCCCACCTTCGCCAGGCGTTCCCCCAACTTCAGGAAGCGGCCGGTTTGCGCCTCGTCCACCTGCTGCAACGCCCTGGGCACCACCTCGAGGCAGGTCTTGACCTCCCGCCAACTCGAATCGATCAGGGCGCGGGTCATCGCCAGGAAGGGTTCCCGTTCCCGTCCCATACCGGGCAGAACGTCCCGGCCCAACACCAGGCACTCGCTGGCGACGTCGTAGGACTTGTAGGACAGCGCCTCCACCAGAGAAGCGAAGACCTCGACGTCCCAGAAAGGAAGGCTCCGGACCAAGTCGGGACTGACTTCGAAGAACTTGGCCGCCAGGGTGCTGGACTTCCAGGTCCCTTTGTACAGGCTGCGGCCCAGACCGGCCCAGCGGGGAATGTACTGGGGCCGCAGGTTTGGGACGATGGAAACGCTCGATTTGAAAAACGCCACGGCCAGCGTGGGGGAGTCTTGGGACAGATAGGTCCCGCAGCGGGCCCACTGCATGAACGACGGGAACGACAGGAACCGGGCCACCTGGGGACTGACCCGGTAAAATTCAATCGCCGATTCCCAAGACCGGATGGTCTGGGAACCGATGGTGATGCCTTCTTTAGCCCAAAGGCCCACCTCCTCCCGCCCAAAGGCGGAGGTCACCGCGCCCAAAGCCTCACGGTAAGCCTCCAAGACTGCCGGAGGAAGTTTGGCCAACTCCTGTTCAATGTCCGGTACCGGAGCGCTACTCAATTCGTTGACCCCCACCTTCCAGCCCATCGTCTAGATGCTCTAGGAATCGCTGGAGAATTCTGGCAGTTGCGCCAAATACCAAGTGCTCGCCGCAGGCGTAGGAGTAAGCGTTGACGAAATTTCCTTCCTGCCACCGGGTTTCCACCCTCCGGCTGGCCGGGTCCTTCAACGCCTTAACGGGGAACTCCACCACCTCGGCGATTTCATCAATGCTGGGGCGAAACTGGTACGGGTACTCGATAGTGCCGGCAAAAACCCGGACCCTGAACCGGCTCCGGGTCGCGACCTCATCCATCTCCCCCAGTACCGTAACGTCCTCCCGGCGGATACCCATTTCCTCTTCGGCTTCCCGCAGGGCGGTATCCAGGGAGTCGACGTCTTCTGGGTCGCGGGCACCGCCGGGAAACGAAATCTCGCCCTTGTGGTATTCCACGTCCTCCGAGCGTTTGTTGAGGAGGACGCAATAGTCGCCGTTTTTCGGATACAGAAGGAGCAAGACCGCCGCCGGGGTCAATCCCGGCTCTGTCACCCGCTCCAATCGGCGATTCGCCAAGGCTCGCTTGACCAACTCCGGCGGTGTCGGGACCATCTAAGCCCTACTCGAAAATGGACGAGACGACTTCCTCAAGGCTTCGTTGCAGCTCAGCGTCGTCGGTCAGAGTCCAGACGATGGCGACCTGGCAGGCCCTCCGAGGCGCGATTCCTTCGGATATCAGGCGTGCGGCATAGATGAGCAGTCTGGTGCTGGCCCCTTCCTGAAGGCCGTGGTCTTCCAGGTTGCGAATTTTCTCGCCCAGCTTGGCCAGGGAGTCGGCATGTTCGGGACTGCAACCGCTTTCCCGTTCGATGATTTCCCGTTCGATCTCCCGGGGCGGGTAATAAAACTCTATGGAAATGAACCGCTGCCGGGTGCTGTGTTTCAGGTCTTTCAGCGCGCTTTGGTAGCCGGGGTTGTAGGAGATGCACAGCAGGAAGCGGTCGTCCGCTTCGATTATCGAACCGGTCTTCTCTACGGGAAGAATGCGGCGGTGGTCGGTAAGCGGGTGAATCAACACCGTGGTGTCTTTACGGGCCTCCACCACCTCGTCCAAGTAGAGGATCGCGCCTGCTTTCACGGCACGGGTCATCGGTCCGTCAATCCAGCGGGTGCCATTGGCGTCCAGGAGGTAGCGCCCCACCAAGTCACTGGCGGTGAGGTCTTCGTGGCAGGCGATGGTAACCAAGGGGACCCGTACGCCGTCGTCCGCCTCGGGATCCGGCTGGTCGCCGTTCTGGGGCTTGACGACCGTCAGCGGCCGGCCCAGTTGCCAGGCCATGTATTCCACGAATCTGGTCTTCCCGCAACCGGTGGGACCTTTCAGAAGCACCGGTATATGCTGGTTGTAAGCCGCGCTGAACAGCTCCAATTCATCCCCCACCGCACGGTAATACGGTTCGGAGCGGACCAGGAACTCCTCGATGGCATATTCGGTGTAATGTTTCTGTTCTACGGCTTCAACCATTGTGTTCGTCGATCCTTTTATTCAACTCTTTGGCCTTTCTCTAGCACTTGGCCGTGACCCTTCTTTCCCACAACTCGTCGATGGCCCGGTGCATCCCCGCGATTTCTCCTGAGTTGTCGATAATGAAGTCCGAGCGCTCCAGGCGTTCGTTGCGGTCCATCTGGGAGGAAACCCGCTTTCGCACTTCCTCGGCTCCCCAGCCGTTGCGCTCCGACAGCCGCTTGATCACCGCCTGTTCCGGGGAATCGGTAGACCATACTTCATGCACCAGGGATTCCCATCCGGCCTCGAACAAGAGGGCCGCCTCGACGACCACCACCGCAGATTTCCGGCTCCGCAGACCCTCAATCTTGTCGGCAACCATGCGGGCTATAAGCGGGTGCATGATCTTGTTGAGCTTGGCCAATTGTTCCGGTTGGGAGAAAACGATCGCTCCCAGCGCGCCCCGGTCTATCTCTCCGTCAGCCCCTAAAATTCCTTCGCCAAAAGCTTCGACAACCCTGCGCCAGCCTTCCGAATGGGGCGTGTACGCTTCGTGGCCCACTTGGTCGGCGTTTATCACCGTGGCCCCTAATTGGGCCATATGGCTCGCGGCCTCGCTCTTCCCGGTGCCGATGCTGCCCGTCAGGCCGATTACCAGCATGGCTTCACCCGCTTAAACGGTCCCGCGGGCCTCAAGCTTCCGAAATGAGACGCATGATTTCGCCCTTTGTACGCCGGAGCCATTCTAACAATGAGACTTCCGATGGTCAACTTACCGCGCTTGTCCATTTGATATTCTTCGCCAGAATTTAACCGGTCGGCCGCACCGGATTTCGATTGCGTTCACTCCGCGATAATGATCTCGCCCCAACGGGACTCGTACGTGTCCTGCAACCCCTGGAACATGGTCTCGTACTCGTCGGTATTTATGGGGTTGGTGGTCATTAACACTGCGTCCTCGCGGTTGTCGGAGTAATACCCCTTGCGAATCCCCACCGACTTGAAGCTGTATTTCTCATAGAGACGCTGGGCAATGAAATTCGATACCCGGGCCTCCAGGGTCATCACCACCGAGCCGTGCTCCACCGCGGCCCTCAGGGAACCGATGAGCAACAGTTCGCCGATGCCTTGGCCGCGGAGGCTCTCTCTGACGGCGATTTCCGTGATGTGCGCCTCATTGCCCTGGTACCAGACGCTGACATACCCGGCCAACTCGAAAATCTCCTCTTTTGGCGGGGGCTCCGGGGCTGGGGCCAATCTGATTCGGGCCGCCAGCTTCGACCACACCGAGTTGCGTTGGCCGGGTCCGGCGGGCTGCTCCGGCGTCGGGGCGGCCTCCCCTCCGGACTCTCCGGGTTCTTGGCCCAGCGTGGCTACCAGATAGCAGGCGTACT
Source organism: Dehalococcoidia bacterium (assembly GCA_034428795.1). Taxonomy (GTDB): domain Bacteria; phylum Chloroflexota; class Dehalococcoidia; order Lucifugimonadales; family UBA3495; genus VXOI01. The sequence continues at coordinate 6,706 of DAOUHF010000172.1, forward strand.
TGTTGCTGATGTCGCGTTTGAGCGAGGTATTTACCCAGAGAGGAGAAAAGGCTTCCTTTTCAATCTCCACGACTTCGTCAACATCTTCCCGGCGAAGCCGCCTCAAGGAAACCGAGATCGAATCACGCAAAACAGGCTATCCCGACGGTTTGTCTAGGGCAGGAATGGACGTGATTTTAGCACACCAGCACCTTGCCGTATTGACCGTCGAAACCCGGTGCGAAACCCGGTGCGAAACCCGGTGAGATCGAAACCTGGCCGGAGCGGGCACGCAGTATCGCGCTTGCCACCCTCTCATCGCCCGCCATTGGTTCGGCTGCTCCCGTATGCTCCGTCTATCCCGCTCTCTTGACCACCGGCAGGCCCGGTTCTATTCTTAGTGGGTTCCTTTGTGGAAATTTAGGAGGCTTCATGACCACCAGCGCTAAATTAGCGACCGACCTCGAACCGATGGGCGACCGCGTCGTAGTCCGTCCCAACGCCCATGAAGAGATAAGCTCCGGCGGGATCATTCTGCCCGACACTGCAAGAGAGCGGCCCCAAAAGGGCGAAGTACTCGCCGTGGGACCGGGAAGAGTCTTGAGCAGCGGCAAGAGAGTGGAAATGGAGGTCCAACCCGGCGACAAAGTCATCTACTCCCGGTTCGCCGGCACTGAAATCCGGGTAGAAGACGAAGAGTTGCTGGTAATGGGCAGCAACGACATCATGGCCAAGATATCTTGATTGCCCGCGATTGACCAACCCGACCGACTCTAAGCGCCATCGGCTTTAACCCATCTACCAGTAAGGGAGAGGAGAGCAATGCCAGCCAAACAGATCATCAGCGACGAGGCCGCCCAGCAGGCCCTTTTGCGCGGCATCAACATCGTGTCCGACGCCGTGAGGCTGACCCTCGGACCCAAGGGCAGAAACGTGGTATTGGAAAAGAAATGGGGCGCCCCGGTAATTACCAATGACGGCGTCACCATCGCCAAAGAGGTGGAGTTGCCCGAGCCCTTCGAGAACATGGGGGCCCAGCTCATCAAGGAGGCCGCCAGCAAGACCAACGACATCGCGGGGGACGGCACCACCACCGCCACGGTCCTGGCCCAGGTGTTGGTGCAGCAGGGGATGAGGAACGTCGCCGCCGGGGCCGACCCCATGGCCATAAAGCGGGGCATCGACAAGTGCGTGAAAGCCGTGGTGGCCCGGCTCGGGGCGATGTCCAACCCCATCGAGGGCCGGGACCAGATGGCCCAGGTGGCTGCCATCTCCGCCAACGACCGGGAGATCGGCGACATGCTGGCCGACGTCCTGGAAAAGGTCGGCGCCGAGGGCGTGGTGACCGTCGAAGAAGGCAAGGGCATCGAGTCGGAGACCGAATACGTCGAGGGCATGACCTTCGACCGCGGCTACATCTCCCCCTACTTCGTAACCAACCCGGAACGGATGGAGTCGGTAATCGAGCAGCCCTATATCCTGGTCACCGACAAAAAGATTTCCTCCGCGTCCGAGTTGGTGCCCGTCCTGGAGCAGGCGTTACAGGTCACCAAGAACCTCGTGGTCATCGCCGAAGACGTGGAGAGCGAAGCCCTCGCGGTGATGGTCGTCAACAAGTTGCGAGGCACCCTCAACTGCCTGGCGGTGAAGGCGCCCGGTTTCGGCGACCGCCGCAAGGCCATGTTGGAGGACATCGCCGTCCTCACCGGCGCTGAGGTGGTTTCCGAAGAACGGGGCCGCCGTCTGGACCAGGCGACGGTTGCCGACCTGGGTCAAGCCCGGCGAATCGAGTGCTCCAAGGACCGGACCACCATCATTGATGGACGGGGAGACACGACGGTGATCAAGGGCCGCGCCGACCAGATCAACGTCCAGATTGAGGAAACCACTTCCGAGTACGACAAAGAGAAGCTGCAGGAACGGCTGGCCAAGCTGTCGGGCGGCGTGGCCGTGGTTAAAATTGGCGCGCCGACCGAACCGGAACTAAAGGAGCGCAAGGGCCGGGTCGAAGACGCATTGTCGGCCACCAGGGCTGCCGTGGCGGAAGGAGTGGTTCCGGGAGGCGGGGTCGCCTTCGTTCGCGCCATCTCCGCCCTGGACGACGTGAACCTGTCAGGGGATGAGGCGGTGGCCAAGAGCATCCTGGCGGCGGCCCTCGAGACCCCTGTTCGCATTATTGCCAGCAACTCCAATCAAGAAGGCGCCGTTGTCTTGGACCAGATCAAGTCCAACAGCTCGGTGAACTACGGGTACGACGCGGTACTCAACGACTACACCGACTTGGTGGAGCGCGGGATAATCGACCCCACCAAGGTTTCCCGATCGGCCTTGGAAAACGCGGCCAGCGTGGCGTCGATGATACTCACCACCTATTCGCTTATCACCCAGGAGGAAGAGGAGCACCACGACGACCACGGGCACATGCACTAGCCCGCGGGCCCGATAGCCTCATGGAGTTCCGGACAGGTAATCCGAACAGATGAGACCTCTTATGATTGCCGGGGTTCCCGCATGGAAATGCGCCGGGTGTGAGCACGAGAACCCTCCGATGCGAGACGTGTTTTGCGGCAGTTGCGGCCGTCGTCGCCCCGGCTGGTGACCGGACGCCCCGGAATCCCGGCATAGCAGACATGAGTCATCCCGGAGTTTCCTGCAGGGACGCTCAACAAGGAAGAACAAGTTGCCCACCTCACCAGGAGGTGGGCAACTTCATCCAGTCCCTGTAGGGACACCGCCACCCCACCCCGTCATTCCGGCGAAAGCCGCCACCCCTCGTCATCCCGGCGAAACCCGCCGCCACCCCCGTCTTTCCGGCGAAAGCCGAAACCCACGTCGCCCCCCGGTGTCCGTTTGCCCGCCAGTTGCCATAGACACCGCCACCCCCCGTCTTTCCGCCACCACCCCCGTCTTTCCGGCGAAAGCCGGAACCCACGTCGCCTCTCAACCCTCAGGGACAGCGCGTCGACTCCACATTGCGGCCACCCACTGAGACAGCCGAAGCGTGCCGGGGACGTGGACCCCGGCTTTCGCCGGGGAGACGGAGTAGGGCCATCGGGGAGACGGAGTAAGGCCATGACCCCCATCCCGTCTTTCGGGCGAAAGCCGGAACCCACGTCGCCCCCCGGTGTCCGTACGCCCGCCAGTTGCCGTAGACACCGCCGCCACCTCCGGTCTTTCCGGCGAAAGCCGGAATCCACGTCACCCCCCGGTGTCCGTTTGCCCGCGGGTTGGCGTAGACGCCGCCACCCCATCCCCGTCATTCGCCGGAATGACGACATCACTGCAAAAGCAAAAGTAGCCTGTCCTCAATCTCCGGGGTGACTCATGTTTTCGTTTGAATCATATCCCGGGGGATTTCATGCGGGACCGGAGGCCCTGGCCCGCCACGTCAGGCGTAGCGCATCAGTGCCTCGGCCAGCTCATCGGGCTTTTCCCACATCACCTGGTGGCAGGCCTCAATCTCCACGGTGTCCTGGCTGGCGAGCCGTTCGGCAGTCCGCTTTTGGATGTCGATACCGATGAGCCGGTCCCTGGTCAGCACTACATAGGTCAACGGGCTGGGAAGGGAGTCGCCCAAGGCGATCCGGGAATTGAGCAGCCGGGTGGGCAGCGGGCAGAAAAACCCCAGCATCTGCGCCACTTCCATGACGTCCATGTCGTTGCATAGATAGGCGTCGATGGCCGGTCGCGCCAGTTTGAGCTCCCGGCGCGACATGGCGTTGAAGAAGGAACCCAAGCGGTAACTGAACCGGGCCCCCCTCGCGCAGGCGCTTAGCAGCGGCATCTGCTGGGGAGGAACGATGCCCGCCACCAATACCACCCGTTTGGGTGGAGTGGACAACTCGGAAGCCGCCCGCAGCACCAGTCCAGCGGAGAATCCGTGGCCCACCATTACGACATCGGTTAGCCGCTCTCGCTCCACTGCCTCGACGATGGACTGGACACAGTCCTCCACTCGTACGACCGAAGTATCCCCGCTGGCGTCGGCCCCATGGCCCGGCAGGTCGATCGGGAGCACTCGGTTCGCCCGCCGGCTCTTGTACAGTACGGGCGGGTGCTCTTCGGGGGCGGTCATACGCCCCCAGACCCGGCCCCAAGCCCATGCCCCCTGTCCCGCGCCGTGTACCAGCAGATAGTCGGTCATTCAGTTATCCCGATATGTCCGTTATGTCAAGTTATCGGACGGGCCGGACGGGTCCGCCCTGGCCAATCGCGGCGTTCAAGGCCGCCAGCAGGTCGGAATCTTCATCAAGGGCCACCGTCCTCGGATCCAGGACCACTCGGCCGTCCTCGATTCTGGCGATCACCGGCGGGCGGCCTTGCCGTAACCGCCCTGCCACCCCGTCCGCGCCGCCGACGTCCTGGCAGTCCAACGACAACACCCAGGTGGGCAGAGTCTCCCCCGGCAGGCTCCCTCCGCCGACCGCAGACCGTGACTCCCGTACTTCACCCGAAGCGAGAGCCGACTGCCAGGACAGCGCCCGGGCCTTGAGGTCGTCTGCCGATGCGGAGACCATCCGCCACACCGGTATTGCCTGCTCCGCGTCTCCCCTCAGGTAGTGGACCAGGGTCGCCGCCAGACTAGCCAAACTCAGCTTGTCGATTCGGACGGCCCGTGCCAGGGGATGGCGGGCCAGCCGGTCCACCAGGTCCCGTCTTCCAACCACGATACCGGCCTGGGGTCCGCCAAGCAGCTTGTCACCGGAAAAGAACACCAGCCCCATGCCTGCTCGAATGCTTTCCTGGGGAGTGGGTTCATGGGCCAGGCCGTAGCGCTCGGTGGGAAGCAGGCTGCCGCTGCCCACGTCGTGCAACACCGCTACGCCCAGCCGGTCGCCCAGCGCGGCCAGCTCCGCGGCGTTCACCTCGGCGGTGAACCCCTCGACCCGGAAGTTGCTGGCGTGTACCTTCAGGAACGCGGCCGTGTTGGAGGTGGCCGCCTCTTCATAGTCCCGAAGGTAGGTGCGGTTGGTGGCGCCCACGTCCACGAGGTTGCACCCGCTCTGGCGCAGCACGTCGGGTATTCGAAAACCCCCGCCGATTTCCACCGCCTCCGCCCGGGAGACGATCACTTCCTTCCCGGCCGCCAAGGCCGAAAGGCCCAGCAGGAGGGCGGAGGCATTGTTGTTTACCACCAGGGCAGCCTCGGCGCCGGTCAATTGACGCAGCAACGCCTGCACCCTGGTCTGGCGGGAGCCGCGGCCGCCGGCGCCGAGGTCGAATTCCAGGTTGGAGTAGCCCCGAGCCGCTTGCTCCGCAGCCTGCATGGCTGCATTGCTCAAAGGAGCGCGGCCCAGATTTGTGTGAATGATGACGCCGGTGGCATTGATAACGTGCCGGGGCTCCGCGCGGGTGGCCTCGTTTATACGCTGGCAAACGGCCTCGGCTACGTCGTCCGGACCGGCGGGGGAGGCCCCTTGGCGGACCCGCTGCCGCGCCGCGTCGAGCTCGGTACGTACAAGGCCGACGACCCACTCCCGGCTGTACAACTGGACCGCCGCAGCCACTTCCGGAGCGGCCAACACACTGTCGACACTGGGCAAATTACGGTACTGCATAACGCGCTGTCCATTCTAACATGGGCCGGCCTTGACAGCCCCGATGGCCCCGTTTGGGACAGGGCAATCGCGTCTTAATCAGAACCTTAGAATTGTATAAAATGGAGGAAATCGGTTAAGTACGGGGTGGTGGTGATGATGAAAGGGGAGGGCGCATCGATTATGGCCTGTTTTGCTTCTTTGGAGG
>DAOUHF010000173.1:0-54994 GCA_034428795.1 Dehalococcoidia bacterium
GTTGAGTCCCGCCGTGCCGGGATCGCGCGTGGCAATCACCAGGTCGAGCACGTAGTCCTTGATCTTGTCGTCAACGAATACCTGCCGAACGACGTCCCGCGCGCTCAGGATGTACTTGGAGTCCACCACCGGGTGCACCTCCGGCGGAGGTCCCGCCGTGGTCCGTTGAATTATCTCCCGTTCCTCGGAGCGCTCCGGGTATTGGACGAGGACCTTCAGCATGAACCGGTCAACCTGCGCCTCCGGCAGCGGGTAGGTGCCCTCCTGCTCAATGGGGTTCTGGGTCGCCAGAACGAGAAAAGGGGCCTCCAATGGGAATGTCTCGTCGCCGATCGTAACCTGCTTCTCCTGCATTGCCTCCAGCAATGCGCTCTGCACCTTCGCCGGCGCCCGGTTGATCTCGTCGGCCAGAATCAGGTTCGAGAAGACCGGCCCTTTCTGGACGCTGAACTCGCCGGTGCGGGGGTTGTATATCCGGGTGCCGATCAGGTCGGCCGGCAGCAGGTCCGGAGTGAACTGGATGCGGGAGAATCCGGCTTGAATCGCCTGGCCGATGGTCTTAATCAAGAGCGTCTTCGCCAGACCGGGCACACCTTCAAGCAGGACGTGCCCGTCGGCCAGTAGCCCGATCAGGACTCGTTCGACCAGCCGGTCCTGACCAATGATGGCCTTGCGGATCTCGGCGTCCAGCACCTGGACGAACCGAGCCTCCTTCTCTACCATTTCGTTTATCTGGCGAAAGCCTGCAAGGTACGTCATCTCAATTCTTAGTCTCCCATACCGAGTAGTGAAGCCTATCGCGGACGGGGAAATCTACGTTGGTCGGCCCGGTTCCGGCGTCGCTGTCCTGGGCCGTCAGCAACGCCGCCGCCAGCGCGAATTTGCGGGGCGCTGGTTTAGCAAGCCAAGACCGGGGGAGGGGGGGATAAAACTGTTGGTTCCCGCATACACCCCGCGAAACGGCGTGCATTATGCGCCACCGGCGCGGCGGCGAGTTCCAGGGTACGGCTTGCTACTCTGCGGAGCGCGGGGCGGGCCCTGCTGTGGTGAGTCATGCCGTTGGACATTGCTTCCTGGCTGCCGCCTGTCCATTCTTCAATAACGTTCTGCCCGCAGCCCCGGGGGGCGTCAGGGATTCTGGCGGCGGAGCAGTTCTTCCAGCTCGCGGACGCGGGCTTCGGCGGCTAAGCGGGCCTCCCGCTCCGCGTCGGCCCGGGCGCGTTCGTCTTCGGCCCGGGCGCGTTCGTCTTCGGCCCGGGCGCGTTCATCCTCAAAGGTAGCGATGCGCCGGCCAGTGGCTGGGTCGTAAAAGAGCAACTGGCCCTCCTCCCAGCGCAGGTGCAGGTCCAGCGCCGCACTGTATCCCTGCAAACCGCCGTCAGGCAGTTCCGCAATCTCTATGGCAACGTACGCGCCCTCCGCCAGCCGGTCCCCGGCCAGCCGCGCCCCGTGATACTCCCCCGTCTCGTCAAAGCGCCAGTACTCCGGTATGTTCAGGGCGGCGTAGTCCCGGCGCTTGTCCGTCACGTCTATGCGTCCGGTGCTCCTGGAGGCGACCTCCAGCACGAAGTCCGGCGGCTTCCCCTGCTCCGATATGATGTAACCGTTAGTGGCCTTGTAGGCCGCCGGGTCCACGCCAAAGGCCACCAGCAGGTCGGGATTCCGGCTTCCAGACAGGTTTCCGGTGGGCCTGACCACCATGTAACGGTCGCCAGCCACCAGGGTGGTTTCGGGATTGCCCAGGTGGACGGCCAGATGGTGGGCGGTGCCGGTGATGGTCAGGTGATCGAAGCTGGTCATCTTGGCTTCATGGTCTTCCGGCGGGTCGGGCAGTTGGAAGCGGCCCCGGACTTGGGCCGTCTTGGCGGTGGTGTCGGGTGTGGTCATGTCGCACCTGGCCGTTGGCAGCGATGCCGCCCCGGTGTCGGGCTGGCATCGCCGCTCTTTGGCTCCGCCTCAAAGGCGTCCTTCCGCGGTGGGCATTCTACACTGCCCGGCGATTTTCGGAAAGCAAAGAAGCCCGCAGACACGGCCCGTCTGAGGTGCGTCCGGGTCTGACATACAAAAAGGCGGCATACATGGACGATCCGGGGGCGAGCGCGCTTGAAGTGTGCGATGCCTCCCTCGGTAGACGCAGCAGGCCAGTGCCCCGCGCCCGCCGGCCGACTTCACCGCCGCAGCGGGCAACGCCGAAGCTACGCTGAACGGGACGGCCATCGCCGGTGTGACGAAACCGTTAGCCCCAGTCGACGTTAACGGAGTGAACCTGTCAAGCCTTCGCCCATGCCTCTATTCCTATACATAGCCAGGTCAAGAATACGTCATTGGGCAAGCGCATTGCTTGAGTATTCTGCTTGGCCAGAGATCATCCACCCATCGCGGCGATTCGGCGGACTATCCACGTAATATAGGTCTTGCGGGTCATACCTCGTCGGCGAGATTCGCTGTCAATGAACTCCGCGACTTCCTCGTCTAAGGTCAGACCAGCCCGGACGCTCTTGCCGGAGGGTCGGATCAAAGGTATGGAGACTAGCTGGTTGCCTGTAGGTGTTTGTATGGCCTGGAATGGGCTGGGGGTCACCAGTTCTTCGCCGTCTCTTTCAGCCTCTATGGCATAGTCCCTAAGCGCGCCTTCGGCGTTCAGGAGAGCTTCGTCTATTGTGTTCCCCATCGCACCAACGCCCGGAATGTCTGGAAAGACTACGCCGTAAGCTCCCTCGTCACCGTCAATCAGTGCCGGATATCGAATCACAGTGCCCTCCTATTCGCTCCAGCCCGCCTTCCTGGCAATGGAATTTGCCATCCCGATGGACAGCACCCGGTGGCGCGGCAGAGTAATAATTCCTGCGATGCGTGGATGCCTATAAATGTCGTGACTGGAGCCATGCCGTTCCAAGTACCATCCGTCTTGTTCTAGTCTCCGCTCTACCCGCCTCGTGTTCGTCTCCATTAAGGGTAAATCTTAGCACGTTCACAACGCCGCACTAAATTCAGCTTGGAGCTTATGCAAGCGGCAAGCCGGTCGTTTAAGGAAATTAACGCAAGCGTATTAGCAGCCAACCAATATCCAGCCGTTATGACTGGCATTCGCGGACAAATCATAAAACCCTCCACTTGGTTGGTTCTGTCTGGTTTATGGCGGATGGGGTGCGTTTGACACTCTGAGAGGACAGACTTACACTCGCGTCGGGCGAGCCCAATCGCACTGCAGGACAGTCCAGTTTTCGGGATCATGCTTTCCACCGAAGTAGCCGATGCCATAGAGTTGATGTTTGAGACGGGGTGGACCGACGGGCTGCCCGTGGTGCCTCCTTCGGATGGCTTGGTGCGCAAGTTCGTTGCCCAAACCGGACGCGGCGGCGGCGAGTTGATCGCCGAGTTGCCGCCCCTCGGCGGCCGGGCAACTGTGGAGCGCATCGCCGTCAACGCCGTGATGGCCGGCTGCCTGCCCGAGCACATGCCAGTGATAATCACCGCGCTGCAGGCCATGATGGACGACCGGTTCAACCTCCGCGGGGTCATGTGCTCGACCGGAATTCACACGCCGCTGCTCATCATTAACGGCCCCATCGCCAAGAAGCTTAACGTCAACGGCGGCTACAACTGCTTCGGGTCCGGCTGGCGGGCCAACGCCACGATAGGCCGGGCGGTCAAGCTGGCGCTGCTCAATCTGGGCGGCGCAATTCCCGGGGAGACCAACAAGGCAACCTTCGGCCACCCCGGCGCCTATACTTACTGCGTCGCGGAGGACGAGGACGCCAACCCTTGGGAGCCAATGCACGTGGAGCTTGGCTTCGACCCCTCAGACAGCACGGTGTCCGTCTTTCCGGCGGAAGCGCCCCACAACGTCATGTACCACGCTTCCGATTCCAGGAACTTCCTTACTGTCCTTGCCGACACCATGTGCACCTTGGGCAACGTCCAGATGTACGTTATGGGCGACACCCTGGTGGTTATCGGGCCGGAACACGCCAAGTTTCTGCACCGGGACGGGTGGAACAAGCGGGACATCCGCCAGTTCCTCTACGAGCACGCGCGGAAGCCGGTACGCCTCCTGCGGAAGGGCGGTCCTCCACAAGGCGACTCCCGGCGGGGACACTTCTGGCCGCGGTTTATCGACGCCGAGGATGACGACCAGATGGTCCCGGTGGTGCGGGCTCCGGAGCGTATCAACATTTTCGTCGCTGGCGGCGCGGGCGGACCCCATTCGGTCTACCTGCCCGGTTGGGGCTCCCGAAGGGTCAGCCGCAAGATCGAATTTTGAATCACGAATTGGGAATTGCGAATCGAAGTCCGTCCGGCTTTTGATTCCCGATTCGTAATTGACCGGGAGAGGGAAAATGACCGCCACCAACTACGAGGACCGGCTGCGGGAACTGGGTTTGGCCCTCCCCATCGACCCGGAGGCCGCATCCCGCTGGCGGGCAGCGCCGCGCCTGGACACCCTTCACGACAAGGTGGGCGGCTTCTTGGGCAACCGGAAGGCGAACGCCAGTCTGCTTTTGCAGAACGTGGGCGAAGGGCTGGCCAAGGACCTGGAATTGGGCGACGTCCTGGCCGTGGACAAGTACGTCTACTCCCGTCCCGCCGCCGATGACATCATCGGCCAACTCTCCGAACGATGCGACTTCGTGGTCACCGCGATAGCCGATTGAGGGTCCTGCACCGCGTGCAGTGTGCACGACGCGATGGCCTTGGAAAACCTGGGAATCCCCACGGTGGTAATCTGTACCGACCCGTTTTTGGACTCGGCTTTCCGCCATGCCCGCACCTTCGGCCGTGGCGGCTTCCAACCCTTGGGCATCCCCCATCCGCTTGCTGGTCTGACACTCGACCAGGTCTCGGGCCGGGCAGGTGAGTTGCAACAGCAGGTGATAGACGCCCTGGTGGAATTACGAATCGAGAAATGAGCGCCGGCGCCCCCATCCTAACCTTCCCCCATCGGGGGGAAGGGACTTGTTCCGATGTTCCTTAGAAATGTGAAAAAAGACTCCGCGATTCCTGACTCTTAGTTCCACACTCCTAATTCTCCGGAGGGAATATGGCAACGGTTGGCAACGGCAAGCACACCTACGAACAAGTGGAAAACTGGGAGAAGCTGCCCGATGGATGGGAGTTGGGGCAGACGGCCATAGTCACCGACTCCCAAGACCGAGTCTACCTTTTCAACCGGGGCGCGCACCCGCTCATTGTTTTGGACCGCGACGGCAATTTCCTGGCCTCGTGGGGCGAAGGCACGCTCCCCGACGCCCACGGTATGTTCATCGACGCCGACGAAAACCTGTTTTTGCCGGTCAAGAACAGTCACGTGGTGCTGAAGTATGACCCCAAGGGCAACCTGCTGATGACCCTGGGCGAGCGGGACAAGCCTTCCGATACCGGCTGGTCCGGCAACTACAGCGATACCGTGGCGCGGGCTGCCGGGCCGTTCAACAGCCCCACCGACGTCGCCATCTCACCCTCGGGCCACCTTTACATCTCCGATGGCTACGGCAACGCCCGCGTCCATCGCTTTACCCTCGACGGTACGCTGCTCGACTCTTGGGGCCAGCCGGGCAAGACAGGCCCGGGCGAGTTCCACGTCCCCCACGGCGTTTGGGTGCACACCGACGGCCGGGTCTTCGTCGCCGACCGTGAAAACAACCGCATCCAGATCTTCGATCCTGAAGGCAATTACTTGGAGCAGTGGCTCAACCTTGCCCGCCCCTGCGACATCTACATCGACGGCGATGAGGCGGTCTACGTCCCTGAATTGGACGGCTTTATGACCATCCTGGACATCGAAGGCGACATCCTCGCCCGCTGGGGCAGCCCGGTCGAAGTAGAGCACGGGCAGGGCGCCCACGCCGTTTGGGTCGATTCCCACGGCGACATCTACGTCAACCAGAACCTGGAAGGCCACCGGCTGGTCAAGTACCGCCGCACCGGAAGTTAGGGCAAGCACAAGGGTTGCCCTTACGTACCGTGGTTACAACCGTACCCGGGTTACAACTTAAGGGCGCCCCCTGTGGGCGCCCTGGAAAATCATTGCGGAGGCGCATCCATGCGCGTCGGTTATCAGGTCGGGCAGGTCGTGGGGCGGGACACCATTGACCACCAGCAACAATGGCAGGACCACCTGGCGCAGTTCCGGGCGTCCCGGGACGCCGGGTTCGATATCTACTGCTGGGCCCACCACTATCTGATCGATCCTTTCCAGCATTTCCAGCCCTGGCCGGTGCTGGCCCGGTTGGCGGCCGAGCCGGGCGACATGAAGCTGGCGACGTCGGTGTTGCTGCTGCCGCTGCTGAACCCGGTGGAGGTAGCCGAGCAGGTCGCGACGCTCGACCATATCACGGAGGGACGCTTCATTCTGGGCGTCGGCTTGGGCTACCGTCCCGAGGAGTGCGAGGCCTTCGGCACGCGCATGTCGGAGCGGGGCGCCCGCTGTACCGAGTCCATGGGACTGATGCGCCGTTTGTGGACCGAAGACGAGGTCACCCACCACGGCAGGTACTACCACGTCTCCAACGCCCGGCCCACGGCCCGCACCTATCAGAAACCCTACCCCAAGGTCTGGCAGGCGGCAATGAGCGACCCGGCGGTCCGGCGCGTCGGCCGGGAGGGCGAGGTTCTGTACGTTGGCCCCGCCCAGTCCAACGAGACCATTCGCCATCAAATCGATCTCTATCACGAGACCCTGGAGGCCAACGGCCATCAAGCCCCGGAAGACATGGTGATCGTCCGGGAGTTCTTCTGCGCCCCCACCCACGAAGAGGCCGTGGAACGCGCCAAACGCGGCTTCGCCAAGAAGTACGAGGTGTACGCCTACCACGGGCTGCACGGCTCCGACAGCGAACTGACTCGCAAAGTAACCGGCGACCTGGAAACGCTGATGGACGACACCTTCCTGGCGGGCAGCCCGGAAGAGTGCATCGAACAGATAGCCGCCTACGGCCAGATGGGGTTCACCGATGTCGCCATCCGGCTGTTCTACCCCGAAATGTCCCAGAGCGAGGTGTTAGAGCACATAGACCTGGTGGGCAAGGAGGTTCTGCCGGCCCTGCACGCCCTTTAACGCCAACGTCCTGGTTCCCGCAGCCTGCGGAGAACGCGGCTCGAACGTCTGCGGGGACGTAAGCCGGTCTATCCCGGCATCCGCCCCCGTCAACCCCTGCCGCTCTGGCCCGTCCCACAACAACGCCATTCGGATGGAGGACTTCATGACGCCCACCAACCCTTTGCTGACCATCGGCGACTACGAGGCCCGCGCACGGGAAACCATGCCAAAGGCGCTGTTCGACCGGTTGTTCGGCGACCTGGGTGCTCCCGATTGGACCACTAACACCAACAACGTCACCGCAATGGACGCGGTGAAGCTGCGCCCGCGGGTCTTGGTGGGCGGGGGCGAGCGGGACCTTACCACCACCGTTCTGGGCGACGAGATCAGCTTCCCCGTCATGCTGGCCCCAACGGGCACCCACCAGCGCGCCCACCCTATGGGCGAGTTGGCCGCCACCCGGGCGGCTGGGGCCGCCGGCACCATCCTGGGCCTGAGCACCGCGTCGAGCTTCAGTATCGAAGAGGTTGCCGAGGTCGCCACGAGCCCGCTGTGGTTCCAATTGTATTTCTTTCAGGACCGGGAGCTTACCGAAATTCTGGTGCGCCGGGCGGAGCAGGCAGGCTACAAAGCCATGATGCTGACGGTGGACAACCTGGGCGCCACCTCGCGGGAGCGGGAGTACCGCTACGCCTACATCCTGGAGCAAGAACGCTCCCTCAAGAATTTCGAAGGGATAGAGTTGCCCAACCTGCCTACACGGGACAACTTCGTCGAAAGTTTCGAATCAGCCCTCAATTGGGCCGACCTCGAGTGGCTCCGATCCCTGACCTCCATGCCCTTGGTGGTGAAGGGCATACAGACCGCCGAGGACGCCCGGCTCTGCGCCGAGTACGGCGCGGAGGCGCTGGTGGTGTCCAACCACGGCGGCCATGCCATGCAGGAAACCGAGGGCACCATCGACATGCTGCCCCAAGTGGCCGACGCGGTGGGCGACCGTCTGGAGATTTACCTGGACGGCGGCGTCCGCAAGGGCGCCGACGTGCTCAAGGCCCTGGCGTTAGGCGCGCGGGCCGTGTTCGTGGGACGGCCCATCTTCTGGGGCCTGTCGGTTGGCGGCGAAGACGGAGTCCGGCACTGCCTGGAGATCCTGAGGACCGAGCTAAGCGTGGCTATGGGCCTCTGCGGCGTAACCGACGTCAAGCGAGTGGACCGTGCCTTGGCCCACGACCCCGGCGCCAATGGCGGGGGTGTCGTGGGCGAGCTGGAACGCCTCGCCCGCCTCCTCGACCAAGGCTACCTAACCCGCGAAGAGTTCGAGTCCCTGAAGGGCAGGTTGGTGGGGTAAGCGGCCAGTCCAAGAATCTCGGCGCACTCTGCGTCGTATGCGGTGAAAAAATGGAAATAGGCGTCATTTTCCCACAAACCGAAATTGAGCCCGACCCTCTGGCCATCCGCGATTTCGCGCAGGCGGCCCAAGACATGGGCTACAAATACTTGTTCATTGCCGACCACGTCTTGGGGGCCGACGCCCGCCACTACGACCATCCGCTCTTCGGGATGTACAACCACGAGACGGTGGTGCATGAGTCGATGACGCTCATGGGCTACCTGGCGGCGGTTGTCCCCGGAATGGGTCTGACCTCCGGTATCCTCATCCTGCCACAACGGCAGACGGCGCTGGTGGCCAAGCAGGCCGCCGAAATCGACATCCTCTGCGGCGGGCGGCTGCGCCTCGGCATTGGAGTTGGCTGGAACCACGTGGAGTACGAGGCCCTCGGCCGGAACTTCCACGACCGCGGCGCCCGCAGCGTCGAGCAAATCCAGGTGATGCGGGAGCTTTGGACCAAGGAGTCGGTGGACTTCCACGGCAAATGGCACGACATCACCCACGCCGGCATCAACCCGCTGCCCGTCCAGCGGCCAATCCCGGTATGGCTGGGCGTCGGCAGCCCCTTCGCGCCGGTTCCGCCCGACGTTGCCCTGCGCCGCGTTGCCCGCATCGCCGATGGCTGGTGCCCCAACTTCGGCCCTGACGCTGAAGGCCGCGCCCTTCAGGCGAAAGTCCACGGCTACATGGCTGAATATGGACGCGAACCCGCCGGGCTGGGCCTCGACGGGCGGCTGAAAACCGTCGGGGCATCTCCCGAGGACTGGGTGGAAGAGGTGGCCGCCTGGCGCGAGATGGGCGCGTCCCACCTGTCCATCGAGAACCGCCGAGGTGGTTTCAAGACCGCCTCGGAACACATCGAGGCCATGCGCCGGTTCAAAGACGCGGCGGGTGAGCTATAATTGCACCGGATATTGGCGGCGGAGAATTTTTCACGAGACTACTGCGGGGGTAAAACCATGACCGGGCAGCAAGTGCGTTACGAGCTCAGGAATGGCGTGGGGGTTTTGACGCTGAACAACCCCGGCCGCCGGAACGCCCTCTCCACCGAGCTTCTGGGGGAGTTGCGCGACCGCTTCCGGGAGTTCGAGGACGACCCCGGCGTTCGCGTTATCGTCCTGCGTTCCGAGGGCCCGGTGTTCAGCTCCGGCCACGATCTGAACGAGATGGTCGACCGCGACGAAGAAGCCTACACCGGCGTGTTTGCCCTCTGCACCGAGGTCATGGAGGCGATACGCTTGCTGCCCAAGCCGGTCATCGCCCAAGTGCAGGGCCTGGCCACCGCCGCCGGCTGCCAACTGGTGGCTACGTGCGACCTTGCCGTGGCCGCCGAGTCCGCGTCTTTCGCCACACCGGGCGTCCAGATAGGACTCTTCTGCACCACGCCCGGCGTGGCCCTCGCCCGGTCGGTGCTGTCCACCAAGCGGGCTATGGAGATGCTGCTCACCGGCACGCCGGTGTCGGCCGCCGAGGCCCTGGAAATCGGGCTGGTGAATCGCGTGGTGGCCGATGATGAATTGGAAGAACAGGTCATGGACCTGGCCGCCCGCATCGGCGCCGCCAGCTCCCAGACCCTCGCGGTTGGCAAACCCGCCTTCTACCGGCAGATAGAGTTGGACCGGCCCGCCGCCTACGAAATGGCCCAGAAGGTCATGGTGGACAATCTGCTGAAGGAAGACGCTAAAGAAGGCATCTCCGCGTTCCTGGAAAAACGGGAGCCCCGCTGGAACTACTAGTAATCCGCGTGGCTTTCGAGGGATTGCCCTCGACGCCCTGAGGTACGATCGGTGCGGTCAATATATACCGGTTCATCGTTACCGGTCTCAAGAGCTTCTCTTGTTCATCTCTAAAGTATGTTCCCTGGCGGCTGTCCTCTTGATGGTGGCATTGCTGGCCTGCTCCGGCGCAACGCCGACACCGGAGCCGACGTCAGCGCCCGTTCCCACCGCCACACCGGTACCAACGCCAACGCCGGAGCCAACGCCAACGCCGGAGCCAACGCCAACGCCAACGCCTGTTCCCACGGCGACTCCTGTCCCCACGATGCCCCCCGTGCCGACGTTCCCCCCCCTGCCGACGATGCCCCCCGTGCCGGAAAGAAATGGGATGGCGGATTCGGAGCCTGGAGCAATCGTCCCTATAGTCATGTCAGAGTTGTCCGGCCCCGAACAGTCATGTCTCAGGGAAAATACTGCTCCGGAACGGCTCGAGCTGCTGCTGCAAAGTCCAGACCTCGCCACGCCTGAGGAGGGAGCGGAATTAATTCAGTGCCTTGAGGAAGATACGCTTCTGAACTTCTTCCTGGCCGGACTTATCGGACAGGCCGGATCGCTGAGCGACGAGACTTTGATGTGCGTTCACGCCGGGTTTGAGGACATCGACATTGGCGCCATGATGCTGTTTTCGTTGACGGGGGCTGAAGACGAACCCGCCGCTGCGATCGCGGGGATCGCGGGGATCGCGGGGATCGCGGGGATGTTCTTGACCCTGGGTTGCCTGAACGATGAGGAATGGGAGGCTGTCGCCCCGGCCTTGAGAATGGGCCCCGACGACCGGGAAAGCCTGCGATGCTTGCTGGGCGAGTTGGGCGGGCCGGAAGGACTGGCCGCATTGTTAGCCCCCGATGCGGGCCCTCCGATGGCCCTCTTCGGAGCCGCTATAAGCTGCGGCCTCCAAATGGACGGCGGTTAGGGCTGTCAACTTAAACTCACGGCATCTGCATCTGTAGGAAGCAGGAGGGGGAGCCATAA
Source organism: Dehalococcoidia bacterium (assembly GCA_034428795.1). GTDB lineage: Bacteria > Chloroflexota > Dehalococcoidia > Lucifugimonadales > UBA3495 > VXOI01. The sequence goes on from DAOUHF010000173.1 coordinate 11,180, forward strand.
CGGTCCCCCCTCCTGCTTCCCATAGTCCCCTCGGTCATGGTGCAACCGGTCAGAACGTAATCACGCTCCGCGCCACGCTGCCTTCCTTCATGTACTCGAAAGCGTCGTTGACGTCTTCTAGGTTCAGGCGGCGGGACACCAGCTCGTCCAGCTTCAGGCGGCCTTGCAGGTAGAAGTCGACGTAGCGGGGCATGTCGGTGCGGAAGTGGTTGGAGCCCATGCTGCTGCCCTGAATGCGCCGCTCCCGCAGGAACGACGGGCCGTCAAGCTCGATCTTGGTCCCTTGGGGGATCATGCCGATGATGGTGGCGGTGCCCCCGGCCCGCAGCATGTCGAACGACTGCTCGGCCGTTTCTTTCTTGCCAATGGCCTCGAAGGAGTAATCGACCCCGCCCGATGTCAGGTCCCGCACCCGGGCGGCCACGTTGCCGCTGGAGGCGTCGATCACGTCAGTGGCGCCGAACTCGCGGGCCAGCGTGAGCTTGGTCTCCACCGAGTCGATGGCGATGACGCGGAGCGCCCCGGCCAAGACCGCTCCCTGGATGGCGTTCAGGCCAACCCCGCCGCAACCGATGACGGCCACGGTGCTGCCCGGTCGCACCGCCGCAGTGTTCATTGCGGCGCCGAGGCCGGTGGTCGCGCCGCAGCCGATGAGGGCCATCTGCTCGAAGGGGATGTCGCGGTCGATTTTCACCACCGAGTTCTCGTGTACCAGCATCTGCTCGGCAAAGGACCCCAGGTTGGCGAACTGGGTCACCTCCTCGCTGCCGGCGCTGAGCCGGGGCGTCTCGCCGGGCCCGCGGGTCAGTCCGGCCCGGGAGCAAAGCACCGTGCGTCCTTCGGTGCAACGCTCGCAGTGCCCGCAGAACACGGAGAGACAGCAGATGACGCGGTCGCCGGGTTTGACGTAGTCCACCAACTCGCCCACAGCCTCGATGGTGCCGGCCGCCTCGTGGCCCAGCACCACCGGCATGGGCGTGGCGTAGAGCCCCTCCACGAAGTGCAGGTCGCTGTGGCAGACACCGGTGGCCCCGGTGCGCAACAGCACTTCCCGGGGGCCCGGGTCGGCCACCTGCACGTCTTCGATTTCCAGTGGCCGGTTGACTTCCCTCAATACCGCCGCTTTCATCACTCACCTACCGTTCCAGTCTCGAATAGTTATTGGTTTGGGTATTAGTTTGGGTATTAGTTTGATTGTAATGATTCGCATGATTGGCCATTAACCCCGCGGGTGAACGTAATCACTTAATCACAAGAATCACAGTTCAGACAAGCCCTCGAACCACGGCATCACCAGTCCCGAATTGATGCTTGCGCAATAGGAGTGGCCCCAATCGGGCAGTTCTTTGTAGGTCGCGTTGTAGCCGAGGCGGTCCAGCAGGGCCTTGCCCTTACGGATCGAGTCCACCGGGAATATGTGGTCGTGGGCGCCGTGGACAATATAGATGGGCATGTCGGCACCCTGCTTCTTCCGTAGCATGTCGTCGAGCATTCCGTGAAAATCGGCGGCGACGGGAGCGATTCCGGCGAACATCTCCGGTCGGCTCAGGCCCATCAGGTAGGTGAACGTGCCGCCGTCGGACAAGCCCGACAGGAACACCCGGCTCCGGTCCACCGAATAGGACTTGCAGACATCTTCGAACATTCCGGCGACAGAGTTCACGTCGCGGGCCGGCTGCAGAATCGACCAGGTAACCTCGATGGACTTGGGAGCAAGGAGCATGTAGCTTTGGCTTTTGGCCGCCCGCAACCACGACCATATGTGGTGGTCGCCGCGTCCGTAAGCGCCGTGCAGGCAGACGATGAGCGGCCACTCCCGTTTGGGGGTGTATCCCTCGGGGACGTACAACGAATAGTCGGCGAGCGGCTTGATCCGCTTGTTGTGGATGATGCCCACGGGCGCGCCGGCATCGGGTTGGCGGGCTTCCAACTCGTCTTGCCGGGGCATCGCTTCGGGCAGCAGCCAGTAGCTGCGCAGGATGAGGGTGTGCTCCCGGAGGTTGTACAGCAAGTCCAACGCACGGTACAGCGACCGGCGAGTGTCTATGGACGTCAGGGAGAAACTCTCCTCGTCGGCGTTCAAAAACGATTCGCAGGCGTTCCCACAGTGGCGAACGGCGGCGACGAGACCCTGGTGGAACCGGGCGAGGGACTCCGGCGGGATGTGTTCCGCCAGCTCGGCGGGAATGGTCGAAAACATGCCCGCGGCGGTCTCCCGCAGACGGTCTTGAACTTCGCCCAGCCTCTCGACGCGCATGTTCTCTTGGATGTCATCCAGCGTTTCCAGAAACCGGAGGAGCCTTGCCTCTGCCGCGGAAATTGTCTGAGTGTATTGCTCGTTTGCCATGGGGCTATCGTTCTCCTGTCTTGCACCGCGAAGTCGGCATCCCGCCACGGAATTTAATCGGAATTCGATCACAGTGGGCCAGGGGATAACCTCCGCGCGCTCTGCCGTGGTTCAACCTGGTTCAACCTGCCTTTGCGGAGGGCTTGCCGCGGGCATATAATCCACATCAACCTAGATACTATGACGACACATCATGTGCCGGGAGGTCCGATTATGGCAACGGCGAAAGTAAACGGCGCGGAGCTTTATTACGAGGAGGCCGGGAGTGGACCGCCTATCATCCTCTCGCCGGGCGGACTGCAAGGAGTGGCCAGCAGCTACGGACCGGTGGTCGAGGCCCTTTCCCAAGAACACCGTGTCATCGTATACGACCGGCGCTTCGGCGGCCAGTCCCGGAGCCCCCTGGTTGTGCAGACTTGGGACATGGTGTGCGACGACGTGTTCGGGCTGATGGACGCCTTGGGGATCGAGCAGAGCTACTTGGGGGGAGGTTCCTTCGGCGCGGCGATTTCCTTCGGCTGCGCCTCCCGCCGTCCCGAGCGGGTGCGGGCCATCTTTCCTTCCAACATAGCGGGCGGAGTCATCTGCGACGGGTATCTTACCTCGAAGCTGTTCAAGAGCATGGAAGTGGCGGCGGCCGACGGCGTTTCAGCAGTGGTGGACGCCTTCGACGCCGACGATCGCTTTGCCCCCTTCAGCCCGGAGATCGCCCAGACCGACGCCGGATATAGAGCTGACCTGGAGGCCATGGAAACCGAGGAGTTTATTCAGGTGATGCGGGACACGATCTATGCCTTCTTCGGCGTCCCGTTCCCGACTCTGGGGAGCACCGAGAAGATGCTGAAGGGCATCAGCACGCCGACCATTATCATGCCCGGCGAAAACGACGTTCACCCCAGGGCCGTTGCCGAGATGGCCCACCGCTTGGTGCCCAACAGCCAGTGGGGCGAAATCCGGCCGCATTCGGAAGAGCCGGAAAAATACGCCAACCGGGTAATCCAGTTCCTCTCCGAAGTAGAGGCCAACGGCCGCTAGCCGCCCGCCGGTAATGGCCCCCTACACCGTCACGCCGGTGAAGTTAAAGCTGGCGAGCTTCAGCGCGGGGACTCGGGTGGCGAAGCCAACTTCGTTAAGCACCAGCTTCGCGTCACGGCCGACGGCCTCCACGCCAGCCAAAGCGTCGACGTAGGACTGGGTGAAGCGCAGGTCTTTCACCGGCCCGGCGATTTCCCCGTTCTCGATTAGAAACGTGCCGTCGCGGGTCATGCCGGTCATTACGCAGCGCCGGTTGTGGGCCAGCCGGGTGTAGAAGAAGCGGGTGATGTGGAGGCCGCGCTCCGTGGAGGCGATCATTTCCTCCACGGAACGGTCGCCCTCCAGCATGAACAGGTTGGAGGCCACCGGCGGGCCTACGAAGTAGGCTTGGTGCCCGGTCGACGTGGTTCCCTCTTTACCGGCGGTGTAGGAATTATGCACCGGAGTGTTGACTACGCCGTTGGTGATCAGCTCGACCCGTTGCCGGGGCATCCCCTCGGCATCGAAGGGCAACGGCCAGCCTTGAATGGACGAACCGTCGTCCCAGATGGAAACCGACTGGCTCATCGCCTGCGTGCCCAGCACTTCGTTCATCCAACTCCGCCCTTCCTGCACGGCTTGGCCGCCCATACCGTACAGGCTCAGGGCCTCCAGGATGTCGTCGACCGCGTAGGGGTCCAGCACCACCGTGTAATCGCCCGGTTCTACCGAGACTGGGTTCCGGCCATCGACGGCTTTCGCGACTGCCTCTTGGGCCAGGGAATCGATGTCCATGTCGGAGAGCCGCCACGAGCCTCCCTTGGCCCAACCGGCGGAAGTGTCGCTCATGGTGGTGATGATCAGCCCCGCAAAGGTGCCGGCATGGTAGGCCCGGACGCCCTTGCTGCTGAGGACGGCCACCTCCTGTACGCCGGTGCGGCACGCCCCCGAAGTGGTCAACTGCGCTGCGGCCCCTTGACGGCACACCCCGCCGACCATGCGGGCACGGCTGTCGGGGCCGCATGACGCGGTCGTCTCGTCCCAGCTTTCCACCCGGAACGGGGCCGACGGCTCGGGAAGCCCGAAGAAGTCAGGGTCTTCCGGCATCAGCAGTGCGTTCTGCCGTGCCGCTTCGACGGCGCGGCGGAGTCCTTCGTCCGTAAGGTCGTTGGTGGTGGCCCGCCCCAGCCGCTTGCCCTCCACGGCCCGGATGCTCAGCGTCAGGTTGCTGTGGGAAACGTTCTGGTGGATTGCGTTGTTGGCGAACCGGGTGAGCCCGAGGTCTTGGCTGTTCAGGTAAACGTCAGTCTGCCGCGCCCCGGACAGGGCCATCGCCTTCTCCAGCAATTCGAGCGCGGCAGTCTCGCCAATCATCGCATCACCTTAAACCAGCCAAGGGAACCTTTGAACAAGTTACGGTCATTGAGGCGAAAGCCGAAATCTCGGAGGAGAGCTTAACGGTATTAGCTATCAAATGAGCGCCGGTGCCCCCATCCTAACCTTCCCCCATCGGGGGGAAGGGACTTGTTCAGATGTTCCCTGGCATCATTCCAAATTTCGCACTCCCCATCACCGCATCACCCCCACCCGCACGTTGCGGAACCGGGCGGGAGCGGCGCCGTGGCCGGTGTGGCCCAACTGCCCCGGCTGCCCTTTGCCGCAGTTGGGCGTGCCCCACATGGTCCAGTGGTTGGCATTGCAAACGGCGTCGCAGGAATTCCAGAACTCCGGCGTGATGCCGGTATAGGTGCAGTTGCGCAGCAGACGGCCCAGCTTACCCTTCTTGATTTCGTAACCGACCTCGGTGCCGAACTGGAAGTTGTAACGCCGGTCGTCGATGGACCAGGAACGGTTCATGTCCATCAGGATGCCGTCGTCGGTGTCCGCGATCAGGTCTTCCAGCTCCCATTCGCCGGGCTCAAGGCTGACGTTGGTCATCCGGATCAGTGGGATGCGGTTCCAGGACGCGGCGCGCATTGTCCCGTTGGAGGCCAGCCCCAGGGTCGAGGCGGTCTCCCGCGACATCAGGTAGCCGACGAAGCGTCCATCCCGCACGATGGGAGTGGACTGGGCCGGGACGCCCTCGTCGTCCCAGCCGAAGGAGCCCAGGCCGGGCACCCGGATGCTGTCGGCGGTGATATTGATCTGCTCCGAGCCGTAATTGAAATTGTGAAGCTTTTCGGTGGTGAGGAAGGAAGTGCCGGCGTAGGCGGCCTCCGAGCCCATCACCCGGTCAAGCTCGATGGCGTGCCCGCAGGACTCGTGAATCTGCAAGCCCAACTGCGAGCCGCCGATGATCAACGTGGTGGTGAGGTCGGCCGGGCACCGGTCGGCGGTCAGCAGGGCGATGGCCTCGTTGGCGGTACGCTCGGCGTTCCCGGCCAAGTCCATATCGCGCACGTATTCCCAACCGCTGCAACCCTGCTGGCGGCCCATGGACTGGGGGTAGGAGCGGCGTTGTATCTCGCCGTTGCCGACGGCGGTGGCTTGAATGCCGCCGCCCGCTTCGAAGATGGTCTGCTCGACGTGAGCGCCTTCGGTACTGGCGAACGTCTTGTGTTCCCGGATGAAAATGAGGTTCCCCTGCCGTGCCGAAAGGCCTGGGACGGCGGCCATGCGCGCGTCGGCCTCCAAGAGCAGGGCCAGCTTGTCCTCCTTGGATACGGTGAAGGGGTCGATCTCGACCGGCGTAGCGTACCGGCCCCGGCTGGTTACGGGGGGCCCGATGTCAACGGGGGCGCCGCCGGTGTGGGCGGAAGCGCGGGCGATTTCCACGGCCAAGGCAGCAGCCCGGTCCACTTCCTCCGCGGAGAGCAGGTTGGTGGAGGCGAACCCCCACGCTCCCTCAACCAGCGCCCGTACTCCGATGCCCAGCGACTCGTCGCTGCTCAGGGTATCGACAACCCCGTTGCGCACGGTGAAGCGCTCTTGGCTGGTCTGCACCAGCCGGGCGTCGGCATACCCCGCGCCCCGGACGGTGGCCGTATCCAGCGCACGGGCAATCAGATTGTCCATTTTCCCCCCGGTTTCGCACAGGACTGCCCGGACTTTGGGATATTGTATATGCCGACGCAAGGAGCCGACTTGTCTTGTTTGAGTTCAGCGCCGGGGGTATTCTTGCGTCATGGACATTTCGATTGACGAACAACTTTGGGCCCGCATCAAGCAGAAGGTCGATTCCGGCCTCTACCCCTCGGCAGACGCGGTGATGGCCCGTGCTTTGGGGTTGTTGGAGGAACGTGATTTGGCCAACAGCGATCCGGCCATTGCCAAAGAACTGGCCGACTTCCGAGCCAAGGTGATGGAGGGGGTTAAAGACCTCGACGACGGTAGATACACAGAGTACGCGAACGCGGAAGACATCATCGAGGACGTGAAACGGCGGGCCAGGGACAGGGAGGAACGCCGGGAGCGCCGCGCCGCAAGAAATGGGACGACTAGTAGTTGATTTTTCCTTATAGCCTCGCGGAGGCCGCGCAAAACGACCTAGACGATATCTGGGACTTCTACAAGAATTCTGAGGACGAGTTGGTCGTTGAGCGGCAGTTTGCCCGTTTACGGCACTGCTTCCAGCTTATCGCCGACAGCCCACGAATTGGAACTCCTAAGCCAGAGTACCGCCCTGGAGTTCGCTGCTTCCCCGTCCGCAATCCCCCGTATATTATTCTGTACACTCCTTATGAGGGTCACGTCGAGATAGCGCGGGTAATCCACGGTAGTCGCGACATCGAGGGACTGTTCGAGCAATTACCCTAATCCATGCCAGGCGGGCGCCTGGTATGCCAGCTTGAGTTCAGCGCCGGGGGTATTCTTGCGCCATGGACATTTCGATTGACGAACAACTTTGGGCCCGCATCAAGCAGAAGGTCGATTCCGGCCTCTACCCCTCGGCAGACGCGGTGATGGCCCGTGCTTTAGGGTTGTTGGAGGAACGTGACCTAGCGGACAGCGATCCGGCCATTGCCAAAGAACGGGACGACTTCCGGGCCAAGGTTCAAGTGGGTATCGATGACCTCCGAAACGGGCGCTACAAGGTCTACTCTAGAGAAAACCGCCAAGAGCTGCTTGAGGATATAAAGCAGCGTGCTCTGAAACTGGAGGCCGAGTCGAGCAATTACCCTAATCCATGCCAGGCGGGCGCCTGGTATGCCAGTCGGTGGCTTGCTGGTAGGCGTGGCCGAAGCGCATGATAGTCCCCTCGGCCATGGGCCGTCCGACGATTTGCAGGCCTATGGGCAGGTTGTCGGCGGTGAAGCCGCAGGGGACCGATAGCGCCGGAACCCCGGCAAGATTGAACGGGCCGGTGAAGTTGCGCACTCCGAAGATGCGGCTTTGGGCGTCTTCCAGGCTCTTGATGCCCGGCCCGTCGGCAATCAATGGCGCGGGCGCGGGAGAGGTGGGCAGCACGATGACGTCTACCTGCTCCAGCTTCTCCAACACCTCACGTCGGATCATGGTCCGCAGTTTCTGGGCCTTGTAGTAGGCTTGGGCCGGTGTCAGGATGGCGGTGAGCAGCCGGACCCGGGTGTTGTAGTCGTATTCGTCCGCCCGCTCCCTCAGTCCCTGGTAATGGACTGCGGCCCCTTCCATGTCGGTGATGGCCTTGGAGAACGCACCGGCGCTCTCCACCAGCGGAATGGAAATTTCCTCCACCGAGGCTCCAATCTCTCCCAACTGGCCGATGGCGGCCTCGACGGCGCTCCGCACGTCCGGGTGCAACTCGCCCCCCGACACCTTCTCGCGCAGCACTCCCACCCGCAGGTTCCGGACGCCGCCTTCGATTTCCTGGCGGTAGTCTGGGACTGGCGTGTTCCAAGAGTATGGGTCTTGCGGGTCGTGGCCGGCGATGGCCTGGAAGGTGATGGCGCAGTCTTCGGCAGAGCGCGATATGGGCCCCACGGTATCCATCGACCACGACACCCCGGCCACTCCGCGCCGGCTCACCCGCCCCCAGGTGGGCCTCAGCCCGGTCAGTCCGCTCCAGGTAGCGGGGATGCGCGTCGACCCGCCGGTGTCCTCGGCCAGCGACGTGGCGCACAGGAACGCCGCAGTGGCCGCCGCCGAGCCGCTGCTGGAAATGCCGGGGTTCCGCGACAAGTCCCACGGGTTGCGCGGCGTTCCGCCCGGATGGTGGAAGCTCTCGCCCAAGGCGAACTCCGAGAGGTTCAGCTTGCCGAGCAGCACGGCTCCCGCCTGTTTCAGCCGCGCCACGACCACGGCATCCTCGCTGGGCACGTTGTCCCAGGTGAGGGCGGAGCCGTAGGTGGTGCGGATGCCGGCGGTGTCAAACTGGTCCTTCACCGCCACCGGCACACCGTGAAGCGGCCCCAGGTACCCTCCGGAGGCTATGGCCTGCTCCGCCTCCCGCGCCGCCTGTCGGGCCTCGTCATGGCACACGGTGATGTAGGAGTTGAGCCGCCCGTCAAGCTGCCCGATGCGCTCCAGGTAGGCCTCGGTCGCCTCGACGGGCGAGACCTCGCGGGACTGTATCAACCGCCCCAACTCGACGGCGCTGAGGAAGGGGATGTCGCTACGTTCCATTGTCCCCCCTAGTCGGCGGACGCGGGTTCGAGCTCGTAGGGGTCGAGGACCGCGCCGGTTTCCCGCATGAAGGTCCGGGCATCTTCACCGTGCAGGTTCTGGAAGAAGATTTCGATGCGGTTGCCGCTGGGGTCGAAGCAGTAGAAGCTCTTTGTCAGGCCGTGGTCGGCGGTGAAGTCGATAGCATAGCCGGCATCCTTCACCCTGGCGTATATCTCCTGCAGTTCGGGCTCGCCGCCTTCCAGCGCCAAGGCGGTATGGGAAAGGCCGGGACTGCCCGTCTCCACTCCCTCTGGGGCCTTGATCAGCGCGATGTCGTGGTCCAGGGTGCCGAAAGACAGGAACGCCATGTCCATGCCCTCGTCGTGGACCATCAACTCCATGCCCAGCGCATCGGTGTACCAGTCGATAGCTTCCTTGGTGTCCTTGACGTTGAGGACGACGTGTCCGACTTTACTGATCTTCGCCATGTGAATTCCTCCAAAGCAGGATTGGGCCAGCATACATTATTCACCGCAAGCGACGCAAAGGGCGCGGAGAGCAATCCGAAAAACTCCGTCCCCCGCGTTCGGGCGGTGAGAATCAGGCCCGCAACTTGTACCGCTGTACTTTGCCGGTGGCGGTCTTGGGCAGGTCTTCGACGAATTGGACCCAGCGCGGGTATTTGTAGCGGGCCAGTCCTTCCTTGCAGTGTTCCAGCAGCTCTTCGGCAAGTCCCTCGCCCGCGTCGGAAGGGTCGTTCAAGACCACGAAGGCTTCCGGCTTGATTAACTGGTCGTCGTCGGCGCGGCCTACGATGGCGGCTTCCAGGACTTTGGGATGTTCGACCAGACGCCCCTCGATCTCCACCGGGGAGCACCAGATTCCGCCGACCTTCAGCATGTCGTCGCTGCGTCCACAGTAGACGAAGTAGCCTTCCTCGTCCTGGTAGTAGGTGTCGCCGGTGTTGAGCCAGCCGTCGACCATGGTCTCGGCGGTTTTCCCGGGATCGTTCCAGTAGACGTGGGCGGTCGAGTCGCCGCGGATGAACAGGCGGCCCGCTTCTCCGGAAGCTACCGGAGAGCCGGACTCGTCCAGTATTTTCGCCTCGTAACCAGGGACGGGCCGCCCGCTGGAGCCGGGACGGAAGTCCTCGCTGGTGTTGGAGATAAAGATGTGCAGGGCCTCGGTGGAGCCGATTCCGTCCAGGATCAGCAAACCGGTGCGCTCACGCCAGCGGCGGAATATGTCGGCGGGAAGCGCTTCTCCCGCAGAGACGCAGCAGCGCAGCGAGGAGAGGTCGGGAACCCGGTCCTCCAATAGTCCATCGAGGGCCCGCAGTTGTGCCGCATAGAGTGTCGGCACGCCGAAGAACAGGGTGGGCCGCCTCCGTTCGATGATGCCGAACGTCATTTCAGGCGTCGGGCGTTGCCCGCTCAATACAGCCGTACCGCCGGTCCACAGTGGGAAGGTCATCGCGTTGCCCAGGCCGTAGGCGAAGAAGAGCTTTGCGGCTGAGAAGCAGACGTCGTCTTCGGTCACGCCCAAAGTGTTGGCGGCGTAATGCACGCAGGTGGTTACAATGTCGCGGTGACGGTGTACCGCGCCCTTGGGCCGGCCGGTGGAACCTGACGAGTAGAGCCAGAAGCCCTCGGAATCGGCGGTGGTCGGGGCCGGAGCCAGCACCGGCGACGATTCCTCCATCATGTCGGTGACCGAACTCGGCCCTTCGGTGCACAGGACGAATTGGGGCGAATGGTCGGCGGCAGCCAGGGCCCGGCTGACCTCTCCCAGGTACTCGGGAGAGTAGACGAGCCCGGCGCACTGCGAGTCTTCAATCATGAAGCGGTAATCGGCGGCCGTCAGCAGCGTGTTCAGGGGCGCCGGCGCCAGTCCGGCCTTGATTGCCCCCCAGAAAAGATAAAAGAATTCCGGGCAGTCTTTGACCACCATCAACACCCGGCCGCCGGGCTCCCCGGCCAGCGAGCGCAGCAGGTTGCCGCACCGGTTCACCCGCTCGGCGAGTTGCTCATAGCTGACGGTCGTGTCCGTATCGTCGGCTATGATGGCCGCCTTGCCGCCCCGGCCCTCGTCCCGATGGCGGTCGATGAATGGGACGGCGACGTTGAAGACCGGCGGGTAGGTTATCACCGCCGGACTAGCGGAGTTATCAATTGAAACGAACATACTCAAAGCCCCACGGCTTGCCGTCGATGCCCCGGACCGGGGGCGCGATCCAGCCGGCGATTTTGCCCGGCTCGGTCACCCGGCGCATCAGCGACTCGACAAAATCCTGGTCTCCCGTGACCGGCAGCCACTCGCTGGCGTTGGCCTGCCATTCCGCCTCGCTGACGACCCGGCCGTCGGGCGAAACACGCATCCCGGCGGCGTTGCCGATGCGCCGGTTGAAGCAGCGGTGAGGCAGGGCCAGCCGGAAGTCGATGCCCGCGGACTCCAGCGAGTGGTTCCAGCGGTCGAGGCCGCGCTGGCAGTCCTTGATGTAGTCGTCGCGGAGCCGCTCATTGACCGCGTTCAAGGCCGATAGGTGCTCCAGGGTGATCTTGCCGTCCTTAACGGTGTGCACCGGCCACAGGCCATCGTTCAGCCGGTGGTCGTCGTCCAACCGCGATTCCAGGTAGCGCCCCTTGAGGCCGGCGGTGAAGTAGTTGGAGGCGTTGGTGGACACTTCCTGCCCGAAAAGGTCCACCGAAACGCTGTAGTGGAAATTGACATACTTCTGGATGGTGGGCAGGTCTATGACCCCTGCCTCCCGCAGTCGCCTCGGGTCGTCGGCGCCCAGCTCTTTCATCACCTCTGCGGTGCGTTGCGCCACTCGCATCACCCCGGTCTCGCCTACGGACATGTGGTGGGCTTCTTCCGTGAGCATGAACCTGCAGGTGCGGGCCAGCGGATCAAAACCCGACTCAGCCAAGGCCGCCAGTTGGTACTTTCCGTCGCGGTCGGTGAAATAGGTGAACATCAGGTAGGAAAGCCAGTTCGATGTCTGCTCGTTGAACGCCCCCAGGATGCGCGGCCGGTCGACGTCGCCCGAATGCCGCTCCAGCAGCGCGTCGGCCTCCTCCCGCCCGTCGCGGCCGAAGTAAGCGTGAAGCAGGTAGACCATCGCCCACAGGTGCCGCCCTTCTTCCACGTTGATCTGGAACAGGTTGCGAAGGTCGTAAAGCGACGGGCAGGTGAGTCCCAGCCGGCGTTGCTGTTCCACGGACGCGGGCTCGGTGTCGCCTTGGGTGACGATCAGGCGGCGGAGCGGCGCGCGGTACTCTCCGGGAACTTCTTGCCAAACAGGCTCGCCCCGGTGCGCGCCGAAGGAGATGGCCCGCCCGGCTTCCGGCTTGGCCAGGAAGATGCCCCAGCGGTAGTCCGGCATCTTCACGAAACCGAAGTTGGCCCAACCGTCGGCTTCGACGCTGATGGCGGTGCGCAGGTAGGCGTCGAAGTCGGATGAGCCGTCGGGCCCCATCTCCTCCCACCATTTCAAGTAGTTAGGCTGCCATGACTCCAACGCGCGTTGCAGGCGGCGGTTTTCGGAGAGGCCGACGTTGTTGGGGATGCGCTCGGTGTAGTCTATGCTCACGGTCAGACTCGACCCCGGTCGTACTGGCTCTTGGCCCCGGTGCCGTACTGCCGCAGGGCCCCCTCGGGGCCGGAGGCGTTGGGCCGCTGAAAGACCCAGTTCTGCCAAGCGCTGAGCCGGCCGAAAATCTTGCTCTCCATGGTCTCCGGCCCGGCGAACCGGAGGTTAGCTTCCATACCGGTGAGGGCGTCGGGTGAGAAGCTGGCCCGCTCTTCCAAGGCGAGGCGTATTTCGTCGTCCCAGTCGATGTCGTCGGGGACGAAGGTGACCAGGCCGAGACGATGGGCCTCGGCGGCGTCGAGGTCGCCGCCGAGGCGCTCTCGCAACTCCCGCAGGTCGCGTCCCAAGGACCTGCCTTCCAGCCGGAAAATCCCGTTGACCATGGGGAGTGGACCGAAGTTCATGCCGGTCAACCGGACCGTGGCGGGAGTCTGCCAGCCGCCGTCGAGCACGCCATCGGGCACGCCGTCGAGCATGTAGCTGCGGTCGGCGGCCAAGGCCAATTCGAGCAACGTGCCGGCAAAGCAGCTACCCGGCTCAATCAAGGCAATCACCGACCGTGAGCTAACGTCGAGCCGCTTGAACGTGCGCTTCAGGAACAGCGTGATCTCGCGCACCAGCCAATCATCGGCGTTGTCCAGCAGAAAGCGGTCATAGGCCGCTGCCAACTCCGGGTCTCCTCGCGTGCGGAACACCCAGACGCCCGCGTCCCCCTCGTTGAGCCGCAGGTGCAGGAAAGCGTCGTCCAGTTCGCGGGCCAAGGCCAGGGGCCAGAAATGCGCCCCCAATTCCGGCACAGTCTCGGGGCTGCCGGGCGGCGGCTCCGATGGCCCCCGCACCAAAAACTCGGCGATGCCCGATTCCCGGTCGATGTCGATAGCCAGGTGGTCGTAAACTACCCGGTCCTCTGCCAGCGTCCGGCGCAACGGTTCCAGGGAGATGCCCTGCCCGTCCGCCGGGCGGTCCGATTGCGCGGCCAGTTCCCCGGCGCGGTGAGCGACCGCCGCGCCGAAGTTGGACCGCGGCGCCAATTCGTCGACAAGTCCCCACTCCAGCGCCCGGTTCCCTCTGACGCCTTCGGGCGTTGTGCAGAGAAAGTCGGCGTGGTCGCGGCGCACCCGCCGCTTGTCCACCAGCCGGGTCAGACCCCCGGTGCCGGGCAGCACGGCAAGCAGAGGCAACTCGGGCAGCGACACCGCGCTCGATCCATCGTCGATCAACACGATGTGCTCACAGGCAAGGGCCAGCTCGTACCCTCCCCCTGCCGCCGGGCCGTTGATCGCGCAGATGTAGGTCTGTCCGGAGTTGGCAGAGGCGTCTTCTATGGCGTTCCGGGTCTCGTTGGTGAACTTGCAGAAGTTCACCTTGAGGGCGTGGCTGGACTGCGCCAGCATCCTGATGTTGGCCCCGGCGCAAAACACCCGGTCGTTCCCCGATGTAATCACCACCGCGCCCACGCCGGGATGCTCAAACCGCAGCCGCTGCACCGCGTCGTAGAGCTCGATGTCCACGCCCAAGTCGTAGGAATTCTGCTTCAACTCATAGCCTGGCAGCAACGGCGCGTCCTCCCGGACCGCCAGCGCCAGCCAAGCCACCCGCCCGTCGATGGACAGCGTCCAATGCTTGTACCGCCCCGGGCCGGTGGCAAAGTCTATCATGGCGTTATCGCTGAGAGGTCCAGACTCGCCTTATCGCTGGCTATCAGGCCGTTGATGATGACGCCACCAGTATCTCAGGTTTCCGGCGCTCTCCGCTACGGGAAGTACAGGTACCAAGTGGGCCCTGGTTTCCAAACCTCGAATCGTCGTTGATCGCTGGTCGTCCCCAGATCGGAGTCGTTTCCGCATGCCGACTGGCTGGGACCGGTGTTTCTTCGCTCAAGCCTTGGATTCGAAGCGGCGGAAACGACGGACCAGTCCCGGCACATTCCCAACAACCTGAAACCCTATTTAATCTTTCGCTAGTTCACATCGCGGTATGTTACAGTAAGCCGACTTACCGGATCGAGCAATTGAACTTGGCAGAGTACACGTATGGTTACGGCGACACTTGCCCCGATGATCAGGCAAAGCTTGGACGCTTCCGAATACACCCGCCTGAACGTACAAACGACCCGGCTGGAGGATTTTCTCGCTTTCGTCGGGTTCAGAATTGAACGGGAAGTGGCGGGTCCACTTCTTGAATCCAATGAATTAGAAACGGAATTCCCCGAGTTGCTGGCCATCTACAGCAAATGGGCATATTCCGCAGTCAACGCACTCTCTAACGAATTATGTATCAACGAGTTGCAGAGGAGGGCCTCGGAAGCCGCCCGAGAACTTGGGGCGCTTTTTGAGGACCGGGCGAAATACTGTTTAGGGGATGAAGCCGAGCAATCGCTCAACCGCGCGTTGGAATTAGGGAGTATTGTTCGCGGCAGCGCGGTCGCCGCCAGCGCCGCTTGGAACACTGCCGAACTCGAAACGGTCATCCGGCAACTTATGGCTCACGACCTGTGTATCATCGCTGTTGCCCACTACGTTTCCGAAGGCAAAGGACAACAGTCGAATGCCCAGAGGTTGGCATCATGGAGTTTCCATTACGCTGATATCGCCTACTTGGCGAGCGGATTGGCCGACAGCAATCACGATCTGGGAACACCCCTGAGCCGCTAGGCAAGCGGGTTGAACGGGAACAGCGTTGGAGTATGGGCGGTGGGATGCGGTAATCAGGACTGCCGCTCGGCGGTTCATCGACGGGTTGTCAGTCGAGAACCGGGAAGAATGCCAGAGGACTATAGCGGACCGACTGTGCCGGAACCCGCAGCCGGAGGAAAATCCAAGCCGGTTATCCGCGGATTATTTCCCTTATGCTCCCGGTGTGGTTGAATGTACCATCGGCCGTTGGTATTTCAGGTATCGGATACTAAACGCCAATACTCTGGAAGTGCTCACGGTATTCTTCGCCCCGGGTACGGATGACTACCCACCGCTGATTCTTCCATAACCGTTGCAACGCCTCCCCACCCCTACCGCCGCCGGTATACTGGATCGCGGCCTTCGCGATAGGCGGCCATGGCTTCTTGATGGTCGGGCGACTTGATGGCTATCGATTGACGATACAGGTATTCTTCGAAGAACTGGCCGTGGGGAGGTCCTGGTAGGCCGAAAGCATTACCGCGCCACGCTGGACTCGGCTTAGGCCGGGGCCACGTCCACGATAACGTTGCCGATGGCGCCGCCCTCCACCGCTTGGTGGGCTTGGACCACGTCGTCCAGAGCGAAACGGGGCCCGATAAGGTGAGAAAGCGCCCCTGACTCCAGCCAGCGGGTGATGTCGTTCACCGCGGCGGTCTTGGCTGGTTCGGGCATGTCGTAGACCAGCACCATCCGCACCGTAACGTTGGACGACCGGAACTGTAGCGGCACCGGCGGTTGCGGGGCCGCGCCGGCAGCATAGACCGCTACGACGCCGGATGATTTGAGCACTTCCCGGCTGACCGGGAAGTTCCCGGCGAAGTCCACCTCGACTATGTGGTCGACGCCAACCCCGCCGGTGATGTCCATCACTCGCTGGGCGGTGTTCTCCGTGCGGTAGTTGACCACGTGGTCTGCCCCCGCGTCGATCGCGATCCGGGCCTTATGGTCGGAGCTCACGGTGCATATCACCGTGGCCCCGGCCAGCTTGGCTTCCTGTACGGCGTAGTGGCCCACCGCGCCCGCGCCCCCCGGCACCAGCACCGTTTTGCCGGATATCGGGCCGTCGGCGAAGAGACAGCGGTGGGCGGTCATCGCCGGGATCCCCAGGCACGCCCCTTGTTCGAAGGAAACAGGGGCAGGCAGCGGTATTGCGTGGTTGGCGGGTTGCACCGTGAATCCGGCGGCGGTGCCGAAGGGGCGGCCGAACTGGGACTCGAACAACCACACCCTCTCTCCGATCCGGGACTCCGGTACTCCAGGTCCGGCCATGTCGATGACCCCTGCGCCGTCCTGGTGCGGTATAACCTTGGGGAAGGAAAGCGGCTGGGTGAGGCCCTGCCGGCGTTTCCAATCGGATGGATTGACGCCGGACGCGACAATACGGATCCGGACCTCGCCTGATCCCGGTTCAGGCTCCGCCATCTCACCCAGTTGAAGGACTTCCGCCGGACCGTTCCGCTCGTACCAAACCGCTTTCATAAAACCTCAGCGCAAATGCGGGTGAAAGCTTAACCGGTACGGCCGGCGTAATCGGCTTTGGCCCGTTCGATGGCGGCGGCCCGGCCTGCGCCGAGAACGTCCCGCCGCTCGTAGGCCCAGTAGTTGGATGCGGCGGTGCTCAGGGTCGATCCCTGGAAATGAGGCATCACGTAGCGGGCCAGCAGCTCGAAGCTGTGAAGTATCTTCTCCCGCGGCGCCCAGTCAATGGCCTGAACCATGAACCCGCCGAAGCCGCCGCTCCGCTCCTCCAGCCGTTTGATGCCCTCCACGCAGTCGTCCGGAGTGCCGACTATCCAGGCGCCCCGCTCGATCATGGTATCGATGATGGCCTCGGGCGGGCCGTCGACGATGGCGGCGCGGCCCATGGTGTGCTCGAAATACTCCCGTTGATAAAACCCGCCGCCGATCCGGGCCTGCTCGATGGCCTCTTCTCTGGTCTCAGCCAGGTGTACCGGCAGCACCAGGCGCCATTCGCTCCGGTCCATGGTCTGGCCGTGTTCCGCCGCCGACTCCTCGGCGATGGCCCACAGGGCCGCCAGGTCGGACTCCGGGGCCCCCGGGTCCCTGGGAACGGTGATAGTCAGCACGGACGCGCCGTACTTTCCGGCCAGAGCCACCCCAGAGGGGGACTGGACCGACGCCACCGCTATGGGCATGTGGGGCTTGGTGTAGGGGCGAAGCTGTAGCATCGCCTCTTGGAGCTCGAACCAGTCGCTCTTGTAGGTGATGGGCTCGGGGTCGGTCATCAGGCGCAGCACCATACCGAATCCTTCGTCCATGCGCCGCCGCTGGACGGTGGAGTCGATTCCCATCATGTAGGCGTCGCCGGGCAGGGCGCCGGGGCCCACCCCCAGCATCACCCGGCCGTGAGTCATATGGTCGAGTTGCACCATGCGGTTTGCCACCATGAAAGGATGGTGGTAGGGAATGCTGATCACGCCGGTACCCAGCTTGATGTGCTTGGTGCGGTCGGCGGCCACGCCGATGAATATCTCCGGGGAAGAAATCGTTTCCCAACCGGCGCTGTGGTGCTCGCCGATCCAGGCCTCGTCGTAGCCCAGGGAATCGAGCCACTGCACCAGTTCCAGGTCGCGGTCAAGCGCCAGGGTGGGATTCTCGCCCACTCGGTGGAACGGGCCCATGAAAATCCCGAACTTCATTCGTTCTGGCAAACCCATTTTGATCTACACTCCTACCGGGTTCCGAAGGCAAACCTGGAAACCGGCTCGCCTCACGGGAATCAAAGCCAATTATAGCCCGGTTGCCATTGGATTGCCAAACGAGAAACCCCGATGTCTGGCACTCGTCGGAGGTGAGCTGGACAGCTACCGGGAGAGTCTGGAAGTTCTGGAGCAGCAGCCTACCACAGCCGCCGGACGCCGTACCGGTCAAAGAGCGATTCATTGGATATGAGAACGAGATTGCGCGCCAGCGCTTGGGCGATCAGCATCCGGTCGAACGGGTCCCGGAGGGGCCCCGGCAACCATCCGGCGCGAGCGGCGTCGTCCACGGTTAACGTTAGTTCTTCAAAGCCTTCACCGGCGAGTGCCTCGGCAACATTTTCCGCCAATTGTTCGGCTTCCGGAAGCTTGCCGAGACGAAACTTGGTGGTGACCTCCCACGCTGTTGCCGCGCTGACTAGCTTGTCGTTCGATTCGTCGACAATGGCACGCCGGCACCTGATGGGCAACCGGTTATCTCCGATGAGCCACCAGATAAGGGCGTGGGTGTCGAACAGAAGCCGCAATCGTTACCCGCCTTCCCAAGCGAGCAACTCCTCTTCCGGCAGAGGTTCAAAGAAGCGTTCGTCAATGGATATTCGTCCCTTCCAAGAGCCGAATTGTGGTTTGGCCCGCTTTTGGACTGCCACCAGCCGGGCTACCGGCTTGCCGTTGCGGGCGATGATGACTTCCTCGCCGGCCTCGACTTGCGCCAGCAGGCGCGACAGATGGGTCTTCGCTTCATGCACGTTCACCGTTGCCATATAACAGCCCCTCTGATGACAGCCCCTCGAATAACAGCCCCTCGAACACCAACTTGACTAAGCATATGACTAGCCTGGCGATTGGTCAAGCTGAGAGCAAGCCATGCCGCGCTCGGATTGACGCCACTTGCCGCCGGTAGTAGGCTGAGGCCCCCCGTGAGGCTATTACGGCAGGCCCATAATACAGGAGGGATTAACGCATGAAATACGAGGGAATGCTTGCGGAAACCGTGTTGATTAAAGGACATGAAGGCGACCAGATCGATGCCTACCTGGCCCGCCCGCTGGGGGCCGGACCCCATGGCAGCGTAGTCTTGATTCACCACATGCCCGGCTGGGACGAGGCTTCAAAAGAGATGGCCCGAAAGTTGGCCTACAATGGCTACGTGACCATCTCTCCCAACCTCCATTTCCGGGAGGGGCAAGCCACTCCGCAAGAGAACAGCGCCAGCATTCGGGAGAAGGGCGGCATGCCCGACGAACGCACCATGGGAGACGTGCAAGCCGCGATGAACTATCTTCGGACCCTCCCCTACGCCAACGGTAAGGTGGGCGTCATCGGCTTTTGCTCCGGCGGCCGCCAGACCTATCTGGCTGCCTGCACTCTCTCCGGCGTGGACGCGGCGGTGGACTGCTGGGGCGGCGGCGTGACCCAAGGCCAAGACCAGCTCACCCCGGCCATGCCCGCTTGGCCGGTTGACTTCACCGGGGGGCTGAACTGCCCGATGCTTGGTCTCTTCGGGGACGAAGACCCGAGGCCCTCACCCGCCGACGTAGCCGAAACCGAAGCGGCGCTGAAGCAGCACGGCAAGGACTACGAGTTCCATATGTATCCCAACGCAGGCCACGGCTTCTTTGCAGTCGACCGTCCCAGCTACCGGCAGCAGGCCGCCGTAGACGGCTGGGAGAAGGTGCTTGACTTCTACGCCAAACACCTCGGTTAAGTCCGCTAGTCCCTGACTGGGCAGCAACCGGGGTTGGATTTCACGCGAATAAACGGTGACCGTGGGGGCGGAAGACTGCGGCTTGGTCTTCTGCCCACATTTTTTCCGCCCACATCCTTGGGTCGGAGCCCCTTTGCCCGATTCTGCCGGCAGGAGACCGGCATTCGGCCCCCCGCCCCGTAAAGTGACGGCTATGATGCGAGAAATGCTGCTCATTGCTTTCATGCAGGCGTCCAACTGCTCCAACTACACCGGGTCCTGGCGGCACCGGGAGACTGCGGCCAATTTCCTGGACCTGCGCCATTTCCAGGATATCGCCGTTAGCCTGGAGGCCGCCAAGTTCCACATGGCGTTCATCGACGACCGTCTCGCCATGCCCAGCGTATACGGCGACTCCTTCGAGGAGGCTGTGGCCAACGGCGTCCGGGTGGTCAAGCTGGACTTGGTCCCGGTGATCACCGCCATGGGCTTGGCCACCACCCGCCTGGGCTTGGGGGCGACCTACTCCACAACCTACTATTCCCCCTTCCACGTGGCCCGTCTCTTCGCTTCCATCGACCATTTCACTGGCGGGAGGGCCGCCTGGAACGTGGTCACCTCCTTGAACGACGCGGAGGCCCAGAATTTCGGCGTCGCTCAACACTTGGAGCATGACGAACGGTACGACGTGGCCGACGAGTTCATGGAAGCGGCCTGCTCCCTTTGGGACTCCTGGGAGGCCGGAGCGGTCATAGGCGACAAGGATAAGGGGTTGTTCGCCGATCCGGGCATGGTCCACCGGGCCGACTATGCGGGCAGTCATTTCCAGACCCGGGGTCCTCTGACCGTGCCGCGCTCCCCCCAAGGCCGTCCGGTCATAATCCAGGCCGGCCAGAGCGAACGGGGCCGGCGGTTTGCCGCCCGCTGGGGGGAGTTGCTGTTCGTCATCTTCCCGACGGCCGGCGCCTGCCGTGCCTACCGCGACGAGATGCGGGAGCGGGCAGCGGCGGCCGGGCGCGGTCCCCGGCGCGGTCAAAGTCGCGCCGGCGGTCTACGTGGTCGTGGGAGATTCGGAGAGTGCGGCCCGGGAGAAGCTGGAGTACCTCGAGAGTTTGGCCCGGCCGGTGGATTCGCTGGCCCTGCTCTCCGAAGTGTTCAATTACAATTTCGGCCGGCACCCGGTGAATGAACCCCTGGACGACGCGACGCTGGCGTCCATGACCGGCCTGCGGGGCTTCCTGGACCGGGTTATCCAGCTCAGCGGCACGCAGAACCCCACAGTCAACGACTTCATACGGTGGTCGGGGCGCGGCACGCTGAGCGAGCTCCCCCTGTTTGTGGGAGACCCCGGCCAGATTGCCGACCAGATGGAGTCGTGGTTCTCTTCCGGAGCGTGCGACGGTTTCGTTCTGGCCGCCACTCACATGCCTGGGGCCTACGATGAGTTCGCCGCTTTGGTCGTGCCGGAGTTGCAGCGGCGGGGGCTGTTCCGCACGGGTTACACTCCGGGTGCGCTTCGCGATAACCTGGGCTTCCCCGCTCAGGAATAACGAAGACAGTCCGGGGCCCGTGCGCTATCCGCTGCCGGTCGTTTGACTTGGCATCCACGCCGCCATAGACTAGCCGTTACCACGCACGGGCTGCCGCGGAAAATCCGCCGGTTTCAGATGGCGCCAAACGCTCTGATGTGGAGGCCGGGAACACTATGAGAATTGGACTGTTTTTGGGCCCCCTTGATACCTTCCGGAGTATTGCCGATCAACTGAGAAGCTTGGAGGATGCGGAACAGGACGGCTTCGACAGCTTCTGGTTCCCTCAGCAATTCGGCGCCGACGTACTGACGATAATCGCAATCGCGGGGCAGCGCACCAACCGCATCGAGATCGGCACGGCGGTGGTGCCCACCTTTCCGCGACACCCGGTGGTCTTGGCCCAGCAGGCCCTGACGGCCCAGGTCGCCACCGGCGGAAGGCTTACGCTGGGCGTAGGCGTTTCCCACCAGTCGACCATAGAAGATTGGCTCGGCCTCTCCTACGACAGGCCCGCCCTGCACATGAAGGAATACCTGTCGGTGCTGCGGCCCCTGCTGAACGAGGAAGGGGTGGATTTCTCCGGTGAAAAGTTCAAGGTCAGTGGAGCCCTGCAGATCCCCGACGCGATACCCTGTCCCGTGGTCGTGGCGGCCCTTGGCCCCAGGATGCTGTCCGTCGCCGGGGAGTTGGGGGACGGGACTGTAACCTGGATGACGGGCCCCCGTGGCCTCTCCCAACACGTGGTGCCCCGGCTGAACGAGGCGGCGGCGTCCGCCGGCCGTCCAATGCCCCGGGTGTGCGTGGGAATCCCCGTCGCCGTCACCGACAACCCCAGCCGCGGGCGGGACCGGGCGGCCCGGCTCTTCCAGGGATACGGCTCCCTTCCCAGCTACCGTCGGATGCTGGAGCGGGAGGGCGTGTCGGGCCCTGGCGAAATCGCCATACTGGGCAACGAAGCAGATGTTGAGGACCAGCTCAGGGCCCTCGCGGCCGGAGGCGCGACGGACCTCCTCGCCACCATCTTTCCCGTGGAAGACGGGCCGTCCTCGGTCGCCCGCACACGTTCGTTGCTGCAAAGCCTGGTGGGACACATTTAAGGACCGGAAATAACCCGGTCTCCGCCTCGGACCTCCCTCCATTCGATTCTTGCTTCACGCTCGGCTAAAGAAGCCGTTTTCCGTTTCCTGCCGGTGTCGGCCCGGCCTGCCTCCGATTGTCACAAGCTGCGCCCCTTTTCCGGTTCCTGGATCGTTGAAGTAAACGGCATAGGTTACGGAATCCGACCTCAGTATTCCCGGTTTGTGCGCTGTATGGTGAAATTATTCACAATTGAGGGTGGAAAGACTACGGGAAATAAATCACAAATACGAAATCTATTGACGCCGCCAATAGGCATATCATATATTGGATATGAACCCACGTACGGTGGAATAGTCAATATCTGTATAAACCATAACAAACTGGCCGGATCATCAGCCGGGATGATCGAGGCCAGGAAACGTGAGGTGGAACGACATGTACCGAAAGGTGTTGGTGCCCTTGGATGGTTCCATCAAAGAGGTGGAGGGAGTGCTGGATATAGCCTCCGAGATGGTGGGGCCGGAGGGCGAGGGAATCCTCTTGCACGTGATCCCGCCGGGGGGAACCAGGGCGGCCGGGCTCGGCATCAACACCGGGCCGCAAGGCGAGAAACAGGCCCGGGCCCGGGCCAAGGGATATTTGAAGTATTTCGCCGATGGCCTGAATCGCTCCGGGTCCCGGTGGAGTTGCGAAGTGGTGGCGGCAAAGTCGGTAGCGGACGCCGTGTTGGAATTCGCCGGGCGGGAAGAGGTGGACGCCATCGCCATATACACTCACCAGAGACGGGGGTTGGCAAAGCTGATCAAAGGCAGCGTTGCCGAAGAGGTGGAGCGGCGGGCCAATACGGATGTTCGGGTGGTGTTCCCAAAGGAGTTGGCCCCCGCTGTTCGGGTGGTGTTCCCCCGGGAGTTGACCGCCGCCTAGCAGCTCCACCTGGCCCCTGGCTCAACCGGGTCCGGCTAATTGGAGGTGTGCGATGTATCGAAACGTGCTAGTGCCCTTGGACCGCTCGGTGGAATCCGAGGGCGTCTTGGACGTCATCCCACAACTGGTCGATCCCGACGACGGGCAGGCCATCCTCCTGACGGTGATCCCGCCGGGCCGGACCCGGAACATTGGCGACTTGGTGGTGTTGGGCAGCTAGCAGGAGGAAGAGGGCCGCGCCAGGGCCATGTTCCACCTGAACCGCATTGTCGAGCGGCTCCGGGAGGCTTCGGTCAAGGCTTCGGCGGCCGTGGTGGTCAATCAGTCGGTGGCCGACGCTATCGTTGCCTACGGCAAGCAGCAGGAAGTCGATCTCATCTCCATGTACACCCATGACCGCAAGGGACTGGCCCGCCTGATGAACGGCAGCGTGGCCAGTGACGTCGAGAAAAAGGCATCCTCACCGGTCCGGGTGTTCCGCCCCGACGACCTTGTGGCGCAGATAGCGGTCCAACAGGACGAGGACGGCGTGGTAAGCGCCGCCGATTACCGGGACGTCGACCTCTTCGCCCGGCTGTCCCAGGAACAGATCGCCGGGATCGTCGCTTTGGCCCACCCGGTCCATATATCTGAAGGCCAAAAGCTGGGTGCGGGCGGTGAGGAGGGGCAGAAGCTGTTCATCATCCTGGATGGCGAAGCCCATCTGACCGCCCATTCCGAGATCGGCGAAATCGCCGTCCGGGTAGCGGGCCCCGGGGAGTCGTTTCCCTTGGCGGTGCTTTTGGGAGAAGGCACGTTGATCACTGCCGGGGAGGCAATTAGCCAGATGCGCGTATTGGAGATTCCCCGGGCCCGCTGTTGGAGCTCTGTGCCAAGGAGCCCGCCACCGGCATGGCCATCTACGCCGCCACGGCACAACTCTTCGCCGACCGCTACAGCGCGACGCTAACCCACCTGGCAGCCGGCGCCGCCAGGGAGTTCCGCGACATGGCGCCTGACGGGCGGTAAGACACACCCCAACATCCCTTAACTTGGATGTTGGGGGCTATTCTCCTACCAGATTCTCATAAAATGATGGGAGGTGTACCATGGTAACTGTTGGGGCAACTCTGGTAGAGGATCACGAGGCCGCCAGGATCCTGCCGAAACCAACTGGCAGCCCCAAGTACACCGGCAGGATGGTCTGGCTCTTCCGGATGCCGTGTCCCGGGGTGAAGTATTTCGCCTTCGCCCCTGAGCCCGTCCCCCCGGACGATTGGGACCTCTGGCCGGCAGACGACGGGGCCGGGTAGTCCGGTCCCGGCCAAGCTTAAATTTACTCGAGGGCGCAACAAAATGTACGTTCAAATGGTATGGGGCAGGACCCGGCCCGGAGCTTGGGATGGCTTGAGGAAGCTATACGTGGACAAGGTTCTCCCTTTGACCATGGCCATGCCGGGGGTCCGGGAGCGCCAGTTATGGCGGGGTGCTTCCGACCCGGACGAGATGGTGTTTTGGAGCGTTTGGGACTCTCTTGGCGAACTCCGCGATTACGAGGTCAGCGACGCGCGGCGTGACTTGGCCCAAGAGGCCGACCAGTATTTCTTCCCGTTGGCCTACCCCAAGGGAGAGACCTGGATCAAGCATTTCGAGGTCCTTTCCGACCACGGCGGGTCAGCCAACGACGGGACAGACCCCGGCTTGGTCATGATGGCTTGGGGAAAGCTCCGTCTGGGTACCTGGGACCAGTACGAGTGCTTCTACCGGGAGCGGGTGGAGCCCACTTCCGCCGAGACCAAGGGACTCCGGGGCCGGCGGTTGCTCCGAAGCACGGAAGACCCGGATGAAGGTGTGAGCGTCAGCCTCTGGAACAGCGAGCAAGACCTGATGGACTACGAGAGAAGCGACTTGAGGCGCGATTTGGCCCGGGACGTGGCAGACCTGTACCGAGGAGAGTTCTGGGTCAAGCACTTCGAGGTCGCCAACTCGGCCAGCAACTAAAGACCTCCACCCAAAAGGTCTAACACAATCATGAGTCATCCCGGAGTTTCTCGCAGGCAATAAACTCCGGGATGACTCATGTATAGGGGCTACGTTACCGGGAGTGTATTGGAGACCTATACCTCGATGCGGTAAACGCGGGCCGCGGTATCGTGAAACATGTCGGCACGCTCCGAGGCGGAATACCCATTGGACAGCCGTTTGAAAGCGTTGTACATCACGTTGTAGGAATACGAGACCTTGTCCACGGGGAAGTTGCTCTCAAACATACAACGGCTGGGACCGAACTGTTCGATGCAGTAGTTCATAAACGGCGCCATGCTGTCGGCCAGCTCTTCCGAGCCGATCGGCGTGGCGCGGGTGTGCCAGTCGAAGCCGGTCCGGGGCATACCGATTCCGCCGAGCTTGACGACCACGTTGGGGCACTCGGCCACCGCCGCGACCCCGTTGCGCCACGTCTGCAGGACCTCATCGTCGCGGTTGGCGTAGGGGCCGTCCCGCAACAGGCCGCCGATGTGGTTCAGGATGATCGTGAGGTCCGGCACCGCCCTGGCGAAGTCAGCCAGTTCGGGCATTTGGGGAAAGAACAGCCAACCCTCCAGGGTCATCCCCATCCCCGCCAGCACCCGGGCGCCGGCCCGAAAGTTATCGCCGGCCAACTGATGCCCCATGCTGTGGGCCGCGGTATTTTCCACCGCCGGGTCCGGGTCCCAGGTCACCGAGTGGCGTATGCCCCGGAAACGGTTGGGGCTGGCCGCCTGTAGACTTTCCAAGACGGGACGCACGCCCTCACCCAGGTTCAGGTTGGCATGGCCCACAATGGCCGCCGCCGCCTTGCAGGGGCCGTATAACCCGGTGTCGCCGGCGGCCGCCAGACCTTGAACGAACTCCACTTCGCCCACCGGGCGCATCTCTTCCGGACCGCTCGGCCGGTACATGGACCGGGCCTCGATGAACACAGTGGAACGGACGTTGTGGCCGCTGTTCACGTCGTCCGCCAACTCGTGCAGCAAGTACCTTTGGTAAGGAGCACGCTCTGACCTGAAGTCCCAAAAGTGGTGGTGAGGGTCGCAGATGGGAAGGTCGGGTTCCAAGGCCGGTTCCGGAGTCAGGGCGAGCCAGTCATTGCCTCCGAATGGCATGTCGCACCTCCATTAGTCGGTTCGGGCACGAGGGTTGTTAGCAGCCGGTCATACAGCCCAAAAGGCGCCGCAATCATAGCACACAGCGATAACACACGGGATCGCCAACGCCGGCGGAGGTGTTGTAAATCGTAGAAGACGGAACGATGCGACCGGGTCGACAGCATGCGGCGGCGATGAGGAAGAATGGTCGGGGTGAGTGGATTCGAACCACCGGCCTCTACGTCCCGAACGTAGCGCGCTAGCCACTGCGCTACACCCCGACAATGGCGTCGGCCCAAAGTACGGCGGCCAACATCACGATTGCCATTATAACCCATATCTCAAGAACATTGGGCCGGCCGGAGCTTTTTGTGAGTTTTTACAAACGCTTCAACCGTTTCTTCGTTGGGTATCCCCTCCGGCCACTCCACTGCCGGTTCCTGGATTATGTCCTCGCCACTGTCAGGCCAGAGACTCTTATTGTCGATTTCAACCGCCCAAGCGAGGCAGTTGTATGCCTCGGACACCGGACTTGTCACCCTGCTATTGCCGGAGTTTAGGCGAGGGAAGTTTTCCAAGGGGAAGTTGGCCCCCTTAGGGCTGGAGGTAACCATTCCTTCGCCCCCACTCTAGCCAGGCATCTCTGTTGAGTGGCGGTCGTCCTTTGGCTTCCTCAGGAACGGGGTTCTGTCCAGTGAGGGCTCGCAGGGCTGGGTACCACCATCCGCCGTTCTCTCGCAGTTCTCGAAAGATCATCGGCAGGACCGTTTCTCCTATTTGGATGATCTGCTGGTAGGCCGGATGGCTCGCTATAGCCTTGGGCGACGAAAGCCCCCCGGTTCCCCTCCGCCATTCCGCGACGAGTTCGGCGAAGCGGTCCTCCGTTCTTCTTTCGTTAAGAGTACGGCCTGCCGTAGCCACAAAGCCTCCTCTGGATTTTGGAGGGACCCCTACCGCATCATCCCTTGCACTAGCCGCCCTCTAGGGAAGGACATAGATGAAAGCGCATGTTACCACGATGCGCCGCCTTTGCACCGCTTCCTGAGCATCGTGTCGAATTCGATGATGCTTGGCCACGCTGGGAGTTGTCGGTCGTTTCCCACACTGGATTCCCTCAGTTTCGTGTCGTGTTGCGCGAGCCTCAGAGCCTCCGGTCCACCTCTCCGACAGTATTACGTTCCTTGGTGAATTTCTGGTTGCGTTCGCTTTCGTTGCGAGAGTCTCTCGGCGACATAAATAATGTGTAGGACAAGCAGTGTAGCGGGAGCCGTCAGAAATCCCACCAGATCAGATGCCGCGAACTTTGCGGATCGAGGTACCCTTCCAAGATGTCTTGAATGGTGAATAGACCTACTGTTCCAGCATTTCGAGGGTCTTTTCCTTGAGGGTCTCCTCGTTTAGCGGGCCGGTCCAGGTATCGAAAACTTCGCCGTTGGCGTCGATGAATATCGTGCTGGGCATCCCCAGCACCCGGTACTCTTTGATGACATCTCCGTCATCGGTGAAACCGGCGGGGTAGGTCACTTGCAGGTCGGCCAGGAGGTCCGTCGCGTCTTGCTGGGTGCCCAGACCGGTGAACTGTCCGAGGTCGATCCCCAGTAACAGCACCCGGTCGTTGAAATCCTCGTAGAACGCCTGAAAGTCGGGCATCTCGGCCCGGCACGGAGGGCAGAGGCCGGCCCAGAAGTTGATCACTATGGGCTGTTTGCCCAGCAGCCCTCCCAGTTCGACCATGTCCCCGCCTACTTCGTCCTGTCCCTGAAACATCGTGACCGGGAAGCTGTACGCCAGGTCGGCGTCGGCTTTTGGCGCCTCGGTGGCGGCGGGAGTTTCAGTGGCAGCGGGAGTTTCGGTGGTGGCGGGAGTTTCGGTGGCGGCAGGATCGGTGGTTTGGCCGCCGCAAGCGGCAAGCATCGCGGCCAATAGTCCCACGAGCAATACCGACACCGGGACCCGAAGGTTCAATAATTGCATAGTCGATAACCGGGCTCTGTCTAATCGCCGTGGCAATTGCATCTTGAGTGGCATCGGTCGTTTCCTCAGGGAACGTGGCTGCATTTGAACTCACGAAGAATTACGATAGCGCTACAGCCAGCGGATCTTCGCCGTTCGGCCGGGAACCGGGCAGGTGAGGCGGCCTTCGGCCAATGCGAAATACAACAAGTCAGCCCAGCCGGCCCCTAGCCGGCCCCTAGCCGGCAGTAGATGCGGCGGCCAGGTTCTTGAGGTTCTCCTGGAATACGTAGAACCGCTCTAAGACCCGGGTCAACCGGGATAGCCATTGGTCCCCCAACCGGCGAAGGGGCAACTGGATTTGTGTGTTCCCCACCTGTGCGGACGGCCCCAATGCACGTTGCAGCGGCGTACGGGCTCCGCCCACCGGGACCTTGAGCGACAGCACGATGGCGTCGCTTCCCCGGGTGACCGACTCGACCCCGGCGGTGGCCGCCAATGCCCGGACCTCGGCCAGCACCAGCAGGTTCTCCAGCTTCTCCGGCAGCGGCCCGAACCTGTCCCGCAGTTCGTCCTGGATTTCCGGGATCCCGGTGCGGTCGGTCAACCTGGCCAAGCGTTGGTAAATGGCCAGCCTGGTGGGCAGGTGGTCGATGTAGTCCTCCGGGATGCCGCAGTCCAAGGGCAGATCCATTCGCGGCAGGTCGCCGGGGGACAATTCAGGGTCGGCGGCGGCCCCCCCTTCCCGTTCCAGCTCCCGTACCGCCTCCTGCAACAACTTGGTGTAGAGATCTAATCCGACGTCTTGGATGTGGCCGCTCTGGTCGGCCCCTAAAATGTTTCCCGCGCCGCGAATTTCCAGGTCGCGCATGGCGATGCGGAACCCCGCGCCCAGGTCCGAGGCTTCGAGAATGGCCTGCAGCCGCTGGTCTGCTGCTTCGGTGATACGGCGGCCTCTGGGGACCAGGAGATAGGCGTAAGCCCGGTGTTCGCCCCGGCCCACCCGGCCCCGCAGCTGGTATAGCTGCGCCAGGCCGAACCGGTCGGCTCGCTCCACGATCAGGGTATTCACATTGGGCATGTCCAGCCCCGATTCGATGATGGTGGTGCAGACCAGGACATCGGCTTGGCCGTTGCTGAAGTCCACCATCACCTCTTCCAAGTCCGATTCCGCCATTTGGCCGTGGCCTATGATGACCCGGGCTTGGGGCACCAGGTTGCTGATGTCGGCGGCGGCCTGGTTGATGGTCTTGACCCTGTTGTGCAGGAAGAAGACCTGGCCGCCCCGCTCCATCTCCCGCAGTATCGCCTCTTTGATTACGTCCTCGGAGTACTCGGAGACGAAGGTCTTCACGGGCAGCCTGGACTCCGGCGCCGAGGTCATCGTACTGAGGTCGCGGATGCCGGAGAGGGCCATGTTCAACGTACGGGGAATGGGAGTGGCGCTCAAGGTGAGCACGTCCACCTGGCGGCGGAGTTGCTTCAGGCGTTCCTTGTGACTTACTCCGAACCGCTGCTCTTCGTCCACCACGGCCAGACCCAGGTTCTTGAACTGGACGTCTTTTTGCAACAACCGGTGGGTCCCGATCACGATGTCGACGCTGCCGCCCTTCAGACCCTCGATGACTTCCTGCTGCTCCTTGGGAGTCCGGAAGCGGCTGAGCACCTCCACCCTCACGGGGAAGGGACTGAGCCGTTCGCTGAAGGTCGCGTAATGTTGTTGGGCCAGCACGGTGGTGGGCACCAGGAGGCCGACCTGCATGCCTTCGTTTACCGTCTTGAAGGCGGCGCGCAGCGCAACCTCCGTCTTGCCGTAACCCACGTCACCGCAGATCAGGCGGTCCATGGGCCTGGTCTGCTCCATGTCGGCCTTGACTTCGTTGATCGCTTGGGCTTGGTCTGGAGTCTCGACGAAAGGGAAAGAGTCTTCCAGCTCCTGCTGCCATATCGTGTCGGCGCCGAAATCGTGTCCCTGCGCCACCTGGCGGGCGGCGTTTACCCGGATCAGCTCTTGGGCCATCTCCCGGGTGGCCCCCTTGACCCGCTGCTTGATGCGGGCCCACTCGGCGGTGCTGAGGCGGGTGAGGTTGGGGGCGTGGTCCTGCGCCCCCAGGTAGGCGGTGACCCGGTCCAGGTGGTCGGTGGGAACGTAGAGCTTGTCGCTGTCGGCGTACTCCAATACCAGGTATTCCCGGTCTTCGCCGCTGTCGTCTATGTGGGTGGTGCCGGCGAACCGGGCCACGCCATGGTCGATGTGGACTACGAAGGCCCCGGGGATCAGGTCGGCAAGAGCGATTTCCGGCCCGTGTTCCGCGCGGCGGGGCCGGTGATGGCGGCGTTCTTTGACCGTGCCGAACAGCTCGGCGTCGGTCAGCAGCTCGATCCGGGTCACCCCGGCGCCGTCGTGGGGACGGGGCAGCTCCATCACCCAACCGTCCCTCAATGAGCCCTGCACGACGGACACCTGTCCGCGGACGGGGGCATCGTCGAACGACGTTGTTATACCGGCGGCCACACCCTCCTGGTCCAGAACGTCGGCCAACCGTCGGGCGTGCTGGGTAACGGCCACCACGGCGTGGTTCTCGCCCTCCCTTCGCCGGATGTCGGCGGCCAACTGGTCCAACCGGCCGTAATAGGTGGTGGACGGTTGGAAGACCTGGTCTTCCTCGTCGCCCACCCAGGTCTGCAATTCAACCCTGGGCACTGTGGTCAGGCGCTGGGCGAATTGGGCCCAGGTCATGTAGGGCGATGGGAAGTTGGCCGGCAGTTCGCCTCTTTCCTCCCGGGCCAGGCGCATCCGGTCGAACCTTTCCTCCAGCTCCAACGCCTCGGCCTCGACCCGTCCGGGGCGCTCCAGGACCACGCTGCTCGTGGGCCCCAGGTAATCGAGCAGGTGGGCCTCGTTCACCAACCCATTGTAGAACGAGAGGGTCTCCAGGTTGGGGGCCGACGCCAGGTTCAGGAGCTCGTCCTGCATCCTGTCTTTGATTTCGGAGCTGCAACGGGTGTAGTCCATAGCGGCGATACGGGCGGCGACCCGCTCCGCGTCGGCCAAGCCGGGAAGCTGCTCCCTGGCGGGGACCAGCCGCACCTCTTGGGCCGGCCGGATCGAGCGTTGAGTGAAAGGGTCGAAGGCCCGGATGGTGTCGATTTCGTTGTCGAATAGCTCGATACGCAGGGGCAGGTCCGCATTGGCCGGGAAGAGGTCCAGGATGCCGCCCCGGTGGCTGAACGAGCCGGGTGACTCCACCACCGGTTCGTTCCGGTACCCCAAGTCCAGCCATTGGGCCAGAAGGTCATTGACCCGCACGTGGTCGCCCACCCTCAAGAGACCGCGCTCTCCCGATTCAGAGGCCGTGCCCGAAACGAGGTCGGGGGGCAGCGTATACAGCAGGGCCGAGCCTACGGAGCACACGACGATAGGGTCATCGCAAGGCGTATCGCCACTGCCGTCGGCGGCCGCCAGGCTGGCCAAGGCGGACAGGCGCTGGTTGCCGGTGTTGGCGTCGACTGCCAGCCGTTCGTAGGGCAGCACTTCCGGCTCCGGCAGAAGCAGCACCGGGCAGTTTTCGCCAAGGTAGGTCAGGAGGTGATCGTGGAGGCGGCGGGCGTCGTCCGGCCGGGGCGTGATCACCAGCATCGCCCCCTTTCGTCGGCGGCGGAGGGACGCAATAAAAGCGGGCCTCGCCCCCTGCCGCACGGTAACGTTGGCGAAGGGCGCTGGTCCGCTGGCTGATTCGAGATTATCGCGGTACTCCGGGTGCCGCTCCAGTATTGTCAGGAGGCCGTGTAAGGACATGCTGCGGTGGTCTAACCCCCGGCGAACAGGTCAAGGATGTTGCCGAGAGCGGAAGACTCACCACGGTACATCTCGGTGAAACCGCACTGGGTGCAGGACACGGCGGTGAACTTCTTGTTCTGGATGTCGAAGAACCTCGAATATTTCCCGGTGGTGCGGATTTCTTGGGTCTCAAACTGAGTGTGCTGGCATTTGGCGCACAAGAACCCTTTGGCGACGGCCATAATACGCTGTCCTTTCCTTCTCCATTCCGGGGACGCCGGGCGTTGTAGTACCTTTCAAGCCTACCCGACGGCCTCCGGGTTTTCAAGGTGATAGGTTCCCGGTAACTGTTAAGACTTTGTCACAATCCCAGGTCCGTCGTCATACCGGCTTTCGCCGGTATCCACGGGGGCGCGGCGGGAGCTTCTCCCCAAGTCCGTCCCCGCGACTGAACACTTGCCGTCCCAGGTGTTGGTTTCCCAAGTGTTAGAATATTGTTTGTGCAATATCAGCGCGTCGTGGTCAAAGCCGGAACGGGAGTGCTCACCGGGGCTTCGGGAGCAGACCTCGACATCGACGTGCTCCGCGATCTGGCTCGTCAGCTATGCAGGCTGCGGAAGGCCTCGTGCGAAGTCCTGCTCGTTACCTCGGGCGCCATCGCCGCCGGCCGGGGCGCGTTGGGCGGCGGCTATCAAGAGCACGGCGTCCAGTCCCGGCAGGTATTGGCGGCCATCGGCCAGAGCCGCCTGATGCAGACCTACCAGGAGCTCTTCGCTTCGCACGGGGTACAGGTGGCGCAGGCCTTGCTCACCATCGCCGATCTTTCCAACCGTAAGTCCTACCTCAACGTCCGCAACACCCTACAGGGCCTGCTGGACCTGGGGGTGGTCCCGGTGCTGAACGAGAACGACGTGGTGGCGGTGGACGAGATCGGCGAAGTGTTCGGCGATAACGACCGGCTTTCCGCCTTGACGGCCAACCTGGTGGACGCCGACCTGCTGCTGGTCCTCACCGACATCGACGGGCTATACACCGCCGATCCCCGCACCGACCCATCCGCGACGCTGATCGAGCAGGTTGAACGGGTGGACGACCGCGTCGAGGCGGTTGCGGGGCCAGCGCTGCGGCCTTGGGCCCGCGGCGGTATGCCCACCAAGCTGGAGGCCGCCCGGCTGGTCACGACCTCCGGCATCCCCATGATTATGTGCCACGGCCGCGCCGAGGACGCCGTGTTGCGGGCGGTGGCCGGAGAGCGGATCGGCACGTACTTTCATGCCGCCGAGAGCAAGCTGGAGGCGCGCAAGCGCTGGATGTTGGGCGGGATATCCCAACAGGGACAGGTGACGGTGGACGGCGGCGCGGCCAACGCGCTGCTGAACGACCACCGGAGCCTCCTTCCCGCCGGCGTGCGCGCGGTGGACGGCGGCTTTCAGCGGGGCGACACCATCTTCGTCGTCGGCCCGTCAGGACAGCGCATCGCCTGTGGCATCGCCAATTACTGCGCCGACGACGTCGCACGGATTCGCGGGCTGCGCTCTGGCCAAATCGAGACGACTCTGGGTTACCATTACGGGCAGGAAATCGTCCACCGTAACAATCTGGTCCTTATATGAGCATATGAGCCCCTGGCAAGCGCAGCCCGTCGTCATACCGGCGAAAGCCCATATCCGGAGGGTGGGGCCTCCGTTCTGGGTCCGTACTGGGACTGAATAGTCAAAATCGAGGTCCTCGCAATTGGAATCCTCACGATGACAGATAGCCCGATGGCCACCAGAACTGTCGAAGACTTGCTGCTTCAGGGCAAGGCCGCCCGGGCCGCCGCCCGGCAGGTCGCGCGCCTCTCTACCAACGCCAAGAACGACGTGCTGTTGGGGCTGGCCGATTCTCTGCAGTCCGACGCCGCCGAAGTGCTGGCGGTAAATGCCGGCGACTACGCCGCCGCCCAGGCCGAAGGGCTCAGCGAGTCGTTGCTGGACCGCCTGCTCCTCACTCCCGACCGTCTCCAGGCCATCGCCGCCGAGTTGCGCAAGGTGGCTTCCCTGCCCGACCCGGTGGGCGAAGCGATCGATATGAAGACCCTGCCCAACGGCATGGTGGCGGGCCGTCGCCGGGTGCCCCTGGGCGTCGTGGCCAGTATCTACGAGAGCCGGCCCAACGTGACCGTAGACATCTTCGGCCTCTGCCTCAAGTCGGGCAACGCTTCCTTCCTGCGCGGCGGCAAAGAGACCATTCGCACCAACACGGCCCTCGTTGGGTTGATACGCCGGGCCCTGAACGGCGCCGGTGTCACCCAGGACGCGGTGCAGTTCGTCGACAACCCCGACCGTGCACTGGTCGAAGCCATGCTTCGAATGGACGAGTACATCGACCTTATGATTCCACGGGGCGGGGCGGGACTGGTCAAATTCGTGGGGGAAAATGCCGCCATGCCGGCGGTCACCGGCGGCGTCGGCGTCTGCCATACTTACGTCGACCGAGCCGCCAGCCTGGACAAGGCGGCCAGCGTGGCGCACAACGCCAAGGTCCGGCGCCCGTCCATCTGCAACGCCCTGGACACCCTCTTGGTGCACTCGGCCATCGCCGCCAACGGGCTGCCCCTCATCGCGCGGGAGTTGACCGGTTCCGGAGTCGAGCTCCGCTGCGACCGGAGGGCCCTGAGCATCCTGGGATCCGCCGCGCCGGGCAAGGTGGTCCCCGCCGGCGAGGACGACTGGGGCCAGGAGTTCCTGTCCCTCACCGCGGCCGTCAGGATTGTGGACTCGTTGGACGACGCCCTGGAACACATCGAGACCTACGGCTCTGGTCATTCCGAGGCCATAATCACCGAGGACTACACCGCCGCCATGCGTTTCCTGGACGAGGTGGACGCGGCGGCCGTGTATGTGAACGCCAGCACCCAGTTCACCGACGGCGGGGAATTCGGCCTGGGTGCTGAAGTCGGAATCAGCACCCAGAAATTTCACGCCAGGGGACCCATGGGGCTCCGGGAGCTGACCTCGTACAAGTGGGTAATCATGGGGGATGGCCACATCAGGCCGTAGGCCATATTTCAGACGACGCGACAGCCCCTCGCCGAGCGCAGCCCATCGTCATACCGGCGAAAGCGAGTATCCACAGGGTTGCAGCCCATCGTCATACCGGCCTTCGCCGGTATCCACAGGGTTGCGGCGGGGGGTCTTACCGGGACTGGACACTACGGCAGCAGGGCAGCAGGGCAGGAGGCGAAATTGGCCGATTTTTCCTTTGAGCGGGAAGTGCGGACCCCGTATTCGGAAGCGTACACCATATTGGAGCTCGACCGGGCCGTGGGCCGGGTGGACATCCATTTCACCGCCGAGATGGTGCACGTAGCGCTCGCTGTCGATGAAAGCCTGACCCAAGACGTCATCCGGGAGATCATGGACGCCGTGGACGGCGACATCGTCGACGTGGTCGGGATCGACCGGGGCAATTTCGTGGTGCACGTCTGGCAGGGACGGGAGACCGGCGTGTTCAGCGACAACGACTTCAGCGAGAACGGTCACGACCACTAGCAGCCCGGGCCACCATCAAGTGTTAGGTCAAGGGGCGTCACAAGGGGCCAGTACGACCCGCCCGAGCGGCGTCCTGTCCGACAGCAGCTCGAAGGCCTTGGCTGCTCCTTCCAACGGCAGGACTTGATGAATCACCGGTGTGATTCGGCTGGCGGCGGCCATGACCCCCGCCTGTTCCAAGGCGTGGCGAGAGACCCCCGAAGCCCCCAGGACCCTGGCGTCCCGGAAGATTATTTCCGCCGGGTTGATCGACATCCGGCCTCCGGCCAGCTCGCCGAGCAACACAAGCCGGCCGAATTGGCCCAGGCTGCGCAGGGTGGACGGGAACAGGACGGAACCCACCGTGTCGATCACGACGTCCGCGCCTTCGTCTCCCGTTAACGCCATTACGAGCTCGGCAAAGTCCAACCCTCCGGTCTCCAGCACCTCCGCCGCCCCATATCCTCGCAGCCGGTCCGCCTTGCCGGGAGATGAAGTAACTGCCAACACCCGGCAGCCCAACGCCGCCGCCGCCTGGACGGCATGGACCCCCAGCCCGCCGCCCGCGCCGGTCACCACTGCCGTTTCGCCTGCTTGAGCCGCTGCGATGGATTCCACGGCGTCCAGCGCCACTCCCATGGGGCACGCCAGAAGCGAGGCCTGGACGAGATCAAGGCCATCCGGCACGGGGACCAGGCTGTGTTGAGAAAGGGCAATGTATTCGGCGAACCCGCCGTCCCTGCCGTGGCCGATGCCCTCTCCGTTCCGGCAGCGGTGCTCCCGGCCGTTGCGGCAACGGTCGCAGGCGCCGCAGGCGTTGGTGAGCAGCGAGGCCACCCTGTCGCCGGGACGAACGCCAACCACGCCGGTCCCTGCTTCCTCCACCACGCCCGAGATTTCATGCCCCAAGACCACCCCCGGCCTCACGCCCCGGCGCAGCACACCGGCCATCACCGCCCGATCGTGGTGGCAGAACCCGCAGGCGGCCACCCGCACCAGGACTTCTCCGGGGCCGGGCGACGGCTCCGGGACATCGACCACCGCCAACCGGGGCGGGTCGCCGGTTGATTCGACCAACAGGGCGCGCATACGAGCCCATTATATTGCCTCAACCATCGTCCTACTGGCGAAAGCCGGCATCCACGCCGCCCCTCGGTGTCCGTACGCCCGCGAGTTGCCGTAGACGCCGCCCCGCCCGTCTTTCCGCCACCTCCTCCCGTCTTTCCGGCGAAAGCCGGAATCCACGTCGCCCCCTACCAGTGGACAGTGGACAGTGGACAGTGGTCAGCCCCAACCCGGGGACGTGGTTTCCGGCTTTCGCCCCCCCACCCGTCATTCCGGCGCAAGCCGGAAACCACGCGCCCCCCTACCAGTGGACAATAGACAGTGGACCCCGGACCACTAGCCACTAGCCGCCCCCAACCCCCCGGGGACGTGGACCCCGGCTTTCGCCGGGGAGACGGAGTGGGGCCACGCGCCCCCCACCCCCGGGGACGTGGACCCCGGCTTTCGCCGGGGACACGGAGTGGGGCCACGCGCCCCCAACCCCCAGGGACGTGGACCCCGGCTTTCGCCGGGGACACGGGGGGGCCGGGGACGTGGACCCCGGCTTTCGCCCCCCCACCCGTCATTCCGGCGAAAGCCGGAATCCACGCCGCCCCCCAGTGTCCGTATGCCCACGAGTTGCCATAGACGCCGCCGCCCCCCGGTGTCCGTCTGCCCGCCAGTTGACGTAACAGTAGCCTACCCCCGAAATTTCGGGATGACTCACGTCCAATAGTCCCTTCCCACCCGGCGCACTGGGAGGAAGGCTAGCAAGGGCGGGCAACTTTAGATTGTCACCGCGATTTATTCTATAATCGTTCTTGGCTGGCAACAGCGGGAAACGGCGGCCACCGGCCGCATCGGGAGGCCCGGCATGAAAATCGGCGCTCACGTGTCAACTTCGGGCGGCATCAGCAAGGCCCCGGCCCGGGGGCGGGAAATCGGCTGCGAGGCCATCCAGATTTTCGGCTCGTCTCCCCAAGGCTGGGCGTTCAAGGCGGTCCCCGACCAGGAGGTCGAGTCCTTCCGGCAGGGCGCCGCCGACTCGGGGATCGAAGCGGTGTTCCTCCACGCCATCTACTTGGTGAACCTCGGCACCTCGAATCCCGCCAACCTGAAGAAGGGCATTGATTCCCTCATCAACTACATGACCCTGGCCTCGAGAATCGGAGCCAAGGCGGTCATCTTCCACCCGGGCAGCCACGGGGGCGCGGGCTATGAGTCGGTGCTGCCCCAGACCGTCGACGCCATAAAATCGGTGCTGGAAGCCTCGCCTGAGGGCCCCTGCCTCGCGGTCGAGAACATGGCGGGCATGGGACAGCACATCGGCGCGCGGTTCGAGGAGTTGGGCGGCATTTTGGAGGCGGTCAACAGCCCTCGGCTCAAGGTCTGCCTCGACACCCAGCACAGCTTCGCCGCCGGCTACGACCTGACCACCGGCGAGGGAATCGAGGACATGCTGGCCAAGCTGGACGACGGCCCCGGCAGCGCCAACGTGGTCGCCATCCACGCCAACG
The DNA here is from genome assembly GCA_034428795.1 of Dehalococcoidia bacterium. Lineage (GTDB taxonomy): Bacteria > Chloroflexota > Dehalococcoidia > Lucifugimonadales > UBA3495 > VXOI01. Next base: position 49,188 of record DAOUHF010000173.1, read on the forward strand.
ACTCCAAGCGTCCCTGCGGCTCCGGCGTTGACCGGCACGACAACATCGGCGACGGCTTCATCGGCGAGGAAGGGTTCGCCGTTTTCATGGGCCACCCGGCCTTCCGCGACGTTCCTTTCCTGCTGGAGGTGCCGGGGTTCGAGGGCAAGGGCCCCGACCAGCAGAACGTGGACATCCTCAAGAGAATCCGCCAGCAGGTGGGCGCCGGCCCTTGATCCGGATGACCCACCGGGAATTCGTCCGCGTGGTGCGCCGGGCTTACTCCCGCGTGCCCGTTGAGATGCGCCGTTCGCTGGAGAACGTGGACATCGTGGTGGAGGAGTGGCCGGGCCCGGACGAAGCCGCTCTTCTGGACGAAGAAGGGGGCCTGTTCGGACTCTACACCGGCTGGCCCCTCACCGAACGAGAGGGAATAGGCCCATCCCTCCCCGACCGGATAACCATCTACCGTCAGCCTATCCTGCGCCACTGCGACACCCGTGCCGAGGCGGAACGGGAAATCAGCATCACCCTCTGGCACGAAATAGGACACTATCTGGGAATGAGCGAAGACGACCTGGACCGCTTGGGCTACGGTTGATGCCCGATAACCGTTCAGGCTTGAGAATCAACCCTGCCTCCCCCCTTGCCAGCGGCAGATTGAGAATCAACCCTGCCTCTCCCCCTGGCAGGGGGAGATTGAGAGGGGGTCTCCCTGGGAGCAGAATTGGCCATGTCACGCCAAGTCTGAACCGTTGCGATGCCTAGTTTCCGTTCGGCAGCGGGTTGGGTCCTTGGCGCGGGCGCGGGACTCGGGCTGTTCCCGGTGGCTCCCGCCACCGCGGCCAGCCTGGCGGCGGCGCTAATCTACGGTTTTTCCCCCTTGCCCGAAGACTCCTACGGGTTGTTCATCCTGGTCGGCGCGGGTTTTCTCGCCGGAGTGTGGGCCGTGGGCACCCTAGTGAGCAAGGAGGACCCCGACCCTAAGCTGGCAGTCTGGGACGAATTCATCGGGATGTGGGTCACCTGCCTGTTCCTCCCCAAGACACTGCCGTGGCTGGCCGCCGCATTCATCTGCTTTCGGGTGCTGGACATCCTCAAACCCTGGCCCATACGGCGCTTCGAGCGCCTGCCCGGAGGCTGGGGCATCATGGCCGACGACCTCGCCGCCGGAATAGCCGGGGCGGCGGCGCTGAACGTCGTATACCGAGTATGGTTCTAAGAAACCATCTCAAACCCGCCGGCCCGCCCAACCCGTCATTCCGGCTTTCGCCGGAATCCACGTCGGCCCCCCTACCAGTGGACAGTGGTCAGTGGTTAGTGGTCAGCCCCAACCCCCAGGGACGTGGGCCCCGGCTTTCGCCGGGGAGACGGGGGGAGGCCGGGGACGTGGACCCCGGCTTTCGCCGGGGAGACGGAGTAGGGCCATCGGGGAGACGTAGTAGGGCCATGCTCCCCACCCGTCATTCCGGCCCCCCACCCGTCATTCCGGCTTTCGGTCTCTCAGCAAATCCACCGGGTTTCAAGATGGTTTCGCAGTCCCATCCGCTATAATTCCCATTGGATTGCTTCCAATGGTCTCCCACCGCCGAACTTTTCCGGGACTTTCAGGACCAATTGGTCAGAAGAGGGCCGGTGGTAGTATTACCTGAAAGGGTAACGAAAACGGAATGCAGCGGGGTGGACATCGCCTTCCAGACCCGGAGGCTCGAACGGACATTCAATTCGGAAATGATTACAGCCGCCAACCAATACAACCCGGCCTACGCTGTCCCGCCCGGATGGGTCCTTGCAGCGGAACTGGAAGTAAGGGGCATTTCGCAGTCCCAATTCGCCCGTCTTTGCGGCCAAGGAGATCGGATATCTGACTCTCCATCTGCGCCACCACCGACTACATCCGCGACGCGGAACGGCTGGCAGGCGTGGGGGCAGAAGGGTGAGGGCCACCGTTTGGAGTAGCGACGTCAAAGCATTTCGAGCCGGAAACACGAGATGAAAGGGGTGATTCATAGCAATTGACAGGCGAAGAATTAGCCAGGATTATCAATAGAGGTCATTAACTATCAGGTACGGAATTCAAGGGGCCTGGTCCTTTGTCCAATCGCCGGCTTGTCGCCCAGGTGGTAAAGGCAGTGTTGGGCATGTCGAACAGACGGTATGGCGGTCGCGTCATCATAGGGGTAAGCGAGCAGGGGGAGGCCTTGGAACCTGTTGGTCTTACTGACGATGAACTTCATACTTGGACTTTCGACGCGGTAGCTGACCAAGTTGCACGTTACGCGGACCCGGGAGTTAACTTTGAGCTTGAGGTCATGGAGCTTGAAGGCAACAGTTATGTATTGCTCCAAGTTGAAGAGTTCTCCGATATTCCTGTGTTGTGTAAGCGAGCTTATGATGATGTATTACGGGACGGCGCCTGCTACGTCAGGACCCGCAGGAAACCGGAAACGTCGGAAATTCCAACCCAAGCTGACATGAGAGACTTGTTGGATTTAGCTATAGAAAAAGGCATAACCCGGTACATAGAACAGGCCAGACGGGTAGGCTTGATGTCTGGGCCTTTAGAATTATCACTCACCACAGACGATGACCGCCTTGATGAGCAACTGGGTGATTTGAAGTGAGCGAACTTCTAAATAATATACGGTCTCGCGGCTATTGGAGAGTGAATATTAGGCCGTACTCCTTCGTTGAAAAGCGGATCGCGGACCACTCAGAGTTGCTGCACATCCTTCAGAAAACCTCAGTGGAGATGAAAGGGTGGAATTTCCCTCACATCGACGCTTGGCGACCCCCCGATGAGGGTTCAGACTGGATCAGCCAAGAAATAAGCTGGGACTGTATCCGGGAATTGTGGCGTTTTTATCAAAGCGGACAATTCATCCACTATTTCGGTATGCCTGAAGACCGGAGCGAAACTGTTGGTCTGTTGCCACGAATCGACGGCAAGGTATCCTTGGATGTAAAGGGAATAGTGCTTCAATTCACAGAGATATTCGAATTTGCAGCCAGCTTGACCTTTACGGCCGCCGGCGAAGAAGGATTGCGTGTAAATATTAAGGTGGACAACATCGAAGACCACTTGCTTATTCTTCCTGGATTCGGCCCGGGGAAAGCCTCTTGGATTCCCGAAGCCCGCAAGAAATACATGCACCACCAGATAGATGTTTCGAAGATTGAATTGGTAGCGGAGAAAAGAGAACTGGCCTTGACATCGGCACTCCTCCTATTTGAGTGCTTCAATTGGTCTCCCGACATTGAACTTCTGCGAGACCTTCAGGAACAAATGGTGAGAAAGGGGCCGGTGGTCATCTAACTCCCGCGCGAAGGCAGGTTACTGGTCCCGGAGCTGCGCGAAGTTCACCACGGTATCCTCTCCTTTCTCCAAGGCGGCTATGTATAAATCGAAGTCTACGGTGACCAGGGGGTGCCGGGACGTAATCACCTCGAGGAGCGCGGCGTCGGTGAGCCCAAGCCGTTCAAATTGGCCGTTGTTCGTCGCGACTTCACTGCCCACTACAAGCAACAAGAGAAGGTCCGCATCGATGAACAACCCAGGTTGGGTCATAGTCTCACGTTGTATCCTCTCTTAGAAGACGGTCTTTGAGGGATTCAACGTCGCCACTTTCGTTATTGATGCGCATTACCTTGTACGAGCGTAATGGGCGTCCTTCTCCGAGCACAACGTTCAGGCCATTTTTCTGGTCCCAGGGTCGGGAAAATCCGATAGTTATTCTCCAGGTGTTCGATAAGATTTCGAACTCAGCTTCTTCGAGACCCAGGTTCATAATTTGTTCTCCAGCGAAAAGCTCTGCAACGTAAGCCTTCGCCGTCTGTGATGCTTCTTTGACATCCATTGAGACGCACCTTCTCTGGTATCTTAATGGATGCGATTTTAGCACCGCAGGCCATAAACCTGACATATCCTCGAGATTATCCCCTCCCCCGCGCCCGATGGAGCGTTCTAACCACTAGCCACTAGCCATTGTCCACTAGCTCCCCTCCCCCGCGCACGGGGGAGGGTTAGGGTGGGGGAGCCCGTGCGGTCCCTGGCGGCAGGTTTATTTGCTTGTTGAACGGATATAAGAAAACGGTCAATAATAAGAGCCAGACTTGCGGGGTCGCGCCAGACTTGCGGGGTCGCGCCAGACTTGCGGGGTCGCCATAGTAGTGGCCAGCGCGGCGGCCTGATTGAGATCACGGCGGCCTGATTAAGATAAGGAGGTTGCACATGGTCTCCAGCGATGAAATATGCAGTATGGACGCGGTCTCGTTGGCGAGGAACATCCGCGACAAAACACTGTCGCCCGTTGAGGTAGTGGAGGCAGTGCTTGCCCGCATGGACAGGCTTGAACCCACTCTCCATGCATTCTGTACACCAACTCCGGAGCTGGCGAGAGAAACCGCGAGGCGTATCGAACAATCCATCATGGCGGGAAACGATGTTGGGCCGCTGGCTGGCGTGCCGGTGGGCATCAAGGACTTGGTCTGCACCGCGGGCATTCGCACCACGTCGGGCTCCATCGCGTACAAGGACTTCGTCCCCGAGGAAGACGACGTCGTGGTGGAACGCTTGAAAAACGCTGGCGCGGTCATCCTTGGCAAGACCAACGTACCGGAGTTCGGCTACAGCGGGGCCGGCCACAACCCGATATTCGAGACCACTCGCAATCCCTGGAACACCGACCTTACCCCAGGAGGTTCCAGCGCGGGCTCCGGGGCAGCGGTCGCGGCTGGCATGGGTCCCTTTGCCATTGGCAGTGACGGCGGCGGCTCAATCCGCATCCCTGCGGCCCACAGCGGTGTATACGGAATCAAGGCATCGATGGGCCGGGTGCCATTGTACCCAGGGTCCCGCGACGAGCGTTATCCAGGAGTATCCGGCTGGGAGGGGCTGGAACACATCGGTCCTTTGAGCAGGACAGTGGCCGATAGCGCGTTGATGCTCTCGGTCATCGTGGGCCCCGACGACCGGGACCGGCACACGTTGCCTGCCCCTGACTTCGACATGATGGCGTGTCTCGAAGGAGACCTGAAGGGGCTCAAGGTAGCGTACAGCGCCGATTGGGGGTACGCCGCAGTCGACCCGGAAGTGCGCCGGGTTGTGGGCGATGCTGTCCGGGTATTCGAGCGCGATTTAGGCTGCACCGTAGAGGAGGCCCATCCCGGGTGGGAAGACCCGATGAACGCCTTCTGGGGACTGGTGGCCTTGGAGACAGACCTGAAGGGCATGCGTGAGATGGCCGACAAATACCCTGGGCAGATGACCCCCCACTTGGTCGACTTCCTCCGGCGCCCGTGGACTGCCGAAGACTTGACGAACGCGGTGATCACTCGCAAGGCGGTCGTCAACAAGATGTGGAAATTCATGCGTAACTATGACCTGCTGCTGACTCCGACGCTGGCGTGCCCTCCGTTTCCGGTGCACACCCAGGGTCCCGAGAAGATCGAGGGCCGCATGGTCGACCAATTCCAATGGCTTGCTTTCACTTTCCCGATGAATATGACTGGTCAACCAGCCGCCTCCGTTCCAGCCGGTTGGACTGAGACCGGCCTGCCGGTTGGCTTGCAGATTGTGGGGCGGCACCTGGACGACCCCATGGTGCTGCGGGCCTCGGCTGCGTTCGAAGCGGCCCATCCCTGGAAAGACCGGTGGCCGGCCATCCTGGATGAGCCAGGCCGCTGATGGTATTGGGACAGGCAGGGCAATCGCGTCTTAACCGAGGAGGACTTTGAGAAGGTAGTCCTCGCGCCAGCCGGCTTGCAGGCGTTTGCCTTGGATGCCGACTTTGAGGCTGGTCTCCTTCTTGAGCAAGTTGTGGGAAATC
>DAOUHF010000174.1:0-1589 GCA_034428795.1 Dehalococcoidia bacterium
CACTACTGAAGAGGAGGTTCAAGGCTACGAACTGGTCAAGGCCATCGTCAGTGACGTTGTTGACTTGGATCGGGTATTCTTCCGAGATACCAAGAGCTATTCCATGGTCCTGCTTGATAACAACAACAGGAAGCCTATTCTCCGGCTGTACTTCAATTCCCTCTCCAACAAGCAGATTGGGTTGCCAGGGGAAGGACGAGACTCTTACGGTCGGAGGGAAATACCGGCTTACTCAATAGAATCCGTCGAGGAGATAACGGGCTACGCCGACCAGATTCGGGACGTAGTGAGACGCTACCTCAAAGAGGACGGTGACCCGAGAGAACTGGCGTAAAGAATAAGGATCAGGTGGACAACATTAGCACCCGACTTTTGATTCAGACCGATGACTTTTGATTCAACCAGGACTTTTGGTGCAAAGCCCGCTTCGCAGTAAGATACCGTAAGAATCATGGAGACCCCCCATGGGTGACGGCGAAAAGGCCCCTCTCCGGCTCCAGTTCAACCCCAAAGTCCGCCTGGAATTTCACGGTGCCACCATCACCTCCGACGCCGGACTGCTGGCCTTCCGAGAGCTTGATGACGCCCTGGACCTGACCGGTATCGCCAGCAACTACCTCCAGGAAAGCCGTACCGGACGCAATATCCTCCGCCACCTGGTTTCGATGATAAGACAGTCGATCTACAGCCGCTAGGCCGGCTACGAAGACCCCAATAACGCAGTGCGCCTTTCCAAAGACCCTGCTATGCGATCAGCACTTCACGGTGGACGGGACGTTGATCGACCCCGACGTGTCGGGGAGCCTGAAAAGCTTCCGGCGGCGGGACGGGGACCCCCCCGCCAGCAGCGATGACGACCCGGGCAACCCCTGGGTGGACTTTCATAGGGAGAAGCGGCGCAACGACACCCACCGGAGCACCACGGACCCGGTGGCCCGGCTGCTGCGCAAAGGTAAGGGCAAGGAGGCAAAGTTGGTTTTCCTGGCCCATCCCCTCATGGAGAACCGGAACGGGATGTTGACGGATTTGCAGGTGACCTCAGCCACGGGGACAGCGGAGCGGGATGCGGCGCCGGCGCTGGTGGATCAGGCGAAGGAGCGGGGGTTCCGTCCCAGGACAATGGGCGGGGACAAAAACTATGATACCCGAGAGTGTGTGGCGGCCATGCGGCGACGTGAAGTGACGCCCCATGTGGCCCAGAACACCAGCGGCCGGCGCAGTGCCATTGACGGGCGGACGACCCGGCATGGGGGGTACGCGGTGAGCCAGCGGATACGGAAGCGGGTGGAAGAGATCTTCGGATGGATGGAAACCGTCGGTGGGTTCCGGCGGACGCGGTATCGGGGGCTGGACCGCACCGGCTTGGCCGGGTATTTGGTGGCCACGGCCTACAACTTGGTGCGGATGGCAAAGTTGCTCACGGCGCCACCGGAAGGAGCCCCGCTGGCCCAGGCTGAGTGACCAACCCAGGGCTCGGTGCGCCCACCAGGCCCCGATCTCCCCTGATCGGGCCGAGGTGAGCCCATGCAGACCCACTCTCATCCCTCTACGGGCCTTCTTCCAACGGAAAACTTCCCCCAATAGACGCC
>DAOUHF010000175.1:0-1716 GCA_034428795.1 Dehalococcoidia bacterium
GTCCCGGGCCGGGGCACGACCGGTAGCCACCACCAACGCCGGCGCAGGTTTCTCCAGCATCCGGTCCCGCCAGGCGTGGACCCGGGCGCGAAACCGGCTTACGGGCCCGGTTTCGCGGAGCCTCCGGACGATTTGCAGACTGTGGCGGAGTGTTGAGTTCATGTAGGCAGGAAGAGTTCCGTTGCGGCGCTCGGCAACTGGTCAACAATTTGCCGCGCCTGGGGCAATTTTGATGCTTTAGATTATTCCAGCTTGGCGCGGTTTTACGCTAGGGCGCCGAAAGCCAAGTTGCTCGCATCCGGCATAGCATGACACATTCGCCGCGGCTAGCCCAACTAATTGCGACACTCCAATGCCTTTGGTCCACCTGGGCGAAGTCGGAGTCCCCGGCTTGTCCCGCAACTACCGCCGGAGTATCATACCCTCCAATAGAAGGGTTTCCCAAATCGCCAGGATAATCGTTTATTTTGACGCCGGGTTGAAGGGGTAAGCGATGCCAAGGAGAAGTTTCTGGGCCTGGGGCATGGAGTCGGGCGAACCCACTGAAGCGCAGCGCCGGGAGCTGGCCGCAAGTCTCGCCAACAAGTACGGCGTTTCCGTGGGCGTGCCACCGGTGCCCGACAGCAGCGCTCTGGACCTGCGGAAGCCTCGTATTGCCGTGCCCGACTCCCTGGCGTCCATCTGCTCCACCGATACCCACGACCGGGCGGTCCACAGCTACGGCCGCAGCTTCCGTGACCGCGTCCGCGCCTTTAACCTCCAGTTCCCCAACCCTCCCGACGTGGTGGCCTACCCCAAGAGAGAAGAAGATGTGGAGGCCCTGCTGGAATGGTGTTCCAGCCAGGGATACTCCGCCATCCCCTACGGCGGCGGCAGTTCGGTAGTCGGCGGAGTAGAGCCGGCTGAAGATTGCGACGGTATCATATCCATTGACCTCGGCGGATTCGACCGGGTGCTGGAAATTGACGACGTATCCCGGGCGGCGAGAATCCAGGCCGGTATCTACGGCCCAGCGCTGGAAGAGCAGTTGCGCCCCCACCGGTTCACATTGCGCCATTTTCCGCAAAGCTTCGAGTTTTCCACGCTGGGCGGCTGGATCGCCACCCGTTCCGGTGGGCACTATGCCACCAATCAGACCCACATCGACGATTTCGTCGAGTCCGTCCGGATGGTAACTCCCAAAGGGATTTGGGAGTCCCGCCGACTCCCGGGCAGCGGAGCGGGCCCCAGCCCCGACCGCCTGGTGCTGGGCAGCGAAGGAACGCTGGGCATCATCACCGAGGCTTGGATGCGGATTCAGGCACGTCCTCGCTTTCGGGCGTCGGCCGCCGTTAACTTCTCTTCTTTCGAGACGGGCGCTGAAGCGGTGCGCCAAATCGTCCAGACTAAATTGTGGCCCGCCAACTGCCGACTGCTGGACCCAGGCGAAGCTGCCGATGCGCTGGGATCCGACGGCGCCAAGGCCGTGCTGGTACTGGGATTCGAGTCGGCCGAACTCCCCCAGGGTGAGCAGATGCGCCAAGTCATCGCCATCGCCCGAGACTGTGGCGGCTCAGTCGGCGAGGACCAGATAAGGATCATCGACGGGACCAGCGAAGAAACCCGCCGTCCGGAGGCGGTCGGGGCTTGGCGAAATGCCTTCATCGGCGCTCCCTACCAGCGGAACGCCTCTATGGGGTTGGGGGTGGTTGCCGAGACCCTGGAAACATCCATCAC
>DAOUHF010000176.1:0-1994 GCA_034428795.1 Dehalococcoidia bacterium
GGCTGGAGTTTCAGCAAGGGCCAGCGCCCTCATGCGCTCTCCATCATCAACGACCTGTACACCGGCGAGGACTCCCCGTACGACCGGGCTGACAAACGGGCCTCTTTCTACGTGGAGGGCAAGCGGTTGACAGTGTTGCTGGCGGGGCACCAGAGCGAGATTGCGGGACTGCTACTGAGCGAGGACGCGGCAAACGGCTTTTCCGCCCGGACTCTGTTGAGCTTCGAGAGCCGCAACTTCCGCCCGGACACCACCCACGAATGGCCGGAGGATGAGACACCCAGGCAGCACGTTGACCGTCTTCAGGGCCTGATAACCCGAGTCCGGGCGCTACAGGACGAAGGCGTGGAGTATGCCGCCACCGAACACACCCCCCGCAAGGTCCTGCAGCCGTCGGAATCGGCTCGATGCCTGCTGTCCGAGTTCATGGACCAGTGCATGGCCCGACTTGCCGAGGAACCCGGCCCGCACCTGGAGAGCTTCCTGGTGAGGGCGGCAGAACAGGCAGCCCGGTACGCCGCGAACCTATCAGCCTTCCGCCAGATGGACGCCAACGACGGCGCCATCGAGGACCTGACCTATGGCTCCGAGGACGTGTCGGCGGCGATAGCGGTCGTGGAATGGCACCGGGCGGCGTTGGCGGGGTTCTTGGAACAGGAAAGCATCGACGACGACGTTGCGGCAGCTACCGCGATAATAGAGCAGATTCGTGATTGGGCGGAGGATGATGAGTCCCGCATCATCCGGTTGAGGACACTGATAGCCACAAAGGCCAGCGGCAGGGCAACCCGCCTACGGAAGTCGGTTGAAGGAAGGCGCCGGGTCATCAAATTGTTGCACGAAACTCGACATGTCAAGGACCTGGGCAACGGGCGATTTGAGGTCAACCCGCTCGTGCTTGCCTCCGCGTAAAACTAAAAACCCGCGGGTTTTTAGCAGAATTAGCAGAATTAGCACGGTGCACACAGAGGGGAATAATAACATTTCTATATATATACAGGGGGGAGGCAGCTAATTTTGCTAATTTTGCTAAAAACGCGCGGGTTTGAAAAAACGGTGGATTTCGGGTATTTAGGCCGATTGACTAGTGCCCCACCGATCGTTAATGTGACGTCACGGAGGGAAAGATATGGCACAGACAGCCGCCGAACGACAGCAGAGGCGAAGGGGTCGAGTGAAGGAACGCCGTGAACTGGCCCAGGAAATCAACGAGCTGATGCAGAGGGCGTTCATAGGCAGTTCGACGGTCGAGTCGACCGGTGGCGTTGACGACCGAGGCCGACCGACTTGGCGAGTTGCAACGGACTGGGATGCCGAAGTGCTAGAGCAACTGCGTCAGAAATGTGAAGAGGCTGACCTGGACTTCGACGCGATCCGGCAGGAGTCGATGCAGCTGATCTTGTGGCAATACTGGTATGAGAAGGGTCACCAATGAAAAAGAAAGCCCGCCCAAATGTTTCGGTTTGGGCGGACTTAACCAGTGAACCCCGCAACCCACATTTGATCAACGAGGTACCGTATGAATATACCCGATAAGCCCGACGACTTTCAACCCCGCAACACCTCGTCGGGCCCTCCCCAGACCCACTACAACCCCGACACCGGCGACTGGGACGGCCAGCTCCCCAATCCCGGCATCGCCTCGGAAGTGGCGCCGCCGACCGGTCAAGGACCCGCCCCTTCATCTCCTGCACCCATGCGCCTCTACGACAGCCCCGAGGTGGCCCGCTACTGCCGGGAGACCGGCCCAGAGCTGGGCTTCACAGCCAGGACGGTCTTCTGCGAGATCGGGCGCCACATCGATCCCCAGACCGGCCAGGGCCGCGTGCTAATGGAAACGCTGGCCGCCACCCTGGAGTGCGGCAAGGCAACCGTCTTCAGAGCTGTACGAACTCTGGAATGCGCCGGCCAGGTGGAAGTTGAGAAGGTCCCCACCCAGAACGGCCGGTTGATGAACGTGTACCACCTGGACCTGGGCCTGCACCGGGGCTGGG
>DAOUHF010000177.1:0-2117 GCA_034428795.1 Dehalococcoidia bacterium
CGGCCATGAAAAGAGCGCTGCTCCTTAACGCCGTCAACCCTAAGATTGGTGGCGTTCTGGTGCGGGGCAAAAAGGGCACCGCCAAATCCACGGCGGTCCGTTCCCTGGCAGCCCTGCTCCCAGAGGTCACAGTGGTCCAGGGTTGTCCCTACAACTGCGCTCCGGACGAACGGCAGGGGTTATGCGCACGCTGTGAGCCCGCCAACGAAGACCCCCGGACGGTGGTCCGCCAGATACCCATCGTCGATCTGCCCGTTGGCGCGACCGAAGACCGTTTGGTGGGATCTTTGGACATCGAAGAGGCAATCAAGACCGGCAATCGGGTCTTTGAGCCCGGTCTGATCGCCTCCACCCACCGGGGCATCCTCTATATCGACGAGGTCAACCTGCTCAACGACCATCTGGTGGACATCCTTCTGGACGCCGCGGCGATGGGCCGTAATTACGTCGAACGCGAGGGGATTTCCATCACCCACCGCTCGGACTTCATCCTGGTGGGAACCATGAATCCGGAGGAAGGCGACCTGCGGCCCCAACTTCTGGACCGTTTCGGTCTCGCCGTGGAAGTGGACGGCCGGTTCACTCTCGAAGAGCGCCAAGCGGTGGTGAAGCGCCGCATTGCCTATGAGGCCGACCCTCACGCGTTCATGGTGGCGTGGCAACAGTCGGAGGAGGAAGAGAGGGAACGCGTACTACGCAGCCAACAACTGCTGCCCCAAGTCCAGGTCAGCGACGATATCTTGACGCTTATTACCTCAATTTGCTCCGAGTATGATGTGGACGGGATGCGCGGCGACATAGTCATGTACAAAACCGCCAGCACCATCGCCGCCTACGAGGACCGGGCGGAGGTCATCGCCGAAGACGTGCGCGAGGCAGCGAACCTTGCCCTACTCCACCGGCAACGGCGGCAGCCCTTCCAGCAGCCCAACCTGGCCACCGAGCAACTGGATTCGATGGTGGATGACTTTCAAACCCAGGACCACCAACGGGAACCGCAGGATCAATCGCAAGACGAGAACCAAGGAGAGAGCGATTCAGACCCCCCTGACTTAGAGCCTTCAGATTTAGACCCGGAACCCCCAGAGCCCGAATCCGATGACCCCGCCCCAGGGTTTTTGCCCCAGGACCAGCAATTCGAAGTTGGCGACCCCTTCGCTGTTCGGCAGCTCAATCTGAAACCGCCCGACCAGCGCTCCCGCCGTGCTTCCGGCCGCCGCAACGTCACTATCTCCGACTCCTCAGCCGGCCGCTACGTACGCTCGAGCCTACCGGAAGGCAAGGCGTCGGGCCTGGCCCTGGACGCAACCTTACGGGCGGCCGCGCCCCACCAAACCGGCCGGCGCGAGGCGTCCGAGTCGGCCAATGCTGTGTTGATCGAGCCCTGGGATATCCGCGAGAAGGTCAGGGAGAACAAGGCCGGCAGTCTGGTGTTGTTCGTGGTGGATGCCAGCGGCTCCATGGGGGCCCAGCGGCGGATGGTAGCGGTAAAGGGGGCCATCATGTCATTGCTGCTGGACGCCTACCAACGCCGGGACCGGGTTGGGCTGATCTCATTTCGTGGCACCAAGGCCGAGCTACTGCTCCCGCCCACCAACAGCGTCGACCTGGCCCAGGTGCACCTGCGGGAGATGCCCACCGGCGGCCGAACCCCGCTGAGCGCCGGCCTTTTCAAGGCCTTGGAGGTCATTGAGACGGAGCGGATGAAGGACCGGGACGTGCTGCCCCTGGTGGTGCTGCTATCCGACGGGCGCGGCAACGTGGCCCAAGGATCGGATTCACCGCTGGATGAGGCGTCTGCCGCGTCGGGGATCATCGGCGATGGCAAGATACCTTCGGTGGTGGTGGACACTGAATCGGGATTCATCAAGCTGGGGTTGGTCCAGCCCATCGCCTCGGCTATGGGCGCCCAATACCTCAAGCTGGAAGACCTGCGGGCCGACTACCTGGCCGACGCCGTGCGGCTCAATATGCCCATCATCGGCGAAGCGCCGCCCCAGGTTAATTAGCGTTTCCGGTTCGGCTCCCGTTTACATCACCAACCGAAGTTGGTAACCTCGATTATGGCCTAGTGTCAATTCTCGAAAATCACCTAACACTTGGTTCGTCATCCCGGC
>DAOUHF010000178.1:0-56392 GCA_034428795.1 Dehalococcoidia bacterium
GGCTGACGTTGATTAGCTGTTCGTGGGGGTAGACGGCCCCGCAAACGGTGCATTCGAGATGAGAGAGGTAGCTAGTCATGGGGGGCTCCAGGTTGTCTAAGGAACATCTAAACAAGTCCCTTCCCCCCGGTTGGGGGAAGGTTAGGATGGGGGCGCCGGCGCTCATTTGATAGCTAATACCGTTAAGCTCTCCTCCGAGATTTCGGCTTTCGCCTCAATGACCATAACTTGTTCAGAGGTTCCCTAAACTGTGATTTTGGGGTTTCCATGATCCGGATGACTCGTCCCATCATGATAATCACTCCAATTAAATAAATCACAGTTCAAATAAATCACAGTTCAGGCCATGAATGTTGCGGCTGGAACACCAGCCTGCGTACAATGCGAAATAGTATGGCTAATATGACAGACTCCAGCAGCCTGAATCCCGGCGCGGCGGCGTTATTGGAGCGCCTGCGGCGGGAAGGCCCCCTGGTCTCCGACGGGGCCACCGGCACCTTCCTGCAGCAACACGGCCTGGAGCCCGGCGGTTGCCCAGAGGAGTTCAACGCCAGCCGCCCCGAGGTCGTCAAGGAAATGGCCCGGGCCTACTTCGAAGCCGGGTCCGACCTCGTCCTCACCAACTCCTTCGGCGGCTCGGTGTTCATGCAAAGGAAGTACGGCTACGAAGACCGGGTCTCCGAGTTCAACAAGCTGGCGGCCCAACATGCCCGGAGCCAAGCGCCCGACGGGTGCTGCGTGATGGGGTCGGTGGGGCCCACCGGGGAGTTTCTGGAACCGTTGGGGCCGGTGTCCGAAAGTGAGATGTACGAGGCCTTCGTCCAGCAGATCGAGGCGCTGGCGGAGGGAGGCGCCGACGGGGTGGTCGTGGAGACCATGACCGCCATCGAGGAAGCGACGCTGGCCATTCGCGCCGCCCGGGAGAACACGGACCTGTTGGTGATAGCTACCATGGTCTTCGACAAGGGACCCAGAGGCTTTTTCACCATGATGGGAGTGACTCCGGAACGGGCGGCACGGGAGCTGCGCGAAGCCGGCGCCCACGTGGTCGGCACCAACTGCGGCAACGGCATCGATAACATGGTTGAGGTCGCCAAGGCGATGAGACAGGAGACCGACGGCTACCTTCTGGTCCACTCCAACGCCGGCATACCGGCCATGAAGGGCGGACAGATCATCTATCCCGAGTCCCCGGAGTACATGGCCGAGCGGTTCAAACAGCTCGCCGATATCGGCGTGGACATCATCGGCGGTTGCTGCGGCACCGGACCGGAGCACATTCGGGCCTTGGTTCAGGCCCTGGGACGTTGATTTAACGCGAAGAGCGCCGAGAACACTCAGGGAACATCTGGTTCCTCCGCGTTCCCGACGTCGCCTGTACGCCCGCTGCGTTAATACACCTGTACGCCCTCTGCGTTAATACAAAGGAGGCAATCCGATGGCGCTGGTAACCGTAACGGGGCCCCGGCCCGCCGAAGTTATCGAGAAGTACGGCAAGTGCCTGGAGCTGGTGCCGCTCGACAAGCATTTTCACGACATCACCGTGGGCCTTTACGTAAAAGATCCCATCTGCACGGTCTGGACCTACAGCAACAAGCCGGGCGTGTCGGACCGGATCCGGGAGATAAGGGACCAAATGGCCGTGCTCGGCGGGATGGCGCCAGTGGAAGAAACGGCCAACCAGGTGCAGTTTCCCTGTGGCCAACTCCATATCCGGGCGCTGCGGTTCCTGCTCTCCCAGGCCGTGGGCAAGGCCCCCGATTACTCGCCGCCCCAAGGTCGGCTGAGCATCAACGACACCAAGTCCAGTTTCACGATCAACGTGGAGAGTCCGCAGGAAGTCGACGGCGAATACCGGGTGTCCCTGGAGGGTGAGGGCGGCAACGCCGGCATGCGGCACAGGATGGTGATGGCGGGATTTGCGAGGTACGGCGAGATGGTCCAGATCGGCGACTCCGGCCTGTCCTTCCCCTGCGGAATGAAGCACGACGCCCTGATGCGGGTGCTGCTGCCCTACTCGCGCAACATCTCCAGCGTAGAGACCATGATGGCAGCCGAGGCGCTCCGAAGCCAGATGACCACCAACACCCTGGGATTTTCGCAGACGTAGCGAGGGGCAAATTACCAGTATGCCATTTGTACAGAACAGGGTAACCGAATTTGAAAAGGAAATCTGCGTCATCCTAGCGCAGCTTGCCCATCATATCCATCCGAAGATTGTGCAACGAATTCAGGATCGAAACATGGCAGAGTTCGATTATTTTGAGCGTCTCTTTTCCAACAAGATAGAAGTCAATAACTACCTGTTTGACGGTTCGGCTTGCGTCTTTCCAGGTGTAAGACGCACTGTGAGTGGGCAAGGAAAAAGGAAAGCGTATAGCGAAGAATATAAAGCGATAATGGACGACAATGTCTTTCCTCGTCACTTGTGGTGTTTTCTTGAAAATGGAAATGCGTATAGCGGCCCAAACTGGAGAGATTCAGGACTTGGAGAATTTGAACTGGTGCATATTTTCGCACACAAAGAATCGGAAATAGGTTTTGAAAACCAGTTTTTCCTGAATGTAAGTGAAGACCTGTATCCTCACGGAGGCTTTACCTGCGCTGGCAATGTTGCACTCTTGCCGAAAGGCATGGTGAGGCCAACTGATAACTCTCCAGCAATCAAAGCCGCTTTTTACAAGCGGTATATCCAACTGTACGGGGAGACTTCACTCCACAGGCGGAGCAACTTCAACGAGTCGCTTGTTCCAGATTGGTACGGTGACTTGCATTGGAACGAACCGGAGATGCCTCCCGGATGGGAAACAAATGTCGACAAGTTGCTGGAATACAGAACTAAGAGGATTAAGGAAATGCTGGAGCGGGCATAGGGATATTGGTGATGACTCAACCAAGCGAAAATGCGTCTCTCGCAAAGACGAACGGCGCCCCACAAAGCACCACCGCTAACGAATTGCCTGTCTTCGAGGGGACTCAGGTCCCCGTCAAGGAACTCCATAGCTATATGCGGCAGGACTGGAACCTTTACGGGTTCCTCCATAAATTTCCGTCCGTATCCATGGAGCAGGCACTGGCCGAGATGGAGCAGCACGCCCGGAAGACAGCGAAGCGCATCACTCACTGCGGCGGGGAAATGACGGGCAGTGTTTTGGTATTCGAGCGGTCGGACGTGCCGCTCAAACGCCTGTTTGATTACCTCGCCGAGGCGCGGAGCCTGAAGGACTTTCACTGGGACTTCCCGTCGGTGTTCCGCGAAGATACGCTCGATGCCGTGGTTACTGCCGGAAGGATCCTGGAGTTGGACGCCTACCGGGGCATAGCCAACGGCGTCGTGGACAGCGACCGCGAATACGTGAGCGGCGCGCCCAGATTCGCCGGAACCCGCCTGCCCATTAGGATTCTGTTCGACTTCCTTGCCGACGCACAAACGTTGAAGGATTTCAATTACGAGTTTTCGGGAGCAAGCCACGAGCAGTTGGCGGCAGCCCTCGAATTGGCTGGCTCAGCCCTGGAAAGAGAAGCCTATGCGGCTTCTGCTGGATAAGAACATCAGCTGGGACTTAAGACCTTATCTTCTTGAACGCCACGAAGCATCTACTGCCGCCTATCTTGGCTCGGACAGATTGGTGAACGGCGCATTGCTGGCGAGAGCTCGAAATAACTTCGACGTTCTCATAACCCATGACCAAAGCATCCCCCAACAGCAAAACATTACCGAGGTTGATGTCGCGGTGATAGTATTGGTTGCAAGGTCAAACAGTATTAGAGACGTGAGTCCACTGGCGCCCAGAATCTTGCAGTCTCTGGAAACCATCCGCCGCGGACAGGTTATATATCTTCATGCCGACCCGAGATAAGGAGCCCCAGCCATGCCACTCGCCGAAACGATGACCCCCCGTGAGCGCACGATGGCGGCGCTCAACCGCCAGCCGGTAGACCGCACCCCGGTGGCCAACCCGACCAACGTGGCCACCGTGGAGCTGATGGACTTGGTGGACGCGCCATTCCCCCAAGCCTGCCAGGACCCGGAACTGGCGGCACGGTTGGCCGCCACCGGCTACACCGAGCTCGGATTCGACTCCATCATGCCCTACTTCAGCATCATCCAGGAGTCCTCGGCCTTGGGCTGCGAGATGCAGTGGGAGGAAAAAGACAACTGGCCCACCGTTCGTATGTACCGTCCCATCTGGAAGTCAGCCAACGACGTCCGCATCCCCACCGGTATCCTGGAGCACCGGGACATGCAGGCCATCACCGGCGCCATCCGGCACCTCAAGGCCGAATTCGGCAACGAGGTCGCCATTATCGGCAAGACCATGGGGCCGTGGACCCTGGGCTACCACGTCTTCGGAGTCGAACCGTTCCTGCTGGGCACCGTGGACAGCCCCGACGAGACGATGAAAGCGCTGCACAAGCTGAAGGAGCTCTCGGTGTTGTTCGGGGAGGCCCAGATCGACGCCGGAGCCGATGCGCTGACCTTCCCCGACCACGCCACCGGCGATCTGGTGAGCGGTGACTATTACCGCCGTTTCCTGCAGGATATCCACACGGAGATGGCGGAGCGGCTGAAAGTACCGCTGATCCTGCACATCTGCGGCAAGACCATCGACCGGATGCCCTATATCGCGAAGACTGGCATGGCGTCCTTCCATTTCGATTCCAAAAACGACCCCCAGGACGCCATGGACGCCGTCGACGGGGGGATTGGACTGGTCGGAAACATCAACAACCCCGAAACCCTGTACGCCCGCGGCCCCGATCAGGTGCGCCAAGAGGTCTATCGTTGCTTGGATGCGGGCGTTCAGATGATTGCGCCCGAGTGCGCCGTGCCCCTCGCCACCAAAATAGAGAACCTGATGGAGATTCCCCGGGCGGTCAAGGACTGGACCGCCGGGAATGCGGAATTGGGAGTATAACGTGTGGAATGGAGCGCTTTCCGCACTCCGCTTTCCAGATTCCAAATTTGGAGACATTTAGATGCCGGTCGTAAACGACGGACTGGAACACGAGTTGGGGTACATCGAAAACCCTGACGAACAACGCCACATCAGGGCATTGTGGGACACCGCAGACCCCTTGATGCAGGAGATCTCCCACTGCCTGATCCAAGGCAAGAACAACGACGTCGACCATTTGACCCGGCAGGCCCTGGACGACGGGTTCTCGGCCAGCACGATAATGGACGACGGGTTGATCGCCGGCATGGCGGTGGTGGGAATCAAATTCCGGGACAACATAATATTCGTACCCGAAGTGCTGGTCGCGGCCCGGGCGATGAAGGCTGGCATGGCCTACATCGAACCGATCTTGTCCGAGTCGGGGGTCGAGCCCATCGGCACCGTGGTGATGGGCACGGTGAAAGGGGACCTGCACGACATCGGCAAGAACCTGTGTATTATGATGCTCCGCGGCGCGGGGTTCGTGGTCCACGACCTCGGAGTGGACACCCAGCCGGAGGAGTTCATCGACGAGGTAGCCGACAAAGGAGCTGACATCCTCGGTATGTCGGCCCTTTTGACCACCACGATGCCGAACATGGGCCGGACCATCGACGCCTTCGAAGAAGCCGGCCTCCGAAGCTTGGTGAGGATCATGGTGGGCGGCGCACCTCTTTCCCAGGAATTCGCCGACGACATGGGCGCCGACGGTTACGGCAAGGACGCCATGGCCTGTGTTGACCTGGCCCGGGAGTTTGTGAGGAGCAGCGGCATTCAAGACCCAGTGGCGGCCGGGTGACCCGTGGCTGACCCCGACCGCAAAGTGGACAAGGAACGGTACCGGCGCAGCCTGGAACGCCTCAACGAAATCTTCCAAGGCATTTCCGATACGGTCAACGAAGTTTCCACCTGGCGCTGTCCCTACAAAGACGCCCAAGACCGCTGTACCGCCCAGTTCCGCTGCCGCAACCAGGACCGCTCCGTTCCCCCCGGCAAACTCTACATCTGCGTCGGCAGCGACAACCTCGATTACCGCTCCGCTTGGGAGACGTAGGGGCGGGTTTGCGAAGCCCGTCCGTTCATCGTAAGCTGGTCGAAGGATATGCGGCACGGCGTTTCTGTTACAATTTTAGGGACAATCTGCTTAAGGGCCAATCCGCAGCTTAGGAAAATCCATGACCACCATCAACAGCCAGGACGACTTCCTGCGCGCCCTTTCTGAGAACCCCGAGTGGAAAGCGACGGTACGCGCCCAGATACTGGGCGAGGAACTGCTGCAAGTGCCCGCCCGGTTCGATGTCTTCGTGGACCAGACGGCCGCTTTCGTAGCCGAAATAAGGGGCTTCGTAGCCGAAATGAGGAGCTTCGTAGCTGAACAAAAGCGGTTCAATGACCAGATGACCGCTTTCGTCACCGAAATGAGGAGCTTCGTAGCTGAACAAAAGCAGTTGAATGAGGAGATGACCGCTTTCGTAGCCGACCAAAAGCGGTTGAATGAGGAGATAACCGCTTTCGTCACCGAAATGAGGAGCTTCGTAGCCGACCAAAAGCGGTTGCATGAGGAGATAACCGCCTTGGCCGCCGAACAGAAGCGGATTTCCGACCGCATTGACCGTCGCTTGACTACGCTGAGCAACGACGTGGCGCAAGTCAAGGGCGGCCACGCCCGGGCCTCTGCTATTCAGGACGCCCCGGGCATCGCCATAGACTTGAACGCCAGCCTCCGGTACATCCGCACCCTGACCCGGGCAGAACTGGCGAAAATGACGCAGGACGCCGCCGTGGGTGACATCCCCACCAGAGAACTCAGGAGCTTCCGCTTAGCCGACTTGGTAATCGAGGCCAAGAACGGAAACGATGCCTGCCTGATTGCCGTAGAAGCGTCTTTTACCGCCAGCCAGCGGGATGC
The DNA here is from genome assembly GCA_034428795.1 of Dehalococcoidia bacterium. GTDB lineage: Bacteria > Chloroflexota > Dehalococcoidia > Lucifugimonadales > UBA3495 > VXOI01. The sequence continues at coordinate 6,850 of DAOUHF010000178.1, forward strand.
CAGCCGGGCTCGGAGAAACGCTGTGCTCCTGACCAGGTTCACCGGCAAACCGGCCCACGCCGTCATCGCCAGCGTCAGAAACGACCACGACGCCGAAGCCGAGCTAGCCGCAGGCAACGTCCGCTGGCACGAGCTGGAAGAGCGGGACATGGAGCCGGAGTAGCCCCGGGACAGGCCAGCGCCGCCGCCGCCGCTCCGTCCGCTTTACTCCTGCGCTGGCAGCCTATATCGAAAACGCTTTGCCAAAATCCCGCCATTACGCCCCTGACCGAGGCTCCTTTGCTAAAATGCCCCCATGTCTCCGGTAATTCTCAACGGGCGCGAACTCCCGGCGCAGGCCGGTAGTAGCCTTTTCGACTACGCCGACTCCCTGAGAGTCCGCGTGCCCACATCGTGCGGCCGCACGGGCGAGTGTCACGAGTGCATTGTGGAGATTCGACGGGGCATGGAATTCCTGGACCCGCCCACTCCCGCCGAATCGTTTCTGCGCGGCAACTACCGCCTGGCCTGCCAGGCCGAGGTTGCGGACCCGGGCGGCGACCTGGAGTTCGCCATTCTGAGGCGGCAACCGCGAATCCTGACCGAACGCATCCGTCGGCTTGTTGCCCTTGAACCCGACGTGCGCCGCTCCGGCCCCGATGTCCTGGTTGGCGGTGCGCCGGCCGGCCCCTACCACGGGCGGCTGTTGGGACTTGCGGGGGACATTGGCACCACCACCGTTGTCCTGAACCTGGCGGACCTGGAAACCGGCGAAGTTATCTACACGTCGTCTTTCGAAAACCCCCAGCGGTTCGGCGGCAGCGACGTAATGCACCGTATCTCGTACGACGGTGGCGAATATCGGGGAGAGTTGCGGCAGGTGATGCTATCGGCCATCAACTTCGAAATCGGCGAGATGGCCCGCCAGTTGGATATACACCGGCGTTGGATCTACGACGTCGTGTTCGTTGGCAACACCACCATGAGGGACATCCTCTTCGGGCTCGACGTTCAACCGGTCGGGGTCAAACCTTACAAGTCAACCGTGGAACTGGAGCGGGAGGCTGGAAGTCGCAGCACCACCGGCCTCCGGACCACGGCCCAAGAGTTCGGGCTGCGGGTTTTTCCCGGAGCGGCAGTCTACAGCCCTCCGATCATAGGCTGCCACGTGGGCGCCGACGTCGCCGCGGGCATGTTGGCAGTCGGCATGGACGAGCAGGAAGACCCGGTGATGCTGGTGGACGTGGGCACCAACACCGAGGTGGTGGTCGGCAACCGGCACGGTATGGTGGCCGCCTCCTGCCCGGCGGGCCCCGCCTTCGAAGGCGGCCAAGTGACCTACGGAATGCCCGGCTACGACGGCGCGGTGGAGTCCGTGCGCATCGACGACGGGTTCCCCGTGGTATCCACCATCGGCGGGACGGCCCCCCAAGGCATCTGCGGGTCCGGTTTGGTGGACCTGCTGGCGGAGCTGCGCCGCTGGGAATTGATCAATGAGCTGGGCGCCTTCCCCAACCGCCAATCGGGCTTCGTTTTCGCCCCCGTCCAGAACATGGCGTTGTCCGGGGCCGACATAAGCGCTCTCGCCCAAGCGAAATCGGCCAACTACGCTGGCCAATACATTACCCTGCGCTCCTACGGGACCCCCTCCGGCAACATCAGCCGCTTGTTCTTGGCGGGAGGGTTCGCCAACTACGTCAACGTGGCCAACGCGGTGGCAATAGGCTTCATCGCGAACTTCCCGGAAGACCGCATCACCAAGGCCGGCAACACCGCCCTCGAGGGCGCGACCGTTCTGCTGCTCTCCACTAAGATGAGAGTCCGGGTTGAGTCCCTCGTGACAAAGGTGCGGCACATAGAGCTGGAAACGACACCGGACTTCTTCGACATTTTCGTGGAGGGCTGCATGTTCAAGCCCATGCCGCGTGAGGTTGGCCCTTAGGAGACAATCATGACCTTGACGAACGATTCGGGGCGGCCCCGGCCTGACCGACCTTGGCCTGGCCGGCCCTGGAAGGTATTGCAGACCGACTACGTCTGGCCCTCCACCGATCCCGAACGGGCGGTGTTGGAAGCGGGCGGCGCGGAACTGGTGACCGCTCCCACCGGGGATGAAGAAACGCTCATTGAGTTGGCCCGTGACGCCGACGCCATCATGACCTGCTTTGCCCAAGTGACGGAGAACGTGGTGCGGGCCGCCGAGCGGTGCGTTGTCATCGGCCGGTTCGGAGTCGGGGTGGACAACATAGCCGTCGATACGGCGACCGAGCTGGGAATCGCTGTCACCTACGTGCCCGACTACTGCGTCGACGAGGTCTCCGACCACGTCATGGCTCTCCTCCACACCTGGAACCGGAAGGTCGCCATCTTCGACCGCTCGGTGAAGGAAGCGGGCTGGGGCAGCGTCCCCCTGACCATGCGCGTGATGCGCCTTCGCGGCAAGACGATCGGTATAGTGGGATTCGGCCGCATCGGCCTGGCCGTGGCGGTGAAGGCCCGCGCTTTCGGCCTGAACATCCTCGCCGCCGACCCGGTCGTACCGGCGGAGGCCGTTGAGTCCTTGGGCGGCAGGTTGGTGGACCTCCCAACACTGTTGGCGGAATCGGACTTCGTCAGCCTCCACGCCCCGCTCACCCCGGACACCCGCCACATGATCGGCAAGGCTCAACTGGCGGCGATGAAGCCGGAAGCCTTTCTCATCAACGCCGCCCGCGGTCCCCTTATCGACGAAGCCGCACTGTACGACGCCCTTTCCAACCGAGGCATTGCCGGGGCCGGGCTGGACGTGATGGAGGACAACGTCCCTCCCCGGGACCACCCTCTGATCGGCTTGGACAACATAATAATCACGCCCCACGTGGCCTTTTTCTCCCAAGAGTCGACCCTGGAGTTGGAGCAACGCGCCGCAGCCGAAGTCGTCAGCGTGCTCCACGGCCGGATGCCCGACAACCTAGTAAACCCGGCGGTGCTGCGGCACCCGCAGCCGAGGCATCGGCTGCCGGCCGGCTGACGTACCGTCGCCTTTGCGAGGACTCATGAACGTGGTCATAAAAAACGCTAGAGTAGCCGACGGACTCGAGGCGCCGATGGTCGACATCGGAATCGAAGACGGCCGCATCGCCGCCATCGCGACCGGGCTGGCCAGCGACGCATTGACCTTCGACGCCGGGGGCCGACGGGTGTCTCCCGGGTTCGTCGAAACCCACATCCACTTGGACAAGTCGTGCCTGTTGGACCGCTGCGCCGCCGAGAGCGGGGACCTGTCGGAGGCCATCCAGGCGGTGGCGGCGGCCAAGCGGGACTTCACCCCTGAAGACGTCTACGAACGGGCCAAGCGGACGCTGGAAAAAAGCATCCTCAACGGCACGACCCACATGCGCACCCACTTGGAAGTCGACCCGGTGGTGGGCCTCCGCAGCCTGGAAGGCATTCTGCCCTTGGTCGACGAGTACAAATGGGCTATCGACATAGAGGTCTGCGTCTTTCCTCAGGAGGGACTCCTCAACAATCCGGGCACCGATGAGCTGATAGTCGAGGGGCTGGAACGGGGCGGACGCGTGGTGGGAGCGGCGCCCTATACCGACAGCGATCCCCACGGTCAAATTGACCGGATCTTCGAGATCGCCCGGAACTTTGATATCGACGTCGACATGCACCTCGACTTCGGGCACGACCCCGGAGAGTTGGACTTGGAGTACGTTTGCCGGTTGACCGGCGAACACGGTTACGGCGGCCGCGTAACCATCGGTCACGTGACCCGCCTTTCGGCCATCGACTCCGGCCGGTTCCGGCAAACGGCCCGGCGCCTGGCTGACGCTGGCGTGGCGGTAACGGTCCTGCCGGCCACGGACCTTTTTCTCATGGGCCGCCATCAAGACAACAGCGTCATGCGAGGGGTGACGGCCGCCCATCGTTTGCTCCGCGAGGGGGTCAACTGCTCCCTCTCCTCCAACAACGTGCTGAACCCGTTCACCCCCTTCGGCGACTGCTCCCTGATTCGCATGGCCAACCTCTACGCCAACGTGTGCCAGGTGGGGGCTCCCGCCGACGTCGCGGAATGCTTCGAGATGATTACCGGCCGCTCCGCCCGCATCCTGAGGCGGGATGACTATGGCCTCGAGGTTGGGAAATCAGCCGACCTTGTGGTGCTGGACTGCTTCGACCGGGCCAGCGCGGTAGCCGAGCTCGCGCAGCCGTTGCTGGGGTTCAAACGGGGGCGCCTCACCTTCGAGCGGGAACCAGCCAAGCTGAATCGTCCGGCCTGACACCATCTCGCCGGACCGGGAGGAGTCCCAATGACCAGCGCCGCCAACCCCGCGCCCGCCAACCCCGCGCGTCCCAACGATCCGCTGGGCGCCTTCTGCCAAGAGAACCACGTAGCCTTGGACGGAGCGCCGGACGGTCCGCTGGCCGGCCTCACCTTCGCCGTCAAGGACGTGTTCCACATCGCGGGCCACCGCACCGGCTTCGGGCATCCCGACTGGCTGCGGACCCACCCGCCGGCGGAGTCCACGGCGTTGGTGGTACGGCAGCTGCTGGACGCCGGGGCCCGGATGGTGGGCAAGACCCTTACCGACGAGTTGACCTACAGCCTCAGCGGCCAGAACGTTCACTACGGCACTCCCGTCAATCACGCCGCCCCCGACCGCATACCGGGCGGTTCTTCCAACGGTTCCGTCTCGGCGGTGGCCGGCGGCCTGGCCGACTTCGCCTTGGGGACCGACTGCGGCGGCTCGGTCCGGTTGCCAGCCAGCTATTGCGGGGTGTTGGGCATCCGGCCCACCCACGGGAGGGTACCGGTGGACGGCGTCCTCCCGTTTGGCCCCAGCTTCGACGCTGTGGGTTGGTTCGCCCGGGATGCAAGCGTATTTCGCGCGGTGGGCGACGTGCTGCTGGATGAGGACGCGGCGGCCGCCGTCCCTGGGCGACTGCTCTACGCCGCCGACGCCTTCGGTCTGGTAGAACCTCGGGTTGCCGAATGTCTTGAGCCGGCCGTTGTCGCGGCGGGAGCCGCCGTGGGCCCCGCCGCCGTGGGCCCCGCCGCCGTGGGCAACTTGGAACAAGTCACCGTTAGCCCGGAGGGCCTGGACCAATGGTACGAGACATTCCGCGTGATTCAAGCCTACGAAATATGGGGGAACCTGGGGCTTTGGATTGGGGAAACACGCCCCGAAATAGGCCCCGGCATCCGCGAACGTCTGGAGTTTGCCTCCCGGGTAGAGCCGTGGATGGTGGCTTCCGCCAACGAGGTGCGGAAGTCGGTCCGGGCCAGGATGGACGATCTCTTGGCCGGCGGGGACGTTCTCTGCCTGCCCACCTCGCCCCGAGTGGCCCCCTTGAAGGACGCCCCGTCCGACGATCTGGAGGTCAGATTCCGCCAGCAGGCGATGAACCTGTTGTGCATTGCGGGACTGGCGGGACTGCCCCAGGTTTCTCTGCCGCTGGCCACGCTGGACGGTCTGCCGCTGGGACTCTCGCTGGTTGGCCGCCGGGGCGCCGACCGGCGGCTTCTGGCGCTGGCCGAGGCGCTGATGCCCGAAGCCTGAACTCCACCCTCCTTGCTAGCTGCCAACCGGCCGCACTAAAATGGGACCGATGGGGGTGTAGCTCAGCGGGAGAGCACCTGCTTTGCAAGCAGGGGGCCAGGGGTTCGATCCCCCTCACCTCCACCACTCCGGGCCAAACGGGTACTATGCTGCGAACTCCTCTTGCCCGCTGAGACACATCAACAGTGTCATTGGGGGCAATGATTACTGAGAAACTATCTCAAAACCGGCGGCCTGCCCTACCCGTCTTTCCCGCGAAAGCGGGAATCCACGCGCTGGCCTGACGATTGGCAGTCTTTCAGCGAATCTACCGGGTTTTGAGATAGTTTCTTAATACGTCTGGTCTGAAAGAACCTCCCAAAGCGAGAAACAATTTACCGACGCTGAGGCGAGTTAAAATGTGATTAACCCGCACGGCCCTGCCTGTCACTCAAATTTTTGTGCATTTGTGCTTCATATTGTACACTGGGTGGTTCTAAAGCTATGGCTAATCGGAACGCTCCCCACTCGGACCGACCAGAGGGCCGGGAAATGACTTCCGTATGGAGTTGTTTGCCTGACCTTTTTAAGGCGCAGGCGGCTGAGACGCCGGACGGCCTGGCAATAGTGTCTGGCCGTGAGCAGGTGTCGTATTCCGCACTGGACCAGGCGTCCGATTCCCTTGGAGCCTATCTCCGATATCGCGGCGTCTCCCCCGATGAGCCGGTCGGCATATTTATGGAGACCTGCTCGGAATACATCGTTGCGACCATCGGCATCTTGAAAGCCGGCGCGGGGTTCATGCCGATTGACCTCGATTCCCCCGATAATTTGCTCCGTGCCATTGTGGCTGAATCGCAGCCCAAGGTGGTCGTCACCAAGGCGCAACATTTGCCCCGGCTGAGCGGGTTCGATACTGGAACGGAAATATTGACCCTCGACACTGACCGGTCTTGGACAACGTCCAATGGCGCAATCCGTGGCTCGCGTGTCGCCAGCGATAGTCTGGCGTTCCTTCCGTACACCTCCGGCACGACCGGAGACCCCAAGGGAGTGATGCAGACCTGCGGCGCCCTCATTTCGTCCTACTTCGCCAGGTACAAGTTTAGCTCTTACGGCCCCGGGGACAGGGTTGCCTGCAACATCTTCTTCCCCTGGGAGTTCCTCCGCCCGCTGTTGAAGGGAGGAACGGTATACATAATTCCCGATGAAATAGTGTTCCTGCCGCGGGCTCTCGCCGCGTTCATTTCAGAGCACCGCATCTCCGAGATCCTGTTTACCCCTTCCCTTTTGCAAGGAATTCTGAATTCAACCGACCCTGACGTTCTACGGACCCAACTGGCGTCCTTGCGGGTGGTCTGGCTGAATGGAGAGGTCGTTCCCGCCAGCCTGTTGGAGCAGGCGTTGGCCGTTTTCCCTGATTCCGCGCGTGTGTTCAATACCTACAGTATCAGTGAGGCCCACGACGTTTGCACCGTTGAATTGACTGACCTGTGCCTGGACGGAAAGGATGCCTGCCCGGTGGGTCTGCCCATGGACGGGGTAACGGTCCGGGTGCTTCCGGAGGGAGAGTCTGTTCTGACCTCGAACGGGGCCGGAGAGTTGTTTGTCGGCGGTCGCGGGCTGGCCCGGGGATACCTGAAAAGGCCTGACCTGGATTCACAAAAATTCGCTTACCAGGACGGTAAAAGGTTTTACGCAACAGGGGACTTGGCCGAGGTTGACCGGCAAGGAATGACCAGAATCATCGGCCGGGTCGATTCAATGGTCAAGATCAGGGGTTACAGTGTTTACTTGGGCGCCATCGAGGAAACGCTGCGGAAGCATTGCGGCGTGGCGGACGCGGTGGTATTGGCGGAAACGGAAGACGGGGCCAACAAGCGGCTCGTCGCATACGTCGTGCGGGAACCGGGGACGACTTGGCAGGTGGACGCCAAGAGCGGGACCAGCAGGGACCTTCGGACTCTGTTGGAGCGGTACCTGCCATACTACATGGCGCCCAGCCGCTTTTTCGAACTGGAAGCGCTTCCCTTAAACCAACAGACGGGCAAATTGGACCGCAAAGCCCTGCCGGCATTGACCGAAGCGAGGCCCATCACCAAGGACCGGGCGCAACTCCCCAAGGGCGCTACGGCAACAGAGCGCCGTAGCGCTCTGCGCGAGCTATGGGGCGAGGCACTGGATATAGACAGCGATTCTTTGTACGATGACTGGAACTTCTTTGATCTCGGCGGTCATTCCCTGACGGGCCTGGACCTCACTCTGGGCATGGAGCGGACATTTGGGATTGAACTCCAGGGCTCCGAGATTTACGAATACCCTACGATAAACGAGCTGGCGGCATACCTGGACGACAGAGGTTCATACATGCAATCACGAGCTCCGCTGGGCGACGACGCAAAGTTGGACCCGGATATTGTTCCTGCGGGCCAACCGAGTATTACACGATTGAGCGAAGCATCGTCGGTCTTGGTCACTGGGGCAACCGGCTTTCTTGGACCTTTTTTGCTTGACGAATTGCTGCGCTCTACGGGCCCGGATACCCGGTTTTACTGTCTCGCGAGGGGCCGGACTTCCGGGCAAGCCCAGCCAGCCAACCGGGTACTGGAAACTTTGAAGTACTACGGGCTGGCCGGTCAGTCCCTTGAGCAACGAATCGTGCCAGTTACGGGGGACCTCACCCAGCCCCTTCTGGGACTGGAAAGAGAGGAATATCAGCAACTTGCCGAAAAGATTGACCTGATCTTTCACTGCGCGGCCTCCGTCAACTACGCCTATCCCTATGCGGCGGCTAAACCCCACACCGTCGACGGGACGTTGGAAGTGATCAAATTCGCTTGCAGCGTCAAAACAAAGCCGGTCCAATACATTTCCTCCAACGGCATCTTCCCAGGAGGCGACGCCGACCCTTACCTGGAAAACGACGATATAGACGGCTTCGTAGACAGGATGGAGGGAGGTTACAACCAGGCAAAATGGGTGGCCGAACGCTTGGTGTGGTCGGCCATATATCGAGGACTGCCGGTCTGCATTTTCCGGCCCGGAAATATAGGCCACGATAGCATCACGGGCGTGGTCAATCCCAATGACTTCCAGTCTTTGATAATCAAAGCCTGCGTCCGTGCCGGGTGTGCTCCCCAAGCGCCGGACTGGAAATTCGAAATGACCCCGGTGGACTTTCTGGCCACGGTTATCACAAAGATCTCCGACGATCCGGCGCACTTGGGCAAGGTCTACAACGTCGTCCAGCAGGACCCGGTAGCTGCCGACGAGGTCTTCGCTTATATGGAGAGCAACGGCCTCGTGACCGATCGCGTTCCATTGGGGGAGTGGAAAACAAGATTGCAGGCCACGGCGGACCGGGAAAACGACCTGGAATTGAAAGTCCTGATCCAGTCCCTGGATTCGGTTGAGCCGTACCTGAGCGACATCAGCGTATACGATATCAGCCGATTTAACGAGGCCCTGTCGCTGATCGGTCTACCGGCGCCGACGGTGGACTTGGACTACGTGACCAAATTCCTCAGGGTCACTTAGAGGAGTTCGACTTCCAAACAACCCTCAAATCTGGCTGCCTTCCGTCGCCTCCAGTATAATCGGGGGCGAGTTTATCGCTGCATGGCCGGGAAGCGCGGAGGCAAATCTAGTCCTCTGGGCCGTCGGCGCCATCTCCGGTATACCAGCTTGGGAGGCGTATTATGCCCGGTTCCATTGACCCCCGGAGCACCATCGACCCCCGCAGTACCATCGACCCCCGCAGTACCATCGGCGACGTTTTGGACCAGCAGGCCGAGCGGTTCGGAGACCGCGACGCCTTCGTCCACGTGGACAGCGGGGCGCGGTACACCTACTCCGAGTTCCGCAACGAGGTGGACCGGGTCGCCCGGGGGTTTTTGGCCTTGGGTATCCAGCCGGGACATCACATGGGTATCTGGGCAACCAACTACACCGAATGGGTCCTCTGCCAGTTCGCCACCGCCAAGATCGGCGCGGTGCTGGTGAATGTCAACCCGGCCTACCGCACCCATGAGCTAGCCTACCTGCTGGAGCAGTCGGAGGCCAACGCTCTCGTCCTCATCGGCCGGTTCCGCACCTCCGACTACGTGGGCATGGTCAACGAGGTGGTCCCGGAGCTCAAGGACTCCCAACCGGGCCGCTTGTCCTCCCCTCAATTTCCCAACCTGCGGCACGTGATTTACATCCCGCCGCCCTCAGAGCCGCTGACCGGGGCTCCGGCTGGAATGTGGGCTTGGCGCGAAGTCGTCGAGCGGGGCCTGGAAATCAGCAAGGCCGAGTTGCAGCGGCGGCAGGCCGGGTGCGACCCGGACGATGTGGTCAACATTCAGTACACCTCGGGCACCACCGGTAACCCGAAGGGCGCCATGCTCACACACTACAACCTGGTGGCCAATGGGCTGTACACCGGCGACGCCATGGACTTTACCGAAGAAGACCGGTTGTGCATCCCGGTGCCGTTCTATCACTGTTTCGGTTGCGTTCTGGGCAACCTGGCCTGCGTTACCCACGGGTCCACCATGGTGATACCCGCCGAACACTTCGATCCGTTGAAAACCCTGACCGCCGTCGAGCAGGAGAAGTGCACCGCCCTGCACGGGGTACCCACCATGTTCATCGCCGAATTGGGTCACCCCGACTTCGCGAGGTTCGACCTCAGCTCCCTGCGCACCGGGATAATGGCCGGCTCGCCATGCCCCATCGAGGTCATGCGGCAGGTAATCGACCGGATGGGCGCCCAGGACATTACCATCGCCTACGGGCTCACCGAGGCCTCGCCGGTGGTGACCCAGACCCTGACCAGCGACCCCATCGAACGCCGGGTATCCACGGTGGGCGCGGTGCTGCCCAGCGTCGAAGTCAAGCTGGTGGACCCGGACACGGACCTCGAGGTTGCGGTTGGGGAGCAGGGCGAGTTGTATACCCGCAGCTCCATGGTGATGAAGGGCTATTACAACATGCCGGAATACACCGCTGCGGCCATCGATTCCGACGGTTGGCTCCACACCGGTGACCTGGCCACGGTGGACGATGACGGCTACTACAAGATCACCGGCCGGTTGAAGGACATGATCATCCGGGGCGGCGAAAACGTCTATCCCCGGGAGATCGAGGAGTTCCTCTATACCCACCCCAAGGTATCGGACGTGCAGGTAATCGGCGTCCCCGACGATCTTTTCGGCGAAGAAGTGATGGCCTGGGTCATGCCGAAGCCCGGAGAGAGCGTTTCAGAAGAGGAAATCCGGGAATTCTGCCGGGGCAAAATCGCCCGATTCAAGATACCCCGGTACGTGAAGACGGCCACCGAGTTCCCCATGACCGTAACCGGCAAAATCCAAAAGTTCCGGATGCGGGAAATGGCGGTCGCGGAGCTGGGCCTGGAAAAGGCCAGCCAAGTAGAGACCGCCTGATCAAAACCACGAATCAATGTCGGCGTTGATACCTGTTGAAGCCAGGTAAAAGAGCAGCGATGGAACGACCAATGAGAAACTATTACGCAATCTGAAAACTAATGAGTAACCGGTAGCATGTAATGAATATAAGGGACTACTCGAGCCACTTGGATAGAATCGTCGAACAGGCGATCGAGGACGGCCGATTTCCTACGTTCGCTCAATATTGGGAGATATACAATCTCACGGCTGACCTTTCGAATGTTCAAGCATTTTACTTTCGGACTGAGTCTCAATATCCTTTTGGCGCATATTGCAATGCTGCGATAATCGGCGAGGGGCTGCTAGTAGACATCGAAGGTGACGAGACCAAGAAGTCAGGCGGATTAACAATGGAGTCGTTGGATTCGATCTCTAGGGTATCGATTCACGCGGGCTCCCTCCCGGGATTACCTTCTTCGAACGGGGCGTCTCTAGTGGTTCTTTCTCGCCGCCTGGCTGAAACCAATGTCGGACTGCACTGGGTGGCAAAAAGCGATGACGAGGAAGAACATCTCTTACACTTTGCGAAGTGCCTGGTGCAGGCGATTTCAAAGCGTTAGAACTCCGGAGGTTGGAGTGGCTCAACCGGCGTTAACGATAAGGCAAAGCAGGGACGAGGAACTATACCAGACTAACCCTGATCAGTCAGTGAGTATTGGCCGTGACCGCCTTGGTGATCGACTTTACTTCCCGCTTGAGACCACGGCAATGCGTTCGCTGTTTCGCGACGCGGTCCTCAACGACATTTTCCGGACGGCAGTGGCGATATCCGATGGCCTCTTGGAGTCGGCGGAAGTTTCAGTCTGGAGTACACCCGATGAAGAAGACTCGCTCACTCTCGACTTAACGCTAACGATGGACACTGATTGGGAGAATATCAAAAGGTTAAGACATGAAATCCACGTCACGGTGGGCGAGTGGTCGCAAGAGTGGTCCGAGGAACAGAAAAACGATTACGGCCGAATGATAAGTTTCGGGCTGATCCCTTCAATTCTGTGAAACCGCTCGAATTCTACCGGCTAGGTGTCTTGACAGCTCCGGGTGCGGTATTCGAACCACAACAACGTACGGTCGTGAATCGGCTCTACTACGGGCTCCACCACGAAGCTTGTTGCCGATATTTCCGAAAATTCCCCTGGTCGCAAGCCATCAACAGCAACCGCAGACATACCGACCTTCGAATTCGATTCAGCAGCTCCGATGACCCCATATCCAAGACCGTCGGTAGCCTCTTGGGTGACTTGATGAGACTCCGCACAGAAGCCGACTACAGGCTAGTCCAGCCACTCAGATTCAGGAATCGGTCAATGGACGTACCGCAGTTATTGAGCCTGGCCGTCGAATTGGCGGAGCAACTGCTGGATGCGTTGGAAACGTACTCTCCCGGGGAGGCTGAAGACGGCTGCTATTGCCCGCAAGCGTATCGGGCTTAAACAGCCAGACTGCCTGAGCTAATTGGTTCTTCCGGTAACCCCTTCCACCAGCCAGCCGATGGTCTGCAGCTCTACGTCCGTGGGAGACGTGCCGGCGGGGATACGGATGTTGCCGTCTTGGTCTTTCACCGGCCCGGCGAACGGGTCGATGGAACCGGTCCTCAGCCCCTCCACCGTGTCCAACACCGCCTGCTGGACGTCGTCGGGCACCGCTTGGCCCACAGACGCCAACTTGGCCCAACCCGCTTCCAGCCCGGCCAGCATGATGGAGCTTCGGTAAGTACCGTCGCGCACCTCGCCCACCAGCCTGGTGAAGATCGGGCCCCAGTTCCACGAAGCGCCGGTAAGCCACCGGTTGGGAGCGGCCGCGCTGGCATCGTGGTGGAACCCGCTGACCCATACCTCCGCCCGTTCCGCCGCCTCAACGATGGTCTTGGTGCAGTCCTGGTGTTGGGTGATGACGTCGATTCCAGCGGCAACCAAGGTCTGCACTGCCGTTGCTTGCTTGGCCGGGTCGCACCAGTCGTTGGTCAGAATAAAGGTCGTTTCAACTTCAGGCGCGACCGACTTGGCGCCCAGATGGAAGGCGTTGGCGTTCAGTATGGTAGGAGGAATTGGGAATGCGGCGATGAACCCCAGCTTGCCCGTTTCGGTGGCATGGCCCGCCGCCTTGCCAGCGGCGAACTCCAGTTGCCAGATGTTGGCGAAGACCGAGCCGTAGTTCTCGAATATTTCCAGGTCGCCCAGATGCAGGAACATGACCTCGGGATGCTTGCCGATCATTTCTTTGATTGGGCCGGAATAACCGAAGCTGGTGGGGAAAATGATGGTGGCCCCATCTTGGATCATCTGCTCCGCGACTGCTTGCACCTCGGCGGTCTCGGTGACGTTTTCCACCCGGATGACTTCGACGTCGGGGAAAGATTGTTCCAGGTAGTGGCTGCCCTCGGACACCGCTTGGTTGAACCCCAAGTCCCTCTGGGAGCCAACGAAGATGAACCCTATTTTCAGCCGTTCTCCGTCCGGAAGGGGACGGGCGGCGGCGGCGAATTCGGCGGTTGAGCGAAAGCGGCTGCCGGAACGGGCCTCGTCGAAGACCCTGGCGAAAGCCTCGGGCGAACCGCCGCCCAACTCCTCCATCGTCGGAGGCGGCGGGAAAACGAATGCTGGGGTCTCTTCCGAACCGTCCGGGGCCTGGGTTGGGTCGCTTCCACAGCCCCACAGGGCCAAAAGCAACGCCAGCGCGGCAACAGCAATGATTGATCGCCTGGTTCCGTTGCGCCAGCCGGTAAAGAATCCGGTCAAATTGAAAGCTCCTGCAACAGGTCCCAACTGCTTCATTTACCACCCGTGCCTTGCCCACCCGTGCCTTGGCCGGAACACGGGCGATGGGACCGCAGGAGCATTTGGGTCAATTGGACTGCCTCAGGCGCCACTACGCTCGGCGCCGGTGGAGTGAGCGCACCGTTCAGCGCCCTCTGCCCTCTGCCCTCTGTCCGGGAATAATCGCGCCGAAATCGTGCACCAGCTTAAACCAGCACCGGCCCTTCTGGCAATTCTTCTTGTACGGCACCGTAGTCGGCCGCAGTACCGCCGGTTCCAATCGGCGGCCCGTCCAAGCAAGTGCCTCCTTTACATAACAAAACAAAGGGGGGCGTACCGATAGTTCTCTCTCCCGGCTGAAGCGGACGGCAGATCAATTGCTTCTGAGGACGGACCTGAGTCCCTGCGGCATAGCCCGCGCGGCAGTCCCGGTCCATATCGCCAGCACGCCGATGGTCAGCACGTAGGGCGCCATGTCGAGGATGAAGGGCGATACGGGGGCGCCGATGGCCTGAAGCTGCAACTGGAGGCCGATGGCCGCGCCGAAGAGAAAAGCGCCTGCCATCGCCCGCAGGGGCGACCAGAGGGCGAATATCACCAACCCCACAGCGATGAACCCCCGGCCGACCGTCATGCCTTCGGACCAGGTGTGGGTCAACCCGATTGACAATTGGGCGCCGCCCAGTCCAGCCAGCGCTCCCCCAAGCACGATGGCCAAGAGCTGCACCCGGTGGGGATTCAGGCCGGCCGCATAGGCCACGCTCATACTCTCACCAACCGCCCGAAGGTGCAGCCCCCACCGGGTGTAACGGAACAACGCCCAGAGCGCCGGCCCCAGCCCGTAAGCAGCGTAGGCCAGAATGTCCTGTTGGAACAGGGCCTCGCCAACCACCGGTATTGTCGAAAGCAAAGGGATGGCGATGCCTTCCAGACCGCCGACAACGCTATCGACGTAGTCGCGGCCGGCGTAGGCGGTGATGCCCGCGCCGAACATGGTGACGGCCAGACCGGTGGCCAGTTGGTTCGTGTCGCGGTAGACCACCAGCAAGGCGTGGAGCAACGCCAGCAGGCCCCCGGCGGCCATCCCCGCAAACACACCGGCGGCCGCCGAGCCGGTCTCGGCGGCGGCGATGAACCCGAAACAGGCGCCCATGAGCATGCAGCCTTCGGTACCCAGGTTGATCCGCCCCGCCTTCTCGGTGATCAGTTCCCCGTAGACGGCGTAGAGGACCGAAATACCCGGTCCCACCGCCCCGGTCAGGGCCCCGCCCAAGACCACCCATAACACGGCGTCGTTCATGCCCGGCTCCGCAACGCCAGCGTGAAGAAGAGCACCAACCCGATCAAGATGAGGCTGGCGGCGGCGGGAAGGTTTTCACTGAACTGTAAGACGTCGCCCCCCACCAGGATGACCGCGATCAGCAACGACCCGGCAACTATGGCCAGCGGGTTGTGGCCGGTCAGCCAACTGGCCAGGAACCCCAGGTAGCCCAGGTTGTTTGCGATGCCCGGCCGCAGATGGTGCTGAACACCCGCCACCTCCGCCATCCCTGCCAGCCCAGCGATTCCTCCGCCCACGATCATTGCCGCCATCAGGTACCGGAAAACCGGAATGCCCTGCCGCCGGGCCGCGTCGGCGTTGCCGCCCACGGCCCGCATGTTGAATCCCCACCGGGTGCGGTACATCACCAGGTAACAAAGAATCACCGCCAGCACTGGCATCACGAGGCCCAGGTGCAGCCGGGTTGCGCCGATAGTGGAAAATATCGCGGCTGGGTCGAACGGAGGAGTATAGGGGTAGCCGAACCCGCCCGGGTCCTTCCAGGGGCCGAAGACGAAGACGTTGACCACCAGTATGGCGACGTAGTTGGCCAAGAGGGTGGTTATGATCTCGTTAACTCCCCTCAGGTGGCGCAACGCCACGGCCACGCCGGCCCATGCCCCGCCGGCGGCGAACCCGGCGGCGGCCATGACGGGCAGCATCATCCACCCCTGTCCGGCGCCCAGGTAGAGGGCCACGCCAGTGGCCGCCCAGGCTCCCAGGTACAGTTGGCCCTCCCCGCCAACGTTGATCAGCCCAACCCGGGCCGGGACTGCGGTGGCAAGTCCCGTCAACACCAGCGGAATCATCAGCACGCCGACTTCGCTCAGGCCGACCCGACTGCCCAGCGTACCGGATATAACGCCGGTCAGCGCTTCCGCCGGGTTTCGGCCCAAGGCCAACAGCAACAAGCCGAACACCGCCAGGGCCAGGCACAGAGCCAGGAAGGAGCGCAGCGGGGGAATGGTGGTCAGTCGCCGGGTCAAATCCTGGGCAACACGTACCGCAGCCGGGTATCGCATTCCAGGGGGTTATGGAGTGGTCATGGAGAGCCCGATCTCTTGTGCAGAGGTCTCATCGGGCTGGAATTCACCCACGGTCCGACCTTCGCGAAGCACCACGATGCGGTCGCTCAGGTCCAGCAGTTCATCCAGGTCTTCCGACACCAGCACGACTGTCCCGCCGGCATCGCGCTGCTCCAGCAAGAGCCGCCGGACCAGCGTCGCCGTGGCCAGGTCCAAGCCCTTTGCCGGATAGCAGGCCAACAGGACCGTGGGACTTCGGCCCATTTCCCGGGCCAGCAGAACCCTTTGGACGTTGCCGCCGGAGAGATGTTCTACTCGGGCATGGCCGGGGGTGTTGGGTACCGGCAACCCGGACTTCTCTTGGTCCAACCAAGTCCGAATCCGGTCCCAATCCATCCAGAAGGGGCCGGACCGCTCCGGGTCCCCCAACACAAGGTTTTCGTCGACGCTCATGCTGGGGACCAGAGCCATGCCCATGGCATCTTCCGGGATATACCCGACGCCCGCGTTCCGAAGATCGGCTGGCGACCAACCGGCGATATCCTCCCCGAACAGGCGGATGCGGCCGCGATAGCGCTCCAACCCAAGCAGCGTTTCCCCCAACTCCTGCTGGCCGTTTCCCGCAACGCCGGCCACACCCAGAATTTCGCCGGCGTAGGCGCGGAAGTCGGCGCCCCTAAGGCCGCGGCCGGCGGCGGCGTCTGTCGACCAGACTTGCTCGAACTCCAGGGCGGCGTCACCGCGCGCCGGAGGCGTCCGGTTTCCGGGTACCGGCCCAGGCGTAACGCCGCCCAGCATCAAGGACACCAGTGACGGCTCGTCGAGGGCGGGCCTCGAAACTGAGCCGGCTATCTTCCCCTGCCGCAAGACCGTGACGACGTGGGCGGCGGCCACGGCTTCACGGACCTTGTGGGTGATGAATACCACTCCGTGACCCTGAGCCGTCAGCTCTTCGAATATCCGAAACAGGTTGTCTACTTCCTGAGGCGCCAACACGCTGGTCGGCTCGTCGAATATGAGGAGATCAGCGCCGGCCACCAGCAGCTTGATCAACTCGACCTTCTGCCGCTCGCCCATGGAGAGTTGGGCGACGGTCAGGCCCGGATCGATCCGCAAGCCGTACCGCTCGGACAGATCGACGATACGGCGGCAGAGCTCGGCCCGGCGGAGCAGCGCCGGCTGGTCAGGCATGAACAGAGCGACGTTGTCCAGCACCGACATCGAGGGAATGAGAGAAAAGTCCTGGAAGACCATCCCGATGCCCATCCGGCGGCTGTCGGCCGGGGACCGGAACCGGACTTCCTGCCCATTGAAGCAGATCAACCCGGAGTCGGGCTGGTAGAAGCCGTAGATGATCTTGGTCAGGGTGCTCTTGCCCGCCCCGTTCTCCCCCAGGATCGCGTGGACCTGCCCGCCGGCAATCTCAAGGCTGATGCCGTCGTTGGCGACGACGCCGGGGAAAGCCTTGGTTACGCCCCGCAGTTCCAGCATGGGAAGACTTACGCCCGGCTGGCCGGAGCTATCCGGCGGCCAAGGCTCGGATCTCCCGGGCCTTTTCGGGAAGCGAGTGAGTCGACCAGGTTGCGCCGTCGTCCCAAGAAGCAAACACCTGCCCGTCGCGGGAAGCGCAGGCGACGTGGGCGGGCCGTTCCCGGTCAACCGCCACTGCCATCATGGTGGAGTTGGCCGCGATTCCTTGGTCCACCCGCTCGAAGGTCTTGAACAGGTCGCGGCTGCGGAACAGCGCACCGTGCTTGCTGCGCGCTGCCGCCCCGATGGAAACGTAGAGCATGTTGGGGTCGTGGGGCGCCGCCTTCAGGTCGCGCGTATAGGTGATCTCGGAAAACTGCCCGAAGTCAACCGGCAGCCACTCTCCGCCGCCCCGGTCCGGGCCGATGAACGGCCCCTGCCTGGTGGTGATAAATACCGCATGGGGCAGGGCCCCGGAACACTGAACGCCGTGCAGGTCCAAAGTGTCCTGGCTGGGAGCCAGGTTATGGGTGATCTCCTCCCACGTATCCCCGCCGTCGGAGCTTCGGATGACTCCGGCGACCTCCAGGGCCGCATACATCTCATCCGGGAAATTGGGGTCGGCGGCCAAGGCGACGACCCGCGTTGGGAAAGACATCGTCACCTCGTTGGAGCCCATGCCGGCGTTGAGCTTTTGCCACGAATCGCCGCTGTTGACGCTGCGGTAGATTTCCCCTGGCGCGGCGCCAAGGTACATTACGTCCGGGTCGCCGGGCCGGAACAGGAAGGACCAGACGGGAGGGGCCAAGCGCGGGTAATCAAGCCGCTCCCAACTCCGGCCGCGGTCTGAGCTGCGGTAGGGGCCGTCCTGGGTGCCCGCGAACACTACTTCGGGTTCTTTGGGGTGGATGGCGATACCGCAGACCGCCGGGTCCGGCGGCAACCCGTTCGTTAATTCTTCCCACCGGTCTGAACCCGGCGGCAGCCGGTAGATACCGGTTGTTTCGGCCCCGGCGTAGAGGTAGGTCCCGTTGCCAGTTGTCATAACATTCGCCTCCCGGACCCGCGTTGGACTCGATTACGGCGCGATCTCTTCCAGCTCGAACCGGTAGTCTTCGATCACCGGATTGGCCAGAAGTTTCTGGCACATCTCGTCGACCTGCCGCTCGGCCTGGAGGCGTTCCATTCCTTCAACCTTCAGTTGCAGGAACTTTCCCACCCTCACGTCGGAGGCGGACTCGTAGCCCATGCGCCGCAGGGCGGCCAGCACGGTCTGTCCCGGCGGGTCGTTGACGGCTGGCTTCAGGGTGACGTAAATCTTGGCCAGGAACATTAACAACTAGATTAATAACTTCAGGAATAACTACAGGCTGCCCGAGGTTTATGGCTGGCTGGAGGGCATTGCCACCTGGTTCCCGGTGCAGGGGAGGAATTCCGGCCCGAGGACCCCGGCATATGTCTCGAAAAACTTGTCGATGCGGTCTTTGTCGACTCCCTCCATGATGTCGCTGACTCCCCAGGTAGTCAGAGCAACCGTGCCGGGGGCGACATCCGGATAATTCCGCAAGACCCCCCAGTTTTGGGACAGGCCGATATCGTCGACGGCTTTCCGTAGCTCCTCCTCCAGAGCCGGGTCCAGATTATAGCTCACCACTATATTGCCGTGCTCCAGGTTGTGGACGAGGCGCTCGTCGGGGAGACCGCCGGGGTAGAACCCGCAACTCTGCGGAATATCCCAGTGGTCGCCGGAGGTGGGAGGCGTAGTGCTGTATTCCACCGTTTCACCTTCGGGTACGTGGCTGCGGGTAAGCATGACCTCGTGTTGGACGCCAACGCCCTCTTCGTAGGCTTTGGCGCTGCCGACATCGATTTGACCGCCGCCAGGAATTATGCTGGTCAGGCCAAAGCTGCCTATCACCAGCACGGCAATGACAACAGAAGCTATCAGGTATATTTTGTTGGTTTTCCGCTTCGGCCGATTGATGGGGATAGCGGTGGCGGCCCGTGCGGTGCGGCGTTCCGCCCGGCTGCGGCGATGACGGGATTCAGGCACCTGATTCTCCGGCTGTTGGCAGTTAGATTTTGCTGGCGTTTTTGCCGACGTTTTTGCTGACGTTTTCCCTGACGTTTTTGTTGACGTTCAGGAGAGGCTCTCACCGGTGAGCCGCCGGTAGGCCTCCTTGTATCGCTCGGTGGTACGGCCAACGATGTCGGCCGGAAGTTCCGGGGCCGGGGGCTCATGGTCCCAACCCTGTCCGTCCAGCCAGTCTCTTACGAACTGCTTGTCGAAATTGGGCTGGGAACGGCCCGGCTCGTACCCGGAAGCGTCCCAGAACCGGCTGGAGTCGGGGGTCAACAACTCGTCGATCAGGATCAACTGACCATCGAGCATACCGAACTCCATCTTGGTATCGGCCAGAATTATTCCCCTCTCCCGGGCGAAGTCGTTGGCGAAGCCATACACGGCCTTGCTGGTCTCTTCCAACCGCCGGGCCATGTCCTCACCCACCATGTCGACTACTTCCTGGGGCGACATATTCTCGTCATGCCCCTCGTCGGCCTTGGTTGTGGGGGTGAACAGCGGCTCAGGGAAGGCCTGTCCTTCGGCCAACCCGGGTTCCATGCTCATCCCGGAGACGGTTCCCTTCCTGCGGTACTCGGACCAGGCGGAGCCGGTAATATAGCCGCGTACGATGCACTCGATGTCGATGCGCTCCGCCCGCTGTACCACCATGGCTTGACTGGCCACCTGCGTGTCAACTCCGGAGGCCACGCCGCTCCCCAGCAAGTGGGGGGCCGCATCGGGGGAATCAGCCAGGCAGACCAGATGGTTGCGCACCAGGTGGGACGTGCGGTCGAACCAAAAGGCCGAGATTTTGTTCAGGACCAAGCCTTTGTCCGGAATGCCGGTGGGCAGCACGATGTCGAAGGCGGAAATCCGGTCGGTCGCCACCATCAGCAACAATCCGTCTCCCAGATCGAACGTATCGCGGACCTTGCCCCGATAGAGGAGACCGGGCATTGGCGTTTCAATAATCATCCCTTCTCTCTTACCTCCCACACCCATACGGAAACGGAGATATTCGCGGTTGTACTTACTGGCGAGTCTAACCCGACCGCGCTGTCTGTCGGGCCGCCTGTTGGGCCGGCGCTTGATCTGAGAGCAGGCCCAGACGCCGGAAGGTTGTATCGACGTAGCGGGTATAGTACCCGTAGTCGAAGAGCCTTTCCCAGTCATCATCCGACAGGTATTGTGAAGCCGACGGGTCGGACTTGAGCAACGCCCGGAAATCGGCTCCTTCCTCCCAACTTCGCGACGAGTTGGACTGTACTATCCGGTACGCCTCTTCCCGCGCGAGGCCCCGGTCCACCAGCTCCAGAAGCACCCGCTGGCTGAAAATCAGGCCGCGGCTGCTTTCGATGTTGGCCCGCATTCGCCCGGGGAAGACCCTCAGCCCTTCGATTATCCTGGTGAAGATGCTGAGGATATAGTCCAACGCCAGGCACGAGTCCGGCAGAATGATCCTTTCAGCCGATGAGTGGCTGATGTCCCGCTCGCCCCACAGCGCCACGTTCTCCATCGCGGTTGCGGCATTCCCCCGGAGCAGACGGGCCAGCCCGCAGATGCGTTCCGATAGCTCCGGGTTGCGTTTGTGGGGCATGGAGGAAGAGCCGGTCTGTCCCTGGCCGAAGGGCTCTTCCAACTCGTGGATTTCGGTGCGCTGCAACGACCTGATTTCCGTGGCGAATTTTTCCAGCGATGCGCCGATCAACGCCAGAGCGGTTACGAAGTGGGCATGGCGGTCCCGTTGGATTATCTGATTGGAGACCTTTGCCACGTCGAGGCCCAGTTGACCGCACACCAGTTCCTCCACCGCCGGCGGCACGGTGGCATGGGCGCCTACCGCGCCGGAGACCATGCCGACCCTTACGGTCTCAATGGCGGCGTCCAGCCGCACTTCGTGGCGGCGCAACTCTTCCCACCAGAGGGCCAGCTTCAGACCAAGGGTGATGGGCTCGGCATGCACCCCGTGGGTCCGGCCCATCATCAGAGTGTCTTTATGCTGCCGCGCCTGGCAGCCTAAAGCATCGACAGCCCGGAGCAATTCATGGCGAAGCAACGCTCCCGCTTCCATGAGCTGTAGAGCCAGGCCGGTGTCCAGCACGTCGCTGGAAGTCAGGCCCAAGTGCAGCCAGCGGCCTTCAGGGCCCATGGACTCGGTGATGGACGAGAGGAATGCCGTGACATCGTGGCGGGTCGTCTCGAATATTTCGTTCATCCGGCGCTGGTCGTATGCGGCGGTGCGCAGCTTGACCATATCGTCTTCAGGAATGGCTCCCTCGGCGCACCAGGCCTCGCAGACGGCCAGTTCCACATCCAGCCATTTCTGGTGTTTGTTGTCGTCGGACCATACCCGTTTCATGGCGGGGCGGGAGTACCGGTCGATCACTGACCCGTCACCTCCCTGGCGTCCCGTAAATCGTCGTCCCTTAAATCGTCGTCTCTGGCAGACTGGTCCGGATTGAGACCATCCAGGGACAGGTTGCGCACGGCCAGCAGGACCCCTTGGAAGTCCTCGAATGGCGTGTACGGAATGCCTTCTTCGTCGCACAACCGGGCCAGGGTGCGGTGAGCGAACACCTGGTCCGCCACGCGGGCTGCTTCCAAGTCGGACTGCCCGTCCCCGGCGTAGATTACATAATGCCCTCTGGAACGGAAACCCTCAACAATGAACCTCTTGGAATTCCCCCTGCTTTCCTGCCCTGGGTAGGGGTGGTGGTATTGGTAACTGATCCGGCCCGCATCGAACCGGGTGGCAACGGCGTATACAGGGACGTCCTGGTGCCCCTCTCGCTTCAACAAGGCGGAAATATAGAAATCGAGCCCCTGGCTCACCACGGCCAACGGGATACCGTGGGACTTGCAGAAACGCCCCAACTCGTTGAAGTAGGGGCGCAGGGACGCATGCTGAATCACGTAGGCCTGCATGGTCGGGCGGTCGGCAAGTATGTTCCGGAAGGTGATCTCCTGGTATTCCTTCAGGTCCAACTCGCCGTCGCGGAACTGCTGCCGCACGCTGGCCCAAGTGGGGTCGCCGAAACGGTCCAGCAGCAACTCGGCAACATTTTGCACGGCGGCGGTGTCGTCGAAATCAGTTAAAACGGCGGGGAACATCCTACCTCTCTCGCAACCCCTGCCGGTAGTCCTCGTAGGCCTGTCTTATCGCATCGTGGCGCAGTCCCAGAATCTCGGCGGCAAAGAAAGCGGCGTTTCGGGCACCCCAGTTTCCCACCGCCATGCAGGCTACGGGAATACCCGGAGGCATCTGTGCAGTGGCCAACAGGGCATCCATTCCCTTGAGTTCGCTGGACGCCAGAGGCACCCCGATTACGGGCAGGGTGCACCAGGCAGCCAGCGTGCCGCCCAAAGCCGCCGACCCGCCGGCGGCGGCGATCAGCACCTCAATGCCCCGTCCTCGAGCCTGGGTCGCGTACTCCTGCACCCGCTCGGGAGTGCGGTGGGCGGACATAACCCGCACTTCATAGTCAATCCCCAGCTGCTCCAAGGTGTCGACCGTGTCCTGGACCACGGCCTCATCGGAGGCGCTTCCCATAATAACACCAACCAGCGGCACGACAACCTCCCTAACCGCGAGTCACCTGGGACCCGGCCCTAAAGCTCCAACTCGTCACGAAAAGCCTCGAGAAGCGCCTGTTCCAAGGCGTCTCGTTCCGGGCGTATTTCGATACCGTTAACCTGTAGATAGGTCCCTTCATCCGTTAGTCCCAGGTCGACGATGATCTCCAACTGCCCGCCTTCTTCCCAAGCCACGACCGACGTGATGACGTCGCTGTCGTCCTCGTCTTCCTCGAGGTCCGGGGATGGCGACGAAAGGTCGATCATACCCTCGACGGTTTCGTCCTCCCAGCCCACGACCGTCTCGACCCGGCCCCGGCCATCTAGAAGCGTGGCGTTCACGTCGGCCAGCAGGCCGGCGATTCCCAGACCGTCCGCCAGCCGGGACAGGTCATCGCGCTCCCGGGCCAACTCCGCTTCTTCTTCGTTTGCCCGGCTCTGGCGCACCGCCCGAACTTCAGCCAATTCTTGTTTCAGTCTGAGTAGCCGGTCATGCCAGTTCGTCATCATGCTCTCTGTTGGACCCTCGAAACAAAATAAGCCAGCTCATCGACCTGGCGAAAGTCGGCCAACCTGAACTCCGAACCAACCCTGCCGAGGGCATCCAGGACGTCCAGGCACCGGATTCCGATAGGGCCGCGCACTCGTCGAATCGGCCTGCCAGCCTGATGGTATCATACAAGAGGAAGTCGAGGCTGCAGTGTCAGGCGCCGGTCCGTGCCCAACCCGGTCACGATAGCCTCACGTCGTTGGACGCGCCGATGTCGCGCCGCCACTGTGCGCCCTCGAAGATTATACCGTCCAGCCGGTGGTAGGCCCGGTCCCTGGCCTGGGCCATGTTTTCCCCGCACCCGACTACCGTTAACACGCGGCCGCCGGCGGTTACAGCGGCTCCGTCCTCACCTGTGGTTACTCCGGCGAGAAAGACTGTCGTCTCCGGAGCGCCCGGCCCCAGTCCCGAGATGGGGAACCCGGTCTCGTAACTGTCCGGGTAGCCGCCTGACGCCAGGACGACCCCGACGCAGGACCGCGACTCCCACCGCACGTCTACTTTATTCAAGCCGCCTTGGGCCAAGCCGCCTTGGGCACAGGCCAGCATCAGGTCAAGGGGGTCGGATGCCAGAAGCGGCATAATAACCTGGGTTTCGGGGTCGCCCAAGCGGCAGTTGAACTCCAGCACCCGCGGCCCATCGGCGGTCAGCATCAGCCCACCGTAGAGCACCCCCCGGTAGGGTGACCCGCGGTCCGCCATGGCCCGGACGACCGGCCGCATTATCGTTTCTTCGATCTCTCCGGCCAAGTCCGGCGTCCAGAAGCCCGGCTGGGCGAAGCTGCCCATGCCACCGGTGTTGGGTCCCCGGTCGCCGTCGCCCGCACGCTTGTAATCGCAGGCCGCCACCAGAGGCGCGATATTCTCACCGTCGGTGAACGCGAATACGCTGACCTCGGGGCCGGTCAAAAACTCCTCCAGAACCACCGTCGACCCAGCTTCTCCGAACGTCATTCCGGTCATGCAGTCGCGGACCGCGGCCGCCGCCGCCACGGCGTCAGCGCAAACGGTGACGCCCTTGCCGGCGGCGAGGCCGTCGGCCTTGACCACCGTGGGCCCCGGATTGCGGGCGAGGTGGTCCAAGGCGGAAGAGGCGTCGTGGAAAACGTGGAATTCGGGACAGGGCACGCCGGCTTCCCGCATCAGCTCAAGCGCGAAGCTCTTGCTGCACTCGATTTGAGCGGCCGCCCGGGACGGCCCGAATACGGGGATTGCGGCGGCGATCAGAGCGTCGGCCAAGCCGGCGGCCAAGGGCGCTTCCGGGCCGACCACCACCAGGTCCGCAGCGACGGAGCAGGCGGCGGAGACCACGGCCCCAACGTCGGACTGGTCCAGGTCAAGGTTGACGCCCAGCTCAGCGGTCCCGAAGTTGCCCGGAGCGGTCCAGAGCCGCGTCAACCGCGGGCTCCGGTTGATGCGCCAGGCGAGGGCGTGTTCGCGGGCCCCGGAGCCAACAATGAGCACGTTCATAGGCTAACGGGGTTGCGGGCTGCGGGCGCCAGACCGGCAGCGCCGGGTCCAGGGTCTATTCCCACTCGATGGTTCCCGGGGGCTTGCTGGTGATGTCGTATACCACCCGGTTGACCCCCGGCACTTCGTTTACGATACGGCTGGAGATACGGCCGAGAACTTCGTAGGGCAACCGTACCCAGTCGGCGGTCATCGCATCCTCGCTGCTGACCGCCCTGATGGCGCATACATAGCCGTAGGTCCGGTAGTCGCCCATCACGCCGACGGTGCGGCTGTCGCTCAGCACCGCGAAGCTCTGCCACACCTGGTGATACAGGTTGGCGGCCTTGATCTCGTCAATGACAATCCAGTCGCAGGCGCGAAGCATGTCCAACCGCTCCCGTGACACCTCGCCGATCACTCGGATCGCCAGCCCGGGGCCGGGGAAGGGCTGGCGGTAGACCATCTCGTCGGGCAGGCCCAGTTCGAGGCCGACCCCCCGGACCTCGTCTTTGAACAGGTATCGCAGGGGTTCCACCAGCTTTAATTTCATATTCTCGGGGAGCCCGCCCACGTTGTGGTGGGTCTTGATTCGAGCCGAGGTGCTGTTCCCCGGCGAGTCGCTTTCTATAACGTCGGGGTAAAGGGTTCCCTGGGCCAGGAAGTCGGTCTGACCCAACCCGGCGGCGGCTTCTTCGAACACCCGTATGAACTCTTCTCCGATAACCTTGCGCTTGGTCTCCGGGTCTATTACCCCGGCCAGGCGGTCCAGGAACCGGTCAGATGCGTCTACGTAAGTCAGGTTGAGGCCCAGCCCGCGCTTGAATGTGGCCTGGACTCTTTCTGCTTCTTCCAGCCGCAGCAGCCCGTTGTTCACAAAGATGCAGGACAGTTGCTCGCCCACGGCCCGGTGGAGAAGGGCGGCCGTGACGGCGGAGTCCACCCCGCCGGAGAGGGCGCAGATGACCCGCCCGTCTCCCACCTGCTCACGGATGCGGGATATGGAATCGGCCACCACGTTGCCCGGCGTCCAGGCGCCGGCGCAACCGCAGGCGCGAAACAGGAAATTCTCCAGGATCGACTGGCCCAGAGGCGTGTGATTGACCTCCGGGTGGAATTGGAGGCCGAATATATTGTCGCCGTTGCCGATGGCGGCAACAGGAGAATTCTCGGTGTATGCGAGGCTTTTGAATCCCGGAGGCAGGGTTTCGACCCGGTCGCCGTGGCTCATCCAGACCTGGAATGAGGGAGGCAGACCCGTGAACAGAGGCGCATCGGCGGCATCCTGATGAAGCACCGCCGAGCCGTACTCCTGCTTGTCCCCTGGGGCCACCCGCCCGCCCAGTTGATGCACCAGGGCCTGCATACCGTAGCAGATGCCCAGCAGCGGCAGCCGCCGTTCAAACACCCAATCGGGGACCAACGGGGCCCCATCGGCGTACACGCTGGCGGGGCCGCCCGACAAGATGATGCCCTTGGGGTTCATGTGGCGGACCGACTCCCAGTTGTCGGTCACCGGGGCTATCTCGGAGTAGACTTTCAGCTCCCGCACGCGCCTGGCGATCAGGTGGCTATACTGGGAACCGAAATCGATTACGACGATGCCTTCGTTGACCGATTTTTGCCCGTCGCCATTGGCTCCAACGCCTTCCCGCCCCTGGGCTATCTCCAGGTAGGCGGAAAGCTCCAGGTCGTCGCTGGCGGCGACCCGGCGTCCCCTTGGCAGCTTGTCGTCAATCTTGTCACTGGCAGTCTTGTCAGTAGCCGTGGCTCCACCTCCTGCGACCAGAGAAATGCATCAACGATGCACGGCTATGGGTCCCCCGCACGCCCCTCATGACATAATGCGATTATAGGCCCCGGTATTCCCGGAGTATAGCCACTGGCCTGCTCCAGTTTGCTCAGCCCCAGGTTATACAGTAAAGCAGATTGGCCGCGTAGGCCAGAAAGTCCAGCCCCGCCTGACGACCGGCCCGCGCCATTGAAGCGAAATCCACCCGCGCGGACATATCCTGCTGTCCGATGCGCTCCAGGGGACGGTCGGTTTGCAGGTGGGCGGCGAAGCTGGTCAGCGTTCCCCGGAACGCTCCGCCGCCAAATACAGCTCCTCGGCGGGCCGCCCGTAGTCTATGGTCAGCACAAACCCGTGTTCCAGCGATTGCGATGCTGCCTCTACCCAGCCGTACAGGGTCAGGTTAACCTCGGCGGTCTGACCTTCAGCCAATTCTATACCCAGAGAGTCCAGTCGTTGGGCCAGCAGCGGGGTGGACGGTTCCCCAGTCTGCGTAACAAACCCTGTCCGTCCAGCGTCACATACACCTCCCGCAGCCGCCCTTGCTCCACCGTTAACTGATGCACGGGCATCGCGTCCAGCAGCTCGTTGGACAGCACGCAGCCCACCATCCCGCGCAACGGCAAACCCGTGGCTGCCACCTGCTGATGCCCAACAGCCCGCGCTCGTATCCGCCCACACTGCGCCGGTCGAGGCATACGTAGCGCAGGCTGCGGCCAAACCGATCCGGCAGTCCGGCAGCAGCGGCCACGATGTCACGGGAGAGCAGCCCGTTGCCCGCCCCAGGCTCGACGACAGTGAACGGCGCTGGCCGCCCCAGCAGCTCCCACATCTGGAACAACTGTACCGCCAGTAGCCCCCCAAACACCGGAAGCACGGAAGGGCTGGTATAGAAGTCTCCCGCCGCCCCGACCCGCTCGCCCGACGTGTAGTAGCCTCCGCCGGGGTGGTACACCTCCATGAACTCGGCGAAGGTTATGCGGCCGCGGGCGGCGATGCGGCGGCGTATTTCGGCTTCGGCGATCATGATGCAGCATTGTACGGCAGCGGGCCGGATTTCAGTCAAACTACGTAGTACCGACAGTGCCGGATGATATAATTCGGGAGTGATCAGGAATTACCGCGACAGGGACACCGAAGCTGTAGCCGAGCGTCGCAGGGTCAGGAAATTCCCCGAATCCGTGCAGAACCGGGCTGTGGAAAAGCTCCGGCTTTTGGACAATTCTGAAAGCCTGATGGACTTGAGGAATCCCCCAGGGAACCATCTCGAAGCCCTTTCGGGGAACAGGCACGGTCAGCACAGCATTCGTGTCAATGACCAGTGGCGGATATGCTTTACTTGGGATGGAAAAGATGCTTGGGACGTGGGAATAGTAGACTACCATTGAACTTCTTATATCGTTAAGGAGCAATCCACATGACTGAAATGAGCATGGAGGAGGAATACGGCCCTAAAGCGATGCCCCCAGTGCATCCGGGAGCAATCCTTGACCATGATTTCCTCATCCCAATGAATATGACCCCGGCCTATCTAGCCCAAGCAATCGGAGTTGACGTCGGCGTGATTCAGGGTATTGTCAACGGTCAGGAGCCTGTTTCAGCAGAGACGGCTTTACTTTTCTCGCGTTTCTTTGGCACCTCCGCCGGGTTATGGATGGGTCTGCAAAACCAATATGACTTGGACTTGGCGGAAGACCGTCTCGCGGAGAAGCTGGACACGGTGGTGGCTTACCAGTGGGATGGACGTTAGGGCGAGGAATCTGGATTGACCCCCTGTCTACGTCCCTCTTTCCGTCCTAGGAACGCTAGAATTGCAGCGATTAGCAGCAACACTGTTGCCAAGATATAGGCCACGAACACGAATATGAGGCCCACAATGGCGGACAAGGCCATTAATGCGGCGGCCAACCGGGGTTTGCCCATAGACAACACGGCCCCTACCAAACCGACGATTGACATTACCAATGCCCCGAATCCGAGCCAGATGATTTGGTCGCCTTCGCCAAGGGCGGAACCGACACCGCCTATTATGAGGGCGATTATCGCCCCAATGAACCCGGCAACAGCGCCGAATATCCCGATGATTAACGCAGCTATTCGCATCTTCAACCTCTTTTGGAAGTGATTTCACTGGGGTCTTCGTCGTGTCAAGCTGGGTTCCTCCCCGGTCTCCAGCCATTCGATAACGCTAGCCATCGGTATGGCCAGCTCCAGTTGTTCGGCGAACAGATTCGTGCCTGCGTTGATTCCGACGACGTTCGCGGCGCTATTCAACAACAGGCCGCCAGAGCTGCCCGGTTCGATTTTGGCGCCATGCTCGATGAAATAGGCATTCCGGTAAGAAACCAGCCCATCTATCGCGATTATGCCTTCCGTCACTACCGGGTCGGAGATGACGTCGCTCCCTTGTACTTTGTGCCCCCCTGGATAACCGGACGCATACACAACATCACCTTTGGCCCAGCCACTGATCCCGCTCCCTGCATTAGAGACATTACTTTCGTACCAGCTTGCAAACCATTGAAAGGTTTCTGTATCAAGTCCGTGTTCCAAGAATTGAGAAAACTCAAGCACTGCTACATCGAAATTTTCTGAGCCTCTATTTTGCACCCGTTCATAGACACACTCTTGTATCAGGGCCCAGCACACTTCGACACTGGAATAACCCTGGACGACATGGCTATTAGTCAGAACAACAAACCCTTCTGAGTCGTCTATGCGATACAAAAAGCCGGATCCCGATCCTGTGGGCGTTCCGATGTTTACTGTTAAGATGGCCGCGCTCTTTGCCATTCCCTGGTATTGGGCGAAAGGATTAGGCGTAGGAGTTGGGCTTGACGTAGCGGTTGGATGAGGAGCCGATATTGTCGCTGGTGTAGCTGCAGGAGGCTGTTCCTGCTTTCTCGCTGGAATAGACTGTGGTGGTCTGATGGTGCAATGTCTCACAACAATGTCAATTATTCCGGCGTTGGTCACCAGGCCGTAGACAGTTACAGTCTCTCCTTTCGCAAGCTCAAGAACGGACGACCTGCCAGACTGGCCTACTTTGCAAACTATGTTCACCCAAATGTTATCAGTATTCGTTTGACGTCGTACTGATTACCTGCTTCAGTGATAGAGCTTATGGATCCTGTAATCAGCACATATCGGTCGACGTATTTGCTCTCCCAACGGACTTCATTAGCGTGGTGTTGTCTTTCGAGCGCATTGGCGGTCACCATGTTGGGAGTTGGCGTTGGCCGACGAGTAGCTTCCGGGACAGAAGTTGCCCTTGCAGTGGAGGTGTTGGCTTGGCCGTTGTTGTTGTCGCCGCCAAAAACACCGATTAGAACAACCAGCAAGATAAACAGTCCTACGAGACTGCCTATGATAATGCCAGTCCATTTCAGTAGCCGCTTGAATCTCGCCATTGAGACCAGCCTGCTTAATCGGGAAGTCTTACGTCGGAAACAGAGCGGCAAAAGTGGAGGAGAATCAGTAGAAGAGAGAAAGAGAGCAGTACATACGGAACCCCTTTGCTGGCATCAGGACGGGACCACCGCTACAGCGATCTAGCCCTTGTATGAACCTTCAAGGCAGCATAAATGCCCCTGTCCAATGCTGGAACAGGTTCATACGTTGGAAAGGGAGGTTCCTAGATCACTGTGGCGAGGGAACTTTACTATAGATGCAGGGCAACCGCCGATAGGCCGAATTGACCCATAATTGATGTTACCGAGGGGGTATCGTCGCCTCGCAAATGATGTTACCGGAGGGTGGCGTGGCGAGAGGCGGTGTGAACGAGTATTTGGAAGCGATAAGAGAGCGGTACGGCAGGGCGGAGCGCATGAAAAAGAGCCAAGAAGGAACAAGAGCGACTTTGGGTGCTTGCGGAGAATCAACCGGGCCGCCTGGCCGGTAACACCTCCGACATGACACAACGACCAGCTTTCAGTAACACTTACTTTCGAGGGCGGCGAGGTGACCCCGAGACCCCAAAGACCCCAAGACCCGGTAAATCGGTTCTGATCACGCCTGTGATATACTCCGAACGCCGTGGCCAGAACCGAATTCCAGTACGATTCAGTCTCCTTGACCAGTGAGGTGGAGGAAGCCGTACGGGTCCTGCGTGCCGGCGGCGTGGTGGCGTTTCCTACCGACACCCTATACGGGCTTGGCGCCAACGTCTTCGACCCCTCGGCCATAGAGCGCTTGTTCGCCATCAAGGAACGCCCCGCCGGGCTGGCCCTGCCGGTCTTGATCGATGACTGGCGGCAACTGGAAACGTTGGCGGCCGACGTGCCGGAAGAGGCGGCGGTCTTGGCGGAGCGTTTCTGGCCGGGCCCGCTGACACTGGTGCTGACCAAATCGCCCGACGTGCCCGGCCTGTTGACTGCCGGAGCAGCCACCATAGCCGTCCGAATGCCGGACCACCTCGTTCCCAGGGCGATCGCAGCCGCATTGGGCTCGCCCATCACTGGAACCAGCGCCAACGTCAGTGGCCGGCCCGACCCCGAAAGCCTCGAAGCGCTCAAAGAGCAATTGGGCGGCCGCCTTGGTTTCATCGTCGGCTGCGGCCCGGCTCCGGCGGGAACGGCGTCAACAATAGTGGACATAACCAAGGGAGCGCCGGTGCTCATCAGGGAAGGAGCGGTCCCGTTCGACGAAGTGATGAGAGCAGCGGAGCGACGCCGCTAAGAGGATATTCTGCCCGGACCGGGTCTAGATGCGTCCAAATTGGCACTATGGAGACCACCCGCCCGCGTGTACGTGCGTGGAATGCAATCAGGCCAGGCTGTCGTCCCGCGGCTTGCGTGGCCGCCTGCCCAGGATTGGCTGCCTGGGTGTTCTATTCATGATTGCATCCCTTACAATCGTGGCGGGCGTCTTGGCGTGACCCCGCTTATGGCTTGGACTCGCTCCAAGAATAATGTTGACCGCCGGGAATTAAGAAATTGATCTCCAGGTACCCGCAATACCAACAATCGGTCGCACAGGAACTGCAGGCGGTCTTTGACGACCGCCAAGGCTTCCTCTACGACATCCTCCGGTACCACTTGGGCTGGGTCGACCAAGAGGGGCAACCGCAACCCGGCGGCCCCGTACTCCACTTCCAGGGAGCGGTGGCGCTGGCCGCCTGCCAAGCGTTGGCCGGTGACTTCGGGCCATCCCTGCCCGCCGCCGCCGGGGTGGAGCTGGTGCACAACTTCACCTTGATTCACGGCGAGGTTCAGGCCGGGCGGGCGGAAGCAACGGACCGTCCCAGCATCTGGTGGGTGTGGGGCCCGTCGCAGGCCATCAACGCCGGCGACGGCTTGCACGCCCTGGGACGCACAACTATAATGCGCCTCGCTCAGCGGGGGGCGCCTCCCGACCGGGTGCTACGGGCCGTGGAGTCCCTGGACCGCGCCTGCCTTACCCTTTGCGAGGGGCAGTACATGGACCTGGAATTCCAAGACCAGGTACTGGTGACCAGCGCATCCTACCTGGATATGATTGCCCGCAAGGCCGGCGCTCTCACCGGCTGCGCCGCCGAGTCCGGAGCGCTGGCTGCCAACGCCAGCGACGCCGTATGCGCCGCCTTTCGGGACGCCGGCATTGCCTTGGGTTGCGGTTGGCAAATCGCGCGGGACATCGCCGACCTCTGGGGAGATCGCGGCGACGGCATTACGCCCAGCAACATTGTAAATAAGAAGAAGAGCCTGCCGCTGATCCATGCGCTGGAAAGCGGCAGCGTCGGCGTCAAGCGGGAGTTGACCGCCATCTACATGAAACGAGTGCTGGAGCCGGAAGACACCCGACGGTTGGTTGAGATTCTGGACGAAACAGGCTCCAGGAGCGTGTCCGAGCGGAAGGCAGGGGAGTTGGTGGAGCAGGCACTCGACATAACCCAACGCTGCGGCGTCTCGCCCGAGGAACAGGCCCACCTGCGGGAACTGGGCGAATGGGCGCTGGCCGGAGGCCGCTGATCTCCCGTCCGGGCCCGGGTCCAGCCATTTCAAAACAAGGCGCCGGGGGTTCCGATGCCCAAGCGTGACCTTTCCCAAGTAGAGTTGGCCGGCCAGAGGGTCCTGGTCAGAGTGGACTTCAATATCCCCATCGAACAGGGGATAGAAGCAATCGCCTCCTACGACCAGCGGCTTCGCGCCACCCTCCCCACCATCCGGCATCTCATCGACCAAGGCTGCCGCGTGATTCTCTGCTCCCACCTGGGCCGCCCCGGCGGCAAGGTGGTGGCGGACCTGCGGCTGGCCCCCGTGGGTGACCGCCTTGCTGCGCTGCTGGACCACCCGGTCAAGAGCCTCTCCGAAATTATTGGACCTGCCGTAGAGTCCGAGATTTCCCGGATGGCGCCGGGAGACGTGGTACTGCTGGAAAACCTCCGGTTCGACTCCGGCGAAGAAAAGAATGCCCCGGACTTCGCCCGGTCTCTGGCCCGCTTGGCTGATCTGTTCGTTATGGACGCCTTTGCAGTGGCCCACCGGGCCCACGCCTCTACGGTTGGGGTCACGGAACACCTGCCGTCGGTAATGGGCTTCTTGGTGGGAAAAGAGGTGAGCGCCTTGGGGCGGGCCTTGGAAGCCCCGGAAAAGCCCTTGGCGGCGCTGATGGGCGGCGCGAAGGTGAACGACAAAATCCTGGTGCTGGAAAACCTGCTGGGCAAGCTCGACCACCTTTTTATCGGCGGCGGCATGTGTGTTACCTTCCTCAATGCCCTCGGTTACCACACCGGCAGCTCCCGGATCGAGGATGACCGGCTTGACTTTGCCAAGGAGATTGTGGAAAGGGCCGGGTCCCACGGCATTGCGGTGCACCTGCCCGACGACCTGGTGGTCGCCAGCGAGTTCCACCCCGAGCCGTCAAGGGTGGAGACGGTCGAGGCGGGGCGGGTGCCGGACGCATCGTTCATCATGGACATAGGCCCCAACAGCGCCCGGCAATTCGCCCAGGAATTGAACGGTTGCAAAACGATAATCTGGAACGGTCCTATGGGCGTGTTCGAAATGCCTCGCTTCAGCGAAGGCACGCGCACCGTAGCCACGGCCATCGCCGGGCAGACCGGCGTGACCACGGTGGTGGGCGGCGGCTCCACGGCGGAGGCTGTGGAGGAACTCGGCCTGATGGAGCGTATGACCCACGTATCCACCGGAGGCGGCGCTTCATTGGAATTCCTGGAAGGACGAGAGCTGCCGGGGATTGCGGCCCTGCCGGACGCGTAGTTTAATTCACCGCAGAGGGCGAACAGAGCACCGGAATTCCCTTGTGATCCTCCTCCGTGCCGCCTGCGGCTCCTGCGACCTCCACGGTTGAGAAGAGAAAGAAGATGATTGACCTTGACGTTCTCCGCGACTGTTACGTTCCGACGCCATCCAAGATAGTGCTGCTGGTGGTCGACGGGCTGGGCGGCTTGGCCCACCCTGACACTGGCCGTTCGGAGCTGGAGACCGCCAACATCCCAAACCTGGACGCCATGGCCCGCGAAAGCGCCTGCGGGTTGACCACCCCGGTGCTGCCGGGGGTTGCGCCCGGCAGCGGGCCCGGCCACCTGGCCCTCTTCGGTTACGACCCCCTGAAGCACATCATCGGCCGCGGCGCGCTGGAAGCCTTGGGCATCGAGGTGCCCCTGGAACCCGGCGACATCGCCGCAAGGGGGAATTTTTGCACAGTGGACAGCGACGGCCGGTTGTTGGACCGGCGGGCCGGACGCATTCCCACCGAGTTGAGCGCGCCGATTTGCCACCGGCTGGACCAGATAGAGTTGGACGGCGTCCAGGTAGACGTGTTCCCGGTGCAGGACTATCGCTTCGTCCTGCGGCTCCGGGGGGATGGGCTGTCGGAAGCCGTCACCGAGACCGACCCGCAACAGAACGGTGTTCCGGCGCTGCCGGCCAGGGCGCTCAGCCCCGAAGCCGAACGCACGGCCGGGCTGGTCAACCGTTTCGTCGGCGAGGCCGCCCGGTTGTTATCGGAGGAAGACCGGGCCAACATGCTCCTGCTTCGCGGGTTTGCCCAGCTCCCCAACCTGCCGGACATGGGTGACGTTTACCGGCTCAACCCCGCGGCCATCGCCGCCTACCCCATGTACCGGGGGTTGGCCACGGTGGCTGGTATGCAGGTGGTCCGCACCGGCCGCACCTTCGCCGACGAAGTGGACACCCTACGGGACAACTTCGACAATCACGATTTCTTCTTCATCCATTACAAACCGGCCGACGCCGCCGGCGAGGACGGCGACTTCGAAGCCAAGGTCAAGCGATTGGAGGAACTGGACCCCTTGATTCCGGCGATCCGGGACTTGGCACCCGACGTTTTCATGGTGGCGGGCGATCACGCCACCCCGGCAATCATCGCCGGGCACAGTTGGCACCCGGTCCCCTTCATGTTGAACTCCTGGCTCACCAAGGGGGAGGGAATCGAATCCTTCAGCGAACGAAGTTGCGGCCAAGGTTCCATCGGCAGCATACCGGCCACCAACGTCATGCTGCTGGCGATGTCCCACGCCGGCAAAATGACCAAATTCGGACCGTAGCCCCGGCATCCCCCCGTCTTTCATCCCCCTCCCGTCTTTCCGGCGAAAGCCGGAATCCACGTAACCCCAACCCTCGGGTACAGCAGGTCGACTCCAGCCTACCGGCAACTCCTACGCCGACTCGCAGCCATACAGACACTGGGGAGACGACGTGGATTCCGGCTTTCGCCGGAAAGACGGGAGGGGGGGCCGGAACGACGGAAGGGATATCGTTATCCCTACAGAGTCTGGATGATGTTGCCTCTCCGGGAGGTGGGCAATCCGTTCTCCTCGTTCATTGTCCCTGCAAGAAACTCCAGGATGACTCATGTTAGGATGGGAATGGCCGTTAAAGTGAAGGAAGTTTAATCAACGGAAAGAATCCGCAAACGGTGATGACCCATCCCCTCCCCACTTGCCAGGTGGAGAGGATGATAATTCGGAGGTAATCTAATGCCCCGCAGCTACGTGGCGGCCAACTGGAAAATGAATACCACTCCCGCGGAAGCGTCCGCTTTGGCCGCCGGAGTTCGCGCCGGGTTCGACCGTAATGCAGGCGTGGAAGCTATCCTGTGCCCGCCGTTCATCTGCCTCCCGGCCGTCCGTGGGGCGGTGGGCGATTCAGGCGTCAAAGTCGGCGCTCAGAACATGCACCACGAGACCTCGGGAGCTTTCACCGGGGAAATCTCCCCGGCAATGCTTCATGGCACTTGCGAGTACGTGATACTGGGCCACTCGGAGCGGCGCCAGCTATTCGGAGAGACCGACGAATCGGTAAACCGCAAAGTGCTGGCGGCTTTGGCCGCCGGCCTGGCCCCAATCCTCTGCGTGGGGGAGACCCTCGAACAACGGGAGTCGGGGGCGGCCAATGCGGTGGTGGCGGGACAGGTGCGGGCAGGACTCGAAGGAGTAGTCGACATAACGAAAGTGTTGGTCGCCTACGAGCCGGTGTGGGCCATTGGCGCCGGCCGGGCCGCCACCCCGGAGATCGCAGCCGATGTCATGGCCGGGGCTATTCAGCATACGCTGGAGAGCATTTACGGCGCGGCCGGGGAACAGGTCCCGCTGCTCTACGGCGGCAGCGTAAACGCCGATAACGTGGCCGGTTTCATGGCCCAGCCCTGCATCCGCGGCGCGCTGGTCGGCGGCGCCGGCCTTCAGGCCGAGTCGTTCCTCGGCGTCATCAGGGCCATCGCCGAGGCCGTTGCCGGGGGGCCGTTGCCGGGGGGGGGCCGTTGAATAAACACGGGCCCTCCAAGTGATGCCCTGGAGCCCGCCGGTCCCCCCCTGCGTCCCATAGTATGCCTGGTCGGACCCACCGGAGTCGGCAAGACCCGGTTGGCGGTGTCATTGGCGGAACGTTTCGATGCCGAAGTCATCAACGCCGACAGCCGCCAGGTCTACCGTGGGATGGACATCGGCACGGCCAAGCCCTCGGCTGACGAAGTGGCCACGGCCCCCCATCACCTCGTGGACATCCTCGATCCTTCGGACAGCTTCGGGCTCGCCAACTTCCTCGATTTGGCGACCAGGGCAGTTGATGAGATAGCCAGCCGCGGCCGTTTCCCCATCGTCGCCGGTGGGACGGGTCAGTACGTTTGGGCGTTGGCCGAGGGTTGGGAAGTGCCGCGGGTAGCGCCCAACACGGACTTCAGGCGTTCCCTGGAGCACGCGGCGGCGGTTAACGGCCGTGTTTCCCTCTACGACAGGCTGCGCGAAATAGACCCGGACGGGGCCGATTCGTTGGACGGCCGCAATGTCCGG
Source organism: Dehalococcoidia bacterium (assembly GCA_034428795.1). Lineage (GTDB taxonomy): Bacteria > Chloroflexota > Dehalococcoidia > Lucifugimonadales > UBA3495 > VXOI01. The sequence continues at coordinate 44,057 of DAOUHF010000178.1, forward strand.
CGTGTGATTCGCGCCTTGGAGATTTACCACGCGACAGGCCGCCGTCCGTCGGACCTTCGAGCGAACCGGGCCCCCCGCTTCAACCCTTTGGTGATGGGCCTCACCATGGACCGGGAACGGTTGTACCAGCGTATCGACGACCGGGTGGACCAGATGATGGCCCAAGGATTCCTGGAAGAGGTTGAACGGTTGACGGCCGCCGGCCTGGCTGCCGGCCAAGGCGCGTTGGGCAGCCCCGGCTACCGGGAGTTGGGAATGCACCTATCCGGACAGCTCGAATTGGCCGAGGCAGTGCGAAGGACCAAGACCCAGACCCACCGCCTCGTGCGGCGCCAGTATGCCTGGTTCAAACCGGATGATCCGCGAATCCAGTGGCTCGACGCCGAAGACCCCGAAACCGTCTCTTCGGCTGCCCGGGTGGTCGAAGATTTCTTGGAGTCAAACTCCCCTGTGATACAATAACCGGCGTTCTGATAGGGGAGCCAGACCGATGAAATTCACCAAAATGGAAGGCGCGGGAAACGATTACATCTATGTCGACGCCCGGTCGGTGGAATTTAACCGGGAACTGGACTGGCCGGAGCTGTCCCGCCGGATAAGCGACCGTCATTTCGGTGTCGGTGGAGACGGTCTCATCCTGATCAAGGACTCCGCAATCGCCGACCTCAAGATGAGCATGTACAATGCCGACGGCTCCGAAGGGGAGATGTGCGGCAACGGGATCCGTTGTTTCGCCAAGTACGCCATAGAGCGCGGAATAGTGCCTACGCCAGCCCAAGGGCTCAACGTGGAGACGCTGGCCGGGGTTAGAAACATCGTGCCTACTTACAATGGCTCCACGATCACCGGAGCTCGGGTGTCCATGGGCGCTCCCATATTGGACCCATCGGAAGTCCCGGTGAGCGTGGGTACGTCTGGCGCCGGCCCGTTGCTGGCTTACCCCTTCAGCATGGACGGCCGCGACCTTCCCTTGAGTTTCGTTTCAATGGGCAACCCCCATGCCGTTACTTTCATCGACCAGCCTGTGGCGGAATTTCCGTTGCATACGATAGGCCCAAAGGTGGAGCATCATGAAATATTCCCCCGGCGGGTCAACTTCGAGATCGTGAACGTCGATGGGCCCGGCAAGCTGACCGCCCGCGTCTGGGAGCGCGGCTCCGGCGAGACCATGGCCTGCGGCACCGGCGCGTGCGCCATAGCGGTCGCCGCCCGGCTGGCCGGCATCTGCGGGGACACCGTTGACATAACACTGCCCGGCGGAACGCTTAGAATTGAGTGGGACGGCCAAGGCGAAGTCGTTCTGGAGGGCCCGGCGGTGGAAGTATTCAGCGGCGAGTGGGGCGACGTATGACTACCGTTAAAGCCACAAAGCTGACTTACGAAGCCTACGTGGCTCTGCCGGAGACCAGGGAGCGGTGTGAAGTCGTTGACGGAGTGTTATTTGTGGCGCCCTCAGCACTACCGGACCACCAGTGGATTGCTGGAGTGATTTTCGCTGCCCTCACCAAATTCGTCATGGCCGGCGGACTAGGGGTCGTGATCGTGGCGCCTTCCGATCTCCTGGTCCAGCGCGAGCTTCTCAGGGTCAGACAGCCAGACGTGATGTTCTTCAGCGCAGAACGAACGGGCTTCCGGGGCCGTTTGGCGTTAAAGGACCTGCCAATTTTCGAAGTGCCGCCGGACGTTGTTGTGGAAGTATTGTCTCCAGGCAACACTGGCCCCGGATTCCAGGAGAAAATCGAAGATTACCGGCGGTTTGGAGTCCTCGAATGCTGGCTGGTGGACCCCGAGACCGAGACGGCGCAGGTGCTGAACCTGACGGACCCCGCCGGTGACGAGACCAGCTTTGGTCGGGACGATACCCTTGAATCGCAAGTCCTTCCAGATTTCACCCTGCCGCTGGAAGAGGTCTTCGGCCAGGTCTCTTGACCTAGCCCATTCTTGGGGGGCGCCGCATGAGCAGCATCGGCACAAAGAGGCTAACGTTCGAAGAATGGCAGACGCTGCCGGAAACGAAGCAGCGCTGCGAGGTTGTGGATGGGGTATTGGTAATGCCGCCCGGCCCGTTGTTGGGAGAACATCAGTGGGTGTCCACCGAAATAGTCATGTCGCTCAGGCCATTCTTAAGGGCTACGGGGTTGGGTATAGTCCTACCGGCCCCAAGTGATATTGTGATCCGGCGGGAACCGCTCCGGGTGCGTCAGCCGGACTTGATGGTGGTCAACGAGGAACTTACAGGCATCGCACGTCCTTCCGACCTTGTCGGCCTGCGCTTTCTGGAACAGCCCCCGTTGCTGGTGGTAGAAATCATGCCGCCGAGCAACACCCGCCGGGAAATCGAGGAAAAGGTGCTGGATTACCGGAACATCGGCGTGCTTGAATGCTGGCTGGCCAGCTTTCCGACACGGACGGTCGAGGTGCTGCGTCTGACCGCCGAAGCCGCCGCGAGCACTGGAGTATACGGCATGGGTGACACGCTAAGCTCCGCCGTCCTGCCCGGGTTCGCCCTTCCCATCACCGACATTTTCGGTCCGTTGCTGTCCTGGCAGTCAAACTTTGAGCAGGCGTGAGAGCGCACTAATAACACGGGGTGGAGGATGGTGAGGCCGAATGGAAATCCTTAAGTTCAAGTGACGATTTGCCCTTCTAAAGGGTTAAACTCAATAATCATTAGCTGAAGACAGGAACCACCGCCATGAAGTTCTCAGACCGCTTGGGCAAGCTGGCCCCGTACCCCTTCGTCGAAATCTCCAGGATCATCGCGGCCAAAAGAGCGGCCGGGGCCGACGTTGTGACCTTCGGCATCGGCGACCCCGACATTCCCACGCCGCAGCCGATCATCGACCGTTTATTGTCGGCGTCCCAATACCCGCCGAACCACCGCTACCCGGAGACCGACGGCCTTCCTGAGATGCGCCGGGCCATCGCCGGGTGGTACGACAACCGTTTCGGGGTAAAACTCGACCCCGACACCGAGGTGTTGCCGTTAATCGGCGCCAAAGAGGGTATCGGCCACGCCGCCTTCTGCTTCCTTGACCCCGGAGATATAGCCCTGATACCCGACCCGGCCTACCCGGTCTACGGGGTCGGCGCCATGTTTGCCGGCGCCGAGAGCCACGTCATGCCTCTCTATGAACGCAACGGCTGGCTCCCCGAGCTGGACGCCATACCGTCCGACGTGGCTCAAGCGGCCAGGGTGATGTGGCTGAACTACCCCAACAACCCCACCAGCGCCGTCGCTGCCGAAGAGGATTTCGCCTCGGCCATCGCCTTCTGCCGGGAGAACGACGTCGCATTGCTTCACGACGCCGCCTACAGCGAGGTCGGCTACGATGGTTACCAGGCAGGCAGTTTCCTTCAGGTCGACGGGTCCAAGGATATCGGAATCGAGTTCCATTCGCTGTCCAAGACCTACAACATGACCGGTTGGCGCATCGGGATGGCCGTGGGCAACGCCGACATGATCAAGGCCCTCTTCCAGATCAAGGCGAACCTGGACTCGGGCGTCCCGCAGGCGGTCCAGGAGATGGCCATGGAGGCCCTCACCGGGCCCCAGGACTGCGTCTCCGACAATGTCGGAATCTACCAACGCCGGCGAGACCGGGTGGTTTCGGCCGTTCGCAGCCTCGGGATGGAGACAGCGGTGCCCCGGGCCAGTCTCTACATCTGGGCCCGGGTTCCAGAGGGGTACACCTCAGCCGAACTGGCCCAGATGCTGCTGGAGGAGTTGGATGTCGTCGTGACCCCGGGCTCCAGCTACGGCCGGTACGGCGAAGGCTACATCCGGCTTTCCCTCACCACTCCTGACGAGCAGGTCGAAAAGGGCTGCCAGCGCCTGGAATCCTGGAACATCCCGGCCCGGGGAGGCTGAGCCCATCGCTAAACGGTTGGTAATGGTCGAGCCCGAACCCGAACGAGCCGTCTTGGTGGCGGTGGAGCTGACCAGGCGCGGCCAGCTCTGGGCCCTGGACGACAGCCTGGCCGAACTGGAGTACCTGGCCAACACGGCCGGGGCCCAAGTGGTGGGCCGGGTTACCCAGCGGGCCGAGCGGATGACTACCACCTACGTAGGGAAGGGCAAGCTCGAAGAGCTGCGGGACCTGGCCACCGAGGAAAAGGCCGGAGTCGTCATATTCGATGACGAACTGACCCCTACCCAGCAACGGAACCTGGAAAACGCCCTGGGCTTGAAGGTCATCGACCGCACGGCCCTCATCCTGGACGTTTTCGGCCGCCACGCCTCCACCTATGAAGGCAAACTGCAGGTGGAGTTGGCCCAGCACGAGTATTTGCTGCCCCGCCTGGCCGGGCAATGGTCCCACCTGGAGCGCTTGGGCGGCGGCATAGGCACCCGCGGGCCGGGCGAGACGCAGATAGAGACCGACCGGCGCCTGGTGCGCCGCCGCATCCAGAAAATCCGCTCCGACCTCGAGGGCGTGCGCCGGCGCCGGATGCTGCACATGGACCGGCGGAAGGGTTCGACCATCCCCATGGCGACCCTTGTGGGTTACACCAACGCCGGCAAGAGCACGCTTTTCAACGCTCTGAGCAACGCCGACGTCACAGCCGCCGACCGGCTGTTCTCGACTCTCGACCCGGTGACCCGGCGCATCCGTTTACCGTCGGGGGCTCCTTTGTTGTTGAGCGATACCGTGGGGTTCATCCAGAAGCTGTCCCCCAAAGTCGTTGCCGCCTTCCGCGCGACTTTGGAAGAACTGGAGCAATCGGACGTCCTGCTCCATGTTATCGACGTCGCCCACCCCAAGGCCCCGGAACAGACTGAGGTGGTGGAAAACACCCTGGAAGAGCTGGGCCTCAGCGACCGGCCGCGTCTGTTGGTGATCAACAAGATGGACCTGCTGGACGGGGGCGCCAACGGGGAGAGCCCGCAGGGATATTCGTTGCAGGGAAATTCGTTGCAGGGGTATTCGTTGCACGGAAATTCGTTAACGGCTACATCGTTCCCCGGCGGTCCGATGAAACAAACTTCGCCGGGAGTCCTCGTTTCGGCGGCCAAGCGTTGGAACCTTGACGACCTGCTGCGCGAGATCGAAAACCGGTTGATGGACGTCGATGGACCGGTAATGGTGGCGGCCGGCAAACCGGCCCCTTAAATTTCCATACAGGTTGGTTCGCACAAGATACGTTATGTTACCAACCGCCTCAATATTTATTGACATAACGGGGCCAAGGCCGGAATTCGCCCATTGTCCGGGTTGGCCGTCGGGAGGACCGGTAAATGCGAGTCGATGGAAAAGTTGCGCTGGTGACCGGCGGAGCCGGCGGGATCGGAGCGGCCGCCGCCAGGTTTCTGGCGGCGGAAGGGGCGGCCGTGTTGATCGGCGACATTCTGGCCGAACAGGGCCAAGCCACCGCCGACACCATCGCGGCATCCGGAGGCCGAGCGGGTTTCGTAGCGCTCGACGTTACCAACCCCCAGGACTGGAGTAACGCCGTCGCCCAGGCTGTCGGCCAGTTCGGCAAGCTGGACGTTCTGGTGAACAACGCCGGGGTCAGTCACCGCGGCGGTGTGGAAGAGACGGACGGGGACGCTTGGGACCGGGTGATGGACGTCAACGTGAAAGGAGTTTTCCTTGGAGTCCGGGCCGCCATCCCTGAGATGCGACGGGCCGGTGGCGGCTCCATCATCAACATCTCCTCCATCTACGGCATTGTGGGAAGCGGCGCGTCGGCCGGCTACCACGCTTCCAAGGGCGCGGTACGCATTTTTACCAAGTCGGTAGCGGTCCAATACGCCAAAGACAACATCAGGGTCAATTCGGTGCATCCGGGGTTTGTGGACAGCCCGATGACGCAGTCCCATCACGCGGTCCCGGAGGTCTGGAACGACCGTGTCGGCAAGACACCCCTGGGGCGCATGGGCACTCCCGAGGACATCGCGGCCGGCATCGTGTACCTGGCCTCCGACGAGTCCTCCTTCGTTACCGGGGCGGAGCTGGTAATCGACGGCGGCATGACCGCGGCCTGAGGGACGGGGAGTTTGCTTGGCGTAGCCGCCTGCGGGGGCAGCCAGGCCTCGTCAATCCCTCCCGCTCCGTAGACCGGTTCCCGGCGTCTACCTTTGATGATACAGCGGGTGGCCGTGGAACTCGGTGTGCACCCGGCTGAAGTGGTCTCCCTCGAGGTTGGCGAAGTACAGGTCCTGGAGCCTCGGCCCGCCGAAAGCGCAGTTGGTCGGCGAGGTTAGGGAGGCGCCGTCTGCGTCGTCGATCAGCATCGACCACTCACCGTTGGGTTTCACGGCGATGATCTTGTTAGCCGGGGTCATACCCCCTTCGACGGCGTAGCCGGGGAGCGTGATGTACATGTTGCCGTCAACGTCGAAGGCCATGCCGTCGGGCAGCGCCGGGAAGCCCGTGGAGTACACCTCCGGTTCGCCGAACGAGCCGTCGCCCCGGATGGCGATGCGGACACAATCGTTGGTGGAGCTTTGCAGCACGTAAACGGCCTCTTCCTTGGGGTCAATGGCCACCCCGTTGGCGGCGTAGAGCCCCTTGGCCACCACGTCGCCCCGGCCATCGGGGCGGATACGGACCAGCGCGCCGTTGGGTTCCGGGTTGGAGAGTTCCGGCAGCACTGTACTGAGGTCGCTAGTGCTGGTGTTGGAAACGTAGAGGTTGCCCTCGGCGTCGTAGCAGGCAAAGTTCGGCAGGGAGAGCTTTACGTCGCCCACGTGGTCGGCTATGAACGACACCTGACCGCTCTGGGTCATCCGGAACATGGCCTGCTTTCCCAGGTCGCAGTAGATGATGTCCCCGTTGCGGTCCATGGCGATGCCGTTGGGAATAGAACCCTCGGGTAATGTGGCGATCTCACTCACCTGGCCGTCCGGGCTGACCTTGTACATCACGGCGTTGCGGCCGCCGCCATAGACGAACCCGTCATTGTCGACGAGCACACCCTCGGCTTGCATTACACCGTTCCCGAAGTTCTCGACTTGGCTAGAAGCAATACTTGTCATACGCCCTCATTCACTATTGTGTGTCGCCGTGGCAGGGGCAATGTGTGTCATACGCCCCTATTCACTATTGTGTGTCGCCGTGGCAGGGGCAATGTACCCGCGCCGGTATTTTTTGTCAATTTGAACTCCGGTCGGCAGGGGCCTGCCCGCAGGCAACCGCAGGCGTGCCTGGCAAGCCGGCCTCCGCTCGGCTGGCGTAATTCCGGCGCTCCGATTCCGGCGTTACGCCGCCTTATGTCAACACGACTTCGCAGGCGTGGCTGAGCACCGGTGCAGTCGGCGTGAGGAAGCGGGCTTGCGCCCCCAACGGCTGCTGATATAATTAGACCAAGCCGGACGACAGGCGAGGGCGGTTAGCTCAGTGGTTAGAGCGCCTCGTTCACACCGAGGAGGCCGAAGGTTCAAATCCTTCATCGCCCACCATGCAGACGGGACTTTCGAGTCGAGGCCGTCCTGCCTGGTCCTCTTGTGCCGAGGTGGCGGAACGGCAGACGCGCTGCGTTCAGGGCGCAGTATCCTTACGGATGTGTGGGTTCAAATCCCTCCCTCGGCACCACCCGAACCCTGACGGTCCCAATCCCTGGCGGGGTTGACCGGGCAAAGGGTCTGGCAGCACTGGAACCGGTACCGGCACTGGCACTGGAACCGATACTTCGGTAGATCGTGCGCTTGTAGCTCAGCGGATAGAGCGCTGCCCTGCGGAGGCAGAGGTCGTGGGTTCGAATCCCGCCAAGCGCACCATTTTTTTGTCGGCGGGCCAACGCCGGTCACCTGACCCGGACCAGCTTCTGCACCCGTTGGTTGGCCGTGTCAATCCCGTAAATGTCTCCCCTTGAATCTGTGCAGACCTGGTGCGCGTACTCGAAAGTACGCCCCCGAGCCAGCAATTCCCCGTCCAGGTTGAGGATACTGATTCGGGGAACCTGATCGGTGACGTAGACGGTCTGCTGGGCGTCGATGTGAATGCCCATGGGACACTTGAAATCGGTCCACTGGTCCACGAACTGCCCATCGGTGGTGAACACCTGGACCCGGTTGTTCTCCCGGTCCGCCACGTACACCCTGCCGTCGTTGGACACCCGGACCGCGTGGGGCACCAGGAACTCCCCCGGACCCCGGCCTGGGCTGCCGAACGAGCTTATGTAATCCCCGTCGGCAGTGAACCGGTGTACGCTGGAATTGCCGTAGCCGTCGGCCACAAAGAGCTCCCCCGAAGGCGCCACGCAAATATCGGCGGGATGGTTGAAGGGAGCTTGAAGCGCCGCCCGGTCACGGGTACCCATCGACGACAAGAACTTCCCATCGGGCGTGTACTTGAGTACCTGGTGGGCGTCCCGGTCCACGAGGTACACCGTATCGTCCGGGCCCACGTGGACGTGGTGGGCGTCGGCCGGAACGCCTCCGGGCCGGTCCCACGGGGCCAGAAAGTGCCCCTGCCGGTCGAACACCAAGACCGGCGGTCCCTGCCTCTGGTACACGTAAACCCGGTCGTGGGAGTCCACCGCGACCCCGCTGGGTCCCTGGAAGGAGTGTCCGGCAGGCAATTTCGCCCAGCCGGGATCGTACTCGTACACGAAGTCTCCCATGCCGACGGTAATTGGCATTATGCCCTCCCCTTATGTCAAGCGATCGTCGGCTATTCTAGCAGGCAATTGCCTGAGTCTTAATTTACCGGATTCTTTCGACCACAGGATACCCAAGTGTCCGAAGACCCTGATTCGGATGCTATGAAACGCCGCTACTGTGTTAGATTATGGGCGCGAGTCAAAGAAATCATTAGTATCCGGTAATCCCTAAATCCCAGTTCCGGCCAAGAGGGGGGAGCCCGTGGAGTTGAACGGCTCGGTGATCATCGTTACCGGCTCGGCCACCGGCCTCGGCGCGGCCGTCGCCCGCGGCGCCTCCGCCAAGGGGGCTCGAGTGGTGGTGAACTACACCAAAAGCGAGGCCGAGGCCAAGGCGACGGCACGGGCCTGCCAGGACCTGGGAGGCGACGCAGTCCTCTGCCGCGCCGACGTGGCGTCCGACGAGGACTGCCGCCGCATGGCGGACTCTGCGGTAGAGAAGTGGGGACGGATCGACGGACTGGTGAACAATGCCGGGCAATCGGTCTTCGCCAGCGCCGCCGACCTCGAGTCCCTCTCGGGCCAAGACTTCCTGGATATCTATTCGGTCAACGTGGTCGGCGCCTACCAGATGGTCCGGGCGGTCACTCCTCACCTGAAAGCCGGGGGCCAGGGTTCCATCGTCAACGTATCGTCCATATCGGCCATCACCGGCGGCGGGAGCTCCATCGCTTATGCCGCTTCCAAGGCCGCGCTCAATGCCATGACCCTGTCCTTGGCCCGTGCCCTGGCGCCGACAGTCCGGGTAAACTCGGTGTGCCCGGGTCCCATTCCCACCAGGTGGTGGGGCGACGGGTTGGGCGAAGACGGGGCCCGGGAGCTGTTCCGGAAGTTCGCCGAACAGGTCCCGCTTCAGGAGGCCCCCACCGTCGAAAGCGTGGCCGAGACGGTGGTCTGGCTGCTTGAGGCTGGCGGGCACATCACCGGAGAGACCATCATGATCGACTCGGGCATGCACCTGATCGGCTTCAAGCCGTAGGCCGCAAGCCGTAGATCGTAGGAGGGAAAGCAAACGTGAGCTCTGGATCGCCGGACTCCCTCGAACCCCGGAAGAGCCCCCTGGAAACGGGAGGCTCCCATACCGGTCCCCGGTTGGTGGACTACCTGCTTTACGAACCCGAGGATACGGGTATCCTTTGGATCAAGTTCAACCGGCCGGAGCGCATGAACGCCCTGATCGGCAACTCCCAAGAGAACGGCACCGTCGCCAAGGTCGGCGAGTATATGCGGGCCGGCGACGATGACCCGAACGTTCGGGTGATAGTGCTGACCGGAGTGGGGCGGGGCTTCTGTTCCGGCGCCGACATGCGCCGGGATACCGATTCCTCGATGACCGGGGAGAATTTCACCGGTAACCGCAGTCACGAAGAGGGACCGGACACCGCCCGCCAGCACTTCTTCCACGGCTTCACCCACCTTCACCGCGATATCTCGATGGTGCGCAAGCCCACCATCGCCATGATCAACGGCCCGGCCGTGGGGTCCGGTATGGATATGGCGCTGCACTGCGACATTCGGGTCGGCTGCGACAACACCAGGTTCATCGGCTACCAGCAGTTGGGACAGATCATCGAAAACGGCGGCAGCTATTACCTGCCCAGGATGGCCGGCCTCGGGCGGGCCCTGGAGTTCGCCTACACCGGCCACCTGGACGCCCAGCGCGCCTACGACTGGGGGCTGCTCAACTACCTGGTCCCGCCGGAGGAACTGGAGCAAACGACCAGGGATCTCTGCGACCGCATCATGCGCACTCCGCCGATGGTACAGTGGATCAGCAAGCGGATCATGCGCACCGCCATGGACACCAGCCTGGAGAACACCATGGTGCTGACGTCCAACGCCGGCGGCATACTCAACGGCTCGGACGACGCCGAAGAGGCCCGCCGCGCCTTCCTGGAGAAGCGGGCCCCGGCGTTTAGGGGGCGTTAGAATAATGCCGACATTGACAGAACTCATCGCCCGCGCTCCTTGGCGGGAAGCGGTAACCTACCGGGATACCTGGCCCCACGAATACGTTCTCACCGAAAAGGATACCCAGCGGGAACTGCTGGACGCCGTCTGCGCCCGGTTTCGCGATGGCGAAGGGGTGGCTTGCCGCTTCTTCCGAATGAACAATACCTACCTATTCGTCGGCGAGCACAAGTACTGGCTGATGACCGACTACAATGACATCGATCCCTACAACGACGAAGGCGACTACGTGCTGAACCGCGCCCGACTCTACCGTGACGGCCGGGATTTCATCATCCAGCCGGGCGATACTGGCAAGCCCTATGACTACCCTGCAAACCCGCCCTGTCAAAGTTAACCGGTTTCGGAGGACATCATGCCCGATAACGATACTTTACTGGCTTATCTGGTATCCAGCTTCCCAGGAAATACCGAGAATATCGCCACTGCAGCCATCCGGCATGTTTTCGACCACTCGGACGCCTCAATAGAAGCGCTGAATGACGTTGTCCAGTCCGGTGTAAGAGGCATTAAGCCGATCCAAACTGTGTCATCACAAGTTGTCCATGCGGATGGGACAATTCCCGACCTCGTTGGTTTCGACGAGAACGGTAATGAGCGAGTGCTGGTTGAAGTGAAGTTCTGGGCAGAACTCACCGCCAACCAGCCCAACGGTTACCTCAAGCGGCTGCCTAATGACAGTCCGGCGGTGTTAATCTTCTTGGCGCCCGAAGAGAGAATTCAGTGGTTGTGGCCCCAACTACGGAACCGCGCAATTCAGGGCCATAGTGGTTTGACAGACGTTGACTCGGAGCGCAAATGCGTTCGTGTGGGAGACACACACAAGCATTTGATGATTGTGAGTTGGGGAAGTCTCTTGGATAGCATGGCCGCCAGGACCAGGGATTATGGCGAGTCCGGTGTCGAAACTGAAATTCGTCAACTGCGCAGCCTCGCAAAATATGCCGATGCAGGGGCGATGAAACCAATCCACAAGGGCGAGGAATTTGGAGCGGATTCGGAGGTCCGCAAACGTCAATACAAACGCCTCATTGACGCCGCGACCGAAAGAGGCATCAGGCAACAATGGGCGGACCGGAAAGGCTTGAGAGCAACCCCGCGAAGTTACGGCTACGGAAGGTATATCAGACTTAGTGGGGCTATGGTGTGGTTCGGTGTCAATGTTGAGCGGTTCGAAAAGACCGGCGATACCCCCTTGTGGGTTAATAGCAGTTTTCGAGGCATAACGACCAAGCTGGACGACAAGTTGGACCTACAGGACGCCTACTGGGTTCCGGTCACCCTCAAAAGAGACGTGGAGTACCCGGAAATGCTTGACGGCGTGGTCGAAAAGCTTGAAGCACATCGCCGACGTAGTCCATGAAGCCAGATTTCCCTCTGGCTAGTCATGTTGTCACCGCTTGCCATGCAAATGCCCGGCTATCTCTCCTATGGCGACGAGATTTCCAATAGAAGGAACGGTTAGGGCTATGAGGCCCGCCTATCGGGCGGCCGGCGGCCTTTTGTTAATCCTGATTCAGGCCCTGCGGTCAGTGACAGGACACCGCCAACGCCCCGACCGCCACGGAAGGCAGTGTAACCGGCAACTGCTCCCAAGACTCGCCGCGGTCCCGGCTGCAGAACAGCTTCCCGCCGTCAGTGCCGGCATAGACCTGGCCGGGTGAGTGCGGGTCCCACTCGAAAGCGACCACCATGTCCTCCGGGTTCTCGCCCGAGCCCAGCCCCTCGACCAAACGCCAGCTCTGTCCGCCGTCGGTG
>DAOUHF010000179.1:0-2330 GCA_034428795.1 Dehalococcoidia bacterium
TCATGATTGGCGTGTTCCATGACGAGATTCGGCTGGCTCCGGTAGGACTCCAGCGTCCTCCGCGATTCTTCGGCGATATAGGCGCCGATGGGGTCATTAGGCCGGGCCCAATCGTCTTGGCTATTGTGATGAGAAGCGATGGGTGCTCCTTACTGAGAAGACTCGGCTTCTGCAGGACTTGGTATCGGCGGTTCGACCCCTCCCCACTCAGAAGTTGTGCGGGGTCCAGGGTTGTTGGCGGACGGCGAACATGCGGTCAGCCCGCAACGACGCGCCGGGTGTGCGTTCTTCCACCAGGCCTGCTTGCGCCAGGGTGGTGAAGGTCACGGCGCCCAAGTAGGCTGAGGCCAACCCGGAAACGGCAATCGCCAGGTCGGGAGACGAGGTCGAGGAACGGCACGTGGCCCCCTCGGGAGACCCTTCCAATTCGAACCGTCCCTGGTTCCAGGAACAGAAGTCGTCGCTTACCTCGAACACCAGCCGGCCGCTTTCCATATATAGGCGCTGCTTCAGGGCCGCGCCTACGTCGATCAGCCGCAGCCATAACCCATCCCGCGTCGTCCGCTGCAGACGACGCGGGTCGGCCAGCATCCACGGCAGCGGGTCGTCCACCGGACGTTTGAGGGCCTCCGTGCTGCTATACAGGTCCACGTCAACGCAAAACCGCCACAACGCGGCAGTCGCCTCTTTGGTCGTCGCCACCAACTCGTTTACGGTGAGGGTGGGACCGCTGGTGCGGTAGGTCGCATAGCCCTCGATTCGTCCGCCGTCCTCATACGCGACATAGAACAGGCCGCCCCGCCCGCCCTGCCGGTGCTCCGGCGCTTGGGAGTCCTCCTCCCATTTGCGGGGCGACTTCTGGAAGACTCCGGGGCGGTCCCGCATGCTGCGCCGGAAGACCTCCGGAAGCTCCTTCGTAATGTCTTCGGGTTCGACGAAAACCATGCGGCCCGGAGTCTTATAGGGCCGGGCGTAGGCGTTGTTGCGGCGTTCGATTTTCCACTGCTCGTGCACCGACCCGACGCCGTAGCCGAACCGGCCGTAGATCGAGCTTTCGGAGGCGAACAGGGCGGACAGCGGCTCGCCGCGTTCATGGAAATCATCGAACTGGTAGCGAAGCATCCGCGTCATCAGCCCTTGCCGGGTGTGGGTGGGCTGTACCGCGACGTTGGATACACCGGCCAGCACCGAGGAACCCCCTGGGATGGACATCTCCAGGAGGTGAGAATTGGAACCGCCGATGATGTTCCCGTTCTCGACGACCGCGACGGTGCGGCCCAGGTCGAAATGGGGCCGCAGCGCCTCCGGGTCGTGGTCCAGCCGGTTGCCGTGGGCCCGCGACTCAGCCCGAAGCCATCGAAGGAACTCGTCTGGGGCCACGGTCCTGATTTCTTGCATCGAGATTACTCTCCCCGGTCATTAATCAATTCCAATATGCAGTCCCCACAATATATTGGACTATGGGCCATTGCGCCATATCCCTGGCGTTGACACCCCTCAGGCCGTCACCTACCATCGGGCCCAATCGACCGGGCGCAATCGACGCGATAGCGGGGAGGCACATGGCTGAGTTCGCCAAAGGGACGATACCCGCCAACGGAATCAACTTCGGTTACCTGGAAATTGGTCAGGGACCGCTGGCGCTGTGCTTCCACGGGTTCCCCGACCATGCTTACTCCTTCCGCCACCTGCTGCCCGACCTCGCCGAGGCGGGCTTCCGGGCGGTTGCGCCGTTCATGCGGGGTTATGCGCCCACCGAGGCGCCCAATGACGGCCGCTATCAGGCCGCCCTCCTGTGCCAGGACGTGCTGGCTCTGATCGACGCTTTCGGGGCCGATCAGTCATACCTTATCGGCAACGACTGGGGAGCCGGGGCCGTTACCGGCGCCGCCGTGCTGGGACCGGACAAGGTCAGCAAGCTGGTGATTATCGCATCCGGCCGGGTCGACCAGGACCTGCAAATGAGCTATCAATACCTTAAAGGGACCTGGCATTCATATTTCTTCCAGTTGCCCTTTGCTGAACAGGCAGTGGCCTACAACGACTTCGCCTTCGTTGAGGAATGGTGGCGGGATGCTTCCCCGGAGTGGCACATCCCGCCGTCGGACCTGGAAAGCATTCGGGAGACGTTTCGCAAGCCCGGGGTCGTGGAAGCCGCTCTGAACTACTACCGGGCCAGATACGATCCGGCCCTTCAGGACCCGTCGATGCGGGAAGCTGAGGAGCGAGTCAACGCCGGCCCGGTCACCGTGCCGACACTGGCGTTACACGGCACACGAGACCGCCCGAAGAGACTGGACGCTTTCGAAAGCGAAGCGATGGACCAGTTC
>DAOUHF010000180.1:0-4651 GCA_034428795.1 Dehalococcoidia bacterium
ACGCGCAGCAGTCTATAAACCTGTTTGCGGAGCCTGACTGGATAGACGGGCCGGAAGGCGTCAGCGGCACGACCGCCACGGTCTCCGGCCTGTCATCGGGAACGCTATATCTAACCGCGGTCCGCGCCGTCAACGCGGACGGGGAGGGCGCGTGGTCGGAGCTTTCCAAGGGAACGCCCTTCCGGGCGTCGGTTTCAGTAACTGCGAATGACACGTACGTGCCCTCCGACCTGAGTTTCGGCGACACGTACCGAATACTCTTCGTGACGGACACTGCCTATCCGGTCGGCAAGGACATCCTTCCCAACAATTGGGTGCGATCGGAAGCTGACCACAGCGGTGATGATATCCTTTCCGCAATATCTTCCACGTTCCTGGCGGTGGTTAGCACCAGGCACGTCGACGCTAGGGTCAGAACCGGCACTACCTACACCGCAGCCGACAAGGGCGTGCCCATCTACTGGGCCAACGGCAGCAAGGTTGCCGACGACTACGAGGACTTCTACGACGGGGACTGGGACGAGGAGGCCGCCAGGAACCAGATTGGGAACCTCCAACCGCTCCTCATGGGAGTGTGGACGGGCAGCGGTCACGACGGCACCGAACTCTTCGAGGGGACTGTTTCGAGAGCCTTCGGCCAGGGCGAGACGGGCTATGGGACCCCGGGCTCCTCGCTTCCTGGCGCGGGGCCTCTCTACAGTGGTTTCTCCGCCGCCAGCGCGGAGGAGCGCCCGCTGTACGGCCTGTCTCTGGTGCTTCGCGTCGCCTTTCCGGTGCTGGCCAGTTCTGTCGACAACTCAGAGCGTGTGGTCGACGAGAGCGCAGCCGCAAGGTCCCAACGATTCACCACAGGGGGCAACCTCTATGGCTACGAGCTCGAATCCATCGCTGTCAACTACACAGATGATCAGCTAGATCGACTCTCCGCCGCCCTCTATACCGTGGACGCGCAAGGACATCCGGGCACCCTCGTGGCGCCTTTGGCCACTCCCTCCGTGTTTGGCTTCACTCTAGCGGCACATGAACACCGCTTCTCCGCTCCCCCCGGGACCGTTCTCGACCACGGCGGGACCTACGCGGTGGTATTCCGGCCCGAGATGGCCGGGACGGACGTGGACCTGTATTTAACCGGCCTCGACAGCGAGGATCCGGACGGGCAGGCCGACTGGAGCATTGCCGACACCTTCGAGGTCGAGAGCGCGGGCACCTGGCAGGCGGACGCGGACGGCAGGTCGCTGCAAATCGAGGTCCGGGGAACCGTCAGGACGGGCGTCCCCGGGCAGCCCACCGGACTCGGCGCGACCAAGATGGGCCGCTACCGCATCGACCTCGCCTGGACCGCCCCGGCCTTCGACGGCAACCTCCCCATCACCGGCTACCGCATCGAGGCCTCCCCCGACGGCGTCACCGACTGGACCGACCTCGTTCTTGACACCGGATCGACCGACACCGCCTACAGCCACACCCCGCTCGCTCCCTCCACCACCCGCCACTATCGCGTCTCCGCCATCAACTCCGCCGGCACCGGCGACCCCTCCGGGTCCGCCGACGCCACCACCGATCCCAACACTCCCCCGGCCTTCACCGTCGACGCGGCGAACGTGTCCGTGCCGGAGAACACCCTCGCCAACACCAATATCTCCGGCGCCAACCGCACCGCCACCGATCCCGACGGCGACGGCGTCACCTACAGCTTCCAGACCGGCGGCGGCGTCACCCAGGACTACCAGTCCTTCAACATCGACTCCGGCACCGGCCAGGTCAAAACCAAGAGCGCGCTCGACCACGAGGCCCAGGCCTCCTACGAAGTCAGCGTGGTAGCCACCGACATCCACGGCGGCATCGACACCATCGCCTACAGCATCGCCGTCGGGGACGCGGCCGAGCCGCCCGCGAAGCCGGACGCGCCCGCGGTGACGGCCACGCCCGGGGCCACCGACAGCGTCGAGGTCAGCTGGGCCGCCCCCGCCAACGCCGGCAAGCCCCCCATCACGGGCTACGACCTGCAGTACCGCCAGGGCACCAGCGGGGCCTGGACCAACGGCCCCCAGAACGTCGCCACCACCAGCGCCGCCATCCCCGCCCTGGACGGGAACCGCCCCTACGACGTGCAGGTGCGGGCGAAAAACGACGAGGGCGACAGCGACTGGTCGGACCCCGGCAGCGGCCGCACCGCTAACAACGCGCCCGTCCTGGCCGCCGGCCCGCTGACGCTGACCGTCCCCGAGAACACCGCCGCCGACATCGCTATCGGCGCCGCCGTCGGAGCCTCCGACGCCGACAGCGACCCCCTCACCTACACCCTGGAGGGCGCCGACGACGCCTCCTTCGCCATCGTCGAAACCAGCGGCCAGATCCGCGTCCAGGCCGCGCTCGACTTCGAGGCGACAAACTCCTACTCGGTCACCGTCAGGGCCGACGACGGCACCGACTCGGACACCGTCGCGGTCACCATCGACGTCACCGACGTCGACGAGCCGCCCGTGCCCCCGGGGGCGCCGGCGGTGGCGGCCACGTCCGGCACCGACGACAGCCTCGACGTCGCCTGGACCGCGCCGGCCAACGCTGGCAAGCCCGCCATCACGAGCTACGACCTGCAGTACCGCCCGGGCATGTCCGGGAACTGGATCGACGGCCCCCAGGACGTAGCCGTCACCAGCGCAGCCATCCCCGACCTGAGCCCGCGCACTTCCTACCAGGTGGAGGTGCGCGCGACCAACGCCGAGGGCGACAGCGACTGGTCGGACCACGGCACCGGCAGCACCAACGACCCGCTGAACAGCGCCCCGACCTTCGCCAACCCCACCGTGACCCTGACCCTCCCCGAAAACACCGCCGGGGGCGTCGACATCGGCAGCCCAGTTGAGGCCGTCGACGCCGACGCGGGCGACACCCTGACCTACTCGCTGACCGGCGCCGACGCCACCTCCTTCACCATCGTCACCAGCAGCGGCCAGATCCGCACCAGGTCCAGCGTGACCTACGACTTCGAGGCGCCGAAAAACTCCTACTCGCTCAGCGTCACCGTCACCGACCAGACCGCCAACTCCTCCGCTTCCGTCACCATCAATCTCTCCGACGTGGACGAGCCACCGGCAAAGCCGGCCGCGCCGGCGGTGGCGGCCACGCCCGGCGCCGCCGACAGCCTGGACGTGAGCTGGCCCGCGCCGGCCAACGCCGGCAAGCCCGCCATCACCAGCTACGACCTGCGCTACCGCAAGGGCGACATGGGGGGCTGGACCGAGCGCCCCTCGGGCGTCACCACCACCAGCGCGACCATCGACGGCCTCGACGGCAACAGCTCCTACCAGGTCGAGGTGCTGGCCCGGAACGACGAGGGGGCCAGCCCGTGGTCGGACCCCGGCAGCGGCCGCACCGGCAACAGCGTCCCCGTCTTCGACCCCCCGTCCGTGACCCTCTCCGTGCCCGAGAACACCCCTGCGGCCCGCAGCGTCGGCAGCCCCGTCCAGGCCGCCGACTCCGACAGCGACACCCTTGAGTACGCCCTCGTCGGCTCCGACGGCGAGGCCTTCGACATCGACTCCGCCAGCGGCCAGATCCGCACCATGGACCCGCTCAACCACGAGACCACACCGTCCTACTCGTTCCGGGTCCGGGCCGAGGACGGCAACGGCGGCACCGCCTTCGCGGACGTGCGGGTGAACGTCTCCGACGTCAACGAGCCTCCCGCCACCCCCCTGCCGCCGACGGTGACGGCGACCGCCGGCTCCAACACCAGCCTCACCGTGAGCTGGACCGTGCCAGCCAACGCCGGCAAGCCCGCCATCACGGGCTACGATCTGCAGTACCGCCAGGGCAGCGGCGGGAACTGGACCAACGGCCCCCAAAACGTCGTCGTCACCAACGCAGTTATCCCCAGCCTGAGCTCGAGCACTTCCTACCAGGTGGAGGTGCGCGCAACCAACGCCGATGGCGACAGCGGCTGGTCGGACCACGGCACCGGCAGCACCGGCAGCAGCCTGTCCGTCATCACCCAAGTGATGGAGGTGAGGATCGTAGAGGGCAACGCGCATCTGGTGGTGAGATGGATGGCGGTGGACAACGCCACGGGCTACAAGGTGCAGTGGAAGTCCGGTGTTGACTACAACACCGGCGACCGGCAGGCCACGGTCACTTCGGGATCGACCACGCGCTACAGGATTCCCAACCTCACCAACGGCACGGAATACACGGTAAGGGTGATTGCGACCCGGGCGGGCGTCAACGACGGCCCGCCGTCGGCGGAGGTGACAGCGACGCCCCATGTCGTCGCCCCTCCACCTCCGGCGAGCAATTCGCCGACGGCGGATGCGGGCCCGGACCAGCTCGGCGTGAGGGAAGGCGCCTTGGTAACGCTGGACGGCAGCGGCAGCAGCGATCCGGACGACGATCCGCTGCGATATCGCTGGAATCAACTCAGTGGCGAGCCCGTGGTGCTGTCGTCCCGGAATGTGGTCAATCCCACCTTCACGGCCCCGCAGGGGCTGACAGCCGATGCGGTGCTGATCTTCCGTCTGCTGGTCACCGACCCGAGCGGTCGGTTCGATTTAGACACGGTGACGATCACCGTGAAGCAAGGGACCAGCCTTCCGGGAGACCGGATCTATTACTTCCCGCATCTTGCCGTGGGAGCGGGTTGGCAAACCACGAT
>DAOUHF010000181.1:0-27692 GCA_034428795.1 Dehalococcoidia bacterium
TGAACAAGTTATGGTCATTGAGGCGAAAGCCGAAATCTCGGAGGAGAGCTTAACGGTATTAGCTATCAAATGAGCGCCGGCGCCCCCATCCTAACCTTCCCCCATCGGGGGGAAGGGACTTGTTCAGAGTATTCTTAATCTTCCGGCGGCCACTTCGTGCCGCCCACCGCCGGCCGCTCCTGCTGGGGCATGCCGAATCCGGCGGTGACGACGTCGCAGAACTCCCTCACGATGACCTCGCCCCAGTCTTGGGCGTGGGACACCCGGTGGGCGGTGCGCCGGCCCCGCATGGTCTGCCGGGCGGCGGCCTCGTCTTGGCCCTCGGCTTCCCGCGAGGCCGCATCATCCATGGCGTCGATATGGGGCACCAGGCCATAGGCCGTTTCTATGAAGCGAGCCACCTCGTTCATCTCGCCGTCGAACACCACGAAGATGGGCACCGTGCCCGCCCGGTGCTCCGGCAGGAAAGTGTT
The DNA here is from genome assembly GCA_034428795.1 of Dehalococcoidia bacterium. Taxonomy (GTDB): domain Bacteria; phylum Chloroflexota; class Dehalococcoidia; order Lucifugimonadales; family UBA3495; genus VXOI01. The sequence goes on from DAOUHF010000181.1 coordinate 474, forward strand.
GGCCAAGGGCACGTCGTCGTCCCGGTTGAACACCTGTACCGAGATTTTGGGCGAGCTCTCCGCCAACCGGAGGATCACCGGAGTGGTGCTCACGGCGTCGCCGCACCAGTCGGCAGTGAACACCGCCAGGTTCACCGCCTCCGAGAGGCCGTCGAACATACCGGTGTCTTCATCGGGGACCTTCATGGTGTTGTATATCTGGACGAACGGGTCTTTGTTCACCTTGATCTGGTCGATGTATTGTTGGACCGTCATTCCAGCAGCGAACTGGGTCTTGGTCAGCGGCATATGCGAACCCCCTTTCCGGCCGCGTTGGCCCGGCCTGTATTGACGCGCCTAGTTTCTCAATATTGGCCCCCTGCGGCAATAGCCGGGCGGCGGGACCCGGCGGCCCAACATCATCCGGGCGGTTGCGGGCGGTTGCGGGCAGTCACAGGCGGTTGCCGGCGGTTACCCCGCTGTGTGCCCGTGATACGCCGGCCATGCTAAAATTGAAAACGACTGGCTATCCCCGGCCCAGGAGCACCATTGGCCTCCATAAACGGCGACCCATATCTGAAGTATGCCCTGTTCTGCCGCAGCACGGCGCAGGATGACGATGGCGAACTGTCGTTGAACGGCGTCGTCGACTTGGTGGAATTGCCCCGGCCCCAAGAGACCGAAGACTCCCCCCAGAGCCCGGTGCTGGCCCAGGTAGACCTCAACCTGGCCTTCTGCGTAGGCGGGGTCCAACCCGGAGCGCACTACCTGTTCGTCGCGCTGAAGACCCCGGGACTGCCGCTGGACACGCCGCCGGCCCAGAAGGTGCAATGGGAAGACGGCATCCTGTTCCAGCGCTGGATCAAGACCTTCCGCATCCCGGTACAGAAGCCTGGCGTCCATACCGCCGCCATCCTGTTCGACGGAACCCCCTTGGGCGAGGCCAGCTTCCTGGTGCGGTTTAAAGAAGAGGCCGGGCCCGGCGCCGCTGCCGAAGACGGCGGCTAGTCGTCCGGGGCTCCCGCCCGCCCCGCCTGCCCCGGATTACCGGGACTTGTGTTGAAACCCCAAACTGGCTTGTCTATAATCCCAATCCAGTCTCGATTAGACAGCAATTGGCCGACAGGGAGAGAAAAGGTGGGAAATCAGACCGGCAAGCGATACATTTGCCAGCAGTGCAAGTCCGAATTCATTGTGACCAAAGGCGGCGACGGCAGCGTGTCCTGTTGCGGCGGGCCGATGGAGTTGAAGTAATGGCCAATCAGCTGGGAAAGAGGTACGCCTGCCCCGAGTGCGGCAGCAGTGTCCTGTGCACCAAGGGCGGCGACGGCGAGATAACCTGTTGTGATGCCATCATGGAACTGCAGGAGCCCCGCAAGCTGCCCTCATCCGACTAGCAGGCCCGCCGGTCACGAACCAATATGTAAGGGCGGCCCTTGTGGCCGCCCTTTAATCTGCCGGGCAGGATTCGGGACGGCCGCCATCCAGGACAGCTTTCCGGAGAGCGGAATTCGAGACGGCTATCTTGCCGGAGTAGAACTTAGGGCGGCTATCTTACCGGAGTGCAGGATTAGGGGCGGCCCTTGTGGCCGCCCCTACCGAATCCCTTTATTCCAATTGCCGGCAGCCCTATTTGAAGTAGGGGATCACGTGCTTCCCCATCAGCTTGATGGACTCCATGATCCGGGTGTGCTCCAAGCGGCCCGGCTGCACGAAGCACAGAATTTGGTCCACGCCGGCATCCTGGTACTTCTTCATCACCTGGATGACGGTGTCAGGGTTGCCCATGGCGAACGCGCCCGAGGCGATGTGGTCGTCGGCGGTCTTGTCGGCGCGTTCGGACTGGATGGCGTCGACCGAGAACTTGTAGGAGTCGGGCACCTTGCGCCCGGCCCACGGCGCGTAGAGGTTCTCGGCCTGGGCCACGAACCAGGCGCCCTCGGGGCCGGCCACGCGCCGGGCTTCCTCGTCGTCCTCGTCGCAGTGGACGATGCAAAGGGCCGCCACCTGGTCGTTCACGAAAGCGCCAACGGGATTGGCGTGCTGGACCGCCTCCCGGTAGGCTGCCACCCGCTCTTCCATCTGCTCGTAACCGCCCAGGTTGAAGCAGAGAACACCCAAGCCCATCTCCCCGGCGGAGCGGAAAGAGTCGGGCTGGCTGCAGGCCACCCACATCGGCGGGTGCGGCTGCTGCACCGGCTTGGGAATGACCGAGCGCTCGGGGATGTTGAAGAACTCGCCCTGGTGGGAGAAGGGGTCCTCGGTCCACATCTTCGGGATCATCCGGATGGCTTCCTGCCATTGGGCCCGGGTCTGTTCCGGGTCCACCTCGAAACCGTCCATCTCAATCAGCGTGGTGGAGCGGCCAGTGCCCAAGTCCATCCGGCCGTCGCTCAGGATATCGAGAACGGCGGCCCGCTCGGCGACGCGCACCGGGTGGTTGTACTGCCCCGGCAGCAGGGCCACGGCGTGGCCGATGCGGATGCGCTTGGTGCGCTGGGAGATAGCGCCGTAGAGGACTTCGGGGGCGGAGCAATGGGAGAACTCCTTCAGGAAATGGTGCTCGACTGTCCAGAAGTAGTCGAAACCGACCTCGTCGGCCAAGTCCACTTGGGCCAGCACCTGCTTGTAGCGCTCCGCCTCGATGCCGGGGTGGTGGGGTTCGGGAATCTGGATTTCATACATCAAGCCGAATTTCATACGTCGTTCCTCGCCGGTGGGATTTTCACGGGCATTTTAGCACATTACGCCGACGGGTCTCGAACCGGAGTCATCCCGGGCCATCCCGGGCACTTTGGTTCGGCCACTCAGGCGAGTACCCGACTGGCCGCTTACTCGACATCCCAACCTGCCAAGATTTTCGGCACATCCCGCCTGGGCTGCACCTGTTTCTTGATTAGGCCGCCTGCCTTCTGCTCCGCAATTTTGAAGTCATATGAGACCTGAAGGTTCATCCAGAGCCTTTCGCCTGCTCCAAGATAGCGGGAAAGGCGAAGGGCAAATTCTGCGTCTATACCTCGCTTTTCTTCCACGATGGCGGCTACCGTACCGGGTGGAACAGCCAGCAATAGGTCCAATTCCTCGGCGGACAAACCCAACTCCTCTAGTTCTTCGGCGAGTATCTCTCCGGGATGTATCGACCTCATGCGGTTCTTGGGAGGCATTGGTCTCTCCTCAGTCGTGATAGTCCACTATCTCAACGTCGTGCGGAGCGCCCTCAATCCAGCGAAAGCAGACGCGCCACTGAAGGTTTATTCGGATGCTGTATTCCCCTTGCCGAGAGCCAGACAGCCGTTCCAAGCGGTTGCTTCGAATGCTGCGCAATTCCAGTAGCGATGTGGCGTCGTCCAAAATCTGAAGACGGCGCATTGCTTGGTCAGCAATTGCCTGAAATCGCTGTACTGACTCCCGATTATGCAATCTCTCACTATCCCAATCCCTGAAGCTGCGAATCATATCCCTTCAAGTTTAACGCCGCCGTCTTGCGAGGGCTCATGGGTGATTGCACGACGCAAACCACTGCTCCTGATTCGCGCTTTCGGAGCATCCACAATCCATAGCTGGTCGATGCTGACAAACCCATGAAGCCACTGTACTAGATTCCATCGTGAATCATTTTGCTGCCACATTTCGGGCAGTAGGTGCTGTCCAATAGGCTGGGAGAGCCGCATTGGTTACAATAGCGCCAGTTCGGCGTTTTCGAAGGCAATACTGGCCGCCTCTTCTGCGTCGCAGGTGTTGGTGGCGCGGTTCTTACAAGGACATGGCATCGTCCAAGATCTGAAGTCGCTTTTCGTCGGTCGATCAGCAATACTTTCAAACCGCCGAACTGTCTCCCGATTGTGCAATCTCTCCGCATCCGGTCCCGAAAACTCTGTATCACCAGCCTACCACAGCACACATTGAAATCAGGGGGCTACGCCGGCTCCCCCTACGGCACCAGCATGGCTCGGGTGATTTCGGGTTGGCGCTGGTCCCACTCGCATTGCGGGAAGGCTTCGTTTACTTCGGCCAGGGGGAACTTGTGGGAGACGATCCGGTCGAAGGGCAGCTTCTCGTGGTTGCGTACCAGGAAGTTGAGCAGCCGGGGCAGCAGGTCGGGCTTGTACATCAGGGAGCCCATGATGTTCTTGCCCTGCAACAGCTTGGACGGGTCGATGGAGACCTCGCGCCCGCGAACGATGTCGCCGATCTCCACGAAGGTGCCGCCGTTGCCAAGCATGTCGATTCCCTCGGCCAATAGCTCGGCCCGGCCCACCAGCTCCATCACCACGTCGGCGCCCCGGCCGTCGGTCAATTCTTTCACCCGGCTCAGCCTGGTCTCCGGGGTGTTGAACTCTTCGATGTTGATGGTATGGTCGGCCCCGAAGGCCTCGGCCAGCTCCAGGCGGTTCTCCAAACGGTCCAACACAATCACCCGGTCGGCCCCCATCTCCTTGGCCATGGCGGTGGCGTGAACGCCCAGGCCGCCCGCGCCCTGGATGACCACGTAGTCGCCCTCGCCGGCCCCGGCGCGGATCAAGCCGGTGGTAACGGTGCCCATGGCGCAGTTGACCGGACCCAGCAGGTCGTCGTCCAGCTCGTCGGGCACCCGGAAGAAGGGATGGCGCGCCGGCAGGTACAGGTAGTCGGCGTAGGTAGCAGTGAAGAAGGGCCACGTGCCCGCCGCCGGATAGTTCCGGTTCATGCACCAGTTGGTGTTGCCCTTGAGGCACTGGTGGCAGTGGTAGCAGGGGAAGACCGCCGCGTAGACCACCCGGTCGCCCTTCCCGATGGGAGCGCCGGCGGAGTCGGTGGCCACGCCGTCGCCCAACATCTCCACGACCCCGGTGCCCTCGTGGCCCATGGCCCGGCCGGTGGGAGGAAGCGGCACGTTCACTTGATCGCCGCGCCAGACGTGCAGGTCGGAACCGCAGATACCCGCTTGGGTCATCCGCAGGACCACCGCCCCGGGCTCCGGTTCGGGGACTTCGTATTCCTCGATTACGAAGGGCTTACCGTATTCCTTGCAGGCAACTACTCGGCCTTTCATGGCGTCCTCCTGATGGCGGTTGTGGGGCTATTCTAACGCAGAGTGCGCCAGGAGCGCAGACAACCCCTTTTTATAATATATTGTCTCCAAAATCCCGGCGTGCCCTGCGTTTACCTGCGTTTAATTTGGGAGTTGTGATGCCTGCCAAGACGGGACAGCAGTATATCAACGGGCTCAGGGAGCGGCCGGCCGAGGTCTGGCTCCGCGGCGAGCGGGTCAAGGACGTCACCACCCATCCGGCCCTGCGGGGCGGCGTCCGGTCGATGGCGGCCCTCTATGACCTGCAACACGACGCCGATTTGCGGGACGAGATGACCTTCACTTCCCCGTCCTCGGGGATGCCGGTGGGCCTGTCCTTTATCATCCCCCGCAGCCACGAGGACCTGGAGCGCCGGCGGGCCATGATGGCCCGCTGGGCCGGGCTGGGCTGCGGCATGATGGCCCGGACCCCCGACTTCATGAACGTGTCCATTGCGGGCTGGGCGGGGGCCGCCCCCTACTTCGGCGCCAACCGGGATGGGTTCGACGAGAACGTGCTCCGCTTCTACGAACATATCCGGGAAAACGACGTCACCCTGACCCACACCCTGGTGAACCTGCAACGCCGCCGGGACCCCGGGGCGGTGGACAACATCGACAGCCAGACGGCGCTGACCGTAGTCAAGGAGACGGACGCCGGCATCATCGTGCGGGGCAGCCGCATACTGGCCACCCTGGGTCCCATATCCGACGAGATAGCAGTCTACCCGACCCGGACTCACCTGATCGGCGAGGACGCCTGGAGGCAGGCATTTTCCTTCGCCATTCCCAACGATACCCCCGGCTTGAAATTCATCTGCCGGGAGAGCTTCGATCTGGGCCGCTCCACCTTCGACCACCCGCTGGGGTCGCGCTTCGAGGAGATGGATGCCTTGGTCTTCTTCGACGACGTCCTGGTGCCCTGGGAGCGGGTGTTCCTGCTGGGCGACGTCGAAATGTGCAACGACTACAGCCTCGCCACCCAATCGACCACCCATTCCGGCTACCAGGTGGTGAACCGGTGCGTGGTGAAGACGGAGTTCATCCTGGGGCTGGCGTCGCTGATGGTCGATACATTGGGATCTGGGGAGCTGCCCCACGTCCAGGAACGAATTTCAGAGATCATCATCTACCTGGAGACACTGAAGGCCTGCCTCCGGGCTTCAGAAGCCGACGCAAAGTTGAACCAGTGGGGCGTAATGTGCCCCGCCCAAGGCCCCATCACCGCCGGGAGGGCGCTCTACCCCACCACGATTTATCCCCGGCTGGCGGAGATCGTGCAACTGTTGGGCGCCAGCAGCCTGATGGCGTTGCCGTCGGAAGGCGACTTCGAGGCCGAAATCGGACCGGACGTGGAGCGCTACCTGGCCACCGACAGCTCCAGCGGCCGGGACCGGGTGCAGCTGTTCCGCTTGGCCTGGGATGTGGCGTGCAGCGCCTTCGGCGGCCGCCAAGTGCTCTACGAGCGGTTCTTCGGCGGCGACCCGGTCAGGAACGCCATGCTGACCTACCGGGCGTACGACCGTACCGCGGCGGAGCAGCGGGTGCTGGACTTCCTGGGACGGGAAGGGTAATGCGACGGGAAGGGTAATCCAGCGGGAAGGGTAATCCAGAGCAGGCTTCGCGTTTGAAAAGTCAGGAGTGCCGGCGTATAGTACGGTCAGTGCATTATTAGGCTCGAACGACTGCCTGCCAGGAGGGGATTATGGCGAAGCCGAAGAGGATTGGACACCTTGTCCTCAATGTCAAGGACGTTGAATCCGCCACCAAATTCTACACCGACGTGCTGGGATTCGAGATCGCCCTGGAGCGGCCGGGCTTCGGCACGTTCCTGACCTGCGGCCGGATCCACCACGACCTGGCCCTCTTCCAGGCCAAGGAAGGCGCCCAAGAGGTCGTCGAGGGCGGCCTCGGCCTTAACCACATGGCCATCCAGGTGGAGGACTACGAGGAGCTCAAGGACTACTACAACAGGCTCCAAGAGTACTACGAGGTCACCGAGTTGCGGGCCGTGGACCACAGCATGACCAAAAGCATCTACATCAAAGACCCGGACGGCAACGGCATTGAGCTGTTCTGCAACACCTTCGACACCGCCGCAGAGGGCTTGGACGAGATGCGCCGGCCGGGACGCCAGAACGAGGCGCTGGTGTTCGACTAGGAGCGCCAGCCGGAATCAGAGGACTTCTCTAAGAGAGGGAGCCGACTCCCTCTCTAATTTTTTGGCCGCGGCCCCAAGGTCTCACGCATGGGAAGAGCCGGCGACATACCGGAACGAGTACGGGCGGTTGCCCTGGACCTGGACGGCACCATAATCGGACCGGACGAGCGCATCACGCCCCGGGTCATGGCGGCCGTCGGCGGGCTGGCCACCGCGGCGCCGGTGTTCCTGGCCACCGGCCGGGAACCCGCCGACGTGGTGCGATACGCCCGGCAGTTGGGCCTGACCACACCCCAGGTCTCCGACGGCGGAGCGGCCATCCTGGACCCGGCAAGCGGCCGCCACCTATGGTCGGCCAACCTGGGGCGGGAGTTCTCCAAGGAGATAGTCAACCTGCTCCACGACACGGGCACGGCGTTCGTCGCCACCCACGTGCGGGGTGCCTTCTGGCGGCTGACCGAAGTGCCCGACTGGGACATCGTCCGGGTTTCCGCGCTGGATATGTCCCCGGAAGCCGCCGATGCCATGGCGGGCCGGTATTCGGACCGTCCGGGAATACACGCGGTGAAAGCGTCGCTGCCGTACAACGGGCTGTGGGCCGTGGATTTCACCCGCGAGGGGGTGGACAAGGCCACCGGGGTGTCGCGGAACGGGGAGTCCCTGGGGGTGCCCATCGGCGAGATGGCGGCCGTGGGCGACAGCTTCAACGACCTGCCCCTGCTGCGGGCCGCCGGCCTGGCCATCGCCATGGGAGGCGCTCCGGCCGAGATTCGGGCAGTCTGCCACCACGTAGCGCCGCCGGTGGAGGACGACGGCCTGGCTTACGCCATCGGTGAATGGATTCTGCCGCGGACGGGGTCAGGTCTCTAGACCCCGCAACACGGGGACCACCTCCCCGCCGAAGCGGGCGATGGAGGCCAGGACCTTCTCCTTGGGGATCAGGCCGCCCACGTTGGTCTCGGCGATGACCCCGGACAGATCCAACTCTTCCACGATCTCCCGCAGCAGGGCGGCCACGCTTTCGGGCCCTCCATAGGCGAGGCGGTCCCGGAGCAGGTCTTCGTAGGTCACCTCCGCCAGCCGCTGCCCCCGGGCGAGCCTTTCTTCGGACGGAGCGGCGCCGGCCACGGTGGAGCTATCAGCGAAATTCCGGGCCATCCGTTGGTAGGAACGCATGGTGCTCTCCTGGGCGTCGGCGTGGGCTTGTTCGTCGCTCTCTCCCACGAACACCGGAATTCGCAGGTACACGTCGCCGTCGCCCTCGTGGCCGGCGGCCCTCCAGGCCTCCCGGTATCGGTCCAGGCTGCGCACCAGGTCGGGGCGGTCCATCCCCCGGAGGCCGCGACGAAGACCGGCAGGCCGGCCGCCCCCACCACCGGGAAGGTGTCGCTGGTGGTGGCGGCCACCCGCAAGGGCGGGTGGGGCTTTTGGAAAGGCTTGGGAATGACACAGACGTCGTTGAAAGTATAGTACTTCCCCTCGTAGGAGAAGCGCTCGTTGGACCACGCGGCCAGGATAATTTCGAGGCATTCCTGGAAGCGCTCCCGGCTCTCTCCATAGGGGATGCCGTAGCCCTCGTAGGAACGGGCGAACCCGCTGCGGCCCACGCCGAAGTCCACCCGGCCGCGGCTGATCTGGTCGACGGTCGCCACCTCCTCGGCCAAACGCACCGGGTGGGACAGCGGCAGCACGTTGACCGCCACCCCCACCCGCAGCCGTTGGGTACGGGACACGATGGCGCTGGAGATTATCAGGGGGGCGGACACGATGGACGGGATCCCCGCGCCGGCGGGGTCCAGGGGAGCGGCGAAGTGCCGTTCGGCCAGCCAGACGCCGTCGAACCCGCCGGCTTCGGCGGCATCGGCCATGGCGAAGGCCTCATCGAATGCGGCTTGCTCCGTGTCCCCGTAGCGGTAATCGCATTCCATTACCAGGCCGACGTGCATCTCATCCTCCCGGAGTTGAAGACCGGTCTCACTGGTCCGGGCCGGACCGGGCCGGACCGGGCCGGTTTTCCCTTTGGCCGGATTGTAGATGGGCTCCCAATACCTGTCAACGCGAATGATGAGGCGCCGGTGTTATTATCACCAACGGCAATACAATAACGTGTAAAATAACCTGCAGATACGCCGCGCTAAATACGATGAACGACGAAACACCAAGCGACAACCCCGTCCGCCGGCCGGCCGCGATGCGGCTGCTGGCCTGCTTCGCCCACCCCGACGACGAAGCCTTCCCGGTTGGCGGCGTGCTGGCGCAGCACGCCGGGCGCGGCGTCGAGGTGCGTCTCGTCACCACCACGCTGGGGGAAGAGGGGGAGATCCGGCAGGAGGGCGCCGCCACCCGGGAGACCTTGGGCGAGATACGCCGGGTGGAGCTTTCCTGCGCGGTGCGGGCCCTGGGACTGGAGAGCCACGAGGTGCTGGCCTACCGGGACTCCGGAATGGCCGGCTGGGAGTCTAACAACCACCCCAAGGCGTTCATCAACGCCGACGCTCGGGTGGTGGTGGAGCGGCTGGTATTGGAGATGCGCCGCTTCCGCCCCCAGGTGGTGTTGACCTTCGGGCCCGACGGACTCTACGGCCACCCCGACCACATCGCCATCTGCAACCACACCACCGAGGCCTTCGGGCTGGCCGGAGACCCGTCGGCGTTCCCCGGCCAATTGACCGGCGGTATCACTACCCACCATCCGGAGCGGCTTTTCTACAGCGTCCGGCCCCAGGGTTTTCGACGGGAATGGGCGGAGTCCCTGCGGGGCGCGGGAATCGATTTCCCGCTGCCCACCCCGGAACAGGAGACCCAAGGAGTGCCCCGCGAAGAGTTGCACCTGGAGTTGGACGTCTCGGACCGATTGGAGAACAAGATGGCCTGCATCCTGTGTCACCGGACCCAAGTCGCGCCGGACTGGCCCTACCACCGGGTGCCCCGGACCGTCGCGTGCCGAATCCTGGGCCGCGAGTTCTACGTCCGGGCGCACCCTCCCCTCGCCACCGGGGAACAGGTAACCGGCGATTTCTTCGAGGGCATCGCCCCGGACTGACCGGCGCGCTCCTTCAAACTCCTGCCGGGGCTCCTGCGAAGATCGACCTGTCTCGTGACCGGCAGACCGCCGGCGGTGGTAAAATCAGGCCATCCCAGCGCTGTTCGCCATCCGGTGCAATTCTGGCCCGAGGAGCCGCCGCCGTACCATGACCACGACCTGTGGGGTCACCACCTACCGGCAACGGGGATCCGGCGCGGGCCTCCGGTGGATTGCCGACCGGCCGGAGCCGGTACCGGAGCGGCTGCTCTGGAAACTCTGGAAGGACCGGGCCGCCCGCCAGGAAGGGCTGCGCACCGCGGCCGGCCGCCGGCTGAGGATACTCTACCCCGGACGAACCGGCACCGCCGCCGGGCCCGACTTTCGCGACGCCCTGCTGGAGGTGGAAGGGGTCGGCTTGGTGCGGGGGGACGTGGAGATCCACGTCCGCCAGCGGGACTGGGCGTCCCACGGCCACACCAACGATCCCAACTACATATGAAGTGGTGGTCCACGCCGCTCTCGAGGTGGACACCGCCGAGACCATCCTGCCCCACGGCGGCACTGCTCCGGTGGTCTCATTGGCGGGCCTGCTGGAGATGGAGCCGCAGGCCCACGACGACGCCGAGCCCTTCGACCTGTGGCCGATTCTGGCGAGGCACGGCATACCACGGCCGGAAACCGCCGACGAGGCCGGCGAACTGTTGGACCGGGCCGGTGACGCCCGGTTCCGGCGGAAGGCCGCCAACCTCCGCCGTTTTATCCAGGAACAAGGGGCGGAGCAGACGCTCTACGAGACCCTCATGGAAGGCTTGGGGTACCGCCACAACCGGCAGCCCTTTCTGAGACTCGCCTACCTGGCGCCCTTTGCGGCGCTGCAACGGGCAATGCGGTCCAACATCCATCCGGGAGCTTCCGCCGACGCCGCGGCAACGGCCGTGAACGGCTGGCTGTTGGCAGTGGCGGGTCTGGGGCCGGGCTCCGGCTCCGTGCCGCCGCCGGGCCTGCGGCGCGCCATGTCCTCCGAAGAGTGGAGGTTGTTCCGGGTCCGTCCCTCGAACCATCCGGTAACCCGCATCCGGGGGGCGGCGGCCCTGCTGGCCCGCTTCCGGGACGACGGCCCCGTCCAAGGGCTCAGGAATGCCGCGTCCGGCGGCCCGGCGGAACTCACCAAGGCGCTCACGGTGAGGCCGGAAGGCCTCCCGGCCTGCATTGGAACGGGGCGAGCCCGGGAGCTGGCGGTGAACGCCGTGTTGCCCTTCTGCCACGCCCAATCAGCCGGGGAAGGCGTTCCCCCGGAGGAGTCGCCTTACCTGGAATTGTTCCGGCGGTTCCCCAATCTGGAAGGCAACGAAGTAATCCGGGAGATGTCCACCGAGCTGTTTCCGGCGGAATGGCGGACCCGGCTCAAGGGCGCCCGGCGCCAGCAGGGGCTGTTGCACCTGGCGGCCCTGCTCCGCGGCGCTGCCTGAGTCTCAACGCCGCGAGCAAGGAACCCACGGAGAACTGCCCCGCGAGAAATATCCGGCGAGAACTATCCCGGCAACCCGGCGCGGCCCGTGCCTGTGCGCCGCTAGCTGGGTTCAGCCAAGGGTACGGCCAGGGAGGTGCGCGTGCCCGGGTTGGGGGAACGGGCGATGTGGCCGTGGCCGGTGAGGTCTTCCGCCACCAAGACGTCGCCCGGCTCAAGCTGCACCTTGGAGCCGTCGGCGCATTCGAACTCGGCGGTCCCTTCCAGGTTCACCACGTACTGCCGCCGGGGGGCGGTGTGGTAATCGGAGAAATTCGGCGCCTCCCGCCGGTTGAGCTGGATGTCTCCCGGCCCGACCCGGTTCACGATTTCGTTCAGTTGCTCGGGGCTGACTTCCTCGAAGTGGGACTCCCCGTCATCGCCGGAATAAACACGAATGATCTTCATCTCATCACTCCTTTTTTTCAGTGGCCAGTGGTTAGTGGTCAGTGGCTAGTGTCCCCGATAGGCGGTCGCCGGCCACTATCCACTGGTCACTATTCACTGGCGCCTGATCACTGGCCCCTGGCCCCTATCCCCCGGCCAGTGGGACCGTGGCGGTTACGACCTTGCCGCCGCCGGTGCCCCGTGTGGTGTGGCCCTGTCCGGTGGTGTCCTCCACCAGGCGGGCGTCGCCCGGTCCGAAGTTGTGGATGGAGCCGTCTCCCAACCCTATTTCGATGCCGCCCTCGATGCAGATCACGTACTGGCGGCGGGGGGCCGGGTGCCAGTCGATGAAATAGCCGGACTCTCTTTCGTTGAAGGTGATGGTGGATACGGCCAGATCTTGGGTCAAGTCGGGGCGGGCCGACACGTCGAGCGCCTCGATGTGGCTCTGGCCGTCGTCGCCGGTGTAGAGACGGTAGACTCCCATGGCTCCTCCTATTTCGTTTAACACAGAGAACGTGGAGGCCACAGAGGTTTTTCTATTGTCCCTCTGTTCTTTATTGTACCGCCGTTATTGTCCCTCCGTTCTCCATGTGGTCAATTTACCCGCAACCGGGGCGTAAATCCAGCCCTCCAGCCGAGCGGCCTGCAACTCGTTCATGGTCATCGCTCCGGGAGAGGCTTGGCGGCGGCCGGTGGCGGCGGGAGGGCCGGCGTTGGCGTCGGGGCAGCGAAAATAACCGGGACGCTGCTCCCAGAGGGCGGCGGTGACGGCGGCCACAACGGAGTCGAGGCCATCATGGCTGTTGAGGCATATATCCCGGTATCGGTCCAGATTGGCGACCCTCACTCCCGACCGCTCCGCAAGCCCGTCCAGCACCTGGTTCCGCAGCCGCCCGGCGTGTGCGCCGTTCTTGTAGCCTTTGTAAGGGAGCCCGTAGGCACGGAGGGCCGCGCCGGGCATCGACTCCAGCAGCAAGGGGCCGTTCCGCCCGGCGTCAGCCAAGGGCGGAACGCGGCAGCCGGCGTTCCACAGATGGTGGAGCATCTGCATGCCGCGAAAGGTCATGGGCACCATGTTGGGGTTGAACTTGTGCAGGCAGGAGTAGCATTCCCGAAAGTAGAGGTCTCCACGCCGCAGAGGTTCGCCCCAGCCCGACACGAAACGGTCGCGCAGTTCAAGGAATCGACCGTAGTCCATGTTCGCCGCCGCCTGCCACAGGACGGGCATGGCGCCGGCTGCCGGCTGCCAGAACTCGGCGAACCCTTGAGGCACCGAAAAAGGGAAGTCCAGGGCCGCCACCGCGCCGCCTTCGAGGGACGTCAGGAGCCCGGTCAACTCCGCCCGGCTCATCGCCTGGCAGGACAGGAGCCGCAGGCTGTCACTTTCCAAACGCGCCTGGGTAACCCAGGTGGAGGCATCGGCCACCGCCCCGCTGAAGTCCACGCCTATTATTTTTGTCATGGGTTAGAATATAGCGAACTTTGCGTTGGAAGGTAATCATGGATACACGAGGACGCCGGGAGCGGTACCGGGGGATACTGGCCGGGGACAGGTGCGTTCATCCGGGGTCGGTGTTCGACCCCATATCCGCCCGAATCGCCGAGGACCTGGGGTTCGAGGTGGGGATGTTCGCCGGGTCCATTGCCTCGGGAACGGTGCTGGGCGCCCCCGACCTGGTGGTGCTGACCCTGACCGAGTTCGCCCAGCAGATACATCGCATCTGCCGGGCCGGCGAGCTCCCCCTGATGGTGGACGCCGACCACGGCTACGGCAACGCCCTCAACGTGATGCGCACCGTGGAGGAACTGGAGACCGCCGGGGTCTCGGCCCTGACCATCGAGGACACCGTGCTGCCCCGGAGCTTCGGCGATGGCGGCGACCAGTTGCTTTCCCTGGAAGAGGGTATGGGCAAGATGAAAGCGGCCCTGACAGCGCGGCAGGACCCGGCGCTGGTGGTGGCCGGCCGCACAAGCGCGCTGCGCATCTCCGGCTTGGAGGACACGGTCCGCCGGGTGAAGGCTTACGAGGCGGCCGGAGTCGACGCCATCTTCGTGGCCGGCGCCACCACCAAGGAGGAGGTGGAAACCCTGGGCGGCGCCCTCTCCGTGCCCCTGCTGCTGGGCGGCGCCTCCGGAGAGCTGAGCGACCGGGAGTTCCTGGCGTCCCAGGGCGTCCGCGTGGCCCTACAGGGACACCTGCCCTTCCAAGCGGCGATCAAGGCAGTATACGACACCCTGAAGGCGCTGCGGGACGGCGTGTCCCCGGCTGACTTGCGCGACACCCTGGCGACCCCGGAGCAGTTGGACCAGTTCACCCGCCGCGCCGACTACGACCGTTGGACCCAGGACTTTCTGGGCTAACCCGGAAACGCCCTGAGGAGCCCGAGACAAGGCGGCGAGACGAGGCGGCGAGACGAGGCGGCGATTGGAAGAAGCGGCCTTTTGGGGTACACTGTGGCCCTAGTTGGCCACTCCCACTCACATCAAGGAGCAGAACGGTGAAAGTCTTCTACAACCACCTGCACTTCCGCAGCGCCGACCCGGATACCGCTGCCAAATTCTACTGCGACAACTTCGGGGCCGAGATAACCTCGGAACGGCCCCTGTCCACGACCAAGTCGATCAACCTGTCCCTCAACGGCGAACCGCTGATGACCATCTCCGGCCGGGCCGAAGGGGAGGATCCGGTGGCCGGCTCCACCGAGCCCCGTTACGGCCTGGACCACTTCGGCTTCGAGACCGACGACATCCACGCCCTGTCCGACCGGCTCAAGGGCAACGGCGTCAGTTTCAACTGTGAGCCTTGGACCATGCCTTCCGGCTCGATGGTGGCCTTCATCGTAGCGCCCGACGAGGTGAGCGTGGAGTTGATACAGCGGCCGTCGTAACAGGGGCGGCAGCCCGCCATTCCCTGTAGTCCATCACGTCATCACGGGGGTCTTTCGCTATGCCTGGTATGAGTCATCCGTTGGAAAACGTCCGTGTCATTGACCTGGGCCGCCACCAAGCCGGTCCCCGTTGCGCCCAGGTACTGGCGCGCATGGGCGCCGAGGTCATCAAGGTAGAACGTCTGGGCGGCGAGGAGACCCGCTATCACGGGCCTTGGGTCAAGAAGCAGTCGTCCTACTGGGTCCAATACAACTCCGGCAAGAAGTCCCTCTCCATGGACCTTCGCAAGGAAGAGGCCAAGGAGGTGCTCCGGGAGCTGGTCAAGGTGTCCGACGTGGTGGTCCAGAACTTCCGGCCCGGCACCATCGAGAAGATGGGATTCGGCTACGACGTACTGAAAGAGCTCAACCCGCGGATCATCATGGTCAACGTCTCGGCCTACGGACAGTTCGGCCCCTACTACGACAACATTGGCTACGACCCCATAGGCCAGACGATGTCGGGCATCACCATGGTCACCGGCGAAGAGGGCATGCCCCCCATCCGCACCGGGGTGCCCATCATCGACCGCATCACGGCCCTCCACGCCGCCATAGGCACCCTGGCCGCCCTCCACGAACGGGAGGTCTCGGGTGAGGGGCAGTCAATGGACGTCTGTTTGGCCGATACCGGCTACTCCATGACGGAGATACCCATCACCGCCTACCACGGCACCAAGATACCTCCCAAGCGGGGCGACACCACCGCGCCGCCCTCGGGCATCTACCCGTGCAAGGAGGGCTGGGTGCTGGTTTCCGCCGGCGACCAGCACCACTGGCACCGGGTGTGCAACGCCTTGGGCAAACCGGAATGGCTGGAAGACCCGCGCTTCAACACCCGTCACGAGCGGCTGAACAACAAGGAACTGGTCAACGAGGCCGTCAACGAGCTCTTGGCCGACAAGACCATGGAGCAGGCCATCGCCCATTTCACCGACCACGACGTGGTGGCCGCGCCGGTGAACACCATCCCCATGGCAGCCGAGGACCCTCACCCTTGGGAGCGGCGGGCCATGGTGGAAGTCCCCGACTTCCTGGCTGGAGAGATTGCCGTCTCCGGCGACTTCTGGCACTTCTCCCGGACGCCGGCGAGCATCGGGACCACGCCGCAGGTGGGCGAACACAACGAGGAAGTGCTCTCCGGCATCCTGGGTTACAGCGAAGAACAGATAGAATCGCTCCGCGGCTCCAGGGTCATCTCGGAAGAGCACTACTACGACGACATTCCGGGGTAGGGTCGAAACGCAGGGCACGCCAAGAGCGCAGAGAAACATCAATTATTTTCCGCGGCTCGGCCAGCACAGAGGTGCGGCGGGGGCTTCTCATCGGGATTGAACAGCTACTGTCATACAGTCTGTTGACAATAGAGGAATGTGTTGTTAGATTATGCGCACACTCCCTATCAATTCGTTGGTAGGGCCGAGACTGCCTTCGGGCAGTCTCTGTTTTTTTTCAGGGAGGAGGGGTGCGGACCAGCTTTTATATCGACGGATTCAATCTTTATTATCGGGCCGTAAAGGGAACTCGCTATAAATGGCTTGATTTTTCCAAGCTTTGCCAGCTTTTGACGCCCTCACACGAAGTTAATCGTATCAGATACTTCACGACGCTGGTTCATCAAAGACCGGATGATCGCCAAGCCCCGATTCGGCAAGCCACGTTTATCCGCGCACTGGAAACCATCCCTGGTCTCACCGTTCACTACGGACAGTTCCGCCACCGTCGGAAGTTTAGACCCTTAGCAACTCCCATTGCAGGCCTACCACACACGGTCGAGATATCCGATACCGAAGAGAAGGGCACCGACGTTAATCGGTTGCCACCTATCTTCTATTAGACGGCTTCTACACAGAGTATGAACAAGCCGTTGTGATTTCCAACGATGCCGATTTGGCCCTCCCCGTCAGGATGGTAAGAGACAAGTTGGGCTTTCCCGTGGGGATAGTGAACCCCAACCTGGACCAGAGGGCCGTTACTCCCAAAGAGCTCAGCGATGCCGCCACATTCGTCAGAAGGCTGTGGCCAAACACGTTAAGTCGCTGCCAATTCCCTCCCCAGTTGCAAGATTCTACAGGGCTTATCTCCAAACCGGCCGGCTGGTAATCGAGGCGAGCCTCCCGCTTCGAACGCCCTCACAACCCCAGCCGCCGCACCAGCTCTTCGGCGGTTACGGTTGCGCCGGTGAGGCCGCGGGCGTCTTGGGCGGCGAGGTAGACCGTGGCCTTGGCCATGTCTTCAGGGGTGGCCCAAATGGAGAAGTCGGCATCGGGGCGCTGGGAGCGGAACCCCTCGGTTGCCACCGGACGCAACGGCTTCAGCACGTTGACCGCGATGTTGTGGGGCCCAAGCTCGGCGGCCAGCCCCCAACTGAACCTTTCCAGCCCCGCCTTGGCCGCGCCGTAGGCCTGCCCCACCAGCGCGATGCCCGCCTCGTGGTCTTCGCCCAAGGTGCAAGAAAAGATGTTGGCGGCGGCCTGGGACGAGACGTTGACGATGCTTCCGCCTCCCTGCTCGACCATGATGGGCGCGACCATTTTGCACAGCACAAAAGGGGCCCGCAGGTCGATGTCCATGATCAGGTCCCATTCGCGGACAGTCATCTCCAGCAGCGGGCGGTAACCGCCGATGCCGGCGTTGTTCACCAAGACGTCGACCGCGCCGTACTCGTCCAGCGTCTGGTCGACCATCGCCCGGATGCTGTCGTCATCCCTGACGTTGCAGGCCACCGCCAAGGCTCGGCCGCCGAGCCGCTCTATCTCGGATACGGTGTCGTGAATGGTCCCAGGCAGGTCCGGCCGGGCCGTCTCGGACCGGGCGGCCACCACCACCGACGCGCCAGCGCCGGCCAGTCCCAAGGCCATTGCCTTCCCGATGCCCCGGCTGGCCCCGGTCACGATGGCCACCTTCTCCTCAAGCTCGCCCATTCCCACTCCTCAAGGCGTTTCAACGACAGGGGCCACGAGGAACACAGAGGATTTGATAATTTTCTCTGTGTCCTCTGCCTTCTCTGTGGCGAATATATGATAGCATCAGCGAACCAAGCCTTGAGGAGAACGCATTATGACCGTGCTGGTATTGGGCGGGACCGGCTTCATCGGCCGCCGTGCGGTGCGCCGTCTGGCCGAACGGGGCGAGCAGGTGGCGGTTATGGACGTCAACCCGCGGGCCGCCAACTTCGACGACCTGGGCAGCCAGGTCAGCGTGATGCAAGGGGACATCACCCAGTTCGAGGACGTGATCAAGGCGATTCTCGCCTCACAGCCCGACCGCATCATGAACCTAGCCTACCTGCTGGGCAGCGGCGACGACACCCCTCACTTCACCATGAAGCTGAACGTGTTGGGGATGGACAACTGTTTCGAGGCAGCCCGGGTCTCCGGCATAAACAAGGTGGTCTATGCCAGCTCGGTGGCCGTCAGCGGGCAGCAAAGCAGCTTCGGAGACCGGCTGGTCAACGAGGACGACCCGTTGCACGGCACCAGCCAGTACGCCATGCACAAGCGGTTCAACGAGTTCCAGGCCGCCCAGTTCAACGAGGTGTATGGCATGTCGATCGTCGGCATCAGGCCGGCGAACGTCACCGGGCCCGACAAGGTGCGGGGTTCGACGGACCACGTGCAATGCGTGACCCTGCCCGCCGCCGGGGAGCCGGTCAGCTTCCCCAAGAAAGACTACATGCGGCTGCCGGTCCACGTCGACGACGTATCCGAGGCGTTCGTCCGCGTGACCCTGGCCGACTCCACCCACCACTCTCTTTACAACACCGGCGGCATACCGGTCAGCCTGGGCGACCTGGCCGACATCGTCCGGGGATTCCTGCCCGACGCCGAAATTTCCTTTGACAGCGAAGGGGGACGGGAGGACTCGGGCAACTATATGGTGGACAACAGCCGCCTGTTGGGCGAGTTCGAGCTGGAATACCCCTCACTTGAGACCTGGGTGAGGAAAATCATCGACGAAGTCCGCCGGGACGCGGGCCTGCCCCCGGTGTAAGTTAGAGTTTCCCCGCAGCGGGCCGAAAACCGGGGCACAGGCTCGCTGCGGGGAAAATACATCAGCGTCCAACGAGATTCGCGACATTGACCACAACGGCAGCCTTGGCGGTATCGTTGTTGCTGGCCGTCGCATCGTTGACCGTCCTGGCTCCCAGGGAGTCCGCCGCCAACGGCGCGGTGCGAGTCATTGTCAACGACGCCCCGGCCGGCCCGTACCTGGTGACGGTCGGCATCCTGCCGGGAAGCCCCACGGTCGGCTTGCTTCACGTCAGCATCCGGGTGCTGGACGCCGCGGCCGAGACACCCGTGGGCGACGCCGCGGTTGCGGTGACCGCCACCGGCCCGGCGCCGGGCACGGACCCCGCCCCAATACAGGCCGCCAACACGCCCCAGAGTCCCCACCTGTATGAAGGATTCGTCACTCTCGACGCCGTCGGGCGCTGGTTCCTGGGAGTGGAGATCGAAAGCCTCCTGGGCCGCGGGACCCTGGAGACCCCCATCCAGGTGACCGAAGGCGGCCGGTTGAACCTGTTCTACATAGTGTTGGGCGCCACGGTCGCGGGGATGGCCGGCCTGCTCGTCTGGACACGGTCACAACGCCGCGCCCGTAGCCGGCGAACCGGGACACCCTAGTCTTGGGCATCAATCGAGAAGCTCCCGCCGAGGCCCGTATGCCAACGAGTATGGGATGACCAAGCCCCGCTTCCTATTGGCGCTGGCCGTCGGACTGACCGGTCTGATCGCCGGGCCGGCCTACGCCCACGGGTCCGGGGAACGGACCCAACTGCCCATTCCGCTGGGGTATTTCATCATAGGGGCGGCCATCACCGTGGCAGTCTCGTTCTTCATCGTTTCTTTCTTCGTGCGGGCAACGCCCGGGGCTTCCTACCGGCGCTACAACCTCTTCCGGGTGGGCTGGCTCCAAAAGGTTTCAAATTCTCCTTTGCTGTTTGTCCCTCTGAAAGCCGCCTCGGTGTTTCTGCTGGGCTTGGTCGTTGCCACCGGACTGGTGGGCGGCCAAGACCCGGTGTCCAATTTCGCCCCAACCTTCGTCTGGGTGGTCTGGTGGGTCGGAATGGCCTTCGTGACGGCGTTAATCGGGAACGTTTGGCCGATCCTCAACCCGTGGCAAGCCATATTCGACGCCGTGGATTGGGCGGCCCGAAAGCTGCGCTCCGGGGAAGGAATTACGCCCCTGCTTGACTACCCGGCAAGCTGGGGGGTCTGGCCGGCTTTCGTTCTATTCCTGGCCTTCGTCTGGGCCCAGGACGCTTTCCCCCAGTCCGAATTCCCCAACCGATTGGCCGCAATGGCCATCGTGTACACCGTGGTCACCCTCGGGGGAATGTTCGTCTTCGGCAAGCATGTCTGGCTGAGGCATGGAGAAGCATTTTCGGTGATATTTCGCACGTTCGCCCGGTTCTCTCCCACCGAAGTGCGGGTCACCGACCCCGACCGGTGCGGGTCGTGCGGCGCCGCTTGCCGGGACCGGGACGGCGGGTGTGTGGACTGCTACGAATGCTTCGAGGGCGCGGCGATATCGGTGCGGGAGTTGAACCTCCGCCCCTACGCCGCAGGGCTGGCGCGGAACGAGGCGGTGGGGAACGATATGCTGGCGGTGGTGATTTTGTTGCTGGCCAGCGTTTCCTTTGACGGTTTCGGCGCCACCGGTGCGTGGGTCGATTTCCAATCGGCGGTGGTCAATACGGTTGGCGGCTCCACCAACCAGGTCTTCAACGGCCTGACGCTGGCCGATACCTTGGGCGTACTGCTGTTCCCAGCCCTCTTTCTGCTGGTATATCTGCTATTCTCTCGCCTGATGTCCGGCGCGGCGGGCGGGACGCCGGGGGGCCCGGACCTGGCCCGGGTCTTCGCCTATTCCCTGGTGCCCATCGCCTTGGCCTACAACATCGCCCACTTTATCGGGCTCCTGCTGGTGCAGGGGCAACTGCTGGTCCCGCTGGTCTCCGACCCCTTCGGCTTCGGTTGGGACCTGTTGGGGACGGCCGATTATACTGTAGACCCTGGCGTGATAAGCGCCAAGGTGTTGTGGTTCCTGTCGGTGGCGGTCATCGTCGTCGGCCACGTGCTGGCGGTGTACCTGTCCCACGTCCTGGCGGCCCGCACGTTCCCCGACCGGCCCACGGCGACGGCAAGCCAATACCCCATGATGGCGTTGATGGTCGGATACACGGTCATCAGCCTGTGGATCATAGCCCAGCCGATCGTACTGTAGGACGCCGCCTCGGGGGACCGGCCGATTTTGCTCTGCCTAAACCCTTACGGTACGGCCTTCACCCTGATCGTCACCGTCCTCAAACTTTGGGGGCGCCCTCTTAGCCCTTGAAGGGGAAGCCTGAAGAGGGGCGTTTCGAGGGGGGTGTATAAAGTTACCGCGGCCCGGCCCCGGACGTAATCAGGGGCAACTGCTGGTAGTCCGATGCCGGCTTGAAGTGGCCGCTCAGCACCAAGCCGGCGCCTTGGTATGAGGAGCCGATGTTGGCGCCGTAGAGCTTGTCCGGCGGCTCCATCATCCGCTCGTAGGTCAGGGTGCAGACCTTCTGGCCGTGCTCGATCATGAAGGGAACATCGTGGGCCCTGACCTCCATCACCGGCTGCACCCCCGCCACCGAACCTCCGGGCGTGTTTGGATCATCACCGAAGCCGAAGCCGGGATCGAAGAAGCCGGCGTAGTGGGTGCGAAGCTCGCCGCTGGACGGGTCGTAGGCCGTCATCTCGACGGCGTATTCCGGCGGCACCCGCACGCGTTCGGCGGCGGTCAGCAGGTAGAATTCTTCGGGCTCCAAAACGACGCGGTTGGTGCGTTCCGCCACTACCGGCTCCCAGTAGTCGGCGGGATCGTAATGGTTGCGGCGGGAGAGGTCCAGCAGGTTGCTGTTCTTTTTGGCCCGGTACCCAACACCGCTCTGTTTGCTCTTCTGGTTACCCATGAGGTCGATTCCCAAGTGTACGGCGTTGTCCTCACCGGGCTCCCCCATGCGTTCCAAGAGGTGGCTCGGGTCCAACACTACCGGCCGCTCCCGGTGTAGACCGAGAATCTCTCCCGGTCGGCACCGGGAACTGCCCTTGAACAACCGCAACTGGTTCAGGGAAAGACCGGTCTGCACCTTGATGGTGAACGACCGGGACACGACTTCGAGGTAGAGCTTCCCCTGATAGCCGGGGGCGATTTCGTCGAATTTATGGCTGTGGTCGGTGATCACCCTGGTGAAAATGTCCAGCCGCCCGGTGGAGCTCCGCGGATTGGTCTTGGCCTGGATGTACTCCGGGAGCCGAAGCTCTTCGACCAGCGGGATCAGGTAGGGCCGGTTCCGCTCCAGGATTGCGCCGTCCCGCAAGTCTACCTCCTCCATTTCCAGGTCGACCAGCTTCTCCGCCACGGAGGTGACGTCGGGCAGAAAGCTGCAACGAAGCCGGTGGGCGGTCTCGCCCAGACGGAGGTCCAAAGTAGCCGGTTGAAAATTACCCTCGGGAATCTTGTAACGTTCGGTGAAAATGACATCGTCGTTGGCGGCTTCCCGGAGCCATTTGGTGGGAAGAATCCCTTGGGCTTCCACTTCGTTGATCAGGTCGAACATCGGGCCTCCCAACCCCATCCGTGGCCGCCTCAACAGGCGCCATTCAAACAACCGGCCCCAGGGTCCAGCCGATTGGCGTTAATAGAATACTTCCCGGAGCGCCATTTATCCAGCGGCCCCAAGGAGGTCCCAAGCGCGGTCCCAAGGGCGGTCCCCAGGGAGTCAGAACCGCCCGAACATCTGCCGGTAGTGCCGGTGCCACTCGCTGGCAAACACTCCATCGCGGTCGTAATGGTCCTTGAGGTCCAGAAATTCCCGGAACTCCGGATAGGCCCGCTCAACTTGGTCCGGGCGGGCCCAGCGGTGATAGGTCAGGTAGTAGGATCCGCCCTCATTCAGGGCGCAGTCGATCAGCGACTGGAACTGCGCCTGTCCCCGGTCGATACCTTCGGGGGAGTGTTCCACCAGCAGGTTGAAGATAATGCAGGCGAAGTCACGCTTGGCCCACCGGAGGAAAGTTTCGTCCTCCGCCTCGATCAGCCTCACGGTACCGTAGACCACGTTGGCCCCGGTTTCCTGGACGGAACGCCGGGCCTCCGCCATGAAATGCGTGAACCGGTCCCTGGGCACGTAGAGCTCGGAAATCATCAGTGAGGCGAAACTCGTCCAACCCAATTGGCGGGCGAGCAGGTCACTCGCCTCCGGGAGGTAGGGGCTGAACTGGTGTTCGTCAGACCAGTAGACCTGCCCGTCGGTCTGAAGGTAGTGGCCGGCGTACTCGGCGTAGGCCCGGGCCTTGTCGGTGTGAGCCAGCCCGTACAGCCTCATCCAGTCCTCGGCAGACAGGCCCAGTCGGCCTTCAGGTATCTCTCCCTCGCTTTCAACGGGCAGGTAGACAGACATTACCCCGCGGGACATGAAGGCGGTTGACGCCTCGTCGGTCACGTATTGAAAATCGCCGAAGGTAGCACCGGCCCGAGCCTGCGCCTCCAGCGCGGGGATGACCTCTTCCAGGGAGAGTTCCTCGACCCGCCGGACGACCTGACTTCTCTTTTCCAGCTTCAGGTCAATGGAATCGATGAAGCCGAAGAGTCCGTAGCCTCCGACGGCCAACCGGAACAATTCGGAATTTTCTCCCCGGCTGCACCGGACGCGGTTGCCGTCCGCCAGTGTCATGCAAAACGCCTCGATGTCATCGACTATCGGTTTGCGCCCCAACACCCGCCCGTGAATGTTGGACGAAACGGCGCCCCCCAGCGTCAGCTCGTCGGCCCCGGTCTGCTTCTGGATAATAGACAGGGGCGGGCATCCATCACTATCGGCGCCATCGGCGTCGCGCAACCACCGGACCAGCATCGGCCAAGTCACGCCGGCCTGCACCTGAACAATCCCGGACCGGCCCGATGGGTCACGCTGCAAGGGTCCGATGGCGGTTAACGACGAGGAGCTTAAGGAGATGCCGCCGCCGGCGAACTGCTGGCCTCCCATGGAATGGAGCGATCCGGCGGGACACACCGGCTCGCCCCGGAGCGCCGCGTCATTCACCGCAGCGCGAACCTCTTCCACGTTCGACGGATGCGCCACTCTCAACATCTCGGTGGCGTTCAAGCGGGACTGGACGTCGTTTAACATCGGCATGGCCAGACTCCTGAGGTTTCAAACCGCCGGACACCCCAAGCGACCGGTGATCCCCAGCATATTAACCGCCGCCAGAGCAGGATGCCAGACTTCCCGTCAAGCCGGAAAATCCCGCCGAAGGGCCTTTCAGCTTGACATGCTACGGCGGCTCCCGGTAGTCTGCCAGTGGCAGTTGAAGCTATGGCGTGAACTTCCAAAGTAATCTCCGGTAAAAGGTGTATTGTCATGAAATTCGGTCTATTTATGATGCCGGTCCACCATCCCTCGAAGGGCTTGCCACGCACCATCCAAGAGGACATGAATACCGTCATCAAAGCCGACGCGGTGGGGTTTGACGAAGCCTGGATCGGCGAGCATTTCACTATTCCGTGGGAAAACCTGCCGGCGCCGGACCTGTTCATTGCTCAGGCCTTGGCCCGTACCAGCAACATCAAGCTGGGTACCGGAGTAGTCTTGTTGCAACTTCACGACCCGCGGGACCTTGCTCACCGCATCGCCATGCTGGACCACCTTAGCGACGGGCGGTTCTACTTCGGCGTGGGTACGGGCGGCGTCCCCACCGAATTCGAGTTTTTCAACATCGATGAAACCAAGCGGCACGCCAGGGCCGCCGAGGTCATCGACGCGGTCCTGAAGATCTGGGAAGCGGACGGGCCACTTGACTACCAAGGCGAGTTCCACCAATTCAAGTCACCTTCGCCGGTGGCGCCGGAGGTGGGCTTGGGGCTCTGGATGAAGCCCCTCACCCAGCCTCACCCGCCGATAGCGGTGGCCGGGGTGAGCCGCAACTCCTCCACCATCGAATGGGCCGGAGAACACGGTTGGATACCCCTCTCCACGGATATCCTTCCTCCGGAGTTCATCCCCACCCATTGGGAGGCCTACACCCGGGGCGCAGCCAAGACAGGCCACGTGGCTGACCGCCGGGAGTGGCGGGTCTCGGTGAATCTGCACGTGGCCGAAACCACCCAGGAAGCCCGTCGCCAAGTGTTGGAAGGAGGCATGGCCCGTAGCTACGACGAGTATTTCTTCCCGCTTTTCCGCACCCTGGGCTTCTTGGACCTGATCAAGCCCGATCCATCAATGCCCGACGAAGCGGTAACGGTAGACTACATGCTAAACAACCGTTGGGTGGTGGGAGACCCGGACCATTGTGTGGAGAAGATAAAGGAACTTTACGAGTTGGCCGGCGGTTTCGGCACCCTCCTGATGCTGAGCCAAGACTGGGACCCGGCCGAAATCGGGCTTGAATCCATGGAACTCTTCGCCAACCACGTAGCCCCGCAACTGCGGGAGTTGGCCCCGCCAGGACCGTAGCCGATTCTACAGCCTTCGCCATCCACCGTCGCTTGTAACTCATGCAAGAAGCCCCCGGTGTTCCCCCGGGGGCTTTTTGCGAGTGATATTGGTCGGAGGTTAGACCAGGATCACCGACCGTCGGGTTATCAGCCCGGCGACCTGCCACTGCTCCCCACCGCGACGTTTGCGGGCGGCCCCGGCGCCTACTTGACACGAATCTACTAAGGCGGAGAGTGGTAAGGGCGGAATAACAATTCAACGGCTATCCGACGTTGGTAGCTGCCGCAAGACCATCTCCAGCAACGCCGCTATACGCCGCATCGCGTCCTCCCGATCGATCGGCTCTAAGGTTATGTCACTGGACTCGTAGCGAATACGGCCCGCAAACGGAGTGTATTCGGTAAGCGGCCAAAACCTCTCCACGCTACCGTCACGTTCTCGCAGACGGTCAAGCAAGGACTCCAAGTTGTGGGTGAGAGGGTACACTTCTCCCAACATAGCGAGCCACGCCTTGCACAGTTTTTCGGCGGCTTGCTGGACGTGGAACCCGAATATCTCATCAGCAAAAACTTCCGTATCGTCCATACCGCTCAGAGCTGAAAAGTCTCGCCTCGCCGCCTCCACCAGCGCAGACGCTTGTTTAACGTCGCTCATAGAGGACTCTTCCTTCCCGCAGCGCCCTCGCCAACACGTGATTCAGTGAGTCCCGCCAGTATTCGGCATCCTCGCGAGTGTAGACCAGAATATCTTTGGATACGTGGAATCCGGACAGAGCACGATAGAGCTGGACCTCCTCCCGGTGCCGTGTCCTCCCGCCGCCGAATGGGTCGGATTCCAAAACGACGAGATCGATGTCTGAATTCTCATTGAAGTCACCGCGTGCGCGTGAACCGAACAGAATAATCTGTTCGGGATCCACTTCGTCGACAATCACGCCCACAATCTGTTGGAGAAGCTCGTTTGTCACTTGAGTCGTCGTTCTGCTCATGAGCCTTAGACCTGCCCTATGACGTATGGGGCATTGTAGCACCGGCGCCGGTTGGCGCCTTATCGTCGTATCCCCAGAGGCTAAGAAAGGGCCCATCACCCAAAATGATCGGCCCATGCTAAACGTCAAAAGCCCCCGGAGGGTTTCCGGGGGCTTCTACTTAGCTATGCGGTTTTGGTAGCGGGGGTTGGACTCGAACCAACGACCTTCGGGTTATGAGCCCGACGAGCTGCCACTGCTCCACCCCGCGACGATTGCGTGTTGCCGACCCAAGCTATTTGCCTGGGACCAGCTAGAACAGGTAACGAAGAAGTTGCGAACCGTTGACGATAATGCAGGTTTGAAATTCTTTGCGTGGGTCAAGCCTCTCGACCGGTTAGTACCGGTATGCTGAAACTGTTACCAGCCTTACACATCCGGCCTATCAAGCAGATAGTCTCTCTGCAGTCTTAACTCCGACATTACTCGGAGGGGGAGGCCTCATCTTGGGGGATGCTTCGCGCTTAGATGCCTTCAGCGCTTATCGCTGCCAGACATGGCTACCCAGCGCTGCTCCTGGCGGAACAACTGGAACACCATAGGTCTGTCCCTCCCGGTCCTCTCGTACTAGGGAGAGGTTCCCTCAAGCCTCCTGCGCCCACGGCGGATAGAGACCGAACTGTCTCACGACGTTCTGAACCCAACTCACGTACCCCTTTAACCGGCGAACAGCCGGACCCTT
>DAOUHF010000182.1:0-6727 GCA_034428795.1 Dehalococcoidia bacterium
GCAATAAAAACCGGAGCCGTCCATTTGCCTGGCCAAGGCCATGGCGTGGTCTAAGGCCTGAACGAGCTGTTGATTGGAGTAGCGGCGGTCGTCAGGGGCCCTGCCGCCGGCCCCGACGTCTTCGAGGTCGATCTGGCCTACGTAGAGGACGGAAAAGCGCTTGATCATCTAATAATTCCTGGGAGTTAAACCCTGGAGGCAGATGGTTGATTTTTGCGGCCCTACTGTACCATGCCGGGACCACGCCGGGACCACGCCGCGTCTTCTCAGGTCGTCAATTTGGGCCCTGGGGCTGCCAATGGCGAGACGGCCAGCGGCGCACTATAATCCCCGCAGATTATCCTACCGGAGGGGAGGGCCATATATGGACCTGGGACTGCAAGGCAGAGTCGCAATGATCACGGGTGGCAGCCACGGCCTGGGCAAGCAGGCGGCGAGCGCCCTCGCGCGGGAGGGGTGCAAGATCGCTATCTGCGCCCGAGGCGCGGAGCAACTGGAGGAGACCCGGCAGGAGTTCGATAACCTGGGTTATGAGGTCGTGGCGGTGCAGGCCGACGTTACCGCCCAAGGGGACCTGGCGCGGTTTCACGACGAGGCCGTGGCCGTCTTGGGGCAGTGCGACATTCTGGTTAACAACGTTGGCGGCAGACGGGGCAGCGTCGACTTCCTGGAAACCGGGATGGAGAAGTTCCGGGAGGGGTTGGAGGTTAACTTGTTCAGCGCGGTGGAGCTGGTCGCTTTGGTCCTCCCCCACATGCGGGCCCAACGCTGGGGCAGGATCATCAGCATCTCCTCCATTTACGGACGGGAATACGGGGGATCTGTGGACTACATGACCGGCAAGGCCGGCCTGATCGCCTTCTCCAAGCACCTGGCCCTGAATCTGGCCCCGGAGAACGTTCTGGTCAACTGCATCGCTCCGGGTTCCATTGATTTCCCCGGAAGCACTTGGGACCGGTTTCAACAGAACAACACCCCGGAGGTTGTGGGCGATTTCATCTCCCGCAACCTGCCGGCGGGCAAATTCGGATGGCCGGAGCCCATCGGGGACACGGTGGCGTTCCTGGCGTCCGAGAAAGCCGACCTGATCACCGGCACCTGCCTCAATGTCGACGGCGGCCAGTCCCGGTCGCTGTTCTAGCCGTCAATTCAGGCCCGGTATCTGTGGGCGCGCCAAGCCGGTGGCGCAGACGTCGGCCAGGCAGCAGCCCTGGCATTGAGGCGCCCGCTTGGTGCAGCGGATTTTGGCGTGGTGGTCCAAGAGGGCGTGGAACTCGTTGAATAGCGCCGTTTCCGGAGCCAGGTTGTTGTGGAACAACGCCTGGTAGTCCCGGTACCTGGGGTTACCGGCGTCGGGAGTCAGCCCCATGCGGTCGAGAATTCGCCTGGAGTAGGCGTCGATGACAAAGGACGGCTTGCCGGCCGCGTATACGATGATATCGTCCGCCGTTTCTTCCCCGATGCCGTGTATGGCCAGCAGCTCTTCCCGCAGCTCCGAGGTGTCCTTGGCCAGCAAGGCGTCGAGCTTCCCACCGTAGCGGCCCGAGATGTGGGCGGCGAACGCCTTCAGCTTTCTGGCCTTGGCGTTGAAGTATCCCGAGGGCCGGACGATTTCCGCCAGTTCCGCTTCAGGGGTGCGGTGCAGGGCTTCGAACGACCAGCAGCCGGCTGCCTTCATGTTGGCCAGGGCTTTCTCGACGTTGGTCCAGGCAGCCGATTGGGTGAGGATGGCCCCGACGATCACCTCGTACGGGCCCTCTCCCGGCCACCAATGCTGCGGTCCGTACCCGGCGTACAGCCGCCGGTAAATTTCCGGCAACAGTGCGCTCAATGGAGCGTCTAGAGGGTCAGCCACGATTCAAGAGTATCATTGACGATGGGTGCGATGGGTGCGATGTGATATCAGCCGTGATGGCAGAGTACCTGGGACGTGTGTCAAAGCCAGACACCGGGGTATGGAACAATGGGCAGGGACCGGTCCAGGCGCACAAACTGTTCGGTGACCTGGCAGGTGTAGGCGTAGGCCTCCACGCCGGCGGCGCACGCGTTCCGGAAGGTGTCCGCCAGCACCGGGTCGGCCGGGTCGTTGGTGGAAAAGGCCGCCGCGTCCGGACGTTGGACCACGAACACCACAGCCGCGCGGTGGCCGTGCTCGACGGCCTGCGCCAGAGATTGCAGGTGTTTGGGCCCCGCGAACGGTAGGGGAGTCGGGAAACAGCCCCACGCCGCTTTCGATCAAGGTTACCGACTTGGCTTCGACGTAGCACCTGCCTTGAGCCCCGTTCAGCATTATGTCCAGCCGGCTTTCCCCGAACCCTGCCTCCCGTATCAGTTCCGAATACCCTGACAATGGGGGAATTCGCCCCCCTGTTATAGCCTCGGCCACCAGTGCGTTGGGCAGCCGGGCATCGGCGGAGACCAGAGTGCCGTCCAGGTCTACCAACGCCAGGTCGTAGCATGTCTTTCTATGATTGCCCTTCACGGGCCGCAGCAACACCCGCGCGCCGGGAGTGAATAACTCCAGCATTCTCCCGGAGTTTGAAACGTGAACGCCGACCTCGCGCCCGGCCACAATCACCCGCGCCAAGAACCTGTTGGTCCGCTCTACAAATTGCCCTTCAACGAGTTTTTGGCCGAGTTTTGGGCCGAGTTCCATGACAATCCCCCGGCAATCCCGAAGCCGTCTTCGCTTGCGCGGAATGCCGGTTATGGTAACAATGGAGAGCGGGAGGGAGCAAACGGCACGACACCGCCCTCCGCCGGAGCTAGCCGGGACGATGAGCGTATTTGTTGAGCGGGTGCTTCAGGCGAGTCAGGCCAGCCGCAGCCTGGTCTGCGTTGGGCTTGATCCGGAACCGGAGCGTCTGCCCGTGGCGGACGTGCTGGACTTCAACCGGAGTGTCATCGACGCCACCGCCGGTCTGGTCGCCGCCTACAAACCCAACCTGGCCTTCTACGAGGCCCTGGGTATTCCGGGCTTCAAGGCGCTGGAAGGTACGATCGCCCACATCCGGTCGGCCGCGCCCCATGCGGTGATTATCGGGGACGCCAAGCGGGGCGACATCGGCCCTTCGGCCCAAGCCTACGCCAAGGCTATGTTCCAAGTCTGGCGCTTCGACGCGATCACCGCCAACGCGTGGGGCGGGAAGGACAGCCTGGGCCCTCTCCTGGAGGACGAGTCCCGGGGTGTCTTCGTGTGGTGCCGCGGCTCGAATCCGGGCTCCGCCGATTTCCAGGACCTGCAAGTGGCCGACGCCGGCGAGGCCAGGCCCCTCTACCTGGAGGTGGCGCGTTCCTGCCGTGAGTGGAACGCGAACGGCAACATCGGGCTGGTGGCGGGGGCTACGGTCCCGGCCCGGATTAAAGACATTCGGGACATCTGTCCCGGTATGCCGCTGCTGGTCCCGGGTGTCGGGGCCCAGGGAGGGGACTTGGAAGCGGCTGTCCGGGCCAGCGTCGACTCCAACGGCCGGTTGTCCCTGATCAATTCATCCCGGGGCATAATCTACGCGTCGCCGAACGACGACTTCGCCGACGCCGCGAGAGATGCGGCAGCCAGGCTCAGGGACGCAATCAACGCCGTTTTGGAGCAGGACGGACGGGGATGGTCTTAGGGCTGAAGACGGGCGACGTCCTGCGGCTGAAGAAACGCCACCCCTGCGGCGGCTGGCTTTGGACCGTAACCCGCTTGGGAGCGGACATCGGGATGGTGTGCCAGGAGTGCGGCCGTTACGTCATGATGCCCCGTTCCCAGCTTGCCCGGAGGGTGAGGACCGTGGTTCCGCCGGAAGAGCGGGATGAGGGCGGCGGGGCATGACGTAAGGAACCTGGTGTCCGTGAGGGCTGGGGTGGCGTGGATTCCGGCTTTCGCCGGAAAGACGGAGGGGGTGCCGGAATGACGGAGGCACGGGGGGAAGGGACTTGTTCAGATGTTCCTTAAACCTGCTGTCCGTGAGGGCTGGGGCTACGTGGTTTCCGGCTTTCGCCGGAATGACGGAGAGGAGGGGGGAAGGGACTTGTTCAGATGTTCGTTAAAAGTCTTTTGCACCGACTGGTGGCGCACCTACCGGGGGGGCGCCTACTGGGGCGAGTTCGTTCTCGACGTTGGCGGGCGAGTCCCAGTCCCACACTTCGGCGTGATAACCCCGCATTTGGTCCGACATCAGTTCGATGAAATTCCGTACCGCCTGCCCCGCGAACTTTCCTTTCAAAGTGCACACGCCGACGACGGAACTGGGGAATATGTGGGTGAGTGGGACGACGCCGAGACGATCGTGGTCCTCGATGTGCATAGTGAAGTCGCTGGCCACCGCGACACCCATACCGATCTCGACGTAACGCTTGATCGACTCGGTGTCGTCCAAGGCCAAGACCACGTCCCCAGCCAATCCCTGGTTTTTGAGGGCCTGATCGATGCGTTGGCGGAGCAGGCTTTCCGGGCCCGACAGGATGAGCGGCGACGAGGCGATGTCTTCCAGAGAGATTTGATGTCTACGCAGAAGCTCATGGCCGGTGGGAGCCATCAAGATGACGTTGTATTGAAATAGCTCCTTGAATACAAGGGTGGGATCGTCGGTGGGAGGAGGCGAGCAAAAGGCCATGTCTATCTCGCCGGAACGGACCAACTGGATCAGCGGGTTGTAGGTCCTGGCCAGCAGCCGGATACGAACCTCCGGGAACTGGTCACGGAAACGCTGGATACCCAGTGGAAGATGGTGAGAAACCAGGTCGGGATAAGCGCCAACGACAAACGAGCCCCGCCGCTCTGCGTAGTCCATCTGTGTCTTCAGGGCGTCGACGGAAGTCACGACGGGGGTGACCAGCTCCAGCAGGGTTTGCCCCTCCGAGGTTAGCTGGATGGGCCGTTTGATGCGGTCGAAAAGCGTAATGCCGAACTCTCCCTCCAGTTTGCGGAGGTGAGTTGTAACCGTCGGCTGCCCCAGCTCGAGGGCCCGGGCCGCCTTGGAAACGCTCCGAAGCCGGGCCACATGGTAGAAACTAATTAATTCCCGCAATTCCATGGTCCGTCCTCTTTGGGCACCACTTAACGTTCGATATAATATATCACACAGTATCCCTTGACAAAATATGGGACCAAAACAAGAATGTAGTCGCGTCTTGTGTCCTGTGTTTACCCGGAACGGGCCGTACGAGGGAAAGCACGGCAGCTTGAATCCTAGCGACGTTCTCCTAAGGGAACGGTATGCCGTACGTGATAACTGAGCCCTGTATTGGGGTTAAAGACGCCACCTGCCTTGAGGTCTGCCCGGTGGACTGCATCAATTCGTCCGACGAGGCCGAGCAGTATTTCATTGACCCTTCAACCTGTATCGACTGTTCCTATTGTGAAGCCGTGTGTCCGGTGAACGCCATTTTCGATGAGTTCACCGTTCCCAGCAATTGGCGCCACTTTATCGCCAAGAACCGTGACTTCCACAAGGGCCGGTAAGGCCCTCTGCTCTCCGGGCACGCCCCCGGCTCCGGGCACGCCCCCGGTCAAAGGAGGAGGCAATCCATGGCCCTGTTCCTACGGGACGACGACGTTCGCGCCTGTGTGACCATGGACGCTATGATCGACTCCATCGAGTCGATGCAGCGTCACTATGGCGCCGGCGAGGCGGTGAATCTCACCCGTCGCAAGATTATCGCGGACACCGGCATGCTCTCGGTGATGGGCGGCGGCCTCTTTTACCAAGGACTGTTGGGCGTCAAGACCTACACCGTTGTCAAGGGGAAATACTCCTTTCAGGTGAGCCTCTACGACGCCGAGACCGGCCAGTTGCTTCTCTATACTCAGGCCAATCGTCTAGGCCAACTGCGGACCGGCGCCACCACCGGCGTGGCTGTCAAGCACCTCTCGAACCCCGGGGCCGTCAGGGTGGGGATCGTAGGCACCGGCGGCCAGGCGCCAACCCAGTTGGAAGCCGTCGCCAAGATGAGAGACGTCGCCGGTGTGAAGGCCTTCAGCCGCACTGCGGAACGCCGCGAGACCTTCGCCCGGTCTATGTCCGACGCAATGGGCGTAGAGGTGAAGGCGGCCGGCACCAACGAAGAGGCGGCGCGGGACTGCGACATCATTATTTGCATCGCCGCCACCATGGAACCCGTAGTCGAGGGCGAATGGGTCCAGCCTGGAGCGACGATCATCGGCGCCGGTCCGACCACCTGGCGCGCCAGGGAAGTCGACGACGCCACCATCACACGCGCCGACAAGATTTTCGTCGACTCGGTAGACCAGGCGCTCATTGAAGCCGGCGATTTGGCTGGCGCCGTGGACAAGGGCTTGGTGCAGTGGAGCCGGGTAAACGAACTGAGGCAGGTGGTCAGCGGGGCGATCAAAGGTCGGGACAACGAAGACCAGGTTGTTTACGCCAAGCTGATGGGCACCGGAGTGGCCGACGTGGCCGCAGCCAAGCTCGCCTACGACTGCGCCAAGCAGCAGGGCTTGGGGATCGAGATGGACTGGTAGGCTCGTTATAACTGCTGTCCCGGGGGAAGGGGTTACGTGGATTCCGGCTTTCGCCGGAATGACGGAGGGGATGCCGGAAAGACGATGATGATGGGGGAAGGGGGTTACGAGTTTGTCTCAGAAGTATTTAGCAGGACGCATGTCGTTATCAGGCTAGCCTAGATTTGCGGAAGATTGCTGATGGGCAACACAATCCTGTATTCAAACTCACCTATAATCCGAAAGTCGTTATGGGCTTGGACTTTTGAGACAGGCTCT
>DAOUHF010000183.1:0-1544 GCA_034428795.1 Dehalococcoidia bacterium
GTCTACTCGTCCAGCGTCGGCCCCGCATCCCCGGAAATCGACAACTCTGTCTGGCTCATCGACATCGGCCGCTTCGCCGTAGAGGTCAAGGGCGGACAGTACAGCCGGCATAACGAAAAGTGGTTCCTCGCCGGCCCGGGCGGCCGGGTGGCGAAACCCAACCCGCTGCTGCAGTCCTATGACGCCGGTATGAGCCTGCGCAACGCCATCGGTGAAAGGCTGCCTCACCACAGCAAGCCATACATCATCTGCGTCACACTGTTCGCCGACATGGAGCGCGACGAGGGCATCGACGCCTGCACCGAGGGCAGCCAGTCGAAAGTCCTCTGGCGCACTGAGGACGTGGCCGGCCGCCTGGCGGAACTGGCCGAGGAAGTGGGCATCAAATACCCGCCGTCGGCCGTCGACGCCGAGGAGGAGTCGTCGCTGCTGGTCCCGGGCTTGGACTGCCAGCCGCAGGAACCGGCTCTCCCGGCAGGGCTGAGCCTGGACGCCGGTCAGGTGATCATCCACCACGTGGAGCATCTGCACATCCACACGCCGCTCCCTGCTGAACAGGAAGGGATGGCTCCATGACCGAGCACAAGAACCGGGCGCTGCTGGGCTGGGTGAGGGACGCCGACGGCGACTCCCAGCGCTTCACCGGCGAGGGTATCTACGAGCGCACCGGTGACTGGTGCATGGACCGGTGGCGGAGGGGCATTCCCACCATAACGACCTTCTACTACCGGGAAAAGGGCCGCTATTTCACTTTCACCGTCGCCGCGGTGCCGGAGCGGGCCGTGCCCCTTCGGGCCCGCCTCCGGGATCCCGATGAGACGGTCACCCTGGAAGTCGAGGGGGTGCGGCCCTGGACGATGCTGGCCTATCAATCAGTCGAGGATGCTTAAGGTCGTCGCTCTCGGACACATAATTCTACCCGGAACGGGGGCCGGCCCCGTCCCGGGCCGCTGAGCAGCGCCATCCGGTCGGCGGACCTCCGGAATCCACCATAAGCCCGCAGAGGCCCCTGTTTCGCCTCCAGACGTGGAAAACTACCTTAGGCAGGCAAAAACCCCGAAAACCTCGCTCTGTGGCCCACTAGGGCCATGATAGGGACGGGCCAGACCCCGAAAATGCCGGGAGGTGGCCCGTTCCCGCTAAATACCCAACTTTGGGTAATTGATGGCGCGGTTCCCCCGCAGGCGCGGGGATGACCTCCAGCGAACCCGCCCCCGGTGGAGGTTCCCCCAGCAAGCCCCGCAGGCGCGGGGATGTCCTAGTCGGGTGAGAGACCATGACCAGTAAGTCGGGCCCAGCCCCGTAGGCGCGGGAATGTCCCTTTCACACTTGATATATCAGTACTGCTGATATGCCCAGCTCCGCAGGAACGGGGTGTCCCGATCAGGGTTTTCGGCCCTAAAAGCGGTCACCCCAGCCCCGCAGGCGCGGGGATCAAAAAAGACCCTCCCCAATCACACACTCAAGGAGAACCGACATGACGACTATCAACGCCATCAACACCCCCCCACCGACCCCGCAGTCTAGCCCATCCGCCAGCCCAT
>DAOUHF010000184.1:0-12600 GCA_034428795.1 Dehalococcoidia bacterium
GCCTGTGGCGACGCCACCGCGCCCGAGCCGCAAGTGGTCGAAGTCGAAGTCACCAAAGTGGTCACCGAAACGGTGGTAGAAACCAGGGAAGTACCTGTCGAGGTCACTAAGATCGTCACCGAAACCGTCGTGGAAACCAGGGACGTACCTGTCGAGGTCACTAAGATCGTCACCGAAACCATCATGGAAACTGAGGAAGTCGAAGTTACCAAGATCGTTCCGGTAACTCAGATTGTTGAACGAACGGTCGTGGTCGAGGCTACGCCGGCGCCCCCGGCGGCCAAAGAGACCATCGTGTTCTCCGACCTGAACTGGTCCAGTGCGCAAATCCAGAACCGCGTCGCCCAGTACATCGTTGAAAAGGGTTATGGCTACCCGACTGACATCGTTTTCGGAGGCACCCTGCCTCTTTTCCAAGGACTCCGTGCGGGAGACACTCACGTGACCATGGAAATCTGGCTTCCCAATCAAAGTGACGGCTGGGAAGAAGCTACATCCATGGGAGAAGTTATCGGCATCGGAGCTAGCTTGGGGAAGGACTGGCAAAGTACCTTTGTGATTCCCGCCTACCTGCAAGAAGAATATCCTGAGCTCGATCATGTCGATGACCTGAAGGACCCCCAATTCCAGGAGTTGTTCTCGACTGACGAAAGCCGCGGCAAGGCGCGTTTGGTGGGCTGTCCTCCCGGATGGGTTTGTGAATCGATCAACGACGCTCAAATCGCTGGCTACGGGTTGGAAGAACACCTGCATGTAATCAGGGCCGGCTCTCAAGACGCCATGTTCGCCGACGTATACGGCAAATATGAGCAGAGGGAGCCTTGGTTGGGTTACATGTGGGGCACCGGAGATCCGGGGCTTTTGCTGGAGTTGGTGCTCTTGGAGGAAACCCCATACACCGATAAGTGTTGGATTACCACTAAGGCTTGTGCCTTCGAAGATGCCAATATCCTTATCGCGGTGCATCCCAGCCTGCCGGATAGGGCCGCAGACGTCGTGGCGTTCCTCCGCAACTGGGACTTCAATATCGATGTCTACAAGACCGTCGCCGCATGGCGGGCCGAAAACCCTGACGCCACGGTGGCGGACTCTGCCCTGTGGTGGCTAAACGGCAACCAGGACGCTTGGTCGTCTTGGGTAACCACCGACGCCGCAGCCAAAGTCCAAGCCGCGCTAGCCGCCGGAGAGGAAGCCGAAGGCTGGCCCGACGAATAGCCGGACCCAACAAGATACCCCGGCAACTCAAGGCGGCCCCAGCATTGGGGCCGCCTTACTTTTCAACCTTGATCACACAGAGACGACCAGGCCAGGGTCATTCAATTGTTGAATCCGCCCCCCCTCTCGTCGTCCCGGTCGCAACCGGGACCCAGGGGCCGATGCCGATATCGGTCCCCCCCGGATTCCGCTAACCCAAGATTCGGGCCTGGATTCCGGCTGCGGCCGGAAGGACGGGGGGATTTTCCGACAATTGAATGACCCTGCGACCAGGCACCGCGCCGATTGACCACATACCCGGCGTGCTATCATGGGACACCTTGGCCCCGCGCTGGCACGGTCCCCGCCGGGAGGCGATTGATGACTACGAAGCTTCCCCCTCCCTTTCGTCACAGCCCCGGTTCGCCGGAGTACGTCGGCCTGCCCGCTGACGACCCCAAGGTCCAACCCGACCCGGACGCACCGGACGACTACGCGCCTTTGCCGGACGCCATGCAACAACTAGACCCAGTCACCGAGACCTTTCAGGTCCTCAGGGCTCACTTTTGGGGACGCCCCGGGGTGCTGACCCACGGCAATTCCCCGGTCTATTACCTCGACGAAGAGGAGCGGCAACGGTTACTTTATCCGCGAAGTAGGCAAGGCCCCCGACTTTGCGTTGGAGATTGCCTCAATCAGTACCTACGAGAACGACTTGGGCCCCAAAGCGGGACCTCTACGCCCGTCTGGGCATCGGCGAGTACTGGCGCTTTGACGCCACCGGTGGCGAGTATTACCCTCAGCCGCTGGCGGGGGAGACATTGGTCGACGGGGAATACCACCCGATAGAAATCAACCGCGAAGCCGACGGTATTATTCGGGGGCACAGCCCGATCTTGAGTCTGGACCTATGCTGGTTCGAAGGCGACCTGTACTTTTTCGATCCGGTCACGCATACCTGGCTCGAAAACGTGCTGCGGGCTAACGCACGCGCCGACTCACAGGCAGCACGCGCCGCCGCCGCCGAAAGAGAGCTGGACGAGGTGCGTGCACAGCTCCGTCGCCTTCAAGGAGATTAACTCACCCCGCAGGAGTCTTTGGTCCCTCGACAGAGACGGCCCCTCGGAACCGTAGAACCGCCCAAACAATAATCCCGAGAAGTCGCTACGGCAACCGGGCTAGCTGCCTGGATGCCGCTCCCCGGCGCCCTCTTCAACACCGCCTTTGCCCATCGCCAGCGCTACCGGTATTGCCGCCAAGGCTATGATTCCAGCGGCGCGGAAGAAATTCTGGAACAGGGCCAAGCCCGCTTCATTGATTCTTGACGTGTACTCGACCAGTCTCGCGTCAAGAGACTCGGCCGACTCTCCAGGGACTTGCAGGGGCAGCTCGAGGCCGGTGGTTAGCACTTGGAAGTGTTCGACCCCCCATGCCGAAAGAGCCGCCAAGCCCAGGGTCATCCCCATCATGCGGGAAACCACCACGAAGGACGCCGCCGTGCCCCGGTAGTCTTCTCCCACCGCCGACAGCGCCCTTACCAGTATCGGAGCAATCACCAGTCCGAATCCAATCCCCGCCAGCGCGAGGTGAATCGAAAGATCGGGGTCCGCTATCCCCAGGTCCCACGTGCTGGCCAAGAACATCCCGGCGGCGACGAGAGCCAGCCCTCCGCAGGTCACCGGCCGCACCCCCAGCCAGCCGACAAGCAACGCGCCCAGTATGGCGCCCGGGGGGATCGCCGCCGTCATACGCAACAGCCACATCGCGCCGACGAACGGGTCCTTCGCCAACACTGTGTCGGCCAGCAGGGGGACCGTAACCATTGCGATTATCAAGGACACCCCCACCAGGGCCTGGGCCAGGTTGGCGCTCAAGAATCCCCAGGACCTGAGGAATACCGCCGATAGCAGCGGTTGAGCCGAGCCCCTTTCCACCAACGCCAGCCCGCCCGCCAACAGCAGCCCCACTCCCAGCATTACGAAGGGCCAAGGGGACGCGACCGTGAACAGACTTCCTTGGGAAAGGGCTAGCGATAATACGGTAAGAGCGGCCACCACGAGCGCTCCGCCCGCGTAATCCACCCGGCCCCCTGGGCTCCGCCGGTTGGGTATCCAGAATAGCGCGGCGAAGATGACCGCGCTCTGCGGAATATTGAGCCAGAAAATCCATCGCCAACTGGAAATCTCAACGATGGCCCCCCCGTAGACCGGTCCAAGCATCGAGCCGGCTTCGGCAGAAGCTCCCACGACACCCAACGCCAATGCCCGCCGTTCCGGAGGGACCAGGGTGGTCGCCAAGGCCATCCCGATGGGGACCGTGGCCCCGCCGCCGATTGCCTGGACCACCCGGGCCCCGACCATCCATTCCAGGCTCTCCGAGACGGCCACCAAGGCCGTGCCGATGCAGAATACGATCAATGACGCCCCATACACCCTGGGGTAACCGTAAACGTCCCCGAGACGGCCGATCAAAGGCATTGCCACGGTATAGCCCAGGAGATAGGCGGTTATTACCCACGCGACACGGTCGAGTTCGGAGATCGGGACTCTGAGGTCCAGCATCACGCTGGGCAACGCGGTCACCACCACCGTCTGGTCCAATGCGGTTATGAACGCCCCGAGGCCGATGATGGCGAGTACCACGGGGGTGGATAGCTGGCGGCGTGGAACGGGGAGGGCCATGGAAACCACTCTAGGGGAATCGAGCCGGCGGCGCTACTCCGGGGCGGTGATGGCTATCGGCCCGTTGAGATCAGACAGGGTCAATACACGGACCGCATCCACCACGTCAGTCGCCAGTACCTGCCCGGTGATCAACGCCTGACGGAGCAGGGAGTCAGAGCGGCTGAGGGAGAGCTCCAAGGTTACGTCCAGGTCTTGGGCCGCGCCGGGAATCAGGCCAGCCAGGTGCTGGGACTTCAGTTGTCCCCGTATAAGGTGGTCCTCCGCCCCCGCCGGCCGCTCCAGCAATTCGGGCTGTTTCACCCGCTCCACGATCCCGGCCAGAGTGTGGCCCAGGCCGTGGAGGGTAAAGGGGAGGCTCTCGATGGGGACCTCTCCCCATTGTCCAGTGATGAAATCGGTCATATACGCTTTGTCCTCGATGGTCACGATGTTGATCTCAACGTAGGACCGCGGGGCCGCCAGCTCCGCCTCCACCTTCAGTTCGGCCCGGTCGGGGAGCTCCACAGCTCCCGAGGCACGACTCATTTCCAGTCCGGGGAACAACCTGGTCGTGCCGGTCTGCTGCTCCAAGACGAAAGAGGCGGACTCCAAAGCCAGCAACTGCTCCGCGGCCTCCTGTAGGATGACCACCGGGTCCAAGACCCCGGGAACGTCGGTGGGGGTAGGAACCTGGGTGGCGGTGGACTCGGTTGTGCGGCAAGCAACGCCTACGCCTAGAATCAAGACGGCCGCCACCGCCAAGACACCGGTCACGATCCCCCGGTAGCGGCGGTCCGTAGCAGTTAGTTCCA
Organism: Dehalococcoidia bacterium; assembly: GCA_034428795.1. Lineage (GTDB taxonomy): Bacteria > Chloroflexota > Dehalococcoidia > Lucifugimonadales > UBA3495 > VXOI01. Next base: position 4,670 of record DAOUHF010000184.1, read on the forward strand.
AGACCAGACCGCTGCGGACCCGGCGGCGATTTCGACGGGTTCGTCCGCCCCAACGGCGTCAACAACATAAACGCGGTCGGTGGAAGCGCTCGTCCCGTTCCGGCGATTAACCGCTCCCCCCTGACTTCCCGTTACCACCAGCGCCGTCCCGTCCGGCGACCAAGGAGAATGAGAGTGAGCGTACTGGTCGAAATAGCTAAACATCGTGAAGGCCTCGCCAGACGGGCTGAACCGGAACAGCCGCCGCGGCTCTCCGCCGGTTGTGGAGGCCACCACCCACTCCATTTCACGCCGGGCGCTATCGACAGCGACCCAGGCAATCCGGTCCCCGGTGGGAGCCCAGAAAAACGCTATCAATTGCTCCTCCGTCAACACCCTTGCCTCGCCTCCTCCGGCCGGGACCACCACCAACGTGTCGAACAGGGACGAGCCGGTACCTCCCCGTTGGGCAACTGCGATTTCCGATCCATCGGGGGACCATAGAAATGCCGTCAAGTCGCTCACGTCCATGAGGGCTCGGCCTTCGTCGGGCATATCGGCTGGGGCCATCATCAATTGACCCTCATTACCGGAATTCACCACGTACGCCAAATGCGTACCGTCGGGGGAAAACGCCGCAACACGTCCGCCGACGGAATTGTCCGTAACCGCTCGTCGTGTCTCGCCCTGCACCAGGCTCACCACTTCGACCTCCGGGCCCACGTGCAAGGCCAAGGATTCCCCGGACCCGTTCCAGTGGAAGTACAAAGGCGCTCCGGTCGCCACCGGGTCCGCGTTACCCGAGGCCTCGTCCCACACGTACAGCATAAGGCCGCTCTGGCCGCCCACCAGGAAGGCCAGGCTCCGGCTATCGGGAGACCAATAGAAGTAATGAGGAGCGCCGTCAGCGACCAAGGAAGGGCTTTCATTCCGGAATACGGTAGTAGTTTGGGCCGAATTTACGTCGATTGAAAGTACGCTTACCTCGGCAGTATTCTCCCCGACCACCACCCTCGACACGGCTATCTTCGAACCATCGGGAGCCCATGTGGGCCAAGCGTGGACCTCGTTGGGAGCGAGCACTTGGGCGAGCAGTCCTACTGAAGGCTGTCCCGCCCTCTCGGCGCCGGTCAACTGGACAGGATCACTTCCATCAGGGTTCACGATGAATAGTTCACCCCCAGGGTTCACGTATGCTATACGGTCGGTAGCAGGCGACAATCCGCGCTCCGCCTCCTCGAAAGATGCTTGCTCCGCAGCTTGCGGGGCGGCTCCTGACCTTGGTTGGCCGCACCCTAAAATGGCCACGACTGCCATGGTCCCCAGCACCCTGACAACCAACGCCAGCATTGTTATGAACCGAGGGAGGGAACCAAGTCTTGCAGCCGAGTATGCCTTACCATGATACTTGACCCATCATATCAAAATTCCCCATTGATCTGGATTGCTGCCGGATTGCCATTACCAACTATCAACATAACGTGGATAACCATGACGTGAAACGTGGTCAAGTCAGGCGGAAGCGGGGCGGGCCGTACCAGACCTTTTTGTTATCAACATATTACTGGAGCTTTGACCACTAACCTCAAATACTTATCTGCCCGTACCACTGGCCCCGCCATGTTAAAATAACGGCAGCCATAGTGGGTCCGACTATCCTGAATCCAGTTGTCTCTGTTACCCACGCTATTACTGTTATTGTTGTTCTCTTATAAATTCTATGATTGATACAGTTAGATTAAATATGAATTCCGGTAATGGTGGCAACGGCTGTGCCAGCTTTCTACGAGAGAAGTACCGGCCGAAGGGAGGTCCCAACGGCGGTGACGGCGGCGATGGCGGGAATGCGTTCCTGGTCGGAGACTCTTCATATAACACGCTTCTCCACATCAAGTTCAATAGCACTATCTATTGCGATGCTGGCGGTCACGGTAAAGGGAAGAACAAGAGGGGCGCAAATGGCGCTGATACCGTAGTATCGGTCCCTATTGGCACCGTCGTCTGGAGGATGCACAAGGGAGGGGAACGGGAATTCATTGCGGATATTCGCTCCGATCAGCCGTACCTGGTGGCGCGTGGCGGCCGTGGCGGGTGGGGAAATAGCCGCTTCGCCACTTCTACTAACCAGGAACCGCTATTGGCTGAAAGAGGGGGGAGAGGCGAGCGAGTAGTATTGTTCCTAGAGCTGAAGCTCTTGGCCGACGTTGGGCTCTTGGCGAGGCCTAACGCTGGGAAATCGACGCTCATATCCAGGTGTTCCGCGGCAAAGGCCAAGGTAGCTGCCTATCCGTTCACCACGGTGGAGCCGGTTCTTGGAGTGGTTAAAGTAGGGCGCCAGGATTTCGTAATGATGGAGGTCCCGGGCCTGTTGGAAGGGGCCCACCAGGGAGTGGGTCTGGGCCATGAGTTCCTGAGACACGCCGAAAGGGCGAGGCTATACGTGCATCTTCTGGATGGGGTGTCCGAAGATCCCGTGGCAGACTATTTGATGATCAATGACGAACTGTTGAGGTTCAATCCGGAGCTTGCAGGCAAACAACAAATCGTGGTCGTCAACAAGCTCGACGTCACTGAGGTATGGGAACAGAGGCAAAAGTTGACGGCCCGTTTACTGGAAGCTATGGATCGTTCGCAGGATGGATCGGGGAGGCCCGCTGAACCGGAGGTGCGCTTTATCTCCGCGGCTACCGGCGAAGGCGTCGACCTGTTGCTGCAACGTATCATCGACATACTGAGAGAACTGCCCAAGGAAGAGACCGGAGATTATGCGGAACCGGTGCTGGAGCTTCGGCCCCGCCGGGACCGCGGCCGGGAGACCGTCCGCGTCGAAGATGGAGTTTACGTAATAGAATCCGAGCACTTGGAACAACTGAGCGCCTTGGCAGACACGAGGGACCAGAGGGTGCTGATTCAGCTTTGGCGGGAGATGCGCCGGTCGACAGTAGCCCAACAGTTGGTGGACGCGGGGATCGAGGTGGGGGATACGATACGGATGGGTAAGGTAGAGGTCGAGTGGTTCTAAAATGACTGCCGTCCGCCGCGTGGGAATTCTGGGCGGCACCTTTGACCCGGTGCATTCGGGACACCTGATGATAGCCGAGCGGGCACTGGCCGAGCTTGGACTGGACCAGGTTCTGTTCGTAACGGCCGGGAGCCCCCGGCTAAAGCGACAGGCACCATCAGCGGCGTCCGAACACCGCTTGGAGATGGTGAGACTGGCCGTGGAGCACGACGGCCGTTTCGCTGTAAGCGACGCTGAGATCCACCGGCACGGCCCTACCTATACCGTGGACACTTTGGAGCACGTTCTCCGGGAGTACGGGTCTGGTGACGAACTGTATTTCATTCTCGGCGTCGACGTGCTGCCGCGCTTTCACGAGTGGCGTAATAGCGAGCGCATCCTTGAGTTGTGCCGGCTGGTTGTAGTAAGCCGCCCCGGTTACAGCGCCTTCGACTGGGACGATTTCTACGTCCGCAACCCGATGGCCCGAGACCGGGTTACAGTGGTGTCATCGGCCGCCGACATCAGCGGCACGGAGCTGAGGCAGCGAGTAGCCGCAGAGCTGACACTCAAGGGACTCGTGCCGGAAGTAGTGGAGGAATATATCCTTCGCCATGGGCTATACCGGAGCGATGATCGCGGCGACGCAACGGAAACGGCCGGGGATGGAGAGTCTCGCACCACGGTCAAGCGGTTGCTGAATTTGGCCTTGGCGCGAGGAGCGATCAAATACGGCGAATTCACCCTGACTTCGGGGAAGAGGAGCGGCTACTATTTCGACGGCCGGCTGCTCAGCCTTGACCCTGAGGGAGCCTACCTTATCGGGCAGGCTATCCTGCCCATCCTTCAAGACGCCGGGGCCGAAGCCGTGGGGGGGACGACCCTCGGGGCCGACCCCATTGTCACCGCGGTGGCAGTGGCAAGCCACGAGACAGGCCCAGCGGTACCGGCATTCATCGTCCGCAAGGAGAGCAAGGAACACGGTACCCGCCAGAACATCGAGGGGCCGCTGGTTGCCGGGGCCAGGGTGGCAATAGTAGACGACGTCTGCACCACTGGCGGGTCCCTGTTCCATGCCATCGCGGCCGCTGAGGAGGCCGGGTGTACTGTCGTCAAGGTGCTGGCGGTCTTGGACCGCCGCGAGGGCGGGTCGGAGGAAATGCGGCGACGGGGCTACGACTTCGTCTCGCTGCTTCAGGCGACCGCCGACGGGACAATCGAGGCGGCCCCGGCTAGCTGAAGTCCTGCCCCGGCCCGAACAGTTGGGCGTGCCCGCCGACGATCGCCCGCCCCCGGCCTGGTGCCTGCAACTCCAGTTCCTGACCGGCCATCGCCGCACTCGTACGAACGAACCCCAAGCCCACCCAGCCCTTCCCGGGCACCTCCGAGACGGAGGTAACCGTGCCGGCTGCCCGGCCCTCTTTGAGCAAGGAATCGCCGGGACCGAACACGGACCCCTCGGTGAACTTCAGCTTGACCAAATACTTCTGCACTTTGCTGTAGCTGTCCAAGCGGGCAATGACTTCCTGGCCGATGTAGCAGCCTTTGGTGAAATCGATGGACCCGATGAGTCCGGCCTCCAGGGGGTTATACGGCTCCCCCATCTCCGGTCCGAACTCCGGCGCGCCCAAGCTTATCCTTAAGGCCTGCCAGGCCTGCTCACCGATGGGCCGCGCGCCATGGTCCAGAAGGGGCTGCCAAGCGGCCGCAACCTGCTCCCCCAAGAGGAAGTAGACCGGCAGGTCTCCTCGCCGGTGGCTTATTGCCATGAGAGAACATTCCTTGACCGATACGTCAGGGGCCGGGAGCTGTTCGCCGGGGACATAGCTTCCAACCGTGTCTTCCAGCCCCAAAATCGACGGCGCGGCGGGCCCGGTCAAGGCCAGCATGGCCGTCCCGGCCGAAACATCTTCCACCGTCAGGTCTTCCATGATGGTGTACTTGTCAAGCCAGTCGATCACCGGCTGCTGCTGTCCTGGGCTGGTAACCAGGTAGACGCAATCTCCGGCGTTAACCACCATCAGGAGGTCGACGATGCGCCCCCGATCGCTGGTCAGTACCGTGGGGGCCCAGTGGCCTGGCAGGAGGTGGTCCACCTTGTTGGTGGAAAGACGGTTCAAAAGGTCCAGGGTGTCTTCCCCGGTGGCCTTCAAGCGCCCGTAGTAGGAGGCGTCGTGGACGCCGGCGCCGGTCGTGGCGGCGGTAAATTCGGCCGAATAATCGGCGGCGATGCCGGTATCCCGGTAGAGTGGACTATCGATGGCCATTTCGAGTCCTCGGCGTCCTGAATTAGTAACGCCGCCCTCACCTGGAAGGGCGGCGCTTCAGACAGATCACAGTTCTGCGGCGAGTCTTGGGGGCCTGGCCGGGAGCTAAACGCTAAATGAGGTGCCGCAGCCGCAGGCCTTCTTGGCGTTGGGGTTCTGGAAGACGAACCCCTTGCCGTTGAGCCCGTCCGAGAAGTCCAACTCGGTGCCGACCAGGTAGATGTAGCTCTTCTTGTCGACTATCACCTTGACGCCGTACTGCTCAACCACTTTATCGGTCTCGTTGTAGTCGCCAGTGACCTTCAGATCGTAGGTAAGGCCGGAGCACCCGCCGCCCTTCACCGCGACCCGGACGCCCACGGCGTCGTCGTCAAGCCCGTCCTTGGTAGCGAAGTATTTGATCTTCTGGGCCGCTTTCTCGGTGATCTCCACCGAAAGCTCAACCCCGTCTCTGGTAATGGGCATTTTTCCCTCCGGGGGGCAAAAGACGTAGGATCCAGAATCCTGTTGGCAGGAACTAATTCTATGGCCTTGGGGGCGTCAACGTCAAGGATTCCGCCCCAGCCAGCCGCCAAGTATCTCCGGAGATGTGTGGCTGGCGATCAGGTCGGCAAAGTGGCGGGCTTTCGCCATGCTGCAGCCGCTGTCGCTCAACCCCGCAAGGGACTCCGCGGCTTCCACCGTGGAAGCCCCCACGCGAATGAGCGGTATGTCCCGCTCACGGGCCTCCGCCTTGACGTACTCATTAGTTTCGCCGGGGCCGGTGAGCACCAGGCACCGGGTCTCCGGGCTCATGGCGGCCAACAGGATGTCGGGCCGCTGGGTCCGGGCAATAACCGCTTGGTTGGCGTACCTGCCGAAATAGGTGGGGCCGGAGTCCATGATGTTCCCGCCGATGAGGTAATGCTCCACCGGGGCGTCGGCGTTCACCGGGTCCAACACCCACTCCCCGCCCAGGTGCGCCGCGATCTCCGCTACGGTGGGTGCAAGCATGAAGCGACTTTCCGGCAGGGCCACGACCGGGGCCGTGAACCGGACCGACGCCGCTTGAGCGGCGGCCTCATCGGCGCGGTACGCCGGGACATGGTTCACTACCGCAGCCGCCAACCGCTCACCCAAGGCATCGGCGGTCGCGGAGAAATCGCCAACCGTATCCGCCGAGTACCTGAGAACCATCAGCACGCGGGCATCCAAGGCCTGAGCGAAGTCCGCAGGATACAGGCCGTCCGCCAGTTCGACGATGATTGTGTCGGCCTGCTCGCGGAGCGCACGCACGGCGGCGGACACATCACCCATACTGGAGGCATCCGGCAGGGCGGTGACTGGCGCAGGGCCAAGAATAACCGCAAGCGGCCCAAACAGCGCCAACCCTGGTACGTCGGCAACGTCGGCAGTGGTCGAGAAGGGCTTGTAGTAAGCAGAGGAGCGGCCTTCGCCAGCAAGCTGCACGAGCAGCCCCGCAGCCAGGCTGGTCTTGCCGACGCCCGGCGCAGTACCGGCGATTATGAGGGTGGGCAATGCCGCCGACCTCCCGGATGTCAGGTTGCCTAGCGGCCAATCTTAACACGAGAGGAAGCTATGCCGAACCCGCCAGGTCGAAATGCGCCCGCCAGGGAGAATCAAGGAAATCGCGGGTTCTGGTTTCCAGCGCGGACTCATGCCGTTCCTGCGGGACCACGAAGAAAACGCGGGCGGACCCCCGGCGGTAACGTAACGGCCATATTGCACCGGTCAGTCCAAGATTTTCGCGTAGCGAGTTGGACCAGCGTTCTATCTGTTGCTGGTGGGTGCCCTGTCGGCTCAGGTGATGGTAGATGACCAGGCTCTGGCCGCGCCCCGCAAACCGGCGCAGGTCGTCGAAGAAGACAAACTTCGGGCCGTTCTTTCTCCAGGGATCCGCCGTTTCGGAGATGCCGTTGTCCGGATCGACGAAGACCACGTCCGCTTTGGATGTAGCTTCGAGGGCGCCATTAATCCAGTTGTCGCGGGTTGCCTGCCTTGAAGACCGAGGCTGGTGCAGCGAATAGGACAGGCTCGGTTCGAAGTATGCCGTACCACAGGGAAGGACTTCGCTTTGACGGACGGCGCCGACATTTCGTTCCGCCGCGGTCACCAGCCGCCGAAGCGCGTCATAAAGCGCAGGGTCGCAGGCCCGAAACTTCTGGTGGTTGTCGCCCTCGTCTTCCAGATAGCCCGTAAACTTCCCGTCGGCGGTATGCGACTCGTCTGGGAAGAGATACCAAGCGATGCCCAAGCGCAACCGATGGCTGGCCGCCGCCGCTTCCTGGGACCCGGAAAGGACTCGCAACAGGCCGTACTTACCGAAGTCGCCGATGTCGCCAACGTAGCGGTTTTGCATGGGGTTCTCTCTGCCGATTGCTCAAAGTAATTTCCGCAATCGCCACCAAACTGCACAACTAATTAATGTTGAAATTGCACACACGAATGCGAAAATCCCTATGATGACGATGGGCCACGAGCTTGGAGGCGAACCCTCAAGTTTGACAACTGGGCCTACAGCTCCAGCCGTTAATACGCCTACCATGAGTGTAAGCCCCAATCCACCGAAGAGATGAGGGTCGCGGCGTGGTGAATGGGTAAGAAAGTGCTCCTTTGCATCTGGGATAATGGTTTTCGAGAGAGGAAACCGACCAGAAACAAGGAGCACCCAACAGATGCTACCA
>DAOUHF010000185.1:0-2407 GCA_034428795.1 Dehalococcoidia bacterium
GCTACCGGTTCAAGCGGGATGGCAGGGGCTGGCGGGTGTTCGCCACCACCGAGATGATGGACATTCCGGTGGTGACTGACCGCAGTCTCGGCGTCATCGGCGTGGACCTGAACGCTGACCACCTGGCCATAGCCGAGACCGATGCCTCCGGCAACTGCATCAACGCTTTCAGTGTTCCGCTGGTGACCTACGGGAAGTCCACCCATCGGGCTGAGGCGATCATCGGCGACGCCGTGGCCAGCGTGGTGCGTTATGCCCGCAAGGTCGGCAAGCCCATTGTCATCGAGCAGTTGGACTTCCGGCAGAAGAAGGCATCCCTGGAGGGCGAGTCCCGCCGGTACAGCCGCATGCTGTCATACTTCAGCTACGGCAGGATCAAGGCTTATTTCCTCTCCCGTGGCTATCGCCAAGGGGTGGCGGTTCATCAGGTGAACCCGGCCTTCAGCTCGGTGGTCGGCCGGGTGAAGTTCATGGAGCGTTACGGGCTCAGCGTGCACCAGGCTGCGGCTCTGGTGCTGGCCCGACGCTTGCTTGGCTGTTCCGAGCGCCATCCCCCGCCTGTGGGTTGCACCCATGAGCAATGGCGTCCACGTTGCCTTCACCGCACCTGCAAGGAAGCGAGTGAAGCACGTGTGGACGTACTGGGGTGCGGTGTGGAGGCAGCTGAGACCGGCGCTTGCAGCGCAGCACCGGCTGGGAAAGCGGAGACGCGGACCCAATCCGGTTCAGGCTGACCGGCGGGCTGAGGGCCGCGGGTTGGCTTGAGCGTGGACCAGATCGGTGTTCCAGGGTGAGATTCCCGGGTGAGATTCCCGGGCGGAGCCACCCTGAACTGTTGGGACGGCGGCGTGGCTTGGGCTGCGTCTTCAGAAAAGGCTGACGGCAGTCTTGTGACCACAGTCAACCATTTTTACAACGGCAAGTGTCAGTAATCCAGGGCAACCACGAGGGTTGCCCCTACGGGGTGACGTGGTGTTGGGTGTGGCGACGGCGCGATGACGCAAAGGGCGGGGGGCGTTCTTGGGGGTATTTGACCTTGGGAAGGGGGCGGCGCTGGGCGCGGCGGAGGCGGGGCATTTGCATTAAGCGAAGCGCAAAAATGGTGGAATAGGGTCGGCAAACAAGTTGACACCGGTACGCCTTAGTGATAGATTTTCCCGTGTTGTGCGACTTGAGAATTGGGAGAGTCGGGTCAACCAAAATCACCGAAGTGAGGAATTACATGTTAAATTGGTTGCCTAACGGGATAAAGACCTGGGTGGTAGTGGGCGTCGGCGCCTTAGTGTTGGCGCTGTCCGCTTTCTTCATACTATCCAATTTTTCTCCTGATTCGACGTTTGCGCACGACCCGGATGATACTACGTTCCATAATGAAGAAAATCCGATTACCCATACGCACTACGCCGAAAATGGCACAGGGCCGGTGCTGACGTACACGTCCATGGATCCCGAGGGCATGGGGATTGACTGGAGCTTGACGGGGCCGGACGCGGGGAGTTTCACCATCAGCGGCGGGGCGCTGCAGTTCGTGAACCCACCGGACTACGAGAGTCCGAAGGACGTGGCACGCGCAGTTGGCATCGACTTCAACGGTAATGTCAGTATCGAAGATCCCGGTGAAGACGCCGCGATGGCCATGGACAATGAGTATGAGGTAGTCGTGATGGCCACGGAGAGAAGGGCCAGCGGCAACGCGGGGCCAGCGAAATCCAGCAGCACGGCCGTGAAGGTCTTGGTCATGAACGTGAACGAACCCGGGGCGGTGACCATGCAGTGGCGGCAGCCAGAGGTAGGCACCCAGATATCAGCAGATGTCATCGACCCCGACGTCACTGCCACTGCCACCCTTACTGTATCGGTCTGGCAATGGTACGTCTCCAAGGTGCAGGTCCCCAGCATTACCGACGTCAACCACTGGGAAGAGGCCGGCACCGGAAGCAATACGCAAGAATACACTCCTGCGGAATCCGACGAAGACAAATTCCTTCGGATTACCGCGACATACGCTGTCGGCGAGGGCGCCCAGACCATGGAGGCCATGGCGCAGATGATGTCCGACAACAGGGTGCGGGCGAACGTGGCGCGAGAGAACAACGCGTCGCCCGACTTCAGGGGCGGGGAAGACAAAAGGTCGGTGGATGAGAACGCCCCAGTGGGCACTTTCGTAGACATGCCGGTCGTGGGATACGACCCGGACAACGATACATTGACGTATAGCCTTGAGACCGCTGGCGGCGATAACCTTAACGACTTCAACTACTTCAGCATAAACAAGGTTACTGGACAGATCAGTGTCAAGCAGAAGCTGGACGCCGACGGGCTTGAATCAGACCGGGTCGGTGCGATGGTCGGAAAGTACGAGGTGGTCGCCAGGGTGACGGACCCCAGCGAGGACTATACTGTGGAC
>DAOUHF010000186.1:0-31649 GCA_034428795.1 Dehalococcoidia bacterium
CTCCAAAGAAGCAAAACAGGCCATAATCGATGCGCCCTCCCCTTTCATCATCACCACCACCCCGTACTTAACCGATTTCCTCCATTTTATACAATTCTAAGGTTCTGATTAAGACGCGATTGCCCTGGGATCAATGGGTGAACGCCCTTTTTGCCGTGTTGTGTGGTCTCGAACTATTAACGTCAACTTGACGGCCATTTACAGTGAGCCTACAATTTTCGCGGACCCCTTTCCGTTTATATACGGTTGGACCTTAATTCCGGCTTTCCGGCAACGGTCTCTCTTTCAGTTTGGCGCGAGTCAACTTGCCCTGCGGCCTTGGCGCCGCCACTTGGACAATTTTCAAAAGCAAACATGGTGCGAAGGTATGGCGCTTAAAGTCGGCCGCGTTTCTCATCTGAATTTCGAGCCGTTCTACATCGACATGGAACGCCGCGGCCTGGTCCTCTCCAATGTCGCCCTGAACGACATAGCCGAAGCCATCAAGGACGGAACGATAGACGGCGGCCCGGTACCGTTGGGCGACAGCTTTGCCATGGAAGATCACGCTGTCCCGGTAGCCGGTTTCTGCCTGTCGTCCGCCGCCCGGTCCGGGAGCAACCTGTTTTATTCCAGGGTGCCCGCCGAAGAGTTGGAGGGGAGGAGGGTCGCTGTTTCAGAAGCCGACTCCACCACCATCGAACTGTTGCAGGTAATCCTGGCCAAGAAATACCAGGTGAACTCCGTCGAACTCGTGACGCCCCAAGACGAAAACGAAGCCTTGGTCATCTCAGGAGATGCCGCTCTCCGGCGACGCCGGGGCATGCGAGGGTACCCCCACCGTTACGACCTGGGCGAGGAATGGCACCGGCTCACCGACCTTCCGTTCGTGTTCGCACGGTGGATGTCACGGAGCGACTTGGAACGCCGGGACTTTTTGCTGCTGGAAGACACTCTCTACGTGGGTCTGGAAGACGGCGTGGACAGCCTGTTCCATCTCTCCGAACCTCGGGACAACCTGCTCATGCTGGCGCGGGACGTGATGGAATACATCATCGGCTACCGCTTTTTCGTGGGGCTTTCGGAACAAAAGTCAATCGACTTGTTCCGCAGCTACCGGGACCAGGTCTTGGGTTGAGTTAACCGCAGGGAACACACGGGCCACAAAGATTTTTGCGATGGTCCCATTTGGTTTTGGCAGCCCGGAATGGCCCAAGTGACTAAAGTCGCTGACCGTTGCTACGAGGCTACCGGGCAGCCCTGCTTCATCTGCGATTTCTCCCCACCCCGCTCCGGCAACCCCGGGGCCGTCCAAGATGCCGAGATCGACGCCGATTTCATCTCGGTGGCCTATAACCCAGGCCGGGCCGTTCGCGCCAACTCCGCTATCCTGGCCGCGGCCATTCGCCAACGGACGGGCAAAGAGGTCATATTCACCCTCGCCACCCGCGACATGAACCGGCTGGCGTTGCAGTCATTGCTGTTGGGCGCGCAGCTGATGGGACTGGACAACGTGCTGGTAGTCCAGGGAGACCCCTTTCCCGAACGGGACTCTTCCGCCGTAAACGCCGCAACCGCCGTAAACGACTACGTTCCAACCGGACTGATCGCCGCCATCGCAAAGATGAATCAGGGGACGGACTTCCGGGGAGCCAGACTCCGCGAACCCACCGGCTTCTGTACGGGCGCAACGGTCGACCTGTCGCGTGGGATAAAAGCAGAGGCAGCTCTGGCAGTACGCAAAGTCAACGCGGGGGCCGGCTTTCTGCTGTCCCAACCGATTTTCGACGTCGCCGATGCTGCCCGGTTCGAGCAATCGTTCCTGGAGGAGTACGGCGGGGACACCATGCCCGCGCCGGTGTTCTACGGGCTGCAAATATTGGAGGCGGAGGGAGTAGTCTTCGCTTCAGTACCGGCCGAGATACGGCGTCAACTAGACGGGGCCCGTCCGGGCGTGGATATCGCCCTGGAAGCATACGAGCATTTCCGGGAGGCAGGACTACATAACGTGTACTTGGTGCCGCCCATCCGGCGCGGCGGAGCCCGAAACTATGAGGCGGCGCGGGAGTTTCTGGCGCGGATAGGACGGCTGACGTAGAGACGGCTGAGTTACGGGCTCCAAGGCGTCGGGGCCAGGCTGTCCAACTGATCGGTCACCACGTCGACCACGGCCGGGCGGCCGGACGCGAAGGCTTGTTCCAGGGCGCTTTGGATGTCGCCGGGGCGCTCGACTCGGATGCCGAAGCAGCCCATGGACTCCGCCACTTTGGAGAAGTCGGTGTCGGTGAAGCGCCAGAGTTCCTCCGGAGCCCCTCCTTCGATGCCGTCGTAGGCGCGGTGGTCGCCCCGCTGGTCCTGGCTCAGCGCGCTGTTGTTGTTGACAACCGTGACCACGTTGATGTTGTTGCGGACGGCGGTCTCAAGCTCGGCTATGTGGTACCAGAACCCGCCGTCGCCCGAGAAGCAGAGCACCGGGCGGTCGGGCAGGGCGCACTTGGCCCCCATCGCGGCCGACAGTCCCCAGCCCAGCGACCCGGCGCAGCGGATGTAGTCTTGGCCGGGGTGGTTGAGGTCAATCATGCTGCCGGTCCAGATGCCGGCGTGGCCGGTGTCGGCCACCAGCATGGCGTCGGGCGGCAGGAACGCGGTGATTTCGTTGCACAGCCGTTCCGGGATGATGGGCACGGCCTCCGAATTTACCCGCGGGGCCACGTCATCACGCCATTCCGCGACCAATTGCTGGGCTCGCGCCGTCCACTCGCCGCGGCTCCCGATGGGTTCGAGGGCCTCTATGAGCCGCCTGGTCGTGGCCTTGGCGTCGCCGTGGAGGGCGACCTGCGCCGGATAGCTGCGGCCCAGTTCCGACGGGTCGATGTCTATCTGGATAACCGGCGTTCCCGGAGCGGGGACGCGCCATTCGTTGGTAACCTGGCTGCCGGTGTGACTGCCGATGTAAAGAACCAGGTCGGCCTCGTGCACCACCCGGTTGGCGCACCACCGGGAGTAAGAGCCGACCACCCCAACTGACAGAGGATGGTTGTCGGGGATCGCTCCCTTGGCGTTCAGCGACGTCGCTACCGGTATGGACAGCATTTCCGCCAGTTCCACTACTTCCTGCTGGGCTTGGGACGACGTGACGCCGCCTCCCGCAACGATCACCGGACGCTGCGCCGCCGACAAGACCCGCGCCGCTTGCCGTACGCTCTCCGGGTCGGCCTCGGGACGGAACGCCGGGCGCTGCATGAACGATTCTTCGATGATGAATTCCAGGTCCGCCTCCGCCTCCGTTACCACGTCGCCAGCCATTCCCTGGATGTCCAGGTGTACCGGGGCCGGGGCCCCGGTGGTGGCCTCGCGGAAGGCTTGCCGCAACAGCCGGGGCAATTGGTCGACGTTCTCCACCACCGCGCTGAACTTGGTGACGGAGGCGAAGGGCTTTGAATGCTCGATTTCCTGGTAGGCGTTGCGGTACTGCTCGTCGTGCCGTTTGTGGCCGGTGAGGGCGATGACCGGGGACAGACCCAGGTAGGCGTCCTGCAGCCCCGCCGCCAGGTTGGCCGCGCCGACGGACTGGGCCATGCAGACGCCGGGGCGGTTGGAAGCGCGGGCGTACCCGTCGGCCATGTAGGCGGCGGCCTTCTCGCCGTGGGTTATCACCCGCTTGATTCCGTTCAGGTCCATCTCGGCCAACGCGCGGCGGAGAATGGCTGGGACCAGAAATACGTGGGTAACCCCATATGCCTTGAGGGTGTCCGCCATGAACTTGGCGCCGGTCATTTGTGCCATATTTTCACTCCCGGTTCGGAAATGAGTCACACGGTTTTCAACGCAGAGATCGGAGAGGACGCGCCGAGAACGCGGAGATCAACCTTAATTCTCTGTGTCCTCTCCGTTGAAAAGAGGCAACTACCTAAATTCCGCGTTCCTCGTACACTTCTTTGGCCACCTGCGCCGCGTTGGCCGCGGTGGGCCAACCGCTGTAGAAGGCCATGTGGGTGATAACCTCGGCTAGCTCGTCCTTGGTTACGCCATTGTCCAGGGCGCGGCCTAGATGGCCCCGCAATTGGCCGGTGCGGTACAGGGCGATCAGGCTGGCCACAGTGATCAGGCTCCGGTCGCGCTTCGACAGTCCGGGCCGCTCCCAGACGTCGCCGAACAGAACATCCGCGCTGAGCTCTCCCAACTTCGGGGCAATTTCCGCCACCACGGTTCGTGCAGTAGTCATGTTTCTCCTCCTGTATCCATTTCCGCTATATCAATTTCCGGGTTGCCGATTCCCTCGACATTACTCTCAACCGGCCCCCAACTGACGCCGAAATCGGCGCGTTCCACCATTTGGCCGGTGAATTGATGGGCCTTTACTCCCGCCAGCCAGACCGCTGCCGGGGCGACCACCTCCGGTGGGACCATCGGGATGTGTCCCGTGCCGGGCCATGCGCCGCGGCGGTTCATCCAGGTATCGACCCGTCCGGGGCTTAACACGTTGACGGCGATGTCGTGCTGCCGGACTTCCTCGGCCAAGCTCAGAAAGGCCCGGTCCAGGGCCGCCTTGCTCATGGAGTAGCCGACGCGGCCCTCCCGGTAGCCCCGCGCCGCTCCCGACGTGACGCAGAAGATGGAGCCGCCGTTTTTCTGGGCGAACATGGCGGGCAGAACGTATTTGCAGAGCAGGATTGGACCCCGGATGTTGACTGCGATGCAGCGGTCCAGCAATTCCGGGTCAAGCTCGGCGACCGGCGATTCGCAGTCGACCCCGGCGTTGGACACCACGACATCGATACGCCCGAAGTGGTCCAGCGTCCGGGCGACCATTGCTTGCAGGTCGTCTGCGTCGGTCACGTCACAGCGGACCGGCAGGGCCTCGCCTCCAGCCGCGGCGATAGCGCGGGCGGTGTCCGCTATGGTCCCGGAGGCGTACTTCGGCCATTGGGAGCCGGCTGAAGTATCGGCCTCGGTGCGGGAAGCCACCACCACCTGTGCGCCCTCGGCGGCCAGGGCCAGCGATACGGCTCGACCGATGCCCCGGCTGCCGCCGGTGACAACCGCCACTTTGCCTCCAAGACTCATTCGTACGCCCTCACCCTGGCTCCGGCGCATCAGGGTCCCGGCAGAGTCGAGACCCTCTCCCGGAGGAAGGGAGAATTTCTAGGCCGCCGGGCGGAAATAGGGCAGCGTGATCGTGTCGTTCAACGCCTCGAACACCACTTCGACCGCCATTCCCACCTTGATGGTTTCGGGGTCAGGTTCGCACTCGACCAGATTCGACGGCATTCGCGCGCCCTCGGCCAACTCCACAATTACCGGCACGTAGGGAGCGCGGTCGCGGAATGGCGGCGTCGGCCCGCGATGGACGATGGCGAAGGTGTGGACCGTACCTTTGCCGCTGCTGTGCACCCAATCGGTATCCCTGGAGAAACACTCGGGACAGATGTCCCTGGGGTAGAAATAGGCCGAATCGCAAGCCTTGCAATGCCGCAGCCACAACTCGCCCTCCTTGCACTTCTCCCAGTAGAAGTCGGACTCCGGCTGCGGGCTGGGCGCCGGAATCGGTGGCTGCTGCTGCGACATAGAAGCTTCTCCTTGATGCGAAACCGGATCCGAAACCGGGATCCGAAACCGGGAAATCAAGCCGGGGCGCTGCCCCCGGCCAATGTCCCAAAGAATAAGCAGGAAGGCCGCATCCGTCAAGGAGAACACCGAATCCGGACTTCGCCGGTTGCCGTGGTCCGCAGCTTCGGGTATGTTCCCTATTGTTCATGTTGCCAACCGGCAAGGGGAAGGTCAGGCTATGCGGATCGCGGTTATGGGCGCTGGCGGCGTCGGCGGGTATCTGGGCGGAATGCTGGCTCGGGGAGGGCATGACGTGGCGCTGATTGCCCGGGGGGCGCATCTCGCGGCCATCCGGGACCGGGGCCTGCGGGTGGTCCGGGATGACGAGGAGTTTACGGTCAACTGCGCCGCTACCGGCAATCCCGTCGATATAAGCCCGGTAGAACTGGTATTGCTTACCGTCAAGACTTACCAGAACGCCGCCGCGGTGCCTGCAATGTCGCCTATGGTTGGGCCCGATACAACCGTGCTGTGTCTGCAAAACGGCATCGACAGCTACCAGGCTCCGGCGGCGGCTTTCGGCGACGGGCGGGTGCTGCCCGGCGCCGTATACATCGAGGTGGGGCTGCCTTCCCCGGGCGTGGTGCGGCAGGCCGGGGACGTTGTGCGCGTGGTGTTTGGCGAGTTGGACGGTTCGGAATCAGCGCGCGGGCGTGCCGTCCGCGACGCCCTTAACGCCAGCGGCGTACCGGCGGAGTTGGGCGCTGACATTCGCGCCGGACTGTGGGCCAAGTTCCTGTTTATCGCCACGATGGCCGGCGTGACTGCGATGGCCCGGCAGACTCTGGCGGAGCTGATGCCCCGCCCGGAGTGGCGCAAGGTGGTGGTGGACTGCCTGCGGGAAATCGAGGCGGCGGGCCGCGCCGGCGGCGTCAACTTCCCGGCCGACGTACACGAAATCACGCTGGCCTACATCGAAGACAACCTGGCGGACCTGCAGGCCTCGATGCACACCGACGTTATGGCGGGGCGCCCCCTGGAGTTGGAAGCTCTGAACGGGGCCGTCGTGCGGGCAGGCGACGTCTGCGGCATACCCACCCCCACCAACAACGTGATTTACGCGATGCTGAAACCGCTGGCCGGAGGTGCGACTTAGGCTGGGCCGCAGTTGTACGGACTATGCCCGCGACTTCTTCCACTCGCGGAAGTTTGCGATGTCTTTCTCGGTTCGGGTCTGAAAACGTCCGTTGGCAAGGTCATATTCAGTCGTCGCACGAATTTGGGTTGCGAGGACATCGGCTATGGCCGCGGTGTAAATGTCCGGCCCGTCGAATTCCACGGTGAAAGCTTCTCTCCCCGGATAAATATGAACAATGGTTCCTATATCGCCGGGAATCAGTGCTCGACCGGAGTTCCCCGACTTGACCGACGGAATGTGGAGAACTCCTTTATCGGAAATGGCGGCCGTAAGAGTGACAATATCGTGCTCTCTAAACATTCTGAATCCTCAGTTAAAGGGGACTGCTGCAATTAGCCTGGGGTGGTCGACTCCGTAGTCGATTTGCCAAACAGTCCTAATATCCGGGTTCCGGCCATCCGGGGTTGGGATGGATCTTTCCAAAATATACTTTACACCATATTCCGATTCTATGACCTGAACGACTTCGTGCTCCCGTCCATGAATGGACAGCGCCTCGGCGAATTGCTCCCATCGGCCCGGGCGAAACCCGAACCTATGGAAGAAGTCTGACTCGCTGCCGCCTTTTTCATGTGTCGACAAGAGCAGATAGTCCGTAATCTTCTCGCGGGCAACTCTGCAATTCTGTGAATTGGGAAGCTTCAACGGTCAACCAGTTGTTAGATGTTTGATCCATCCATTATCAGCAGGCTGCCGGCGAGGCCGCAAGCTGGTTTTGACAGCGCCCAAGCTGCGGACTAGGATAGGGCCGTTCTCTCCGAACTTCGGGGGGCGCACAGGGACTCCGAGCCTAATCCGGGCCATTGGAGGACTCACCTCATGGAAGCCAGCATGGTCTCTCACATTGCTATCTGCGTGCGCGATCTGGACAAGTCTCTGGGGTTCTACCGCGACATCCTCGGCATGAGGGTGGACTTCGACCAAGTGCAGGACACCACTACCGGCGGGCTGCCCAGCGTTTACGCCCACGCCCGGAAGACGCGCCGCACGGTCCACGTGCGCTACGGTCCGGAGCAGACCGCGCCTTCGCTGGTGTTGACCTCCCACCCGGGAGAGGAAGCCGACGGCGGGCCCATCAAGCTGGACCAAGTGGGCATCAGCCACCTTTCCTTCACCGTTCCCGACATTAAGGCCCTGGCCGAAGAGTTGTTGGCCAAGGGAGTGGAGATGGCCGCGCCACTCGACGCCTTCACCGCCCCGGACGGGCAGGTCAGCAGTATCTTCGTCTACGACCCAGACGGCATCCTGGTGCAGTTCGATGACCACGGCTGATACCCGGTGAGCGCCGCTTCATCCGCTGATCGATTGCCAGACCCGGCGCCAGATTCGGCGCCATATCCGGCGAAAAATCCAGCGGCGAGTCACGCCGACCGCCACGATCTGGACAAGCTGGCGCAGTGGCGCGACGGGCTGGCCGCCGCCGCGGAGTCGGGCTTCCCGGTCTTTGCCGTGTTCCTGGTTACCCTGGAAGACCGGGCATCCCATGACATTTTCCGCCGCTACCGTTCTGCCTTCGAGGACCTGGGCGCCGGATTTTCGAGCCTCGTCATCTTTGGACAGCACGGTGTTTCCAGCACGATGAGGGCCATGCTGGCGGAACTGGGACTGACGATGGAGCAGGTCCCGGTGTTGGCCCTGATTGCCGGCGCAACATCGAACGGGGCTTGGAACGGGGCCTGGAACGGGGCCTGGGTCCTGCCCTTGCAGCGCGGAAACCCTGACGGCGGGTTGCCGGACGGCGGGTTGCCTGACGGCGAGTTGGAGAATTCGGCTCTGTGGGCCCAGGCCCTGGCCCGCATTGGCCGCGCCGCCCCCGGCAAGATGCCCCTGGACCTGGGCGGCGTGGCAGGGATCGAGCGGCGGCAACTGCGCGGTGGTGATCTGTCCTCGTCGATCCAAAAGGTCCTGTCCAGCCTCGGAGGTTAGTCCTTACAGGACGCCGTTCAGGATCATCAGTATGCCCCAGGCAGCCAGGGCAATGCCGGTGGCGCGGGTGAACCATGCGGCCTTGGGCAGCGCTTTCTCCGCCAGCACGAAGGCCGCCAGGGCCGCCACCCACACCAGGTTCATCACGCCCAGCACGAATAACAGGCCCATGAGCATCCAGCAGCAGCCCAAACAAAAGGCCCCGTGTTCCAACCCCATCCGCAGCGCCCCGCCCTTGCCGTCGCGCCACGATGTCATGATGAATCCCAGTGGAGAGCGGCATTTGTTCAAGCAGGCCCGCTTCAGAGGACTCCATTGGAACACCCCGGCAGCCAGGAGCAAGCCGCCGCCCAGGTAGGCATTGGTGCTTTCCCCCATCATCGATGACAACAGTGAGGCATGGTGCAGGCCCCAGTTGCCCGCAGTGGCAAGTACCGCAAAGCCGGTCCACGTTGCCACGTAACCCGCCAGGAATACGGTGGTGGAAACGTAGGGCTGCCGGCTCTCGCGGCGCTTCCGGTTCACCGAGGCGAACGCAAGGAGCATGGGCGTGGCCGTGGGAACCATCATGGCCACCATCATCACGGCCCACATCAGGAACATCAGCAGGAAGTCAGCCCCGGTCCAAACCCGCACGTCGGCCATGTTCATTCCCATGGCCATGCCGCTGTTGGAACGGTCGAGATAGAAAATGTAGGCCCACGCGATTGCGGCAACCCCGGCAATACCGGCGATTACGATGTACCGGTCGCGCCGCAGCGCCGCCTCGATGGCGGCTGCCGCCTGTCCTGCCGCGGTTATCATAAGCGCTCCCGTAAAACGCTCCCGTGGGCCCGGCTTCCATGCCTGGTCAAAGTGGCGGTCAGGCGCCGCCACAGAAAGTCTCCGCCCACTACTTTACAACTTGACCGGCGCAAAGGGGATGCTATAATCCGGACGCAGGAGGTGGCCAATTTGGAAGATTTCGATTTCACAACTCCGAAAAGCCTTGACGAAGCATTGACACTCTTGGCTTCCAAAGGGGACGGGGCCAGGATGATCGCCGGCGGCACCGACATACTGGTGCAGATGCGTTCCGGACGCCGCACCGCCGACGTGGTGGTTGACGTAAAGGAGATCCCGGAGCTCAACGAGCTATCCTACGACCCGCAAAACGGCTTGGTGCTGGGCGCCGCCGTTCCATGCTACCGCATCTACCAAGACCAGGCGGTGGCCTCGGCCTACCCCGGTTTGATCGATACCGCAACCCTCATCGGCGGGATCCAGATTCAGGGAAGGGCCAGCATCGGCGGCAACCTGTGCAACGCTGCCCCCAGCGGGGATTCGATTCCGGCGATTATCGCCCTGAGCGGTGTTTGCAACATCGCCAGCGCCAGCGGAACGCGGCAGGTGGCGGCGGAGGATTTCTGCACCGCCCCCGGTCAGAACGCGCTCCAGCCGGGTGAAATGTTGGTTTCGATCTCGTTACCGGCCCCAGCGGCCCACTCAGGGACCAACTACCTGAGGTTTATTCCCCGCAACGAGATGGACATCGCCGTAGCCGGTGTGGGCAGCCACGTGGTGCTTGACGCCTCGGGGCAGAACTTCGTGTCCGCCCGCGTCTCCTTGGCCTCGGTGGCTCCGACGCCGGTGTTCGCCAGGGACGCCGGAGACAGCCTGGCCGGCAAACCGGTCTCCGCCGAAGCAATTCAGGAGGCTTCGGAAAAGGCCATGGCCGACGCCAAGCCCATCAACGACATGCGCGGGACCATCCGGCAGCGGACCCATCTGATCGGCGTGCTGACTCGCCGCACCCTTAACACGGCCGTCGAACGGGCCAGGAGTAGCTGATATGCCTGGAGTAGTCCACATTCAAGCCAAGATTAACGGAGAGGACAGCAACTTCCTCTGCGAGCCTCGTCAGAGCCTGCTGGAGGTCCTTCGCGACGTGCTCGGCCTGACCGGGACCAAAGAGGGGTGCAACGACGGCAACTGCGGCGCCTGCACCGTCATCCTGGACGGCCGTATCGTAGATTCCTGCCTGGTGCTGGGCGTAGAAGCCCAAGGCAAGGAGATTACCACCATTGAGGGAATGGCTTCCCCAGCGGGCCTGCACCCGTTGCAGCAGTCCTTCCTGGAAAACGCCGCCCTCCAGTGCGGCATCTGCACACCCGGTTTCCTGCTGGCCTCCAAGGCCCTGCTGGACGCCGAGCCCGATGCCGACGAAGGCCGTATCCGCCACTGGCTGGCCGGCAACCTGTGCCGGTGTACCGGCTACGACAAGATAGTCCGCGCCGTGCTGCAGGTGAGCACCAGCAAATAAACGGTCCAACCCGCATAACAGTAAACCAGAAAGGCGGCTGTATATGGCCGCCTTTCGAGTAATCAGGGGGTGTACCAGTGACCTCGAATCAAGTGATATCCGAAGTTGAATACAACGTCGTCGGCAAACGTCCGGTGCGTCCCGACGGCGTCGACAAGGTTACCGGCCGGGCCCAGTACGGCGACGACGTCAAGCTGACCGGGCTTCTCCATGCCAAGGTGTTGCGCAGCCCCCATCCCCACGCGCGCATCAAGTCGCTGGATACCTCCCGGGCGGAAGCCCACCCCGGCGTCCGGGCAGTGGTCACGTCGAGGGACCTGCCTTTCGCCTCGCTGTCGAGGGAAGAACTGGGCGCCGACTACGCCCGGCTCAAGTTCGCCTCCGACCACATGCTGGCCAGCGACAAAGTGCTGTTCAAGGGCCACCCGGTGGCCGCGGTCGCGGCGGTGAATCCCCACGTCGCCGAGATCGCCCTCGGCCTCATTGACGTCGAGTATGAGCTGTTGGAGCCGGTGGTCGACGTCCGGGACGCCATGAAAGACGGGGCGCCGCTGCTCCACGAGGAATTGCGCACCTCTTCCATGGGAGAGATTTCGGACAAGCCCAGCAACGTCGCTTCCCACCTCAGCTACGAGAAGGGGGACGCCCGGCAGGGCTTCGCCAACGCCGACGTGGTGATCGAACGGGAGTTCACCACGGCCTCGGTCCACCAGGGCTACATCGAGCCCCACAACTCCACCGCATTTTGGAATGCGGACGGCCAGTTGAATCTCTGGACTTCCACCCAAGGGGCCTTTGCGGTACGTTCGGCCGTGGCCGACGTGCTTCGAATGCCCGTATCCAAGATCAAGGTGACGCCGACGGAGATCGGCGGCGGCTTCGGCGGCAAGATCACCGCCTATCTGGACGACATAACCGCCCTGCTCTCCAAGAAGGCCGGCGTACCGGTCAAGCAGTTGATGACCCGCGTCGAGGTGTTCGAGGCCTCCGGGCCCGCGCCCGGCTCTTGGATGAAGGTCAAGATCGGCGCCAAGAACGACGGCCGCATCACCGCCGTCCAAGCCGAATTCGCAATGGACGCCGGCGCATATCCGGGCTCACCTGTGATGCAGGCCATGACCTGCGCCTTCGGTTGTTACGACGTGGAGAACGGCAAGGTCGACGGCTACGACGTTGTCGTCAACAAACCGAAAACCGCCGCATACCGGGCGCCGGGTTCCCCCCAAGCCGCCTTCGCAGTGGAGACCGTTATGGATGAGGTCTGCGAGCAGCTTGGTCTGGACCCCATAGAGTTCCGGCTGCTGAACGCCGCCAAAGAAGGCACCCGCCGGATAGAAGGGCCGGTCGCCCGCCGGATTGGCTTCGTGGAGTGCCTCGAAGCTGCCCGCAATCACGATCATTACAAGACCCCGCTGTCGGGGGAAACCCGTGGCCGCGGCGTGGCCGCCGGCTACTGGATGAACCGGGGTTTCCAGTCGAGTTGCGTGATAACCGTCAACTTCGACGGAACGGTCGGCTTGATTATGGGTTCCGTCGACATCGGCGGCACTCGGGCTTCTATCGCCCAACAGACGGCCGAAACCCTGGGAATCGCCTACGAGGACGTCAAGCCCACGGTGGTGGACACGGACTCCATCGGCTACACCTTCATCACCGGCGGAAGCCGGACCTCGTTTGCCACCGGGTTGGCCGCCATCGAGGCGTCCCAGGAGGTGATTGCCCAGATGGTCGCCAGGGCCGCACGGATCTGGGACACTCCTGAGGAAGACGTCGAGTTCGCCGATGGCGTGGTCCGCCACCGGTCCGACCCGGAGCTAAGGCTCACCTTCAAAGAGCTGGCCCGGCAGCTTGCCGCCACCGGCGGCGCCATCTCAGGGCAGTCGAACGTCGACCCCGCCGGAGAGGGCAACTCCTATGCGGTGCACATAGCCGACGTCGAAGTGGACCCGGATACCGGCAAGACCGAGATTCTCCGCTACACTGCGGTCCAAGACGCCGGCAAAGCGGTTCATCCCAGCTACGTGGAGGGCCAAATGCAGGGCGGGGCCGTCCAGGGGATCGGTTGGGCCCTGAATGAAGAGTATTTCTTCGACGGTTCCGGCCGGATGATGAATCCGACCTTCCTGGACTACCGGATGCCCACCTCGTTGGACCTGCCGATGATCGACACCGTGATCGTGGAAGTCGCCAACGCCGGTCATCCCTACGGTGTGCGCGGCGTGGGCGAGGTGCCCATTGTTCCTCCAATGGCGGCAATCGCCAACAGCATCCACCAGGCGGCCGGGGTCCGGTTGCGCAGCCTGCCCATGACGCCCGGCAAGATATTGGAGGCTACCTGGGAGCAGGAAAACGGCTCCTGACCCGCGAGGAACGCCGGGGAGATCTGCGAGTCTCCCCTGGGGACGCTGGGCGGCCGGCATCGTGCATAATCTCCCGGGAGGTGGACCGTGGCAAAGGTGTTCATTCCAACCATGCTTCAGCCGCTGACCGGAGGCGTCCAGCAGGTTTACTGCCAAGGGCGCAATGTACGCCAGATCATCAATGGCCTGGAAGAGCTTTACCCGGGAATTAAAGACCGGTTGGTGGAAGACGGGGAAATCCGCTCGAACCTGGCCGTAGCCATTGACGGCGACGTGGCCCGCATGGGCATGCTGGAGCGCGTACAAGAGACCAGCGAAATCCATTTCGTCCCCGCCATCGCCGGCGGATACCATTAGGCAATAATTGACTGCCCCAATTGCACCGCCTTAGAATCCTTGAGGGGCATTACTTGTTCGTGAGCAGTGAATGGCCGGCAAACCTAAACCTCGCATAAAAAGCCTTGTGTCTTCCGGAGGAGTGGTCTACCGGCAACAGAATGGGTCATTGGAAACGGTACTGTGCGGGCGCAGCGAACCGGTGCGTTGGAGCTTGGCCAAAGGCACTCCCGACCCCGGGGAGACCCTGGAGGAGACCGCTCTCCGCGAGGTCCGGGAGGAGACCGGGCTGGAGGTCCAGTTGGACTCCTCTCTTGGGAGCATCGAATACTGGTTCTCCGACCGGGGGAGCGAGGTCCGCTACCACAAGACCGTCCACTTCTACCTGATGGTGCCTGTGGGCGGTGACACGGCCCAGCACGATCCCGAGTTTGACGTCGTGCGGTGGTTCCCGGTGGACGAAGCGCTGGAAACCATGGCGTATAACAACGAGGCCGATGTCCTGAGGCGGGCCCTGGCAGTCATTACAGAAAGGGAAGGGGACTGAAGATGGTGGAGTTAAGGGGCGCCAAGGTGGTCCTGCGGGAAAAGCGCCCGGAAGACGCCGAGAACGATTATATCTGGCGCAGCGATCCCGAACTGGCCAGACTGGACGCCGCTTTGCCTCTGACCATGTCCTTTGACCGGTACATGAAACTCTTCGAGGACCAGATCAAGTACCCCACGCCGGGTTCCCACCATTTCGCCACCGACACCATCGACGGGAAGTACATCGGTAATTGTATGTACTACGATCTGGATAGCGTCAACATGGAAGCGGAGCTCGGAATTGTCATTGGGGACCGCGACTACTGGAGCAACTCTTACGGTTACGACGCAGTGGTCACCCTCCTGGACCACATGTTCACCGCCCGGAAGCTAAAGCGAGTCTACCTGCACACCCTGGAATGGAACCAAAGGGCCCGGCGGTGTTTTTCCAAGTCGGGGTTCAAGCCGGTGAAGACGGTGCGGCGCATGGGCCAGGACTTCATCCTCATGGAGGTCTTGAGGGACGACTGGTTTGCCGCAGCCGATGAGCGATCGGCGGTCCTATCGTGGACCGGCAACGACTCAACCAGCCAGCCAACAGGCCAGCATTAGACCCGGGCCATTCCTCACCCCGTCAGGCGGATACTGCGGCGATGGCCTCCGCGAGGTCTACCGCGCCGGAATAAAGCGCACGCCCCACGATTACTCCCTCGACTCCGGTGGCCACCAGCCCCCGGATGTCATCCACCGAGGCCACGCCACCCGACGCCAGCACCGCCATCCCGGTGTCTTGCACCAGCCGCCCACTGTACTCATGGTCGGGCCCGGCCATCATCCCGTCCCGGGCGATATCCGTGTAAAGCAGCCGGGTTACACCCATTCGTTTCATTTCACGGGCCAAGTGCAGCACGTCTATGGAGCTGCCCTCCGCCCAGCCTTGTACGGCCACCTCGCCGTCTTTCGCATCCACCGCCACCACCACCCTTTCGGCGCCCCGGCTCCCGCACAGCTCCCGCACCATTTCCGGGTTTCTAACGGCGGCCGTGCCGATAACCACTCGGTCCGCTCCAGCGTCCAGCCACGCATTGGCGGTAACTACGGAACGGATGCCTCCGCCAACCTGCACCGGGATGTCCAGGGACTCGATGATCCGCCGGATCAGGTCCAAATGGGCCGGCTCTCCCCGGGCTGCTCCGTCCAGGTCCACCAGATGCAACCTGCCGGCGCCTTGCCTCTGCCAAGAGTAGGCAACGGATAGCGGGTCGTCGGAGAAGATGGTCTCACGTTGGAAATCACCCTGTAGCAGGCGTACGCAACGACCGTCCTTCAGGTCGATAGCCGGGATCACTTCCATGCGTGGAGGCTCACAGGGGGGCTTTAGGGGCGGATACCGGGCCGCGTCAGCCTGCGCCGACGTGCTGGCGAGCCGACTCCTCAGCGATGGCGGCGAAGTTGCGGTATATCCTGAGGCCCGTCGGTCCGCTCTTTTCCGGATGGAACTGGGTTGCCATCAGATTTCCCCGGGCGTAGATGCTACAGAAGGTCAGTCCGTAATCGGTGGTCCCCAGTACCCCGGACCCGTCTGTCGGGTCCGCGTAATAGCTGTGTACAAAGTAAAAGTAGCTCCCCTGGGGGACTCCGGCCAACGCAGGGTGTTGGAAGTTCACGTTTACGCTGTTCCAACCCATGTGAGGGACCTTCAGATCGGCCCCTCGCTGGTCCTTTGCATCCTTGGGCAGCTTTCTAACACGGCCCTCAATGATACCCAGGCAGGGAGCGTCGCCCTCCTCGGTGTGTTCCAGCAGCAGTTGCAGACCCAGGCACACTCCCAGGAAGGGCTTGCCGCTGGCGGCAAAGGACTTGATTGGCCCAACAAGGCCCCGTTCGTTCAGGGCGGCCATGGCTGCGGGCCCCGAACCCACACCCGGCAACACCAGGGCGTCGGCGTCCTCCAACTCCGCAGGGTCGCCGGTCACGACAGGGGAGACGCCATGGGTCTGCAGCGCCCGGGTTACGCTCCGCAGGTTGCCGGACCCGTAATCGATGACAACCAGCTTCATCGCTAGGACCGTTGACCGGTGGCCCGTTCCAGCGGCAGCTCCCGGTCCTCGTAGCGCGCAACGACGAACAGCAGGTCACCGAGCCGGTTGAGGTAAGAGACGATCAGGTCGTTGGTCAGAAGGTGCGCCTCGGCCATGGCCACCACGCGGCGTTCAGCGGTGCGGATAATACACCGGGCCAGGTCGGTAGCGGCCGAAGCCGGAGATCCGCCCGGCAGGATGAACACCTTTGGCATCTCCATGTCCTGTTCCAGGGAGTCGATGGCGTTCTCCAGGTTCTCCACCATCTCGGGAGTGACCGAACTGAAGTGCTGCTTGAACAGTTCGTATTTGTCGGGATCGGTAGCCAGCTCGGCGGCCACGGTGAACAGCTCGCTTTGCAACTGCCGCAACAGGTCCTTCACCCGCTGGTCGCTGGACATGGCCCGGGCCAGCCCCATGGCCGACACCGCCTCGTCGGTGACCCCATACGCCTCGGTATGGGGATTGTTCTTGGAAACCCGCCCACCGTAGAGCAAGCTGGTCTCACCCTTGTCCCCGTATTTCGTATAAACTCTTTTGCGGTAATCGTCGGAAGAAGACACGAGCGTCACCTGGAATAAAAATATGGGAATATCGGCAGAGTAGATGTGGTTGGTACCTTCGTAGATAACATGAGAGAGTATATACTAACCGGAATCCTAACGACGGAGTTCTAAGGGATGGCAAGAGCACGCAGCCCGATGGACTTTGAAACATTCGGCATTGGAACCGCATTAAAACGCAATCGCCTCGCAGTCCCATTGAATCAGCGGGAATACTCGTGGGAGGAAAGGCATGTCCAAGACCTCTTTCAGGATCTTGCTAACGCGATTGACAATAACAAGCAATCCTATTTCTTGGGAACAATCGCTCTCACCAGTAGAGCAGATGGAGTGTTGGAGATTTCCGATGGCCAACAGCGACTCGCCACTACTACGATACTCCTTGCGAGCTTCCGCGACTACTTTCACCGGAAAAACGACCTGGATATGGTCGGCGACCTCGAGGATTTCCTGTTTACCTTCGTTAGAAGCACTCGCGAAAGGAACCCAAGGCTCCGGCTAAATGTCACTGACGACGATTTCTTCCGACGGCGGATTCTCGAGTGGCCTTATCTGACGTCCTCTCTGGACGTCAATAAGCAATACCGGTCTCGCTATTTGATCGACAACGCGGCGAATATGGCGGCGGTTCACGTTGATGCTATCTTGAAACCGTTCAGTGAATCGAACAAAAATGATCATTTGAACAGATGGATCGATTTCATCGAGCACGCTACTACAGTGATCTTGGCGACCGTTCCTGATGACCTGAATGCCTACGTCATGTTCGAGACTCTGAACGATCGTGGATTACGAACTACACAGGCAGATCTCGTCAAGAACTACTTGTTCTCCGAGAGCGGGACAAGGATCGACGAAGCCCAACAAAGATGGGCTTCAATGAACGGGACCTTAGAGGCGATCGAGGACGACGATATCACGATTACGTTTTTGCGCCATTTGCTTATCTCTCTCCATGGTCACGTCAAGGAGAGAGAGGTATTGGAAAGAGTCCAGGGGAGAGTTAAGGGCAGGGCGCCCGCGATCGAGTTTTTGGACACCCTGAGTCTGGCGGCCCGTGACTATGTCGCAATGCTAACTCCTACGCATCAGAAATGGATCGAATATCCCGCAGTTACCAAGAACCATGTAGGAACGTTACTCTTACTGGAGGTCACTCCCCTTCGTCCACTGATGCTTGCGGTTTCCAGGACTTTCTCTCACCCAGAGACAGGCAAAGCTTTTCGTCAATTTGTATCTTGGTCAGTGAGGTTGCTCATCGCTGGCGGCGCCCGATCTGGCAGAGTCGAAGAGGCTCTCGCTGAGGCTGCTAGAAAAGTAAGTGTAGGCGAAGTGGTGTCGGCGGCGGAATTATTGGAGGATCTGAGGCCAGTGTTACCAAACGATACAGCGTTCCAATTGGCTTTTAGAGAAGCGACAGTGGCTAATCATGCCCTCGCGAGATATTACCTGCGGGCGCTGGAACAGAAATCCCAAGGCAAATCCGAACCAGAATGGGTGCCCAACGAAGAAAACGTCATTACATTAGGGCACGTCTTACCACAGCATCCGGGCTGCAACTGGATGAATGTGGAGCCCGCCATTCACTCGGTGTACTACAGGAGGCTCGGGAACATGGTTCTTTCGAGTCAGACAACGAATCACGGCTTAGGGAACGACTCGTTCGCCGACAAAAAGGCGGCCTACTATAACTCCACGTACGAATTGACCAAAGAACTCGGTGACTTGACCAATTGGCAAGCCACCGAGATTGAACAGAGACAATCCCGACTTGCCGGGTTGGCCGTCGAAACTTGGCCGTTAGGGTAAACCTGTTGAGCAATCGATTGATGAGCAACAATTTCACGTCGCAGATCCGGAGGTAGACGTCATGCCGCCGGAAGTCCGTGTTATTGGAATCGAGGGGATGCCGGAGATTGGGGTGGGGGATGACCTGGCCGGGCTGATGATCGACGCCGCCCTGGCCCAGGGGACGCCCATTGAAGACGGCGACGTGCTGGTGGTTACCCAGAAGGTCATCTCCAAGGTGGAGGACAAGGTCATCAGCTTCGACGACGTCGAGGCGTCGCCCCTCGCTGTCACCATCACGGAGGGCCACCGGCGTGACCCCAGGCACACCGAATTGATTCTCCGGGAGAGCAGGCGAATCGTGCGGATGGACCGGGGGGTGATCATCTCGGAGACCATGCACGGCTTCTACTGCGCCAACGCCGGCATCGACGCCTCCAACATCCCCGGCAACAACACGGTGGCATTGCTGCCCGACGACTCCGACGCTTCGGCCCGGGGCATCCGCCAAGTGGTCAGCGAGCGGCTGGGCGTCAGCGTGGCAGTGGTCGTATCCGACACCTTCGGCCGCCCTTGGCGGAACGGTGCGGCCAACGTGGCCATCGGCGTGGCCGGAATGGACCCGCTGCTCAGCTACGTGGGCCAGGAAGACGCCCACGGCAACGTCCTCCACACCACGGAGATAGCGGTGGCCGACGAACTGGCCGCCACCGCGGAGCTTGTCACCGGCAAGGCCCTCGGCGTGCCGGTAACCATCATCCGCGGCTACCCCTTCGTGCCGATGGAGGACGCGTCAATCCAACGGCTGCTCCGCGGCGGCGAACGCGACCTGTTCCGTTAGGGGTTTTTATGGCAGAGAGCGCAAAGGAATAATCAAAAAATCTCCGCGCTCTCCGGGCTCTCCGCGCTCTCTACAATGAATTCTCCGTCCCATAGGGTCAGTTGGCGGTGCTCGGGTTCGGCGAAGTTGCTGACGCCGACGCCCAAGAGCCGGAACGAGCGTAGGGGGCCGAATTCGGCCGCCAACAGCTTCCAGGCAGTTTCCTTGATAGGCCCGGCGTCGTGGGTGCTGGCGGGCAGGGTGGTCTGGCGGGTGAATGTCGTAAAGTCGGCCAGGCGCATCTTGACCGTGACCGTCCGGCCTCTCATTTCCTTCCGCTCCAGGCTTCCCGCGACCCGCTCGGCCAGGCGCTCCAGGACGTCTTTCAGTTCCGCTTCATCGGCCAAGTCGGCGGCGAAGGTTGTCTCGGCGGAGACCGACTTGGTCTCACGCTCCGTGTGCACCGGCTCCCGGTCCTCGCCGCCGGCCCGGTCGCGGACTGCGGCTGCCCGCACCCCGAAGGTGCGGGCGAACCAGTCCATGGGCTGCTCCGCCAATTGGCCGATGGTTTCCACTCCCCCGGCATTGAGCCTCTGCGCCGTCTTGGGGCCGATGCCCCACAGCTTGCCGACTGCCAGCGGGGCCAGGAACCGGGCCTCATCTCCCGGCGGCACCACCACGAGGCCGTCGGGTTTGTCGAGGTCCGAGGCGATCTTGGCGACGGACTTGTTGGTTGCGACACCCACGGACACGGCGAGGCCGGTCTCGTCGACTACCCGCCGTTTCAGGCCCAAGGCGATACCCAGCGGCCACCGCCCCTGGTCTTCGTCCACCACTTCGGTGATGTCCAGATATGCCTCGTCCAGGGATAAAGGCTCGACCAGCTCGGTCAGGTCGCGGAAGATGCTCATGACCCGGTCCGACATCTCCCGGTAGCGCGAAAATCTTGGCGGAACGATGATTCCCTGCGGGCACTGGCGTACGGCCGTCCGCATCGGCATGGCTGAGTGGACGCCGAACTTCCTGGCCTCGTAGGAAGCCGTGGCCACCACGCCCCGGTTCTCGGGCCGGCCGCCTACCAGCACGGGCTTGCCGCGCAGCTCCGGGTTGTCCAACTGCTCCACCGCCGCGTAGAACGCATCCAGGTCGGCGTGGATTATGTGGCGGTTGTCCCGACCCATGTCGTGCCACCTCGCAGCACCATTGTAAGGCATGTGTAAGGCATGATTCGACCAACTACAGGGAACACACAGGGAACACAGAGAGAACACAGAGAGAACACAGAAGGTACGGCGTTAAGGTACAATGGCCGCCAGAACAACGCTTCGAGGAGGCGGCATGCCCACGATTCTAGAGGACTACATCGCCAAACATCCGGGTTCAGTGCAGCGCTATCAGGAAAGTGTCGGCATCTTCCCGGGTGGAGTGACCCACGACACCCGCTACGCCACTCCCTTTCCCCTGTTTATGACCCACGGCTCCGGCCCGCGCAAGTGGGACGTGGACGGCAACGAGTACGTCGACTACGTGTCCGGCCACGGCGCGCTGCTGCTGGGCCACTCCCACCCGGCCATCGCGGAGGCCGTCTCTCACCAGATTCAGCGCGGCACGCACCTGGGCGCTTCCACCGATGAAGAGCTGCGTTGGGCCAAGGCCATCATGGCGTTGATGCCCTCGGTCGAGAAGCTCCGCTTCCACAGCTCCGGCACCGAGGCCACGCTGATGGCCATGCGCCTGGCCCGGGCCTACACCGGCAAGAACAAAGTGATCAAGCTGCAGGACCACTTCCACGGCTGGCACGACTACGCCATGGCGGGGTCCGACCGCTCCGCGCCGGGGATCCCGGAGTCCAGCCTGGAAACAATGGTGATTGTTCCCGCAGGCGACCTGTCGGCGGTGGAGGACGCCCTCAACCGTGACGACGACATCGCCGGCCTCATCCTCGAGCCTACCGGCGCCCATTATGGCCAACTGCCCTTCGACGTGCCCAACTACCTGAAAGGCCTCCGGGAATTGACCGCCCAGCGCGGCGTTATTCTCATCTTCGACGAGGTTGTCACCGGCTTCCGGGCCTCGCCCGGCGGAGCCCAGGTCCGCTATGGCATCACTCCCGACCTGACGACCATGGCCAAGATCGTCGCGGGCGGACTGCCCGGCGGGGCGGTCGGCGGCAAGGCCGACATCGTAGACATGATCGCCCACCGGGGCGACCCGGAGTGGGACAACTCTCACCGGGTCTACCACCCCGGCACTTTCAACGCCAACCCCCTGTCGGCGGCCGCCGGAGCGACGGCCCTGGAAATGATCGCCAGCCAGCCCATCAACGAACACGCCGACGCCATGGCCGCCCGCCTGAAGACCGGGTTGAACGAGGCGCTGGGACGGTTGGAGATACCGGGCCACGCCCACGGCATAGCTTCCATGGTCCACGTGGTTCTGGCCGACTGCGACTGCGACCGGGAGATTTGCACCATGCCCCACCGGCAAATCTCAGAGGTAACCGCCTCGGCCGCCGTGACCGCCATGAAGCGCGGTCTGCAAAACCGGGGCGTCGACATCATGGGACGCGACGCGTTCCTGGTCTCCGGCACCCACGCCGAGTCCGACGTCGACCAGACCATCGAAGCCTTCCAGGAAACCATGGCCGCCGTGCGCGCCGAGGGACTCATCTAGGGGTACTCCCCTCGCCCCGCCCTCCCCCCTCTGCGGGGAGAGGAGTTATAGGAGGAACACCGATGCCATCATTCACGGACAAACTAACGGTAAACGGCCACGAAATGGATCTGTACGCCTCGGTGCCGAGCGGCGCCGGGCCCCATCCCGCCGTGGTTATCGCCTTCCACGTGGGCGGGCTGGACGAGTTCGACAAGGCGATGGCCGACCGGTTGGCCGAGGCGGGATACGTTGCCGTGGTCCCGGACCTCTTCCACCGCTTCTCGCCGGAAATGCTGGACGGGCCGCGACTCGAGCGTCTCGGGCACCTGAGCGACCCGGACATCATCGCCGACATGAACGCCGCGGTGGACTTTCTCGTGGCCAACCCCCACGTGGACAGCGACCGCGTCGGCGTGACCGGCTTTTGCATGGGCGGGCGCATCGCTTGGCTGATGGCCGCCGTCAACCCCATCTTCAAAGCCACTGTCCCGTTCTACGGCGGTAACGTCATGGGCATCTGGGGAGCCGGAACGCAGACCCCGTACGACATGGCCGCCAACATCGATTGCCCGATGCTGTTTCACTTCGGCTCCATCGACGCCAACCCCTCTGTGGACGACCGGGATAAGTTCGACGCCGAACTCGACCGGCTCGGCAAAGCCCACGAGTTCTTCACCTACGAGGGCGCGGACCACGCCTTCATGGACTTTACGAACCCCGACCGGCACCACGCCGAAGCCGCCGCTGCGGCCTGGCCCCGGACCGTCGACTTCTTCGACAAGCATCTGAAGGGCGCGGCAGTGACCGCCTGACGCATATGGCGAGCCATTGGGAGGAGTTGAACGTAGCCGGGGCGTCGATGCCGGCGTACGTCAGCGAGCCGGGAGGCCAGGGCGCATCCCCGGCTGTGGTGGTAATCCATCACGCGGCGGGTGTGGACGAGTTTGTCCGTGAGTTCTCCGACCGCCTGGCCGCCGAGGGGTACACTGCCGTCGCGCCCGACCTGTTCCATCGGATTACCGGCGAGCGGATTGCCGGCGAGCGGATTACCGACGAGATGGCGACGGGCGCCGGCAAGGCCCGCCGCGGTTTTCTCAGCGACCCGGAGATAATCGCCGACGTTAACGCGACGGTAGACTTCCTGGCCGGGCGCCCAGGCGCCGGTCCCGGTCGGTTGGGGATTGCCGGGTTCTGCATGGGGGGCCGTGTGACTTGGCTGGCCGCCGCCGCCAACCTGAATTTCAAAGCCGCCGTGCCCTATTACGGGAGCAACATAATGGCCCCTTGGGGCGACGGCGAACATTCCCCGTTCGAGTTGAGCGGGGGGATCGGCTGCCCCGTTCTCTTCCATTTCGGGGAAGAGGACGCCAATCCTTCCCAAGACGATATGCGCAAGCTGGACGACGAGCTCACCCGGCTGGGGACGCCGCACCGGTTCTACACCTATCCCGGCGCAGACCACGGTTTTATGGACCGGCACAATCCCGCCCGTTTCCACCGGCGTTCGGCGGAGATGGCCTGGGCCCGCACCGCCGAGTTCCTCGCCGCCCACCTGAAGCCCGTTGATGTTCCGGTAGGGTGACTCGCGAATCCCACGCCCATCACATCACCACTGGAGGCCGCCATGGCTAGCAGCTATACCGGCAAAGACGCCGCCCCGGAATTTCCCCAGGGGTTGGAATGGACCAACACCGACCGCCCTATCACCATGGAGGAGCTGCGGGGCAAGGTCGTCATCCTCGACTTCTGGACCTACTGTTGAATTAACTGCGCCCATATTTTTCCGCAGTTGCGGAAACTGGAAAAGAAGTACGCCAGTGAGTTGGTGGTTGTCGGCGTCCACTCGGCCAAATTCCCCAACGAGAAAGAGATCGCCAACCTCAGCGCGGCCGTACGCCGCTACGGGCTGGAACACCCGGTCATCAACGACGAAGAGTTCCAGGTGTGGCAGCAGTACGCCTGCCGCGCCTGGCCGACCCTCATGTTCATCGACCCCGCGGGCAACGTCATCGGCAAGCACGAAGGCGAGTTGACCTTCGATCAATTCGACGGGCTCATGGCCAACATGATCGCCGAGTTCGACGCCGCCGGAATGATGCGGCGGTCGGCGTCGCCGACCGCGCCGGACCTGGGTCCCGACGGGGTCCTTTCGTTCCCGGGCAAGGTCCTGGCCGACGCCGATGGCGGCCGGTTGTTCATCGCCGACACCAACCATAACCGTGTCCTGGTCACGTCGTTATCGGGAGAGGTGCGGCATGTTATCGGGTCGGGCGAAGAGGACCTGGAAGACGGCGCATTCGCCGAGGCGGCCTTCAACCATCCGCAAGGCATGGCTCTCCACGGCGACGTGCTGTACGTGGCCGATTCCGAAAGCCACGCCATTCGGCGCGTCGACCTGGCCGCCGGGCGGGTCGAGACCATCGCCGGCACCGGCGAGCAGGGCTTCGAGCGCGACGTCCGGCGTTCCGGCGCCACCGTGGGCCTGAGTTCGCCGTGGGACCTAGCGTATCACGACGGCACGTTGTACATCGCCATGGCCGGGATCCACCAGCTCTGGTCATTGGACCTGGAGTCGGGAATAGTGGGCCCCTACGCTGGCAGCGGCCGGGAGTCGTTGACCGACGGCCCGCTTTCCACGGCGACCCTTGCCCAGCCCAGCGGCATCACCACCGACGGGTCGAAACTCTATTTCGCCGACAGCGAAACGAGTTCCATACGTACGGCCGACCTACCCCCCCTCAATCCCCCCCTTCAGGGGGGGATTATTGGGGGGGCCGTGCGAACGATCATCGGGCTGGGACTGTTCGAATTCGGCGACGTCGATGGGACCGACCACCGGGTAAGGTTGCAGCACCCCATTGGAATCACCCATCACGACGGTGTGCTGTACGTGGCCGACACCTACAACCACAAGATCAAGCGGGTGCTGCCCGCCACTCGGGCCGCTTTCTCTCTCTTGGGGACCGGCGCGGCGGGACACGTGGACGGGCCTTCTCAGCAGGCCCAGTTGTCGGAACCCAGCGGCGTCAGCATCGCCGGCGGCCTGATTTACATCGCCGACACCAACAACCATGCAATACGGACCGCGCCTCTGGACGGGGGCGACGTCACCACATTGGAGCTAACAGGCCTGTAGGCTTGGTTCACGCGGAGTTCGCAGAGATTGCACAGAGGACGCGGAGTTATTTTCGGCTGAGTGGTCTTCGGCTGACTCTGCGTCCTCAGCGGGCTCCGGGTGAAAAATCCCTTTAGAGAACACTCACGACCAGGATGCGGTCGCGGTGGGTCAGGTCCTGCTCGGCGCTGATTTCGGCGTCGGGAAAGTGTTGACGGGCCAATTCCTCGGCAGCCGGAAACTGCTCTGGGTCCAGCTCCATCAGGATGATTCCCGGAGTTTTCAGCTTTTCCGGCGCTTGGGCCAGCAACCGGCGCACCAAGTCCAGTCCGTCGGGCCCGCCGTCCAAAGCAATGACCGGCTCTTGCTGGACTTCAGGTTGCAGGGTGGGGATGCGGCCGGTGGGTATGTAGGGAAGGTTGGCTACGATAACATCCACCGGCTCCGGGACCGGATCCAGCAAATCGCCGTGGCCCAGCCTTATCCGGTCGGCAACGCTGTGGCTCCTGATGTTGTAGGCTGCCACGTCCAGGGCGGGCTCGGAGATGTCAACGGCGTAGATCTTGGCGGCCGGCAGGTGGATGGCCAAATTCACGGCGATGGCCCCGCTGCCCGTGCCCACGTCGGCGATGACCAACGCCCTGGTCTCCATTCCCATGAGGGCCATGAACAAGGTGTGCTCCACCATGTTCTCCGTTTCGGGGCGGGGGACCATCACCGAGGGAGTGACCATGACGTTGATGCCGTAGAACTCCCGGTATCCCAGGATGTAGGCCAGCGGTGTCCGTTGGAGCCGTTGCTCCAGCAATGCGGCCAAGTCCTGCTCAAGACGTGACCCGACCTCGGTCTCCTGCTGGGCGAAGATGTTCTGCCGCGTCATGCGCATGACGCTCATCACCAGGACTTCCGCCTCAAGGCGGGCGTCGGGGATGCCGGCGGCTTCAAGGGTCTGGTGGGCCTGCTGTATGACCTCTCGGACTACCGCCATCAGCCGACGGAATAGCTCTCGTCTTTCAGCAACTGCTCTTCTTCCCAAGCCACCATGCGGTCGATGATGTCGTCCAGGCCGCCATCCATGATCCTGGGAATCCCGTGGAAGCTGGCGTTGCTGCGATGATCGGTGATGCGGTCCTGAGGGTAGTTGTAGGTCCTGATCTTCTCGGAACGCTCCGCGCCTCCCACCTGGGAGCGCCGCGCCTGGGTGATCTCGGCGTCGCGGCGGTCCTGCTCTGCCTCGAAAAGGCGGGCTCGAAGCATGGCCATCGCCCGCTGCTTGTTTTTGTGTTGGGAGCGTTCGTCCTGGCAGACAACGGTCAGGCCGCTGGGCTCGTGCACGATTCGAACTGCCGTGGCCACTTTGTTCACGTTCTGCCCCCCGTGGCCGCCGGCATGGAAGATATCGACGCGAAGATCGTCCGGGCCGAGCTTGACCTCGACGTCGTCGGCCTCGGGAAGCACGGCGACGGTGGCGGTGGAAGTGTGGATCCGGCCTTGGGCCTCGGTGTTGGGTACACGCTGGACCCGGTGCACGCCGCGTTCGTACTTCAGCCGGCTGAAAGCGCCGGAACCCTGGACCTCCAGGACGATTTTGTGGAAACCACCCGCATCTGACGGGTTGGAGTCCATGACGTCGACGTTCCAACCCCGATTCTGGGCGTACCTGCTGTAGGCCCGGTACAAATCGCCGGCGAACAGGCCCGCTTCGGCTCCGCCGGTCCCGGCGCGAATCTCTATAATCACGTCCCGCTGGTCGTTGGGATTTTTGGGAAGCAAGGCCAGCTTTAGCGACTGGGCCAGGTCGTCCAACTTCACCCGGTTCAGATTGAGTTCATCTCGCGCCATCTGAACCAGTTCCGGGTCCGCGCCTTCCTGGATCAACGCTTCTAAATCGCCGATTTCTTGAGACAAGTCCCTGTATTCCCGTTGAATTTCAACCAGGTCCTCAAGAGACGCCCGTTCTTGGGCCAATTCTTGAACTCTTTCGAAATTGGTTGCGATTTCGGGGTCGGCCATCGCCTCTTCGATTTCGTGATAGCGGCGGACCACCGGGTCCAGTTTGTCGAACATCGAATCCATCTGCCCTTCTCTAGCGGACGCGCCCTTCCCGGCAAGCTATGTTGCCGGCGCACGGACGGTATTACAAGTGTACCGCAACGCCGTTAGGATATACTAGTCCCGTCACCCCGGCGAGATTTCTATCCGGCTGGTTTATGCGCCCAGTGCAGGCTGACGGTCCCAAACCCCAACCGGCGGTAGCCCACGCCGGCCAGGCCCAACCGCGTCAACAGAGCGGCCAGCCGGTCGGCTTCCGGAAAATAGTCTACAGATTGCGGCAGGTAGGTGTAGGCCGCCCGGTTGCCGGCCACAAGCTGACCGATTATTGGGACCAATCCGTGGAAATACGGCCTGAAGAAGACCGATTTGGCTCCCCGTTGCATGGGGGTCAATTCCAGCAGCGCCAACCGCCCGCCGGGCCGAATGACGCGCGCCATTTCCTCCAGGGCTGCCTGCAGGTCGGGCATGTTGCGGAGGCTGAACCCGGAGGTGGCGCAGGCGAACGCGCCGTCGGGGAAGGGCAATGACAACGCGTCCCCCGCCAGGAGATGGACCGGGGACTCAATGGGCTTGCCGGCGAGCTTGGACCGGGCTTTGGCAATCATTTCGGGCAGCAGGTCCACCCCTGCCACCCGGTCGATTCCCTGGCATTTTCCCAACTCAAAGGCCAGGTCGCCGGTGCCGGTGGAAACGTCCAACGCCGCGCCCGTTACTCCTTGAGTCGCAACGGCCGCGGTCAACCGTTTCCAGCCCCGGTGCATCCGGAAGGTGATGAGGTCGTTCATCAGGTCGTACCGGCGGCAGATCCGGGAAAAAAGGTCGGCTACGTAGCGTTGCTTCGCGGGGCCCGTCAGGCTAGCCATGAAGTCAGGTCACAACATCAGCCGCATTCGGTGGAGGGTGCGGCTGAATGGGTTAAGTACTAAGCCCAGTTCCTCCAATGTGACCACGCCCAACAGGGCGTCATCGCCCGGCTCGCCCAGGATTACCGGTGTAGGGGTCTCGCCTTGAGGAAGCACAAGGTAACAATTGGACATTTCGCGACGAACTATGGTGCCGTCAGCCAGGGAAAACCGCTCCTCTCGGTTGGCTTCGAGCCCAAGAGATTGCCAAACCTCATAGGGGAGCAGGGAGTACCCCGCGCCGGTGTCGACAAGGAATTTAACTGTCTCTTCCTTGCCCGTTGGCCCCCTGGCAACGCCATCAATGTGAGTGATTCCCATTATTCGGATTTCTCTCTGTATTGCAGGTCAACCGGCAAGGTCTCGTCGATTCCCAACGCGACCATTATCCGGCTTACTACGAAGTTTACGATGTCATCCACGGTTACTGGCTTCAGGTAAAAGGCCGGGTCGGGCGGCAGTATGACGGCTCCCATCCGGCTCAGCGCAAGCATATTTGCCAGGTGGATGCTGTGCAGGGGGGTCTCTCTGGGCACCAGCACCAGGGGCCGCCTTTCCTTGAGGCATACATCGGCGGCTCGCAGCAGCAGGTTGCCCGACAGCCCGTTGGCCAGCGAGGCCACGCTGTTCATGCTGGCCGGCACTATCACCATTCCGGCGGCCGGGTGGGTGCCGCTGGCTATGGGCGCTCTCAGGTCGTTGATCGCGTAATGGGAGAAACCCGGGTGTTCCTGCCACTCCACCAGCGTCTCGTTGAAGGAGCGGTCCAACTCTTCCAGCCACACCATGCGGGCTGCGTTGGAGCACAGGGCAACGGTCGGGATGTCCCGGGCAAGCAGGGAATCCACCGTCGCACGGGCCATCACCGCGCCGCTGGCGCCGGTGATGCCCACGATTACCGAGGGCGCGGCTATAGCGCCACCGCCAGGATGGTGAATATCAACAGCATCATGGAAATGGCGCTGTTGTACTGGAACAGGGGCGACTTCAACCTGGAGAGGTCGTCGGGCTTGAGCAGGCTGTTCTCGAACACCAGCAAGGCTGCCGCGATGGCCCAACCGATGAAGTAATAAAAGGCGAGGCCAAGCCAGAACCCGGCGGCCAACAGTGCGCCAGCCGCTATCAAGTGCATTGTTCGTGTGGTCCAAAGGGCCGCCCGGATTCCGAACCTCCGGGGGATGGAATTCACGCCATAGGCGCGGTCGAATTGGTAGTCGGCGCAACCGTAGATGATGTCGAACCCTCCGGCCCACATAGCCACGGCAAAGGACAGTAGCACCGGTTCCCAGGTCAGCCCGCCGGTTACCGCGACCCAAGCCGCCGCGGGCGACATTCCGAGCGCCCAACCCAAGAAGAAGTGGCAGCCCCAAGTGTAATACTTGGTAAACGAGTAGAAGACAACGTAGGCCGCGGCTACCGGCGCGAGGATTAGAGTCAAGGTGTTGAGTTGGGAGGCGGCGTAGAAGAACACCCCGGCGCCCGCCAGCATCATCAGGATAACGTCCCACGGCTTCAGCAGGCCTTGGGGAAGATGGCGGCCGGCGGTCCTCGGGTTGGCCATGTCTTCCTTGTGATGAATGAGCCGGTTGGCCGACATGCCCAGCGTGCGCACACCGGCAATGGCCACCGTTATCCAGATGAAAACGCTCCAGCCCGGCCAGCCGTCGGCGGCCAGGATCATGCCGATGTAGCAAAACGGAAGGGTGTACAGTGATTCCCAAATGCGTATCGACGCCAAATAGAGGGGCACTCGGCCTATTGCCGCGGTGACCGGCGTCCGTATTACGTTAGCTGCTTGCATTGCCGGCTAGATACCGTATTCCTTCCACCTGCGGTCCACCAGTTCTTTGATCTCGGGGCTCATCTCGATATCGGGGGGCCATTCCCGCTGGCGTCCGCCCTCCAGGGGGAGCTTGATGGTGGCGTCGATGCCGACCTTGCTGCCGAACTTCGGAGTCGGCGAGGCGAGGTCGAGATCGTCGATAGGCCCGGTGGAAAACACGAAATCGGTCGCGGGGTCAATGTTGTTGGTCACCCGCCAAGCGACTTCCGAGATGTTCTGGACGTCGACAAAATGGTCCACTGCTATGATGGTCTTGACCAGACTCATCAGGCCCAACCCCCACAGGCCGTGCATCACCTTTCGCGCCTGCCCCGGATACTCCTTCTTGACTGAAACGATGACAAGGTTGTGGAACACGCCCTCCGCCGGCATGTTGATGTCCACGACCTCGGGCAGGATGGTCCGGATCAAGGGCAGGAAGACCCGTTCGGTAACCTTGCCCATCCAGTAATCTTCCATCGGCGGGCGGCCGACAATCGTCGCGGGGTAGATGGGGTCCCGGCGATGCGTGATACAGGTTACGTGAAACACCGGATAGGGATCAGTCATCGAGTAGTACCCGGTGTGGTCTCCGAAGGGACCTTCGGGGCGTTCCTCTCCTGGGACCACGTAGCCTTCCAGCACAATCTCCGCTTGGGCCGGGACCATGAGCTCGCTGGTCCTGGCCTTCACCAACTCCACTCCCTCCTCCCGGAGGAAACCGGCCACCACCATTTCGTCCATGTCCGGCGGCAGGGGCGCGGAACCCGTCCAGATGGTGGCCGGGTCGCCCCCTAAAGCCACGGCTACGTCGAACCTTTCGAGCCCCAGCTCGTGGTTCAGCCGGTAGTGGTGGGAGCCCACCTTGTGGGTCTGCCAGTGCATGCCGGTGGTCTGCCGGTCATACACCTGGAGCCGGTAGGTACCGTAATTCTGGACTCCGGTAACCGGGTCCCGGGTTATCACCAGGGGAAGTGTGATGTAGGGGCCGCCGTCCAGGGGCCAGCACTTGATAATCGGAAACCGGTACAGGTCCACGTCGTCGCCCTGTAAGACTACCTCCTGGCACGGAGCGTTCCGCACGGTCTTGGGCTGAAAGGAGCCCAGATGGACCAATTGGCCCAAGGTGCGGAGCTTGTTCATCAGGCCTTCCGGAGGCCCGTGCATCAGCCCTAGCAACCCCTCGACACGCCCCACGATTTCGTCCAGGTGTTCCACCCCCAAAGCCCACGCCATGCGTTGCTGGGAGCCGTACATGTTGATCAGTACCGGGATGTCGAAACCCTGGGGCGCTTCAAAGAGCAGCGCCGGGCCGCCGGACTTGATCACCCGGTCTGCGATTTCGGTTATTTCCAGCTCGTGGTTGACCGGCACGCTGATGCGCCGCAACTCTCCCTTCTCTTCGAGGAAGGCGATGTATTCGCGGAGGTCTTTGAACTTCATCTTTATGCTTTCAGGGGCGGCGAAAATCCGTTAAGGGGCGACGAAAATCATTGTATCGGGAATAGAGCAACTGGGATAGACACCGGGGTCCAATTGACAGGGCCTTTTCATTCTCCGGTGGTATAGGCAATGCCCAGGAGGGCGAAGGCTTCGGATAGGTGAGCATTGTGACGGCGTAGGGCGGATGCTATGTTGCTATGGCCCGCCCATCGCACCAAGGTGGTGG
>DAOUHF010000187.1:0-15908 GCA_034428795.1 Dehalococcoidia bacterium
CGGCCCAGGGCGTCACGATCTATTCGGCAACCCGATCACGTAATGACGACCTAAATCCGTGCACGGTCGCCGTAATCTCCATCGGGCGCGGCAACTGGGCCAGCGTCATTGCGGTGGCGGAGAGGGCGGGATTCGAACCCGCGAGAAACTTGCGCCTCTACGCGATTTCCAGTCGCGCCCGTTCGTCCACTCCGGCACCTCTCCAACAGGGGGCGGGAATCCCGCCCGAAGACTGGTCCTTCACCGGCCAGCCTCCCGGACGACGTAGGCCCATTATAGTTAGCTGTCTGGGACAATGGAAGGTACCGGGAAGCGGCTCCTGTCCAACAGACCGGTTTCCTACTCAATCTTTAGGCCCTATAATTGGGTTAGGCCCCAAGCGGGGAGCCGGCCCTCCGGCCCGGCCCCGTGGCGGACTCCTACACTACACACAGGAGTGACTCGACCCATGGCCGACTCAGGCTTCGTGAAAGCAGCCCAGGTTAGCGAGATCAGACCCGGCGAAATGATGATGGTGAATGTTGGCAGCGATCAGGTCCTCATTGCCAACGTCAATGGCAACATCCACGCCTGCGAGGACATCTGTTCCCATGCCTACGCGTCCCTCTCCGAGGGGGACCTGAACGGCGAAGAAGTGGAGTGCCCCCTCCACGGTGGGATTTTCAGCCTGATTACCGGAGAAGCCCTTACACCGCCGGCAGACGACCCCATCAAGCTTTACCAGGTCCAGGTGGACGGCGACGACATCCTGATAGCTCCGCCCCAGGAGTAGTCACGGGTCATCGTATGTTTGGCCGCCGGCCGGCCCGGCTCCGTTCCGGCTGCCGGAGACGGCTCGTCTTTACCGAAGCGCCGCTGTGGAGACAGGGGGCAACGTTAAGGGGCAACGTTAGGGAGACAGGCGGGCCACGTTCATTATCTGTGCCCCGGAAAACGGCCAGTACACCACCCACACCTTTCCCTTGATGTACCCCTCGGGGACAGGCCCCCAAGCCCGGGAGTCGTTGCTTTGTCTCCGGTTGTCCCCCAAGACGTAATATTCGTCGGCGCGCAGCTTCACGGGCACGGCGCTGCGGGTGTCCCGGTCGCGCAGGTACGGCTCGTCAATGCGAACGCCGTCGATGAAGACCCGTCCGTTCTTCACCTCGACGATTTCCCCGGGCAGCCCCAAGACACGCTTCACAAAATCGTTATCGGGTTCCCGGGGCGCCTTGAACACGATGACGTCGCCGCGGCGGGGGCTGTAAAGGGAGAAATGAGAATCTTCGTTGGCGACCTTCCAGAAGGGCACCACCCTGGAAAGCCGCTCCATGTCGACCCTGAGATAGACCAACCGGTTGACCAGCAGGTATTGGCCGCCCTCCAGCGTCGGGACCATGCTGGAGCCGTGGACCTTGAAGTTCTGCACGGTGGCCTGCAACAGGACAAATACGGCCAGGGCCAATAAAACGGCTTCGGTGATTTCTCTAACTACGCGCAATATCATGGTCGTCATTTATTTTAACAGGGGGCGTCCGTTCAAACCGTCCTCTCTCCAACACATAAATCCGGGCCCGTTTGTCCGGCGCCTTGCGCTTCTGCTAAAATCGGGCAACTCTTTCGTATACCGTTTGCCTTGGAGGTGCAGTCCATGAGTTGGCGATTCGAGTTGATTACCAAGCCCATGGGTGGGGTGACCGAAGGACCCATTTGGGACGGGGAGTCCCTCCTGTTCACCCACATCCCGGCGAGCCGTATCATGCGCTACGACCCCAAGTCCGGCGAGGTTTCGGTCTGGCGTAGCGGGACCAACCGGACCAATGGACTGGCCCACGACGTTGCCGGCCGCCTGTTCGGGTGCTGCTCCGGCGGACGTTCCATAGTACAGTTCGACCCGGACGGCAGCACGGCCACCGTTGCCGACCGTCTCAACGGACAGCAACTCAACACCCCCAACGACCTCGCCGTAGACGCCTTGGGACGAATCTGGTTCACCAATCCCTGGAACGCCGGGAACATCGATGCCACCGAAGTCGAAGAGCTGGACCATCGCTCCGTGCTGCGCGCCGATCCTCAGCCCGACGGCTCCTACACGGTGGCCCGTGTGGAGTCGGACAGCACCATGCCCAACGGCGTTCTGGTATCCATCGACGGAAAAACGTTGTACGTGGCCGAAAGCAACAGCGACAACCCGTCCATCGACCGGGAGCTGCGGGCGTATCCAATCAACGACGACGGTTCCCTGGGCCCTTACGCCGTACTCCATGCCTTCGGCTCCGACGGAAAAAACGCTCAACGGGGCATCGACGGCATGTGCCTGGACCGGGAAGGCAATATCGTCGCCACCGCCGGTTGGCCCAGTTCCGGCCCCGGCCCGCTGGTCTATGTCTTCGCGCCCAACGGCCGGGTGTTGGAGACCCATCCGGTCCCATGTATGCGGCCCACCAACTGCTGCTTCGGCGGCCCGGACCGCTCCACCCTGTTCGTGACCTCGGCAGAGGGCCACTTCTTCAAAGCCCAGACCGACATGGAGGGTTGGGCCCTGTTCCCCTAGCCGGCAGGTCCACGACGGCCAGGGCAGCCAAGGGTCAAATACGACCGGAAATGAGCTTGAGGAATTTTGGTTTCGGAAGGGATCAGTTGCGCCAGGGCGGAGGGCGCGGCAACGGCAACGATCACTTCGACGAACTGGTCGGCGCAACCGAGTTGTTCGTCTACCAGACCCCCAACAGGCGGGCCAAGGGCTTCGATTCCCTGAAGCTATACCTGGAAGCCAACGAATGTGAGCTGATCTTCACCGTCGACGCGCCGCCTGAGTTGCGGGACTACGAGACGATGCGGATCACCCACAAAGGCGGGGAGCCCATCCCCAACTCCGTCCTGCGCCGCTCCCACTCCTGGGCCCACGGGCGCAACTTCCTCCACAGCTTCTTCAAGCCGATGTACCGCTAGCGGCAGGTCCCGATCGT
The DNA here is from genome assembly GCA_034428795.1 of Dehalococcoidia bacterium. Taxonomy (GTDB): domain Bacteria; phylum Chloroflexota; class Dehalococcoidia; order Lucifugimonadales; family UBA3495; genus VXOI01. Next base: position 2,949 of record DAOUHF010000187.1, read on the forward strand.
CGCGGCGGCTTGGCGAAGAGCACCAGGACCACCGTGAACGCCCACGGCCGGTCTTTGCGGGTCGCCGTCGGGGCGCAAGCCCACGTCCTCGGGCCTCTCGGCCATCAGCAGGACCACGGGAAGCAGGGCAATGGCCCAGACCAGCAGCCCCAGCAGCATCCAGGCGTCCTGCCACCCCCTGCCGGCAATCACCGCCGAGGCAATGAGCGGGAAAGAAATCATGCCGATGGAATGGGACATGAACAGGGTCCCCATAGCCCGGCCCCGCATCCGGACAAACCACCGGGAAACGACCACCGAGGACCCGATTTGGACCGGACTGGCGAAAATCACCCGGCCCACACCGTAGGCGAGGTAGAAGGTGATGGGAATGGTCGCCCAGGACAGCGAGATAGTGGCAAGCCCGAGGACAAAGACGCTGAGCCCCAATACCAGGCGCGTACCGTAACGGTCGATCAACCAGCCGACCAGTGGCGACACGCCCGAGGCCGCCAGCCCGCCGAAGCCGGCCGCGCCGGCGATGAGGGTACGGCTCCACCCCAGGTCCTCAGACAGCGGGTAGATGAAGACCGCGAGTGTCAAGCTGGCGGCGGCGTTCCGGACCACCTGCGTAGTCCCCGCCGAGAACAGCACCACCCACCCATAGAAAAACGAGACCCGCGGCGCCAGCCACGGCGCAAGGTTCACGCCAGTATCACGCGGACAACGCCGGCGATCCCGCGGCCACCGGGACAGGCGGCGTCAGGGGAAGTTCGATGGACATCTCTGTGTATTGGCCGGGCTCGGATTGCACTCGAATGTTGCCGCCGTGGCCGCGCACGATGTCGTTGCAGATGGAGAGCCCCAGGCCGGTGCCCTGGTCGGGCGGTTTGGTGGTGAAGAACGGGTTGAATATCCTGTCGGCGATATCGGGGGGGATGCCGTTGCCGTTGTCCCGGATGGATATTTCGGCCGAATCGTCCCCGCGCCGGGTGGAGAGCAACAAAGACGGGATATACGGCTCGGCGTTTTCGCCGGAGCCGACGGCGTTCCGGCGCTTTTCGTCGGTGGCATGGCAGGCGTTGGCCACCATGTTCAGAAATACGCGGGCGATCTCTTGGGGTATGATTTCCACCTCCCCCATGTCCGGGTCGAACTCTTCCCTTATTTGCAACTGGAAATCCGGGTCTGTTGCGCGGGCGCTGTGGTAGGCCAGGTTCGCGTGTTCGCTCAAAAGATTATTGATGTTGGTCGACTGGCGCTCTCCGGCCCCCCGGCCCAACATGAGCATGTCATGGACGATGCGGTTGGCGCGTTCGCCGTGCTGGTGTATGCGCTGCAGGTTGCCGGACAGATCGTCGGAGATATCCTGGATCAGGGACCGTTGGGCCTCGCTGAGAGTCGTCCCGTCCTCATCGATAACTTCCAGCAGTTCCGCCACCATTTCCACGGAGACCTCGGAGAAGTTATTGACGAAATTCAGGGGGTTTCTGATCTCATGGGCGACGCCGGCGGTGAGCTCGCCCAAGGCCGCCAGCTTTTCTTGCATGATGACTTGGTCTTGGGCCTGACGCAGTTGGATCAGCACGCTTTCCAACTCATCGTTCTTGTCCTGCAGGTCTTCCGCCAGCTTTTCCACCAGGTTGAGCCGTTGCACCTCCAGGGCGTGGCGCCGGAAGACCTCCAGCGCCGCAGCCATATCGGCCACCTCGTCCCGCCCGCCGATTTCCAACTTGGCCTCCAGGTCGCCCCCGGCCATGCGGCGCATCCAGTCGGAGAGCCGCTCCAGGCGCCGCAACAGCAGCCTGCCGACGAAGAGCCAGGCGATGAGGACCGCGCCAACGATGCTGACGCCGCTGATCACGAGAAGCAGAGTTTGGCCCGTCAGGATCGCTTGGGAGGAAGCACGAGTGGCCTCGGCAGCGCTTGATTGCGAGCGGCTCACCACCACGTCGACCGCGGCAAGCAACTCGATGGAAATATCCCGATTTTGGGCCAGCAGTTCCTGTTGGGTTTGCGCCAATCGCAGTTGCCGTTCCAGCAAATCGAAACCGCTCTGCTCCCCGGCCCCCAACTCGAACAGCCGGGCGAAGATGAGAGCCGCGTCGCCGGGCAACTCGGTTTCTTCCAAGGCCGCCAGCTTGCGTTCCACCTGCCCGATGGCGGCTTCGAATCGCTCTCGAAAAGGCTCAATGGCCGCCGGGTCGGAGACGGTGAACGCGTTGGCCAGCAGCTCGGTGGCGGCGTTGCCGGCCGCCTCCAACTCGGCCAAGTTGCGGTAACGCCGTAACTCGTCCTCCGACAGATATTCGGAGCGGGGCGCCGGCGAAACCCCTATGTTCCGGTAACCGGTCATAACGTAGAAGAGTTGGTCGTCAATGGCCCGGGCCAGGGTGCCGTCCAACCGGTTCCGTATCAGGCCAAGCTCCGCTCCCAAGTATCTTCGCTGCCGGGACAGCTCGTAAAACTCCGACATTCCGTCCTCTATGGCATCGATATTGAAAAGCAGCATATCGGCGCTGCCCCGGATGTCCTCGAACGGCTGGTCGGAGTTCTTTTCCAGGATGTTCAACTGGTCTTCGAAAGCACGGTGGGAGGCGTCGATCTCGTTGGAGACGACGTTGAATTCTTCCAGCGTCGCAGCCGCAGTGAGGCGAGGCGCCGCAGCAACCAGCGCCGTGCCCGACTGGGCCACTCCGAAGGAAGCCGCCAGTTCGGGTACGCTCCCTTCGTTGACTCTGGTCTGGGCGTCGCCAACCCGATCGAAGGAAAACCAGCCCACCAGGCTGGCCAATATTGTCAACATCACCGCTCCGCCGATGCCGGCGTACAGCAGCGTGGCGATGCGGAAACGCGGTTCCGCCAGAGGCCTGAGCCGAGCGATCACGGCACAGCCTCATTCAGCGACATAATGGGATGGTAAAGCCCATCGTGACCAATGACAGTGAGAAAGACGGAGTCGGAACCCTGGTTGTCGCCCTCGCCGTAACGAAGCTTGAATCCGCCCAAATCGATTTCGCCCACCCGGTCCAGCTCATCAACAAAGCAGGCGCGGTCCACGTTCGGGCCACAGCCGTCCAGGCTGGCCAAGGCCAAACGGCCCGCCAGATAACCCTCGAATGACACGAAACCCGGGACGGCGGCGGGGTCGAGGACCGACAGCGCCCGCCGGTATTGCCCAACCACAGGGAGGGAGTCGCCCCACGGGTACGGCACCACCTGGGTGACGTAGACCCCGGCGCCGGAGGGCCCCAATTTCTTCGCCAGGGCGTTGCTGCCCACGAAAGAGATGGTCATGAACACGGGGTCCAGGCCGGTGTGGCGAGCCCAGGCTATCAACGCAGCCACCGGCTCATAAGCGCCAACCAATACGACCGCTTCCGGCCTGCCCTGCCTGAGGTCTAACAGCGCCGTCTTTACGGCTATGGTGTTGCGGGGGTAGAGGCCAACCGCCACCGGTTGCATTCCCCGCCTCTCCAATGCTTCCATGGCGCCCCGGTAGCCGGCCCGGCCGAAGGAATCGTCCTGGTACATCACCGCGATGCGTTCCAGACCAAGCTCGCCGGTCAACCGGGCGACCATCTCCTCGGTCTCCTGGTTGTAGGAGGCGCGCAGGTTTATGACGTTGGGTAGATTGGGACCGCGCAGAAAGGCCGCTCCGGTGAATGGGGCCACGTACGGAGTGCCCGACTCCGCGGTGATGGGTGTAGCCGAGCGTGACGTGGGCGTACCGACCGCGCCGATCAACGCGAATACCTCTTCTTCGTCGATGAGGCGGATGGTATTGGCGATGGCTGCTTCCGGCTCGTAGGCGTCGTCAAGTGAGACCAACTCCAAAAGGCGCCCGTGGACACCTCCCTGCCGATTGGCCTCGTCAAAAGCGGCCAATATACCCTGTTTCATATTCGCGCCCAACTCGCTGGCCGGACCACTGAACGCCGCAGACTGGCCGAAGAGGACTCGCTGGGAGGAGACTCCGGGCACTCCACCACCTTGCACGGCGCCTTGCCGTGGCGCTTCCGGGGTGGAAGGCGCCGCCGCCGGTCCCTGTTCCGGGCCGGAGCAACCCGCCAGCGCGGCGGTCACAATAAAGGCAATGGCCCCCAACACACCGGCAACCCGGCGGGACCCCGTCGACAACAGAAGACCCGGTTTCATTCCGCTCTGTATTTGACCAAGGTCAGATGGTTTCTGCCCCCCTCCCGTCGGTAGCGCATTTCATCCATCATCGTGCGCACCAGATAGACACCGAGACCGCCAACTGAGCGTTCCTCCATGGGAAGGGTCACGTCGGGCACCGTAGCGTCTTTGGTCGGGTCGAAAGCCCGACCGTCGTCGATGACCTCTATCGTCAAAGCATCGAGTTCGGAAGTAAGAGCAATCTCTATCTCGTGGAGGCCGCCGTCATGCCCGTAATTTATGATGTTGATCGCCACTTCCTCGAGGACCAGATTCACCTGGAAAACGAGGTCCGGCGGCCAGTTTTCCCCGGCCCCAAACTCCTCGACCAACGCCGCGAGACGCCTCAACTCCTCAATCCGGTTTTCGATTGTCAGGTTCAATTCCATCTAAGAACGTCAGGCTATGAACGTCAGGCTATGAACGTCAGGCGCTGGTGTTCCGGTGAAAGAGGGCCAGGCAGGTGACGTCATCCGATTGCGGGGTGCCGCCGGCAAAATCGTGGACGGCCTCGAACACCCTTTCGGTAGCTTCCTGGGAGTCCACGGGAGGGGCGTTCGCGAATATCGATTGCAAACGTTCCATACCGAACTCTTCACCGTCGCCGTTCATCGCCTCGGTAACGCCGTCGGTATAGAAGAGGACCGTATCGCCCGGGGAAACCAAAAAGGTTTCCTGTTTAAACTGATAGTTGGGCACCAGCCCCAAGGCTATGCCCCCGGTGGATGGGACCAGGGTGGACGTGCCGTCGGCGCTGATAACGAGGGGGTTGTCGTGGCCGCCGTTGGAATAGGTGAGAGTCGCGTTCGCCGGGTCGTAGATCGCATAGACGAGGGTTACGAACATAGAGGCTTCATTATTTTCGTGCAGCAGGCCGTTCACCGCTCCCACCACCACGGCGGGGTCTCCGCTGGCTGCGGCGGTGCTTTTCAACAGGGTCCGGCTTACCATCATAAAGAGGCCCGCCGGAACGCCCTTGTCCGAAACGTCGGCAATAACCAGCCCGACCCGGCCGTTGCCGAGGTCCAGTAAATCATAGAAATCGCCTCCCACCTCCCGGGCGGGCTCCATCCTGGCGAAAGCCTCGTACCCGTCAACGTTGGGGAATCGGGTCGGCAGGATGGACCGTTGCATTTCACTGGCGACGTCGAGCTCGTTTTGCAACGCTATCAACTTATCGTGGGACGACCGCGCCTCGCGCCACGCGAACATGTGCTGAAGAGTCCGGTTGATGGTCAACTGCAGGTCTTCGAAGTCCAGGGGCTTGGTAACGAAGTCAAAGGCGCCCCGGTTCATCGCGGTACGAATGTTCTTCATGTCGCCGTAGGCCGAAACGATGACGGCACGGATATCGGGGTCGACTTCGGGTATCTGCTGCAACAGGGTCAGTCCGTCCATCTCCGGCATGTTGATGTCCGACAGGACCATGTCGATATCCGGATTCTCCCGCAGCGCCTTCAGGGCCGCAACGCCGTTGGGAGCAAAGACGAAACTGTAACGGCCGGCGCGAATATCGCGCCGCAATCGTTGCAGAATCATCGGTTCTACGTCCGGTTCATCATCCACCACCAATATCTTGTACGGGCGTTCTACCAATGTCAGCCTCCGGCACGGCCACGCCAAGAAGTCTTTAAGGTCGAGGTCCGCGGCCTTGCTTTTCCGGCAACAGCCGGCACGTACCATGATTCGCCCAAGAGGCCATTGATTTAACCGAAATCCGCTATTGCGGCCGCCTCGGTGTCATGGATCGGGACGATTTGGTCGAAACCGCTGATTTGAAACACTTCCCGGATTCGATCCGGAAGGGCGCAGGCCGCAAATTTGGCGTTCCGTTCCCTTAGCAAGTTGGCAGTGAGCAGGATAGCCCGGAGACCGGCGCTGCTGATGTAAGAGAGCTGGCTGAGGTTGAGAATCATCCCACTGACTTCTGGGTCGATGGCCGCTCCCAAGGCGTCCTGAAACTCTCGAGCGTTCGCTCCGTCGACCCGGCCGTTTGCCGTTACGATCACCGTTCCGCCAGACTTCTCGAAACTCGCCTGCATTGGTCCCTCCTCTTGAAGTTGCACTAACGACGAAGTAGAAATCAGGGATACGGCGATGGCCGATGCGACTAAGCGCCGCCGGACCCGGAGAATCCACCCCACAGCCGGAAGGCCGACCGGTGGAGCGAAGCAACAAGTTCCGGTCAGATACTAGCATTCATCGTTATCTAAATCCACCGGAGCGCCATTGTTATCGAAATCTACCGGGCCGCCGTCGTCTTCTCGTATCGCTTCCCAGTCGTATCCGGCGTCCTCCACGTTCGCCCGTCAAGCCTTGGCCTTTGTGGCCCCTTTGTGGCCCTCCACGGGCGATGCCGATTGCTCAACTTATGGAAAAGTGGCTGAAAAACATGTTCAATACCCGTGTTCGATTTTTGTGACTCCGCACCGGGGCGATTAGACGCCACGGCCCACCGTGAGCGGACCGGACTTCGCGGGGCCATGCCCGGATGGCCTGCCCGGATGCCCTGCCCGGATGTTAAAGTTGAAGCAACCGGAACCTTCGGAGGCATCCCATGCGCATAGGACTCTTCCCCGCCAGCGTACCCGGCCAACTGAAGCCGCTGGATGACGTGATTGGACAGGTCGTCAAGGCGGAAGACGATGGATTCGACTCGTTTTGGACGCCCCATAACTCCAGCAGCGGGTTCGACGCCCTCACCACGCTGGCATTGGCCGGACGGCAGACAAGCCGCATCGAACTCGGTACCGCTGTTGTGCCAACCTATCCCCGGCACCCCACCGCCCTGGCGCAACAGGCACTGACCGCGCAGGCCGCGACCAACGGCCGCCTGGCCTTGGGCATCGGCCCGTCACACCAGCCGATGGTGGAAGATTCCTGGGGACTGTCTTTCGGCCGGCCGGCCCGCCATGTCCGTGAGTACCTGTCGGTGCTGAACCAGTTGGTTACGGAGGGTAACGCCAGCTACTCGGGCGAAATGTACCGGGTGGAAGCCAAGCTGGATATGGAAAGGGCCGGCCCCCTCCAGGTGTTGGTCTCGGCCCTGGCGCCAATGATGCTGCGCGTTGCCGGGGAGCTTTCGGACGGGACCATAACCTGGATGTGCGGTCTCCATACCATTCAGACCCACGTGGCGCCCCGCATCACCAGGGCCGCCGAGCGGGCCGGGCGCCCAGCCCCGCGGGTGTGCGTCGGCCTTCCAGTGGCCGTGACCGACGACAAGGCCGCCGCCTTACAGCAGGCGGCCACTCTGTTCGGGGCCTACGACGGTATGGTCATCTACCGCAGGGTGCTGGACATCGAGTCGGCAGACGGCCCGGCGGACGTGGCCGTCATCGGCAACGAAGAGGAAGTCGAGGGCCGCCTCCGCGCATTCGCCGGCGCCGGGACCACAGACTTCCTGGCTTCCCCGTTCCCGGTGGGGGACGACCAGGAAGAGTCATTGTCCAGGACGGAACGTCTATTGGCCGGCCTCGTGGGGAAATTGTAACGCTGTTGGAGGCGGATTGACGGATACTGAGCCCATTCTCGAGGTCCGTGACGTGGTGAAAGACTTCGGCGGGGTGCGTGCCGTGAACCACTGTTCGTTCAAAGTCTACCCCGGCGCCATCACCGGGCTTATCGGTCCCAATGGGGCCGGAAAGACCACTCTGTTCAACCTGGTGTCCGGCGCGTCGGCTCCAACCAGCGGTCAGATTATCTTCGACGGCCGGCGCATCGAGGGACTGAGCCTGCACCAGACCTTCGGGCTGGGACTCATGCGTACCTTTCAGATCCCCAGGGAGATGAAGCGCATGACGGTGCTGGAAAACCTGATGCTGGTGCCGGCGCCCCAACTGGGCGAGCGGATCTGGGCGTCGTGGCTGATGCCCTGGCGAGTGGCGCGGGAGGAGCGCCGCATCGAGGCCCAGGCACTGGAGGCGCTGGAGCTGGTCAGCCTTTCCCACCTGGTTAATGAGTACGCCGGCAACCTGTCCGGAGGACAGAAAAAACTGCTGGAACTGGGCCGCACCCTGATGGCCGAGCCGAAGATGGTCCTGCTGGACGAACCCGGCGCGGGCGTCAACCGGACCCTGCTTCGAGGGCTCTCGGCCAACATCCTGAGGGCCAGCGTAGAGCGCAACGTCACGTTCATGATTATCGAGCACGATATTCAACTGATCATGACCCTGTGCGACCCCATAATCGTCATGGCCGAAGGCGCTGCCATCGCCCAAGGCACTCCGACTCAGATCCAAGAAAGCCCTAAGGTGCTGGAAGCCTACCTGGGAGGCTCCGTCCATGCCTCTGCTTGAGGCGTCGGAGGTAGTGGCCGGCTACGGGCAGACGGAGATCCTGCATGGGATATCCATCACCGTAGACCAGGGCGAAATCGTGACGATCATCGGCCCCAACGGTTGCGGCAAGTCCACGTTGATGAAAGCCATCGTGGGGCTGGTGCGGGTCTGGACGGGAAGCGTCGCCTTCAGGGGCGAGGACATATCCGGCCGGCCGCCGGAGCAAATCGTACGCAAAGGCCTGTGCTACGTGCCCCAGTCCAACAACGTGTTCCCGTCCCTCAGCATCCGGGAGAACCTGGAAATGGGGGCGTTCGTCCGTGGCGACGATTTTCGCGGGCGAATCGATGAGATGTTCGAGCTGTTCCCGGACTTGACGCTGCAACCGGGCCGTAAGGCGGGCAGCCTGTCGGGCGGGCAGCGCCAGATGCTGGCCATAGCCCGCGCCCTGATGCTGGACCCCGCGCTGTTGCTCTTGGACGAACCCTCGGCCGGGCTCTCCCCGGCGATGATGAGCATCGTGTTCGAACGCATACGCGATATAAACCAGACCGGGGTTGCGCTGCTCTTGGTGGAGCAGAACGCCCGCCAGGCCCTGGGAATGTCGGACCGTGGCTATGTTTTGGTCGCGGGGGAGAAACGCTTGGAGGATACTGGCAAAGACCTGTTGGGAAACCCCGAAGTTGCCCGCCTCTACCTGGGTGGATGAGCGGTCGGCAGGTATCTGTGCTCTCCGCAGTTAATTGGCCGCGACGGATTGCCCGGCATTGGACGCCGGCCTATACGGCCATTTTCATCGTCGTGTTGGCCGTGGCCATCGGGTTCCTTCCCGCCGTCAACATGGGGCTGGTCGTCCACGGCTTTTTCGTGGGGGCTATCATCGCGCTGGGGGCCGTCGGCCTGAGCCTGGTCTACGGCATCCTGAATTTCGCCAACGTCGCCCACGGCGACTACATGACGATGGGAGCGTATATCGCGCTGTTCATCGTCGGCACAATGTTGCCTTCGTTAGGAATCGAGGGCAGCGGATTGGGCCCGTTCACCTTCGGCTACCCGCTACTCATCGCCCTGCCCCTGGCGGTGGTCGCCGTGGCTATCGGGGCTATCGTCCTGGAGGTGACGATCTACCGCCGGCTGCGGGACCGGGGCGCGAACGCCGTGGTGATATCGATGGCGTCCCTGGGCGTGGCCGTCGCCCTGCGGGGGCTGGTGCAGATAATCTGGACCGGAGACTCCCAGCACTACCCTAGGGAGAGCCGGCAAGTCTATCACCTGCCCATGGACGTGCGGATACCTCCCGACGCCATCTTCATCGCGATAGTCGCCATCATCCTGGTGGTGGCCGTCTACCTGGCGCTGACCCGTACCAGGATGGGCAAAGCCATGCGGGCCACGGCCGACAACCCGGAACTGGCGGTGGTCAGCGGCATCGACACCCGCCGCGTCATCTGGTGGACCTGGGCTATGGGCGCGGTGCTGGCCGCCACCGCCGGCATCCTGCTGGCGGTGTTCCAGGCGCATCTACTGCCCATCATGGGATGGAAGTTCCTCATTCCGCTGTTCGCCGCAGTCATTTTGGGGGGCATCGGCAACCCCTACGGAGCGCTGGTTGGCGCGTTCGTGATCGGTGTCACCTCGGAGGTCTCGACCCAGTGGATCAACCCCAGCTACAAGCCGGCGGTGGCCTTCGCGATTATGATAGCCGTGCTGCTGGTGAGGCCGCGCGGCATATTCGGTGGAGGCCGCAATTGAATCCGGCGGCGCGGCCTTGGGGCCAAGGGCATTGCCGGCGCCGGGGCGCGCGGCAATGCGCCCTGCCTGATACAAGCGTAGCAGCATGGACATAATCGGGATTCTCGACTACCTGGTCGGCTTCGCCATCATGGCAGGCATTTACGGGGTGTTCGCCCTGGGCCTGAACGTCCATTGGGGGTTCACCGGGCTGTTCAATATCGGCATCGCCGGCTTCTTCGCCCTGGGCGCCTACACCTCAGCGCTGCTGACCACCCCGCCTCCGGAACTGGCGCTGGTCGAGGATTTCAAGTTCGGCGGCAACTGGGCCGGAACGGGATTCCTGGACTTGGGGTTTGACCTTTGGTTTTTTCTGGCCATCGCCGCGGCGGCGTTGGTGTGCGGGGCAATCGCCCTCGTCATCGGATACGTCACCCTGCGGCTGCGCGACGACTATCTGGCCATAGCAACGCTGGGCATCGCCGAAACCGTCCGCCTGGTCTTCCTGAACGAAAAGTGGGTGGCCAACGGCTCCAAGGGACTGTACCGGATACCGGAGTTCCTGGGCGGCCTGGTGCAGCCGGAAAACTACGATTATCTTTATCTGCCCGTAGTCCTCATCTTTCTGGCGTTCGTGTTTCTCGCGGTGGAGCGTGTGGTCCATTCCCCTTGGGGGAGGGTCCTGCGGGCCATCCGGGAAGACGAAACGGCCGCGGCGGCCAGCGGCAAGGACGTGTCCCGATTCAAGTTGCAGGCGTTCATTCTGGGCGCGGTGATTATGGGCATCGGCGGGGCGTTGTTTGCCCACCACGTCCGGTTCCTGGCGCCCATTACCTTCGACCCGCTCCTGGCCACCTTCGTCATCTGGGCCATGCTGATGGTAGGGGGTTCCGGCAACAACCTGGGCGCGGTCCTGGGCGCGTTCATTGTCTGGGGAATCTGGACGGGAACGCAGTTTCTGCCGGGGCCGCTGGCCGACCCGGACTTCCGGTTCTTTATGATTGGCGTCCTGATAGTCGCGGTGATACTGCTGCGCCCCGGCGGAATCCTGGGGGAGCGGCGGCGGGTGTCGCAAGGGCCGCAGCCGCAGCCGCAGCCAGAGATTGATGACTGATCCCTGAGCGCCAAAGGGGCAGCCCCGCAAGGCTGCCCCTTCTGTTGCCTGGCGCCGTGGCAGGAACCCTAGGGCAACTCGAACCGGCCTGTGGACTGGATATCGCCGTCCAATATGGTCCAGATCTCGATGGTGCCAAACACGTCGCCGTGTTCATCGAACTCGACGTCCCCGCCGGCGCCGTTGTAGTTGATGTCCTTGCCATCGGCGATAAGCGCCAGGGCCCGGGCTATTTCATCCCGGCCGGGGCCAACGACCTCGCCGGGGGCATTGGCCACGTCCCTCAGGGCGTCTCGAATGGCGGCGGAGTCGGTGGTGTTGCCGGCTTGGGCCGCAGCCAGCGCGACCAGCACGGTGGCGTCATAGTGCTCGGCCATAAACGGGTGGGACGGCGGGATGCCGAACGTTTCTTCGTAAGAGGTCTCGAAAGCATCCTTCGCCGGCGAACCCGGGCTGCCTTGCGCTGTGCCCAAGGAGCCGTCCAGGGCGTCCCACGCATCAATGTCCGCAATCCACTCCGAGCCCTTTGTGCCATCGGCGAACAGGAACTCGTCGACGTAGCCGCCCTCCATCGCTTCGCGGACATAGACGGCGGCCTGTCCGGTGTAGCTCAGAACGGCCAGCACGTCGGGATCATCCGCAGTGGCCTTCTGTAGTTCGGAGACGTAGGTGGGCTGCACGTCCTCGTGGGGGACCCTGGCCGTCACCGTTCCGCCCAGCGCGGTGAAGCTCTCCTCGAACTGGTTGGCCAGACCCTCGCCATACGCATTGTTAATGTACATTATGCCGACTTTCTCGTGCCCCTGCTCTTGCGCCAGGCGGGCCAGAACCACTCCTTGCGAGGCGTCGGATGGCGTGGTCCGGAAAAGAAAATCATTATCTTCCAGCACGGTGATGCTGGGCGCGGTAGACGCGCCGGAAATCATGAGAACTCCGTTGGGCACCGTAACCGCGTTGGCCACGGCAACGGTAACGCCGCTGGAGAGGGCGCCGACGATGGCGACCGCGTTTTCCACGTCAACCAGCGCACGCGCGGCGTCCACGCCCTGGACCGGATTCGCCGCAGTGTCACGGCTAATCACGTCGACCGAAGCGCCATGCACTCCGCCGGCGCGGTTGACGTGGCTGGCGGCAAGCTCTATGGCGTTGCGGAGCGGCGGCCCGAATTCGGAAAGCGAGCCGGTAAATGTATTGAGGTTGCCAATTATCAGGGTATCAAGAGCCTCGGCCGGGACTCTGACCTCAACCACTCGAGTTGCCTCTACTTCCCTATCAACCTCGCGGGTTACTTCGACTTCCCTGTCGACCTCGCGGGTTACTTCGACCTCGACTTCAACTTCCCGAACTACGGATTCACTGCCACCGCAAGCAAGCAGGGTCAGCATAAACACGGCAGCCATCAACACGGCTGCAGCACCAAGCCGATGCAATTTGAACATAATTCCTCCGGTTCCCCAACGCCACTTGAGATGCCTTTCTCAGCGCCGGAAGCTACCGATCATTATAGATGGAAAGGCGTCGGTCAACCACAATGCAAGTGTCATTCCCCAGGGCCTTTTCATTCTCCGGTGGTATAGGCAATGCCCAGGAGGGCGAAGGCTTCGGATAGGTGAGCATTGTGACGGCGTAGGGCGGATGCTATGTTGCTATGGCCCGCCCATCGCACCAAGGTGGTGG
>DAOUHF010000188.1:0-16169 GCA_034428795.1 Dehalococcoidia bacterium
CATTTCGGTGTTCAGCGTCGAGTCCAAGAGCCCGGCGAACCACGACATCACGTCCAGGTCCGGGGCCCGCGCCGCCGCCAAAGCCAGCGCCCGGCTGTAGTCAATCAGGTAAACGTAGTCCTGGGCCACGTAATACTTGAACTTCTCGACGGGGAGGTCTCCCGACCCCACGCCGGTAACGAACGGGTGGGAGAGTATCGCCTGCCGGATGGGGAGCGAACGCTGCTCGACCGCCTCCATGAATCCCATGATGCTCTCCTTGCAGCCCGCCGCCCCGTCCCAAAAAGAAGAGGGCCCCGAGAGGGGCCTCTAAAACGGGATTTGTCTTGCGGTAGTAACCGCGCCACACGCGGGGAAAATGGCGCGGCCTCTGTCAGTTGGCCAAGACCAAGGCGACAAACCCGGCCACCATCGTGGCCCAAATACCGCCCATCAGAACGTACAAGTTATTGAACCGGCTGTTCATCTCGGCAAACCGGCTGTTCATTTCACTGCGTAGACTATTCGTGTCGGCGCGCAGGGACTCAATCGACCGGCTCATGTCTTCCATTCGCCGGTCGCCCTGCCCATAAGCCCCTTCCAGGCTGCTGACTCGTTGCTCCAATGCCAATTCGCTGCTCCTGAAGTGTGATTCTCAGTATAATACCAAGGGAACCGGAATTCCATTCACCCCCATCTGTCAGTGACGCCGACGATGCTCGCTTTCCGGGCCGGGGGGCTTGGCGTATAATGGGGCCGACTTGTATTCTCAAGCGTGTAACTGCCTGCGGATGTGACTGATCATGGAAGTAGTATTCACCCAGGATGTTCCCAACAAAGCCCGAGCCGGAGAGGTAAGGCGAGTGCCCGACGGCTACGCCCGCAATTACCTGCTTCCACAAGGGTTGGCAGAGATGGCCACGCCGGAGGTGCTGAAGCGTCTGCACAAGATACGGACGGCCGGAGACCAGGCCCGGGTGCGCGAGACCGCCGTAATGGAAGAGTTAAAAGAGGCCCTTGAGGGGACTCAAATCAACGTCAGCGCCCGCGTAACCCCCATGGGCCGCTACTACGGTTCTATCACCAGCACACACATCGCCCTAGAGTTGGGCGCCGTCGTGGGGCGAGAGATCGAACGCCGATGGGTGGACATCCCGGAGGCCATCCGCGAGCCCGGCGAGTACGACATCGACCTGCGGCTGTCCACCGACATCACGGCCACAATCCACGTGACTGCGGAGGTAGAAGAATAGGCGAATGTACGCGGAGAAGCTCCTTCCTCACGATTTGGAGGCGGAGGAGGCGGTTGTTGGGTCGGTCCTGATCGATGGGGAATGCTTCCCTCGTATCGCCCCTCTGTTGCGCCCCGGCGATTTTTACCGTGAACGGAATCAAATCTGTTTCACGGCGTGCCTGTCCCTCTTCCAGCGGGACGAGGCCATTGACCAACTGACCCTGGCCAGAGAACTGAGCCGGACCAACCAGTTGGAATCAGTCGGCGGCATGGCCTACCTCAGCCACCTGGTCTCCGTCACCCCCACCTCGGCCCACTCCGAGGACTACGCGCAGGTGGTGTCACGTACCTCGGTAATGCGGAAGCTCATTGACGCCGCCTCCCGCATTTCCGCCATGGGGTACCAGGACACCGACGACGTAGATTTGACCCTGCGTCAAGCGGAAGACGTGCTATTCCACGTCCGCGACGGCGGACCGGTCCGCGGGTTCATCGCCCTGCGGCAGATCTACGACGAGTACCTGCAGGACCGGGCGGCCATAGTCGAGCCACTGGCCGAGGCGACCGGACCGGTCATGGCCGGTTTCACCGACCTGGACGAGCTGTTGGGGGGCATCCAACGCTCCGACATGTTGATCCTGGGTGCCCGCCCCGCCCTCGGCAAGAGCACTCTGGCGCTTAACATCTGTCTCAACGCGGCCAAGAACGGCTCTACGGCCGGGGTCTTCAGCCTGGAGATGAGCCGGGAGCAATTAGCGCTAAGAATCCTGTCGTCGGAAGCTGAGATCGATTCCCACCGCCTGCGCCTGGGCCTCTTGACCAACGCCGAGGAGCAGCGGGTCATCGACGCCATCGGCCAGCTATCCGATTTGCCGGTCTACATCGACGACACCCCCTACCAAGGCCTGGTGGAAATGCGAAGCAAGTCCCGCCGCCTGTCCCTGGAGCACGGTTTAGACCTGCTGGTCGTCGACTATCTGCAACTCATTCAGGGCCGCGGCCGGGGAGACAACCGGGTGCAGGAGATCAGTGAGATTTCCCGGTCGTTGAAGGGCCTGGCCCGCGACTTGAACGTGGCCCTGGTCACCTGCTCCCAACTGAGCCGCGTGGTGGAGAACCGCCCCGGTCACCGCCCCCAGCTTTCCGACCTGCGGGACAGCGGCAGCATCGAGCAGGACGCCGACGTCGTGATGTTCATCCACCGGGAGGACGTTTACACGACCGAAGACGAATGGGAGCGGCAGTTTCCCGGACGCCCCTACCCCAAGAACATCGCCGACATCATCGTGGCCAAACACCGCAACGGACCGACGGGCAGCCTCCAACTGTATTTCAGGGACAACCTCGTCCGCTTCGACTCCCTGGCTCGGGTGGACGGCTTCTAGTCATGGCAGCCAACGGTTTCGGCCGCGACACCCTCTACACTCCGGTCCCCAACCCGCTCCTGGGCCCCATCCTGGAGGAGGTCCAAGACTTGACGGAGTTGAAGGTGACGCTGCGGGCGCTATGGATGCTACACCGCAAAAAGGGCCCGTTGAAGGCCGTGACCATATCGGAGTTGGCTGGCGACCGTTCTTTGTTGCGTGGCCTGGGCGGCGGCGGCAAGGACCCGCAGTCGGAGGTCCGGCGCGGGCTGAGACTGGCGGTGGGCCGGGGCATCTTCGTAGCCTGCGGCCAAGAGGGCCCCACTCAGCGCATCCTGCTGAATACGGAACGGGCCAGATCGGCCGGGGCCGACCTCGAACAGGACCCGGGACCGGTGCCCGCCGATAACTCCGGCGAGTTGCCGGACCAGAGCAAACCAAACATATTCGTACTCTACGAAGACAATATCGGCAGCCTGTCTCCAATCCTGGCCGAAGAGCTGAAGGAAGCGGAGTCACGCTATTCGTGGCAGTGGATTAGAGAGGCTTTCCAGATCGCAGCGTCGGAGAACAAGCGCAGTTGGCGCTATATAGCCGGTATCCTCAGGCGTTGGGCGGCAGAGGGGAAAGACGAGAGGAAGTACGCGGGTAGATACGGGGATAGACACGAGGGTGGATACGATGGAAAGCCTGGGCGACATACTGCGGCGGATCAGCGCCAGAAGCACCTTGAGGAATACCAACGGCACCGCGACCGTCTGGCCGGAAAACGTCCCGGTCCCGGCGCCGGAAACCGAGGCTGAGCTCTGCGGCAGTTGCAACGGCAGCGGTTGGGTGACCCGGCGAGTACACGTTGGCCACCCGGAATTCGGCCAAGCGGTATCCTGCAGTTGCCAGGGGACCCAGGACTCCTCGGTTCGCGTTGCATCACTGCGCCGCTATAGCAACTTGGGCGCCCTCGCCCGGGTCTCCTTCGCCGCCACCCGAGTCCACGGTCCACTGGACGATTCGGCCAGCAGCCAATTATTCGAACAAGGTCTGACCGTTGCCGCCGCATACGCCGATAGCCCCGAGGGGTGGCTGGTCCTGACCGGCCCCAGTGGCTGCGGCAAGACTCATTTGGCGGCCGCGATCGCCAACCGCTGCATTGAACGACACGAGACCACGTTGTTCATCGTCGCGTCAGACCTCTTGGACCATCTGCGGGCCACCTACTCGCCGGACAGCCCCGTGACCTACGACGAGTTGTTCGACCAAGTTCGCAACGTGCCTCTGCTGGTGCTCGACGACCTGGGCGCGCAGAGCGCCACTCCTTGGGCCCAAGAGAAGCTATTCCAGGTAATCAACCACCGCCACACCAATGACCTGCCTACGGTGGTAACCGTGCGGGGCCCCATGCAACGGTTGGACGAATCGCTGCGCACTCGTTTGGAGAGTGTGCGCGGCACGTCCCGCGTCGTTCAACTGGGCCATTTCAACACCCGGCTGGAGCTGGGCATCGGAGAGGCGCCGGCGGAAATGCTGGGACGAATGACCCTCGACGGATTCGACCTCGGGGGCGGCAAAGGCGCTACAGCCGCCGAAAAGGAATCGTTGGACAGCGCCCTGGAATCCGCCCGGTATTTCGCCGCCGAACCGGAAGGCTGGCTGGCGTTCACCGGGCCTCGCGGTTCCGGCAAGACTCACTTGGCGGTGGCCGTGGCGGGGGCCAGCCTGAAACAAGGCCGGCAGGTATTCTTCGCCTTCGTCCCGACTCTCCTCGACCATCTGCGGGCCACCTTCAGTCCCGACAGCCCCATCCGTTATGACGAACTCTTCGAGCGGCTCAACACCGTGCCCTTGCTGGTCTTGGACGACCTCGGTGCGGAGACCAGCACCTCTTGGGCCGAGGAGAAGCTGTACCAGATCGTGGTGCACCGCCACGAAGCCAGGTTGCCCACCGTCATCACCACCACCCTGACCATGGAGGAACTGGAACAGTCCAAACCTCGCATCGCCGCTCGATTGGTGGACATAAACGTAATCAACTGGGTGCCCATCACCGCTCCCAACTACCGGGACCAACGCTGAACGTCGCCTGACTTGGCCGGTGGCTCGGCGCCGGCGCCACAGCGTCGTCACACTGAACTCCCCCGGCACAATCTTTTCGGCGCGGGCCGCGTATGCTATCCTGTTTTCAAATAGTCCGCGTTATAAGTCCACCGTAATGGCACGGCCGGGTGCCCACGGCGGTTGTAGCAGAGGCCTGGATGGGGACAGACCGGTAATTTCAAAAGGGCGGTTGTGAGACCGCCCTTTTTTGACTCTAAAAGCCCCCTCAAAACTGAATGTTCCACGGCAGTTCCGGTATGGCAGTTCCGGTATGGCAGTTCCGGTATGGCAGCTCCGGTACGGCAGCTCCGGTATGGCAGTTCCGGTATTATGGTAGAGACTATCGCTTTCTCGTCGCCGGAAGGAGGTGATCATCGTGATGGCCCTTTGGACGCTCAGGGCGTTGAGCGCCGTGGGGGTTGGGGTTCTCGGTTGGAGGCTTGGCCTGTTAATCCTGGAATTATCATTCGATACTCAGCAATTCATACCGTGGGGTCTGGCCTTTACTCTGGCCGGGGTCGTGCTGGGCGGCGCCTCCGCCCCGTATATAATCCTCAAGCCCTGGCGGGCCAGCGTCGAATACATCTCGTCATTGCCCGGGCCCAACCTGGCGGCTGCCATCGTGGGCCTGTTGGTGGGCCTCATCATCGCGTCACTGGTGTCTATCCCGCTGTACACCATAGACGGCTGGCCGGGCTGGGCGGTGCCCATCCTGATCAGCGTTGTCCTGGGAGGAATCGGCCTCTGGCTGGGAACGCAGCGGCAGTGGGACATGAGAGCCGTTCTCCCGGCTCTGGAACCTCCTGCCAGCTCGAACAACCATCTTCCCGCCACCAGGAACGGCAGCATCCTGGTGGACACCAGCGCCATAATCGACGGCCGCATCGCCGACGTCAGCATCACCGGCTTCCTGGAGGGCTCCCTGTTGGTACCCCGGTTCGTCCTGGACGAGTTGCGCCATATAGCCGACTCCAGCGACCCTCTTCGCCGCAACCGCGGCCGCCGGGGCCTGGAGGTGCTGGCGCGTCTGCGGAAAGACGGCATCGTGCCCCTCCAGGTGCTCGACGTGGGAGTCGACGGTGTGGAGGTGGACGCCCGGCTGGTGCAGTTGGCCCGCTCCATGGAGTCGTCCATTCTTACCACCGACTACAATCTGAACCGGGTGGCCGAGCTGCAAGGGGTGCAGGTGCTCAACGTGAACGAGCTGGCCAACGCCTTGAAGTCCATCGTAATCCCCGGAGAGGAGTTGCGGGTAAACATCGTTCAAGAGGGCAAGGAAGCCGGCCAGGGCGTGGCCTACCTGGATGACGGGACTATGGTGGTCATTGAAGGTGGACGGCGCTATATCAACTCCTCCCATGACGTTGTCGTTTCCCGGGTGCTCCAGACAGCCGCCGGGCGCATCATTTTCGCTCAACCGAAGGGCGGCTGAGCTGATGGCTTCCCGAAGCGGGAACCGGCTGGGGGTCATCATCGTCGCCGCCGGGCGCAGCACCAGGATGGGCGGGGTCGACAAAACCTTCGCCCCTTTGTTGGGCGCGCCCCTCATCGCCCATACCCTGGACGAATTCGAGGCTTTTCCCCGGGTGGACGAGATCGTTCTGGTGCTGGCCGCCGAGTCCGTAACGGCCGGCCGGGAGTTGGTGCGGCGGAAGGGATACCGCAAGGTCCTGCACGTGTGTTCCGGTGGGGAACGCCGGCAGGACTCGGTACGGAATGGGCTGGACCTCCTGGAGCCGTGCGACTGGGTGATGGTGCACGACGGGGCCCGCCCCTGCCTGGACCAAGCCGTGCTTGAGCGAGGGATGGCTGCGGCAGCGGAAGACGGCGCGGCGGTGGCCGGGATGCCGGTCAAGGACACCATCAAAGTGGTCGGAGACGATGGCACGGTGGAGGCCACTCCCGACCGCTCCTCCCTGTGGGCCGCACAGACCCCCCAGGTGTTCCGCCACTCCTTGCTCAGCGAGGCCCACCGAGCCTGCGATGGCGCTTTCACCGACGACGCCTCCATGGTGGAAGCCCTGGGCCGCCCGGTGCGAATGTTCGAGGGTTCCTACGAGAACCTGAAGGTCACCACCGCCGAAGACCTCATCCTGGCCGAAGCATTCCTGCGGGCCAAGGGACGCCGGGGCTGACCGGCCGGGGATGGCAGCCTCTCAAGACATCGATTTCCGCGCCGGCATCGGCTTCGATTCTCACCCATTGACCCCCGGACGCAGGCTCGTGTTGGGCGGCGTGGAAATTCAACACGACCGGGGCCTCTCCGGCCATAGCGACGGCGACGTACTGGTGCACGCCGTCATGGACGCCTTGCTGGGAGCGGCCAACCTTGGAGACAAGGGGGGCCATTTCCCCTCCGGCGACCCGCGCTTCAAAGACATTTCCAGCCTGCTCCTGTTGGAGGAGGTCGGCCGGTTGCTCGCGGCGGCCGGTTGGCGGGTTTCAAACGTTGATGCTACAATAATCGCGCAAAATCCCAGGTTGGGACCGTTTATCCAGAGCATGAGGGAACAGGCCGCACGGGCCCTGTCCCTGCCTTTGGGCCGCGTTAGCATCAAGGCTACCACCACCGATCATCTGGGTTTCACCGGGCGGGAAGAGGGCATCGCGGCCTGCGCCGTAGCGACCATAGTATCAGGCCAGGCATCAAGCCCCGGCCCGGGATTAGTTCAATGAAGTTATACAACACCCTGACCGGAGAGGTTTCCGAGTTCGTCCCCGCCGACGGCAACACCGTCAAGATGTACGTCTGCGGGGTGACTCCCTACTCTTCGACTCACGTGGGCCACGCCCTTAGCTACGTGGCCTTTGACGTATTGCGCCGGTTCCTGGAATACTTGGGGTACGACGTCCGGCACGTCCAGAATTTCACTGACGTCGACGACAAGATTATCCAGCGGTCCCAGGAACGGGGCATAGACGCTTTGAACCTTGCCGAACAGTACATTGATGACTTTTACCGCGGCATGGATGCCTTGAACATCCAGCGGGCCCACGTCTACCCCAGGGCCACCCAGGAGATCGGCCCCATTCTGGAAACCATCAACACGCTGATCGACGGCGGCTACGCCTACCCGGCAGGGGGTGACGTTTATTTCAAGGTCGAGAGCAGCCCCGAGTACGGCAAGCTGAGTCACCGCACCCTGGAAGGGATGCAGGCCGGCGCCCGGGTAGAGGTGGACGAAAACAAAGAGCACCCCATGGACTTCGCCCTGTGGAAAGAGGCCAGGGCCGGAGAGCCCTCTTGGGACAGTCCGTGGGGCCCCGGCCGGCCCGGCTGGCACATCGAGTGCAGCAGTATGTCCATGACCTATCTGGGGGAGACGCTCGACATCCACGGCGGGGGGCAGGACCTGATCTTCCCCCACCATGAGAATGAAATCGCCCAGAGCGAGGCCTCAACCGGGACGGCACCCTTCTCCCGGTATTGGGTCCACAACGGCCTGCTGCAATTGGGCGAAGACAAGATGAGCAAGTCGCTGGGCAACCTCGTGTCCGTCGAGGAAGCCTTGGCCAGATACCTGCCCGACGCAATCCGCCTATATTTCCTGAGCTCCCACTACCGCAGCCCCCTCAGCTACAGCGACGAAGGCTGCGCCGCCATGGAGCGCAGCCTGGAGCGCCTGCGCCACGCCCTGCGCCCCACAACCGGCAACTCCGGCGAAGCCCTCGACCCATCGCCGTTCCAGGAACAGTTCCTCGCGGCCATGAACGACGACCTGAACACGCCCCGGGCGCTGGCCGCATTATTCGACTTGGCCCGGGAGATAAACCGCGGCCGGGACCGCAGGCAGGCCATCCTCGGCGCTCAGGACCGCCTGCGTCACCTTGGCGGCATTCTGGGGCTTACCTTCCAAGAACCCGCGGCAGCAGCCGGGGAATTGGCGGCGGCGCCGTTCATCGATCTTCTGCTGGAGACCAGGACACACCTTCGCCAAGCCAGGCAGTATGAACAGGCCGACCGGATCCGTAACGAGCTGGAACGCCGGGGCGTGGTCGTAGAAGACAGGGCCGATGGGACCATCTGGCAATTCCGCCCGGCTTCGTGAAGAAACACGGACCCCGGCCGCCCGTCCCCGTAATCCCGGCGTAAGTCATTACCGGATATTCAGCGCCTTCTTAGGTGAGCGGTCAGATTGGATACTTCAGTCATCGACTCCTTGATCAAGGCCGTCGGCGAACCTAACGTCCTGACCGATCCCTTCGATCTCGATCGCTACACCGGCGATGCCCTGTCCCCAAGCAGGGCTTACGGCGCCGAGAGCGCCTTCGAGCAGTTAGCGGAAGTGGTCGTCCGGCCCCGCACGACAGCCGAAGTCTCCGCCGTGGTGAATTTCGCCAACCGCCGCCACATTCCTGTAGTACCCTACGGCGGAGGGACCGGCGTAATGGGAGGAACCGTTCCGCTCCGCGGCGGCATCGTGCTGGACATGCAGCGGATGGACGGGGTCCTGTCCGTCGATCCCGTCTCCCTGACGGCGGAAGTGGAGGCCGGGGCCGTGCTGGGCAACGTGGAAGAAATTCTTTCCGAATACGGGCTCATGCTGGGGCACGACCCCTACAGCGTTCCCATAGCCACCATCGCCGGGACTATCTCAACCAACGGGGTCGGCTACCGCGCCAGCGCACACGGGCCCATGGGCGACCAGGTAGTGGCGTTGGAAGCGGTGCTGCCCGGCGGACAGACCCTATCCACGCGCGCCGTCCCCAAGTATTCATCCGGCCCCAACCTCAACCACCTCTTCATCGGCGCCGAGGGCAGCTTCGGCGTAATCACCAAGGCCACTATCAAGGTCTTCCGCCTCCCGGAAGCCCAAGTGTTCGCCGCCGTAGCCTTCGATTCCTTCGACCACGGCTTTAACGCCGCTGCCGAAATGGTCGCGCTGGGCATCAGACCCGCCCTGCTGGACCTGACCGAAGAGGAGGGCGGCATCCTCTTCCACCTGCTCTTCGAGGGATTCAGCGAAGGCGTAACCGCTCAGGAGAAGCGAACGATGCAGGTGTGCATCGCCCACGGGGGCCGGCCGGCCGGCCCGGAGCCCACCATGGCCTATTGGGAGGTGCGCCGCGATTCGGCGATAAACTACCGTTCTTCGGCTTTGGGCAAACCCCGGAGCGTGCGCTGGAGCCGGTGGTCGAGCCGCCGCGGTTTCGACTACCTCCATTTGGCTTTGCCCACCTCGCGGGTCTTGGAATACCGCCGCGAGGCAGACCGGATCATGGCCGCCGCCGGTATCAAGGTGGTGGAGTATGCCATTTGGAGCCGTCCCGAGCTCTTCTCGATGCTCATTGTGCCCGAATTCGGCGGACCCAAGGACTCCCGGGAGCGGCTGGCCCGGACGGTGGACGAGATCCTGAAGCTGGCCCAAGACATGGGAGGGGTGATGGAGTACTGCCACGGCGTTGGCGTCAAGCTGAACCATCTGCTGTCGCGGGAGATGGGAGTAGGCCACGCCGTCCTCCGGGACCTCAAAAAAGCCATCGACCCCAACAACATCATGAACCCGGGACGGCTTGGTCTGGAAGCCTAGCCGCGCCCCTTCTCCTCTCACCCGATGCCCGCGTTTCACCCGATCCCCGCGTTTTACCCGATCCCCGCGCTTCACCCGATCCCCGCGTTTTAGTTGATGCCCCCGTTTTAGTTGATGCCCGCGTTCGTTTAGTCTCACCGGCGCTCCCCAGGGTCCCCCATGTTATTGCCCGGTATCTCGAACCGTGATCCGGCAAGCCGGCGACGAATTCCGATTATCAATATTCTGTATCACAATTATGTTTGCCATATATTATATCTTGACAAGATATTCTCTCCCCTTGTATCATGAATACAAATCAGTCGGTGGTTGCATTATCAATATCACCGATAAACATGATTGGAGGGATTGTTCAAAGTGGTTTCGGTAGCCGTAGGTATGAAAGAAGCGAAAATGTCTGGAACAAGGGTACTGCATCGCATGGAGGAGGGGTTCCTGTCGGCATACGACTGGCTCTCCGGCCCTCCGATGAGCGAACAGGAGCGGCTACACCACACGATAGCCGGGACTGACTCCATCAGGCGGTTCCCGGGCGGAGGCTGGTAACACCCGGCCCTACACGGCTCTACACAATCGAGGTCCGGTTCGGCGTTGATAACAAAAGCCAAACCGGACCTCGTTGCGTTGTGGTTTTCACCCCTTGGAGCCACGCGGCGCATTCACCAAGAAGCTTCTATGGGATATCCGGCGGATAGCGGTTCAGAACGGCAGTTCTTGGCCCACACCCTGCTTCATGGCCTTCCGGTAGACCAGTTCAGCCGCTGCGATGTCTTCCAACGCCACACCCATGGACTCGAAGAGTGTCACCGATTGATCGGAGGGCCGCCCGGACGCTTGGCGCGACACCACTTCCCGCAACTCCCGCGCGGTACTCCAGTTGAACATTCCCCGGCCCTCGGGCCAGATCAGGTCGCCGCACTCGATTTTCGCCTGCTCAAGGTCGTCGACCACTATCAGGTCAGACCGCAGCACCGCTTCTTCATCCAGCTCCCGCCGCATCCAGTGATTGCCGCCGGCGGCGTTGACGTGGACTCCGGGCGCCAGCCACTCTCCCAGCAATACCGGCTCCCTGGAGGAGGTAATCACGATGATGACGTCGGCTCCGTCCAAGCACTCTTGAGCGGTATCCGCGGCGGCGACGTCGATGCCCAGCCGCTCCGAGCTGCGACGAGCGAATTCCTCCCGCCGTTCTTCCCGCCGGCTGAACACCCTCGCCTGTCTCACCTCACGGACCTGGCAGACCGCTTCCAGTTGTGTGTGAGCCTGGAACCCGGAGCCCAATACGGCGACGGTGGCGGCGTCGGCCCGCGCCATGTACTTCGTGGCAACTCCACTGGCCGCGCCGGTGCGTATCTGGCCCAATCGCCCACCCTCCATACAAGAGAGAAGGGCTCCCGTCTCGTAGTCGTACAGCATCACCATCATCTTGGCCGCCGCCGGACCGCGTAAGGACGGGTATGCCTTGTAGCCGAACACCTTCTGGGCGCTGTCGGCCGCGGCCATGAAGTGGAAGAAGCCCCCCGGCATAGCGATACGGGAGCGGGGTTTGTTCTCCACCCGGCCCGACCCGGCGTTGCCGAAGGCCCGTTCCAGAGCGCCGATACATTCGTCCATGGGCAAGAGATTAACGACTTCCTGCTCGTTTAGGAAAAGCGCCATATGGCCCCCCGTATTTCCGGCCTCATTTTTTCCGGCCCCTTTTTTTCCGGCCTCAGTGCAGTCTGATGTTGGGCGGGGCTAAGTATAGCATCGGAATGCTACAATTCCGGGAGCCCATCTCGGAGCATTCAATCATCGTGGAGGAACGCATGAGCAGGCCCCGAGCCTTTGTCAGTCGCCGGATGAATCAGGACGCCTTGGACATTATCGCCGGGTTCGCCAACATGGAGGTCTGGCCCGACGACGCCCCGCCCACGGCCGAGCAACTGCGGGAGAAGCTCGCGGACGCCGACGGTACGGTCATCAATATAATGGACCGGGTCGACGCGGCGCTTCTTAAGGCCGCGCCCCGCCTGCGGGTGATCAGCCAGCTTGCAGCCGGTCTGGACAACGTCGACCTGTCCGAGTGCACCAAACGCGGTATCCCGGTTGGCAGCACACCGGGGATCCTCTCCAAGGCCGTGGCCGATCACGGATTCGCCATGCTGTTGTCGGCGGCCCGCCGGGTGGTGGAGAGCGACAAGTGGGTACGGGACAACAACTGGAAGCTGCAATTCCACCCGACCTATTGGCTGGGGGCCGAAGTCCAGGGATCGACGTTGGGAATAATCGGATTAGGCCAGATTGGGCTGGAAATGGCCCGGCGCGCCGCCGGGTTCGACATGAGAGTGTTGTACTACTCCCGCAGCCGCAAGCCGGAGCTGGAGTCCCGTCACGGGCTAATCTACGCCGACTTGAACACGCTGCTGGCCGAAGCCGACTTCGTGTCGTTGCACGTGCCGCTGACGCCGGATACGAGGCACATCATCAACGAAGACGCCCTGCGCAAGATGAAGTCCACCGCCATCCTGATCAACCTGTCCCGGGGGCCGACGGTGGACACCGACGCATTGACCCGGGCGCTGCGGGAGGGTTGGATTGGCGGGGCGGGGCTGGACGTGGTGGACCCCGAGCCCATCCCCGTTGGCCATCCGTTGCTGGACATGAGCAACGTTACTATCACCCCGCACGTCGGGAGCGCTTCGGTGGGGTCACGGCGGGCGATGAGCATAATGGCGGCGAATAACCTGGTCGCCGGACTCCAGGGGGAGCCGATGGTCCATTGCGCCAATCCGGAGGCCTACGAGGTCAAAAGGGGGCGGCCTGGTTGACGGGCAGAGCAATCGCTTGAATCAGGCGGTGGCGGAGAGGAGAGTAGCCTACCAACGCAGCGCCAGACAACTTTGGAACGGGATTTAGTGTCAGCCAGCGGTTGACGAACCAGCCCCGACCCAGGTGACAGCAGTAAAAGAGAAATAGGATGACAGAAGAAATAAACACAACGCGGCCGATAGGGATATTCAGCAGCTCGCCCATCAACGACCGAGACCACTTTGTAGACTTAACCCAGGAGACAATAAGGGAAATCCTCCGGTACGGTCCAAAGTTCGTAGAAGCCGGCGCAGGAACGGGCTACAACGCCAAGCAACTGGAACAGCATGGAGCCGACGCATGGTGTTACGATGCCGCGCCGCCTGACCAAGGTGAAAACAAATACTTCTACAAAACAGAACACATCCAACATCCGGTTCGGAAGAACGACCCGGACGATCACTCTTACACCAACGAAGAAGACCGGGCCCTGCTCCTGATATGGCCTCCCATAACAGAACCAATGGCCGAAGAAGTCCTGAAAGCATACAACGGGAAGTGGTTTGTCTACATAGGCGAGGAGAGAAACGGCGCCAACGCCGAGGCCAACTTCTTCGACCTTCTGGAGCAGGAATATTTTGAAGTGGATAGGGTCCCAACCACCACTACCCGAGGACAACAAATCGCCGTCTTCATCCACCGCCGCAAAAAGCCGCAGGAGAAGTCGGAACGAAGAACCGAGGAAATATCCGCCTCAGTCTCAACAACCGTAAACGCAGAGGCCGAAGAACACGATTTGCCGGCCGCGGAGGAACTCGCGTCAAAAATAGCGGTAGCCGCCATAATCGCCGCGGCCAAGCACGCAGGCGCAAATTCCCGACAAACGATGGAGAAGATCTGCCGAGACACCCATAGAAGCGCGCTTGAAAACCTGCCTGACGAATAGAAAACC
This sequence comes from Dehalococcoidia bacterium, assembly GCA_034428795.1. Lineage (GTDB taxonomy): Bacteria > Chloroflexota > Dehalococcoidia > Lucifugimonadales > UBA3495 > VXOI01. The sequence continues at coordinate 13,942 of DAOUHF010000188.1, forward strand.
AGAACGATCCGCACCCCCGGGCCAGCTGGCCCCCGCAAATGCAGTAGCTCTCAGCCGGCGCAGAAAGCACCCGTTCGCCGGTTACGTGGGCCAGGGCGCTATCCCCAACAGCCCGCAGGCTGGCAGGACGGTTGATTGCCGGTGAGGGGTGATTTTCCCAAGTCGGCTCGGTGATTCCAAGGGCTTAAATCGCGCCCTGTGCGCAAATGGGAAGTGCCGGACCCCCTGATTGTCGGTGGGGAAGTGTAACCGTGTGGGCACCTATCGCACGGTTACACTTTACGTTACCAGTCCTGCCGACCTTGCTCCAATAATCCTAGCAGCCCGTCCGAAGATTAGTTTTGAGAGACGAAAAGCGTCGCATTCTGATCTCTTTTTCGAATAATTGGCTCTATTGTATCCACATTCGGAATGACTTGCTCCGCTGAAGACGATTATCGTTTAGAACATTGTTTCTCAGACAGGCTGCTAGCGCTGCTCCAATATTCGGTCTCACACGGACGGCGGGCCAAGGCAAGCAGGGCCCCAGCCCATTATCCAAGTGGGCTGGGGCCCTGCTTGCCTTGGCTAGGTCGTATCCGAGACGTGAGAGTCTTGCAAAACACCCCTGAACTCCCACCGTACCATCGAGGCAGAGCAGTTGGACCAATCTGGGCTATTTTGCACTTCGCTTCACTTTGATTTTGTTGACCACAATATTGGTTGATGTTACGATTCCACCTTAAATCGCTTGACAGGCTTGTCAATGACAAGCTTTCTTCTCTTGTCCAGAATCACCACCTATACTATTTCAGGAGGGAAACCCATGACTTTAGTTGCGACACTAGCAAGACAGCACGTTACTCCGATAATTATTCCCAGGTTCATGGATGACCCCCTAACGCACGGGGTTGTAGCTGGAATCAAGCGCGGTATCCAAGACTCCAACGCCGGGCGAGTGCGGCCTTGGGCCGAGGTCAAAGAAGAGCTTGGAATACGGTAGGGTACATATCACTACCGAGGCCGAAGACTGTCTCCGTAGGCTGAGCCCCAGCGAACTGGGTTCGTTCGCTGGGGCTGTTATGTGTCTGGAAGATGACGACTGCCGTAACGAGCGCAAAGCCGACCTCAACCTTCTAGATGATCGAGGTGACCCCACTTGGGCAATATCTTTCCCCCGCTTGTTCGTGGCCTTCAAGGAACTTGAGGACGACCGCATTGACGTCGTGTTCGTCAATCGCAGGTCTATGTTCAGACCGCCATTTAGACGTTAGCTTGTGGAGCAATGACGATGGACGAAATGGATTTTAGGTTCGTTATGCAGGAATTGCTGAGCAGGTATGATGGCACACCTCTCTTGGCGAGGTGGCAAGAAGCTACTTCTTTCGGGGCGGGGAGAGAGGCGACCGACTACTGGATACGCGATACCGGAAGAATAACCAACGTGATTTGGCTAAATTCTGACGGAATCAGGGACGTAACTTTGGTTCACCGCTTCGACCATGCAGAGGAGACCCAAGCGAACAGCGACTCTGACGAAAGCGCGGAATATGAACTTGGGCAAGAAAGCTCTTCCGAATCCATGTTCAATTTCCTTCCCTTGCGCAACATCAGCACCATAGAGGTCCGTGAGGGACCTAACATAGCGCAACGTATGGGCCTGAGCGTCAATGGAGACAAGTTGGTGCACGTCATCCCCAACAGTGGAGGTGCAGGTCACCTGTATTGGGTCGCGGGATCTCCATCCGAAGTCGAAGGACTGGACCGATTCTTGAAATCGGTGTTTTCTGCCTACTTGCACAGCATTTGACACAGGCCTTACCCGGTGATGCAGGTTCTGAGCGTTCAGCCCGAGGAGCGACGGGTGAACGACGAACTGACGGGCGTGGCGCTCCCAACGGTGATTTCAGGCCCTCTAATTCCGCCGTCCGTCCCAGAACCCTCCAATCACCCCGGAAACGGCAAGCCTGCGCCAAGCTGGCCGTTAACACAACAGCCCTCAGTCAGCGCAGAAAGCACCCCACGGCTGCATCAGCTCCCGGCGGCGCTCGAAAAGATCGGAGCGCATGTAGGCCGCGTCAGTAGGGTTGCCGACTGATGGCCAAGGGCGGCCTCGGCAACGGCCCAGGGCGTCACGATCTATTCGGCAACCCGATCACGTAATGACGACCTAAATCCGTGCACGGTCGCCGTAATCTCCATCGGGCGCGGCAACTGGGCCAGCGTCATTGCGGTGGCGGAGAGGGCGG
>DAOUHF010000189.1:0-17842 GCA_034428795.1 Dehalococcoidia bacterium
AAGTCCCTTCCCCCCGATGGGGGAAGGTTAGGATGGGGGCGCCGGCGCTCATTTGATAGCTAATACCGTTAAGCTCTCCTCCGAGATTTCGGCTTTCGCCTCAATGACCATAACTTGTTCAGAGGTTCCTTAAGTCTGCCGGGATTATGCCGCCGGTCTAACTGGCTCGGACCGGCCTGTAGGCAAGCGCTCGCGTCTTCCGGCAGACGCAGACAAACCAAGCGGCAGACGCAGACATAATAACCGGCAGACCGGGCCTCGGCGTCGGTCTGCCGGTTGCTTCAGGGTCTTGCCGGGTGTTGGAACGGCCGGCTACGGATCGTCGTCCCGCCACTCGAAGCTCAGGGTGGCGTAGCGCACGAACACGCCGCCGCCGGGCGCGCCCATCGGCCCGTTTGCCGCCAGTATGGCGATGGTGTGTTGTTCGCCGGCATCTGGGTTGTTGGCGAGTTCGATCCGCTGCGGGCGGTTGAATCCCTCGAATGTGCCCCGCTCCCGGTTGCATTCGCCGTCGATCCAGAGTTCACCGTAATCGTCGACGCACGTTTCGAACATCAACCGCGTCCTCTTGACGTCGCGGCCACCCACGGTTGCCGGAACGGTGAGATTCATGCGGTACCAGACGAAGGAAAACCCGGTCACGTAGTTGTCGCCAAACTTGGCCCACAGGCTGATGTCTTCACATTTCTCCCACGACGAATCGTCGTAGTCCGGCAGCCGGGCCGGGCTGCCTTCCGATCTCTCAACCAGGCCGAAATCCGGCTGGTCGGGGATGTACCCCTCGGCGTATTTCCACTGGCCCTGCACCTCGGCCTGCCCGGGCGCGGCGTTGATGTCGATTGTGAATCGCGGCATGCTTCCTCCAGTATTAAGGTCTCGTATGTGCTTGTGCCGTCCCGGCGGGGGGCGGTGCTATATCCCTACAATTTTGATCCCGGAATGGGTTTTGTAGATGCGGTTGATATTCACCAGCATCGGCGTGATTTGCTCCACGTACTTGGCGTTGGCCAAGCTGCCGCCGTCGACTCCCCGAAGGTTGTTGATCTTGTCGGCCAGCCCCATGACGAGTCGCTTGGCGTCGGCGTGGTCGGAGCAGACGACGACGTCGCCCTCCATTGCGTGCCCGGTCTCCTGCAGCTCCTCGGCGCTGACGTTCTGGAAAGCGGCGACAACCTGGGAATCGGGGAGCAGTTGCTGGGCCTCCTGAGCAGCCGACCCGGCTTCGACCTCCACGGACCGGGCGCCCTTACCGCGCTCGAACGCCATGGGGGCGATGACGTTGACCACCACCTTGCCGGCCAGAACGTCGCCGAGTTGCTCCAGGGTGGCCCGCTGACCCTCGTACGGAAACGCCAGAAAGACCACGTTGCCGCTGGCTGCGGCCCCGGCGTTGTCGGCGCCTTGAATTTGGGTTCCCGAGGCCAACGCCGCCAATTCCTCGGCGGCGGCCGCTCCACGGGCCGCATCGCGGGAACCGATGGTCACCGGCTCACCGGCCATCGCCAGCCGCAGGGCCAGCCCCTTGCCCTCGGGACCAGTCCCCCCAAGAATTGACAGCATCCGCGCCTCCAAACACTCGCTTGAGCCACCAGTGCCGACCCCACTATATCGCCTTCCCAACTTGTGTTCAAACTTGGCCTCGGCGATAATGGGTTGGCCCGCCGGGAGGCCCTTCCCGGTTGCCCTCGTTTTTTAACAGACTAGGTCCACAACCTGAACGGGAGGGACCCTGCCCATGGCCGATCTCAGACGCGCCGCGGCGATTGTGGGAGTGCATGAGCACGTCACTCGCTACGCCCCCGACAAGAGCGAGTTGCAGATCCAGGGCGAGAGCATTATCAAGGCCCTGGAGGATGCCGGGCTCGGCAAAAATGACGTCGACGGGCTGTTCACCGCCTCGATGTCGGTCCGTAACAGCGGGCTCAATCTGGCCGACTACCTGAATATGTACCCCAAGCACGTCGACAACACCACGGTGGGCGGCGGCTCCTTCGAGTTCCACTTGGCCCACGCCCTGAGCGCCATCTACGCCGGGCGCATCAACTGCGCGGTGATAACCTACAGCACCCTGGCCCGCTCCGGCGGGGTGTCGGTGGGCACCGGCGGCGTCGGGAGGTTCGGCCATCCGAGACTAGATCCGTCTCCCGACAGCTTCGAGGAGCTGTACGGCCTCACCACCGTGGGGCTCTACGCCATGATCGCCCAGCGGCACATGCACCTCTACGGCACGACCTCGGAGCAGTTGGCCGAGATAGCCGTGGCCGTCCGCCACCACGCTTCGATGAACCCCGACGCCCTGTTCCGCGACCCCATCACCGTCGAGGACGTGGTGCGCTCCCGGGTAATCTCCTCGCCCCTCCACCTGATGGACTGTTGCGTGATAACCGACGGCGGCGGCGCGGTGGTGGTGGCCTCACCGGAGGTGGCCCGAAGCTGCCGGCACACCCCGGTGTGGGTGCTGGGCACCGGCGAGGCCGTCGCCCATCAAGGCGCGGGCAAACGCGACCTGATGTACATCGCGGCCAAGCAGAGCCAGGAGCCAGCCTTCGCCGGGGCCGGTGTCAGCCACGACGACATCGACATGGCGATGATCTACGATTCCTTCACCATCACCGTGCTGGAGACCCTGGAGGACCTGGGGTTCTGCGAGAAGGGAGAGGGGGGCGAGTTCGTCAGCGGCGGGCGGCTGAAAATCGGCGGCGGACTGCCCATAAACACCGACGGCGGGGGGCTCTCTTCGAACCACCCAGGCATGAGGGGCATCTTCCTGTTGATGGAAGCTACGCGGCAACTGCGCCACCAATTCGAGGGCACGCCCCGGCAGGTCCCCGACTGCAGGATAGCCCTGTGCCACGGCACGGGGGGCGCCCTGGGCTCCCGCCACAGTGGCGGCACCGTCATCCTGGGGAGGGATTAGCCGATGCCTGAGCCGATGCCTGAATGGAACAAGCCCCTGCCCACTGTAGTTGGCGAGACCCGCACCTACTGGGAGATGTGCCGCCGGGGCCGGCTCATGGTCCAGCGGTGTGATAGCTGCAACGAGTACCAGTTCTACCCACGGGGCATCTGCGCCAATTGCTGGTCGGAAAACATCCAGTGGGTGGCGTCCAGCGGGAAGGGCACGGTCTGGACCTACACCGTAACCTACCAGAACCGCACCACCGGCTTCGACCAAGGCCCCTACGTGCTGGCGCTGGTGGAGCTGGATGAAGGGGTCCGCATGTTCACGAACATCGTCGAGTGTGAGCCTCGCGAGGTGACCATCGGGATGCCGGTGGAAGTCACCTTCGTCCGCGCCACCGACCAGATATCGGTGCCCTACTTCAAACCGGCGTCCGCCTGACCGCCGTTTCCGGCCCCCTCTACTCGCCCTCCAGTTGGGCGCGGAAGCGCAGGGCGTCGGACTGGTCTTGGTCGGCTTGGGCCAAGTCGGGCTGGTCGTTAAACAGGTGGACCACTGACCGCTGGCCGTAGTATTCGTCGGCCCCTGGGTCGATCTCGATGGCGCGGGTCAGATCGGCGATCGACCGGTCGTAAAGGCCCACCTCATAGTAGGAGCAGCCCCGGTTGTAAAAGGCGTCGGCGTATTCGGGGTCAATCTCTATCGCCATGTTGTAATCATCGATGGCCCGGTGGTAAACGCCGTTCCGGCTATAGCGGTTGCCCCGGGCCACGTACCCCGGCGCGTCGGCCGGTTCTTCTTGATGTCTGCGTTCCAGTGCCATAGGTTGCCCTCACCCCAATCCCGGCGCATCGGGGAGCCGACTCTGTCGGTACCCTTTCCGACGGGAGAAGGTCCAAAAATGACTACATGACCGAGCGGACCAGGCCTCCGTCCACCAGGATGGTGGCGCCGGTGATGTAGCTGGACCGCTCTGAAACCAGGAACGCCACGAGGTTGGCCAGTTCTTCGGGTTGTCCCACCCGGCCCAGCGCGGTCTCGGAAGCGCGGCGGGCCAGGGCCTCATCGACGCTGATGCCCAGCTCGTTGGCCCGGGCGGTGACGTTGGACAGCATACGCTCGCTGAGGATGGACCCGGGACACACGTTGTTGACCAGGATATTGTCCCGGCCCACTTCGTCGGCCAGACTCTTGGCGTAGGCCACCACGCCCATCCGGGTCGCGCCGGAGAGGGCCAGGTTGGGAATGGGGTTGTAAACAGTGCTGGCCAGGATGTTGATGATGCGGCCGCCGCCGCGCTGCCGCAGGTGAGGGATGCCCTCCCGGCACATCCGGCCGAAGAAGATGAGAGAGCGCTGCACCGCCGTCTCCCACTGCTCCTCTGTGGCTGTGGAGGCGCGGGCCAAAGGCGGCCCTCCGGAGTTGTTCACCAGAACGTCAATGCCGCCAAACTGCTCCAGCGCCGCCGAAATCAGGCCGGTGATGCTCTCAAGCCGGTCCAGGTCGGCGGGGTAGGCCAAGACCTCGGCGCCCGTGGACTCCCGGATCTCGCCGGCGGCCTGCTCTAGGTCCGCGGCGGTCCGGCTGCAGATCGCGACTTTGGCCCCCTCCTCAGCCAGCACTTGGGCGCAGGCCCGGCCGAGCCCCTTGCTGGCGCCGCCAATGATGGCCACTTTGCCGTTCAGTCCCAAGTCCATATGCCACTCCTGCCGCAGATTCGACAAAATCCGGCGACACTGTCGCCCAATACGTTTGCGGTAAGGCGATGCCGATTATACCAGTCTTCTTCCACCGGGAGCACAAGGACCTGGAAACACAAGGACCTGGAAACACAAAATACAATCCCTGGGTATCAGGCTTCATCCCGAACTGTCGGCATCAGTACCCTCTGCGGTGAAATAGCCCCGTGCTATACTGGCGCAATTCAAAGCCGGGAGAGCCTTTTGGGTCAGTATAGCGAACCCGAGGCCCGCGAAATCGAGGCCAACGCCGTGGAGTTAGCCTGGGGCGCGGGAAAGATACTGGCGGGCCATTTCGGCCGGGCCATCGAAGTCGAGTTCAAGGACGACAAAGAGAGAGACCCGGTGACCCGGGCCGACAAGGCCACCCAGGAATACCTGGCCGAAGAGATCGCCAGGCGGTTCCCGGAACACGGCATCCTCGGTGAAGAGGCCACGGAGGAGGAGAAGGAGTCGGAGGAACCGGCCCGTGACATCCTCTGGGTGCTGGACCCCTTGGACGGCACTACCAACTTCATGAACGGCCTCCCGGTATTCGCCTCTTCCATCGGCGTGTTGTACCGCGGCCGGCCCGTGGCCGCAGCCCTCTACGTCCCTTGGCCCAACGGCGCCGACGGGTTCGTGTTGCACTGCCGCAAGGGGGGAGGCTGCTTCGCCGACGATGAGGCGGTGTCTGTGTATGAGACGCAAGAACCGGTGCCCAGCCGTCTCATCGGAGTGCCCGGATATTTCGGGGTGGCCAACCGTTTCTCCAAGCGACTGGCAAACAAGGCTGGCGAGCCCCGCACCACCGGCAGCATCGCCTACGAGTTAGCCCTCACCGCCCGAGGGGTGATGCAGTACGCGATTTTCGGCGCGCCGCGAATGTGGGACATGGCCGGCGGTGCGCTGGCAGTGATGGAGGCGGGCGGCATAGTAATGACCCGTTTCCGGGGAGAGCGGCACTGGCATCCTTTGGACAGCCTGTTGCCGTCTTGGGACGACAAGACCCCAACCATGAAGGAACTGCGCGCCTGGGCCGCGCCGCTTGTGGCCGGAAACAAGCACCTCGCCCCGCTGGTAGCCAACAACGTGCGGCGGCGGTTCAGCCTGAAGGCGAAGCTGCAGCCGCTGTTAAAGCCCTTCCGCAAAGTCCGGAGCGGAAAGAAGCAATGAATCCGGCTTAATCGGCCAGATACATTGCTTGCCGCTTGCCAGTTCGCGGTTCACGACCGGGTTGTTAGACCAGCGTTGTAAAGTCCTTGCCGGTCATCGGCTCATGGTCGGAGCTGCACAAGAGCAGAGGTGGCTAGGATTTCAAGGCCACTTCCGCACTACTAATGAGATAGACCGATTTGTCGAGGCTTTAAAAACTTAACGAACGAGGGGCCACGGTTCATGGATGTTTGCTCCTGCGTATCCGACAGGAATCGAATGGTCTACTTCCGCAATGCAATCACCGGCACTAGTTTTTCCGCAACCGGGTCTATGCCCAGCCGCAGAATCTCCAGGGTGGTTGCGCCGACCAACGGAGTCGCGTCATCAGGAGCGAATATTACCGGGACATATCGCTCCCGGTTCTCCAACTCTAAACGGATGTCGCCCATCGCGTACTCGACAACCCTGTTGTCGGCCAACTCAAAGAGGTCGGTTTCTTCCCGTTCTATCCCCAAGTCAACCAGAAGACTTTCCGGCAAGGAAGTGTAAGTAGATCCAGTGTCAACCAGAGCGTCCAGGTTCACGTACCTTTCCCGGAATCGGTCAGCGACCCGGATCGTTACATAAAACGTCCCCATACGCCCCCTACCCCGTGTCCGGCGCCCAGCCCCAGGGCCTTGGGCCCCAGGCGGCCTCGAAGACCTCGCCCTTCTTGACGGACATTACCGGCGTTACCGCTTTGTCGGACTTGCGAGAGTCGCCGATTACGTCATAGACCACCCAGTCGCCGTCTTGGACGTCCAGTATGGAAAGGTCGGCCTGTTTGCCGGTGTGGAGGGTGCCCAACCGGTTGTCGACTCCCACAGCCTTGGCCGGGTTTTCGGTGCACATGGTGACCACTTGGTCGAAGGTGAAGCCCATGGCCAGGAAGCGGGTCATCATTTCTGTCATGCTGTGGACCGTCCGGGCGCGGCCGGGGACCGTCAGGTCGGTGCTGATGCAGTGGGGCAGCACGCCCTGGTCCACCACCCGCTCTCCCACGGCGAAGCTGAAGTTCATTCGCCCGTGGGCCGTGTCCAGCCAGACACCCCGCTCGTGGGCCTCCTTGGCCTCGGGCACCAGCTTGCCGTCGGCGTCCAGCACCCCGCCGGGATTGGCCGTGAAGTAATGGGTGACGATGTCGCCCTCCTCGAGGATAGGCAGCAGCTCGCGGATTACGTTGGGGTCGTAGCGCTTTTCGGTGTCGCCGATATGGACCATCAGCGGGACGCCGGCCTCTTTGGCGGCGCGCTTGGCGAGGCGGGGCATTTCCATGCCCATGATTTCCAGGGCCGGCGACACCATCCGCGCCTTGACCCCGGAGATTATGCTCCGGTTCTCGGTAATCGTCTGGATGGTGTGGTCCAGGTCGATGCTGGACGGGCTGAAAATGTCGGGGGTGGTGGCCAAGCCGGTTCGGCAGATGTGCAGGAAGCAGATGATTTCCGTGTCGGTGTTGGGCAATATGTGGCGCGGGAAGCCGCCGAAGGTGTCGCAGCCGGAACTCCCGGCGTCTACCATGGTCGTCACCCCGGCCCGGACTCCGCCGATGTTGGGGTCTACCCCGTTGGCGTTGACCCCGGCGAACACGTGGGTGTGGAGGTCTATGAGCCCAGGGGTGATCACCTTGCCCTTGACCTCGACGACGCGGCCCGCCGCGTCGGAGATGTCGGGGGCGATGCGGGCGATCTTGCCATCCTTGACCGCCACGTCGTTCGCTCCGTGGATGCCTTGGGACGGATCGACTACGGTCCCGCCCTTGATCAACAAATCGTACATTGCGGCCTCGTCAGGTGAACAGTTCGCCGATGGATAAACCCTTGTGGATCCGGTAGATGGCCTCGCCCAAGAGTGGCGCCACAGACAGCACCGTGAATTTGCCGTTTCGTTTGTCGGGAGCGAGGGGGATGGTGTCGGTGACCACCACCTCCCGGAAGCGGCTTTGGCTCAGGAGTTCGTGGGCATTGCGCGACAAAACCGGGTGGGTCACGCAACAATAGACCTCCTTCACCCCGCGTTCGACCAGGGCGTTGGCGGCATTGACGGTGGTGCCCCCGGTGTCGATCTCGTCGTCGAAGGTCAGCGCCACCTTGCCGGCGACCTCACCAATGATGTTCATAGTTTCCGAATGGCCGTCGTTGTCCGTCCGGCGCTTCTCGATGATGGCCAAGGGAGCGTTTAGCTGCTCCGCAACATCCCTGGCCTTCTTGCTGATGCCGATGTCGACGGCAACCACCACCAGGTCCTGCAACTCCTTGGCCCGGAAGTACTCGGTCATGATGGGGAGAGCGGTCAGTTCGTCCACCGGGATGTTGAAGAAACCCTGGATTTGGCCGGCATGGAGGTCCACGGTCAGAAGCCGGTCGGCTCCCGCCGCAGTCAGCAGGTCGGCGACCAGGCGGGCGGTGATGGGCACCCTCGGCTGGTCCTTCTTGTCCGTCCGGCCGTAGCCGTAATAGGGGACAACCGCCGTGATCCGGCCGGCCGACGCCCGCTTGCAGGCGTCGATCATGATCAACAACTCCATGAGGCTGTCGTTGACCGGCAAACACGTTGGCTGGACGACGAAGACGTCCCTCTGACGGATGTTCTCCTGGATCCTCACGAAGGTGTTGTCGTTGGCAAACTTGAAAACTTCCGCACGGCCCAGGGGAATGTCCAGGTATTCACAGACCGATTCGGCCAGTTCGGGGTTTGCGTTGCCGCTGAAGACCTTGAGCTCGTCAAGAATGGGGACCATTTGGCGACCCTCTCGAGCAGGTTTCGGTCGAAGGGGACGGAGGCGACCCTGGCTGGTTGCCGGGAGTCGGGCATTGCCTCCGGCGCTGCAACTCTCCCGTACCGCGCGGCCGAAGGCCCATCAGGCGCGGCTGTAGCAGGGGAGTTGGAAGGCACGAGCGATTATAGCATAGGCTCATTCCCCGCAAAAGCTGGAGCGGACCACCGGAAGATCACCGGCCGCCCGGCCGGACCAAGTCCGCGTCCGCAGCCTCGCAGCTGGCTATGTTATCATAGCGACGGAATTTTCCTGTCCATAACCCTGATTGCGACCCTGATTTCCGGCCCGGCAGGGTCCTACGTAGAGGAGACGCGCCGTGGAGGTTTTTCTCACTTCGCCCCGCGGGTTCTGCGCCGGAGTGGTGCGGGCCATCGACGTAGTCGACATTTGCCTGGAACGCTTCGGCCCCCCGGTATACGTCAAACACCAGATCGTGCATAACCCCCACGTCGTCAACGACCTGGAAAGCCGCGGCGCCATTACCGTCGAAACGGTGGAAGAGGTCCCGGAAGGGTCGCTGGTGGTCTTCTCCGCTCACGGTTCCCCGCCCGAGGACTTCGAAAAAGCCAAGGCGAGAAACCTCAGGGTAATCGACGCCGTTTGTCCTCTGGTGACCAGGGTCCACAACGAGGCCAAGAAGTACGAGGGGGAGGGCCGGAAGGTCTTGCTGGTGGGGCACCGGGGTCACCAGGAAGTTCGGGGCACCATGGGCCAGGTCGACATGACCCTCATCGACGATAAGGACCCCACCGAATTGCCGGGTTGGGGCACGGACCAGGAGATAGCGGTGCTGACCCAGACCACTCTATCGGTGGGCGATACCGCCAAGGCCATCGATGCTATCAAGACCCGCTTCCCCCAGGCCGTGGTGCGCAACGACATCTGCTATGCCACCACGAACCGCCAGGAGGCGGTGACCCGGATGGCGCCTGACGTGGACCTAGTGTTGGTTATCGGGGCGCAAAACAGCTCCAATTGCAACCGCCTTCGGGAGGTAGCCGAAGCCCACGGCGTCCCGTCCTACCTGATCAACGGTCCTGAAGAGATAGACCAGGAGTGGTTCAAGGACAAGGAGCGGGTCGGTATCACCTCGGGGGCTTCCACCCCCGAAGTGCTGGTGGAAAGCGTGATGACCGCGCTGGCCGCCGAGCGGTTTACCTTGCTCCGTGGGGTTGAGGAGGACGTGGCCTTCACGCTGCCCCGGGAGTTGCGTTAGCCGTGGCCGTTCCCGCACCGCAGGCCGTACCGGCCCCATAATGCTCGGGGACCGGCGCCCCCAGGGAGGAACGGCTTCCCTCACACGAAGAGTTTTCTCTATCCCGGCGCTGGTTTCGCTGGCGGTGGCCGGCGGGTTCCTGTTCTTCCTCATTACCCGGTTTGACGTGGACTTGGGCGCAACCCTGCGGCAAATGCGCAACGCCGACCCCTGGCTGCTCGGCGGCGCGTTCCTGGTCCACTACACGACCTTCTTCTTCCGCGGCGTCCGCTGGCGGCTCCTGTTGCAGAATACAGCCGCGCCGGGCGCCAGGGTGCCGGGCGTGTTCTACTGCGGTCAACTGGTGTTGCTCGGGTGGTTCGCCAACTCCATCGGTTGGCTGCGGCTGGGCGACGCCTTGCGGGCCTATATGTACGGGGACGAGCAAGACGCCACTTTTTCCGGCGCGATAGGCACCATCCTCGCCGAACGGGCATTGGATACGGTGTTGGTGGTCGCCATGCTGCTGGCGGTTGTCCCCTTCCTGATAGACCGCGACGACACCGTCACCTGGTTGGTGCTGGGTCTGGCGGTCGCCTTGGCCGCCGGTTTGGCCGTGGTGCTGGGTGTAATGGCTCGGGGCCGTGGCATGGCAATGCGCAGACTGCCCAAATGGCTGTCCGGGCGTTACGACCGGTTCCATCAAGGGACCATGGGCAGCTTCCGGCGGCTGCCCTTGGTCACGGCGTGGGGCCTGTTGGGATGGCTGGCAGAGGTGGCCAGAATGTACCTGGTAGTCAAAGCTCTCGGTCTGCCGCTGGGGATACCTCTCATAGTGTTCCTGACTCTGGCCAATTCCCTTCTGTCCCTCGTGCCCACTCCGGGAGGCGTCGGGGCCGTGGAGTCCGGGGTGACCGGACTTGCGGTGCGGCTTTCCCGGCTGTCCACCAGCGCCGCTGCCGCTCTGGTGCTCGTGGACCGCTTCATAACCTACCTGAGCGTCATCCTGGTGGGAGCCGCTATTTTCGCCGCCCGTCAGTTCCTCCGGCGCCGCGCCGGCGCAGGCTGAGACCTACGGTTAGCGACCGCCGCTCCCGCGATCAAGACCGGATGTAGCCGAAATGCTTTACACCGCGAGTTTCTACGAACCCGCACATTGGGTGGGGGTCCGCTACCGGGTGTCCAGGGGCCATCCGAGGGGCAGACGGGCCGACTGGTCCGCGCAGCCCCTCCTCTATCCGTCGCGCGAGTTGCTGCGGGAGTACCAGGGGGGCGGCATCGACTTTCCGGCGCTGGACGTTCGTTACCGGGAAGAGCTGGAGAGGACCTGCGATACGACGGCCGAATTCCGGGCGTGGCTGCAGGGCTTGCCGCTGGAAGGAGATGTTACGCTGCTGTGCTTCGAGCCGGCCGGGAAGCCTTGTCACCGGAGGCTGGCGGCGGCGTGGCTGCTGGAATGGGCGCCGGGCTTGGAGCTGGGGCTGATGCGGTAGCGTTCACCACTCAGAGCGTGCGGGCCGTTTCATGAGTTCGGCCGCTGCCTCACCGGGTGGAAGTCCTTCGTGCAACACCCGGTAGGTGATCTCGGTGATGGGCATTTCGACGCCCAATCGTTCGGCCACCTTAAGCGCCGCCTCTGTGGCGTTGACGCCTTCGGCGACGTTGTCCATTGACTCGCGGATTTCCGTCCAGGAACGCCCTCGGCCCAGTTGCTCGCCCACGTAACGGTTCCGGCTGAACCTGCTGGCGCAGGTGGCGACTACGTCGCCCAGTCCGGCCAGCCCGAAGAACGTGTGCGGCTCTGCGCCGGCGGCGACCCCCAACCGGGTGATTTCGGCCAGCCCCCGCGTGACCAGGGCTGCTTTGGCGTTCTCGCCGACGTCCAATCCGTCGCAAATGCCGGCGCCAAGCGCGACGATGTTCTTCAACGTTCCGCCCAGCTCTACGCCGACAAGGTCGCCGCTGGTGTAGACCCGGAAAAGGTTGGAGCTGAGCAGGGCTTGGGCCCGCTCCGTCGCCTCGCGGTCCCTTCCGCCCACGACCGACGACGCCGGCTTGCCTTGGACGATCTCCTTGGCCAGATTGGGTCCGGATAAAGCGCAGATCCCCTTGTGAAGCGCCGGAGGAAGCTCCTCCTCCAACACCTGGCTCATTCGGCTCGCCGACGGCAGTTCCAGCCCCTTGGCGGCGCTGACCACTGTAGTCCCCGCCGCAAGGTGCGGGGCCAACTGGCGAACATTCTGTCTCAAGCGGTGGGACGGGACCGCCAACACGACCATACCGGCTGAGGCCAGGGCGTGGGCCGGTTCGTCGGTTACCTGCAGTTGATCGGGAAAGGGGTCTTCGGGGAGGAACCTGGAATTCCTGCGTTCCGAGGTCAGGAGTTGCGACTCCGCGCTGTTCCGCACCAACAGGGTAACCGGCACCATTTGGCGGGCCATGATGATGCCCAGAGTGGTACCCCAGGTGGTGGCCCCTACGATTACCGCTCTATTGCTCAATGGCTGCCTGAGGCTGGATGGGATCGCGGTAGTCTGCCCGATGAGAGACTGTTTGGACTCAACGGGGCTCCTAAGTCGACGGGGTCGCGGGCGCGCCCAGACGACGCTCTTTGCCTTGCCGGATTCGCTGGATGTTGTCCCGGTGTTGCCATATGATCATGGCCGCGGCGATGAGGGCGTAGACCATGTAAACCTCGGAGTGCAACCCGGCCAGAGCCATGCCGACGACCGCCAGGCCGCCGATGATGACCCCGATGATAGAACCCAGGGAAATGTACCGGCTCAGGAACGCGGTGGCGAGGAAGCTTGCCGTGGCCGCTGCCGCCGGGACGGGCATCATCATGGACAGGCCGCCGAGGGCCGTCAGGACTCCCCGGCCTCCTCGGAAGCCCAGAAAGACCGGCCAGTTGTGTCCCGTCAAAACCGCGAGGGCGGCGGCGACCTCGCCGGCCGTGTCGCCAATCACTTCCCTCGCCAACACCACCGCCAACGCCCCCTTGGCGACGTCCAGCGCCAATACCACCGCAGCCGCCTTGCCGCCACCGGTGCGGAGCACGTTGGACATTCCGGTACGGCTGCTGCCGTATGCCCGGATGTCCACCCCCATCCGCCAGCGCAGCAATATGTAGCCCCAGGAAAGAGACCCCAATAGATAAGACAACCCCAAGACGCCGGCCCATCTGGCGGCCTGCGGTTGGCTTCCCAAGGCCTGAAACGCCCAAACCGTTGCGACCGCCAGCAGGGGAACGGCGGCGGCTTGAACCAGCAGAGGCGGCGGCAGTCTGTTCACTCGCGTTTGAACACCAGCCTGAGGTGGGTGCGGTCGAAGCCGAAAGTGTCGCGAATCTTATTCTCAAGGTACCGTTGGTAGGTGAAGTGTACCAGTTGGGGGTTGTTCACCGTAAAAACAAACGTCGGCGGATTTACCCCAACCTGGCTTACCCGGTTGATGCGGAGCCGTTGCCCGCGGTGCCTTCGCACCTCGGGAGGCTGGTGCTCCGACAAGGCGTCGGCCAGCATGAACTGCAGGTCCCGGTTGGCCACCTGGCGCCGGCGTTCATCCCACAGGTCAAGGACCGTCTCCATCAAGGCCGTTATTCCCTGGCGGTTCAGGGCGGAGGCAAAGCAAATCGGTACGTAGGGCATGAAATGCAACCGTTCCCGCATCACGGCTTCGGAGTGGACCCTGGCGTACGCTCCTTCCTCGCTCATCAGGTCCCATTTATTCACAACCACGATAATTCCCCGGCAAAGCTCCCAAGCCAAGCCCGCTATGTGGCTGTCTTGGGCGGTGGCCAGCTCCGAGGCGTCGGTGATCAGGACAGTGATGTCGCTGCGGTTCACCGCGCCCACCGCCCTGATAACGCTGTATTTCTCAATCCCCCGCTGCACTTGGCCGGGGCGGCGCATCCCCGCGGTGTCCACGGCCACGATTTCCCGGCCACGATAGGTGAACTGGGTATCCAGGGCGTCCCGGGTGGTGCCGGCGGTGGGGCTGACGATGGCCCGGTCCTGGCCCAGGATGGCGTTCAATAGCATCGACTTGCCCACGTTGGTGCGCCCGACGATGGCGAGGTTGAGTTCCGCCTCGAGTGGGTCGCCTTCGCTGCCGGCGCCGTGTTCGTAGCCCGTTTCATCGCCCATTTCGTCGCCCATTTCATCGTCGGAGACGGGTTGGAGGGGCGAATGCTCGAGGACCCGGTCCATGAGCTGGTAAATGCCATAGTTGTGGTAGGCGCTGATGGCCACGGGATCGCCCATGCCCAGTTGGTAGAACTCGGGCGCGGAGAATTCCCGGTTGTCGTTGTCCGCCTTGTTGGCTGCTACCACCACGGGTTTCTCGGTGGTCCGCAAACGGTCGGCGACGGTCAGGTCTACCGGAGTGACGCCGTCGGTGACGTCGGTGACGAAAACGATTACGTCGGCGTCGGCCATGGCCATTTCGGCCTGTTCCTGCACCTTCTGGCGGATGGAGCCCTCTGGGTTGGATTCCAGCCCGCCGGTGTCCATCAGTATGAACCGGTGGTTTTCCCACGTGGCGTCGGCCATGAGGCGGTCCCGCGTGGTGCCGGCTATTTCGGACACGATGGCGTGTCTCCAACCGACAATTCGGTTGAACAGGGAGGACTTCCCCACGTTGGGCCGGCCGATTATGGCAATTATTGGAAGGGGCATATCAGGGCTGGCGAATCCAGGAATAGTTTTGACCAGGAATCGGTTGGAGTCTCAAGGTTAAAATCCGGCCAAGAGAAATTCCAGCACCGATTTTTGAGCATGCAACCGGTTGTGCGCTTGGGGAAAGGCCACCGATTGGGGATGGTCCAGCATACCAGGCGGGACCTCCTCTCCGTAATGCGCCGGCATGTCGTGCATGAACAACGCGCCCGGCTTGGCTTTGGACATGAGGGCGCCGTCGACAGTGTATCCGGCGAAATCCCTGCGCCGCAACGCCCGTTCCTCATCCTGTCCCATACTGGTCCAGACATCGGTGTACACCACGTCGGCCAAGGCCACCGCCTGCGCCGCGTCCGTCATCGTTCTGACGCTGACCGAGGCGCCATCAGCCCTGGTCCGGGCTGTATCCAGGGACTCCTGGTCCAACGCGTACCCCTCAGGGGAAGCGCTGGCGAAGCTCATTCCGACTCCCGGCAGGGCCAGGCAGAGACTTCGGGCGACATTGTTGCCGTCGCCGATGTATGCCAGGGTCAGCCCGTCGACTCCATCCTTGTGCTCGTGAATGGTCAGGAGGTCCGCCATCGTCTGGCAGGGATGCTCCCAGTCGGACAGCGCGTTAACCACCGGGACTGATGCGTGGTGCGCCAATTCCTCCAACACGCCATGCTGGAACACCCGGGCCACAATGCAGTCCACGTATCCCGACAGGACCTTGGCCACGTCGGATACCGGTTCTCGCGTGCCCAACCCGACTTCCTGCTGGCCCAGGTACAATGAGAACCCGCCCAACTGGTGAATGCCGACTTCGAAGCTGACGCGAGTGCGCAGTGACGGCTTCTCGAACAGGAGGGCGACCGACTTGCCCGCCAGCGGCCGGCCCACTGGGGCGGTCTTGCCCTGCCGGGCCCGCTGGATGATGCGGAGGGTCTCCTCGCCAGTAAAGTCGGTGACCGAGAGCAGGTCGCGCTTGTCCAGCATATTCCAGATGGTACTCCTTTGTATTTGACCGTTCAAGCGACCCGGCATTCTCAAAAGTCCCTTCCCCCTCAGGGGGAAGGTTAGGATGGGGGTGGACCGTCCGCGTAAGTCCGTATTCAGAGAGGCTGAATTTATGACGCGATTGCCCTGCGGCATTACGGCCCTCGGCTCCCGACGCCCCATCTGATATTATTCAAGGGGTCCACAGCGGGGCAGTCGCGCCTCCGGGACCCGCCGACTACTGCCCAAGGAGGCGTACGCCATGGCCAGTTCCGAACTCAAGCCAGGTATGAAAGGCAGCAAGGAGACCATTGTCTGCGATCACAATGTCGCGGGCCACGTGGCCAAGTTCAGCACCCCTTCCATGGTCCTGCTGATGGAACAGGCCTCCATGAAAGGCATTCGGGAAGGCATTCGGCCCCATCTCTCCGGTGACGAGACGTCGGTGGGTTACGAGGTAAACGTCCGCCATCTGGCTCCCGCCGACATCGGCGAAACGATCGTCGCGTCGGCAGAGTTAACGGAGATCGACCGGAACCGGTTGACCTTTCGAGTGGAAGCCTTCGCCGGCGACCGGAAGATCGGTGAAGGGACCCATCGCCGGGCGGTGATTTCCAACCCCGGATAGAATGCGCTTTGACAGCGCCGAGAGGGCCTCACTCCCCGGAGCAGGCTGAGGCCGGAAGTTCCTCCAACTAAGAGCAGCGCCTGTCCCCCGGTGATCTGATGTCGAACATTATGGTTAAGAAATTATCTCGAAAGTCCCTTCCCCCTCAGGGGGAAGGTTAGGATGGGGGTGATGAAAGGCGCCATCAGTTTTGAGGTAGTTTCTTAGTCGTGATAGGCTGGCCTATGCTAGAATCGCCAGCGTTCCGGTGGCCGCAGACGCTGGCGCGTCGGCCGGGATTCGGCAACCAAGACTCGCTCTGGAGCAGATACGATGGCCAACATGGAGCACGTTCAATTGGTCAAGCGGGGCCGGGATACCGTGGCCCGCTGGCGGGAACAGAACCCCAACGAAACACTTGACCTGAACGCCGCCTACATGAGTTTCGCCAGGGCGCCCCAGGTTAACATAAGTGGGGCAGATTTGCGCAACGCGGACCTGATGGGGGCCGTGCTGCAACGTGCCAACCTGTCGGGCGGCCACCTGAACCCCTGCCACCTTTATCACGCCAACCTCAGGGAGGCGGACCTGACCCGTTGCCGCCTGAACGGCGCCAACCTACGTGGCGCCAACCTGAGGGGGGCGGACCTTAGCGGCGCGGACCTTGACCGGGCGACGCTTTCCGACGCCGACTTCTCCGGCGCCAAGCTGATTAACGCCAATCTTTCCAGGGCGAATTTGACCGATGCCAACCTGACCGGGGCCGACCTCTCCGGCGCCAGCTTCGCCGGGGCCACCCTGGCTCGAGTCGACCTGACGGACGCCACGTTCGCGGGCAGCGATTTTTTCCGGGCCGTGTTCTGGAACGCCAACTTCAACGGCGCCCAAATGGCGGGATGCTCGCTGGGGTACACGATTTTCCAAGACTGCGACCTGCGGAATGCCCAAGGCTTGGACCAAGTACGGCACGATGCTCCCAGCACCGTGGGTATGGATTCCGTCTACCGTTCCGGAGGACGCGTCCCCGAGGCTTTCCTCACCGGCGCCGGACTGCCTTCCTCCGCTGCGGCGTTTCTGTCCGCCGTCTCCGGTGAGCCTGGCATGATGGGAGACTGTTACATCTCGTGCGCCGATAGGGACGACGAGTTCGCCCAAGGCCTCAAGTCCGACCTCCAGTCGCGGGGCGTGCGGTGCTGGGTCTTCTCTCAAAGCGTCCGTGGCAACTCGCTCGTTGAGCGTCACAGCACCTCCGATCAAGAGGAGATCGAGCGTTGGGAGCGCAATTACGACAAGATGGTGGTCGTTGGGTCGTCGGCCGCCCTGGATGCCGAAGCTATTCTAAACGATATCACCCGCGCCAAGGAGCGCCAGCGGTCCACAGACAAGTGGGTGTTGTTCCTGGTATCGCCGGACAACGGACTGGTGCGGCCTGCGGGCCGTTCCGCCAGGACCCTGGTGAGTGAGCACCTGGTGTTCGACATGAGAGGTTATCGGGACGACCGCGCGGCCTACGAGGATGCGGTAGACCGCTTGGCGGAAGCCCTGCGGCAGGACCAGCCGGCGTCGGCCGGTGTTCCGGTATACGACGGCCAACTGTAACCGGGACCGCTCCCCGAAGCGCCTGAAACTCAATCGCTGTCTCAGCCCGGTGTATCCGGCGGCCCTCTGTCTCCTCCACAAGCGGCCCTATGCCGCTCCACAAGCGGCCCTATGCCGCTCCACAAGCGGCCCTATGCCGCTCCACAAGCGGCCCTATGCCGCTCCACAAGCGGCCCTATGCCGCTCCACAA
>DAOUHF010000190.1:0-2219 GCA_034428795.1 Dehalococcoidia bacterium
CGCTCTGCAGCGGGCACTGACACCAAGATGACGCTGGCCTCAATCTTCGGCACCTGGCGCGTACAAGGCTTCAACCCCCTCACCGCCTGCCGACAACTCCTATCTTCCCCTCAACCCTGAACTGTTACGAGGCAAGGCACGGCACGGCTTGGCAGCACGCGGCAACGCCAGGCAAGGCAGGGCGAGGAGAGAGGTGGGGACGGAGCCCCACCTCCAGATTGAGCTTGTTTTCAATCAGATACTTGCCAGTCGCCCATTCAACCACCAGGCGTTGTAATGCGCATAGGTCCGGGCTCCGATCGGTACCCGTCCGAAACGATCACCGTAAGTATTAGCTTCCTGGACGGTGAAGAATTCCTTTTCCTGGGCGGTTATACTCTTAGCGACCGGTACGGCCCATGACGCGGGCCGGCCACTTCGAATGCCTTGCCCACAACGGCGGCGGTCAGGCAAAGCGGGATCCCGGCGCCTCTCGTCATGCGGGTCGGGTGTTGCGGTGGGCGCCGTTGGTGGCACTGCCACACCAGGCACGTGGGTAGACGTCGCGTCGACTTCCGGAGACATTAGGATCCGCGTAAGCGTCGGTGGACGCTACTCGGTTGGCCCGAGGATCAACATCCGGGTCGACTCCAACGACTCAACCGGTGGCGTCACGCCCGGGACGTGAGCCGACATGGGTGGTGGCGTCCTCGAGGGGAAGACGTCGGAACAGGAGACGTCCTGAGCGTTGGCGTGGGATTCCTGCCCACGGCGGCGGAGAGTCTGAGGTCTACTTCACCGTCATAGCCCACCGGTACGGGCCTCGGTGGTCTGGCATGACTTCCAACCTGTTCACCTCAAAGCGGAGGAACGGCATCGCGAGTCCAATGGCTACCGTGGCGATCGACCAGATGATGCACCAATCGGTCATCTTTGATTTTGACGTCCCCAGCTAACGGACCGCAGCGGCCCGGCATCAAATTCGGGTGGAGGAGATGAACCAGCTACCAGTATTGATGGACCAGTCCGAGCTAGTTGACGCCAATCAGACCGGGGTTTCGCTGGCGCTGCAACGTAATACACCGTTCCCGTCCGTATCGGGTATTACCGGTTGATTTCCGGGATGAGCGCTATTGTACCGGTGCCACCTACTGCGGCGTAAATCGCACCGTCGTCTATAGCCACCCGGGAGAATATCCCGGAGGCGTCTTCCTCGTCGCCAAGATAATGCCAAACCGGCTCTCCAGTTGCGGCCTCTACCGCCACAATGCCGTCGCCGCTGACATAAAGACACCGTCGACCACCACCGGGCCGTGGATACCGTCGGGCGACCAGAAGTTCCAGATAACGCTGCCATCGGAGTCGTCCAGCGCGTACAACCGGCCTGCAGACACAAACACCACGCCATCAGCGAAGATGGGAGCGTGCGCACCTCAGCCGAACCGCCGGGAACGTCCCTAGCCCAACGTGTGTCGCCTGTTGCAACGTTCCAAGAATGAATCGTCCCGGCATCATAGAAGTAGATCGAGCCATTTGCTACCGCAAAATCGTACACAGAATTGTCAACCGGATGTACCCAGAGCGTCTTTCCGTCCGCCGAATCCAGAGCGTGGAATCCGTGGGCCCTCGTGAGGGTATAAACCCCACCGTCCTTGATAACCGGCTGTACCTTCGGTTCCAGTGTTGTTGTCCAGCGAATATGTCCCCTTTTTGAAAAGCGAAATTGTCACCACGGTTAGCCTGCGGAGATCTGTGACGCGACCAGGGCCTCGGCCTTGGCGCGTTCCTGGGCGCTGAGCTTCTTGGTGGGCGGTTGCTCAACGTAGGCGTACTTCCGCACGGTTACTCGCGAGATGCCCAGTTCCCGAGCGATGGCTCTCAGGGACAGTCCTTTCAGTCTGGCCTGCTGGATCGCCTTCCACCGGGCCTTCTGGGTAAGTGTGGGCGTACGCCCACATGTGGTCGGCGCCTTGCTGACGACGTCCTTTTCGGCGACGGCCTTGACCCTGGCCTCGTCGATACGCACCGGTTCGAGGGCGGCCAGCCGTTGCTGCTGGGACTTGCTGATGTGGTGGTCGACTACGCCGCTGACGATGCGTTTGAGTTCAGGGCCGGGCGACCAGGGGCTGACTGCAGCCCACACCGCGCCCATCCGCGGCCGTGGTTCCTGCATGGCCACGGTATGCCCTTGTTACTGGACGATGAGTTCGCCGTCGGGTCGTTCCAGCACCTCCACCCGC
>DAOUHF010000191.1:0-2124 GCA_034428795.1 Dehalococcoidia bacterium
CCTCCAAAGAAGCAAAACAGGCCATAATCGATGCGCCCTCCCCTTTCATCATCACCACCACCCCGCACTTAACCGATTTCCTCCATTTTATACAATTATAAGGTTCTGATTAAGACGCGATTGCCCTGCCCGGCCTGAACGACCCTTGGGCCGGTGTGGCGCCGATGTTATAATTCCCGGCGGTTTGCCGCCAGTAGCTGATGCAAGGGGGTTTCCTTGGCCCGGGCCCGCCAGATAATCACTCTCCTTCAAGACTATTCCATCCCCCTGGTCGTCGGTGTTATCGCCGGGCTGGTGATGGCCAATGTCGATCTCCACCAATACGAAGAAGTGGTGGACTATCACCTATTCGGGCCCGACGTCGCGGTGTTCGGCAAGGCCGTCACGGCCCACTTCCTGATTAACGAAGTGTTCATGGTGTTCTTCTTCGGCATCGCCGCCAAGGCGATCACCGAATCGGTACTGCCCGGTGGGGCGCTGAACCCGATACCCAAGGCCGTCAATCCGTTGATGGGCACCCTGGGGGGAATCTTGGGGCCGGCGGGAACCTTCCTCTTACTGACTTTCGTTTTCTATGGCGGCACCGACGACTTCGGCACTGTTGCCAACGGATGGGGCATACCCACAGCAACCGACATCGCGTTGGCCTGGTTGGTGGCCCGCGTCATATTCGGCAACGGACATCCCGCCGTCAATTTCCTGCTGTTGCTGGCGGTGGCCGACGACGCCATCGGACTGGGCATCATCGCCATCTTCTACCCTGACCCACTCTATCCGGTTGAGCCGATATGGGTGCTGCTGACCGTCGGAGGTATGGCCGTCGCTTACCTGATGCGCCGCATCGGCATCCGGTCCTGGCCCGCCTACATTCTCATCGCCGGCGGCCTCAGTTGGGTGGGACTGGTCAAGTCCGGTGTGGAACCGGCGTTGGCGCTGGTGGTGATCGTTCCGTTCCTGCCCGCCGGTTCCCGTCCCGCCGCTTCCCGTAATGAACAGCACGCGGAACCAGAGGCCGACCCGGGCGGCTGGCCGGACGGCCAGCCGGTAGCGGGCGAGCCTAATGACGCCAAAGAGGGCGTCCACGTCCGCAACGGCTCCCCGTTGGAAATGTTCGAGCATCACCTGAAGTTGCCGGTGGACTTCGGCCTGTTCCTTTTCGCGTTCGCCAACGCGGGTGTGGCGTTCGGAAGCATCAACTCCGTCACTTTCGTGGTCCTTATATCCTTGATCGTGGGAAAGACCGTCGGCGTAACCCTGTTCTCGGCGGGAGCCTCGCTGGTCGGCTTCCCATTGCCGGATCGCATGGGGGTCAAGCATCTGGTGATCGCCGGACTGATCGCCGGCTTGGGGCTTACCGTGGCGTTGTTCGTCGCCAACAAGGCCTACGTGTCCCCAACTTTTCAGGACCCCGCTAAAATGGGGGCAGTGCTCAGCGCGTTGGTCGGTGTTGTGGCCTTTGTGGTCGCCCGGGCCATTGGCATCCGGCGGGCTTCCGAGCAATAAGACAAGAATGACGACAGGGGGCAGAGAGCCATGATCGGAGTACTCACCCATCATTGGGCCGAGGCGGACAAGATCGAAGATGCCAAGAAGCTGCTGGATGGAAACGGGCTTGCCCAGAGCAAAGCACCGGGGTTCGGCAGCCGCCAAACCCTTATTTCCCGCAACGACCCATCCAAGATTTCCACTCTGGTCACTTGGGACAGCAACGAAATTTACGACGCTTGGCGGGCCAGTCCCGAACGGGCCGCAGCAATGGCCGGCGCAGAAGAACTGTGGGCCAAGCCGCCGGAGTCGGAGCGCTTCGACATGGTCGGCTAATCAGGGCGGTGACCCAGGATAGTTTCGCTCTCTTTCAAAATAGCCGACACTGGGGCATGGTAAAATCCGACTAGATATTGAGAGGTACGGAGAACAGACTGTTATTAGTCTGGGCCCCGAGGCTATCGAATGGCTACTGTCAATAAAGCAACTGCCATCAGGATGCTGCCCTATCGTCGGCGAGGCGAAATCGACTACGCCAGCCTTGATTTCAACCCCGATGAGAAGGAATTGCCGCCCGACCACATGGAACAACGCCGCGAAATCGACGCCATTCTCAGTCTCCTTGGTGCTCGGTTTGCC
>DAOUHF010000192.1:0-3587 GCA_034428795.1 Dehalococcoidia bacterium
TCCGACGGTCGAGCAAGATTGCCCATCTTGATTGCGGCATTGCTGCTCGTAGCCTCCATGGCCTTCATCGGCTCCGGAATAGCCGGAACCGCCCAGGCACAGGCCGAACGTGGCGCAATCCCGTCCCTGAACCTCGCCAGCAGCGAGCCGGGGCAACTGGTCATCACCTGGGAGACCCCTGAACCGGCGCCCACCGACTACCGCCTCAGCTGGGCCCAAGCCAGCCTGGGCTTTCTGTCCTACAAGGATGCCAATGAGACCCAACGGGCCAACGTCTATCCGGCCGGTGATGACACCACGCTCACGCTGAACAACCTGTCCCCGGGCCAAGACTACAAGGTCCGACTCCGGGCCCGCTACTACGACGGGGAGCACTCGGCCAGCCGGTGGAGCGGGCCGTGGGCACCCACCGCCGCCACCCGGGTCATGGACGGCCCGCCGGCGGCGCCCACCGGGCTCACTGTGTCCCAGGTCGCACACGACAGCCTGACCCTGGCCTGGGACGACCCCCAGGATGCGAGGATAACCGGGCACCGCGTCCTGCGTGGAACCGACGCCGACAGCCTGTCCACCATCGAGGCGGACACCGGAAACGCTGGCACGGAGTACACCGACGCCACGGTGGCCGCGGGAACCACTTATTTCTACGCGGTCCTAGCCCTGAGCGCGGACGGGGACGGAGCCCAGTCGGGCACGGTCAACGCCACCACGCCAGCGGCGCCCCCGCCGGCGGCGCCCACCGGGCTCGCCGTGGCCCGAGTTGGACACAGCGTCCTGACCCTCACCTGGGACCACCCTCAGGATGAGAGGATAACCGGATACGGCATTTTGCGGGGCAGCAGCGCCGACAGCCTGTCCACCATCACGGCAGACACTGGAAGCGCCAGCACGGAGTACGCAGACGATACCGTGGCAGCCGAGACCACTTACTTCTATGCGGTCCTGGCCCTGAGCCCGGACGGCGACGGACCACAGTCCAGCGCCATCACCGCCACCACCACGGCGGGGCCCGACCCTAAGAAACAGCCCCAACGCGTGGTCGCCAGGCAGAGCACGGTCACCCGGGTCCCCGTGGACTGGAGCCTCAAGCCCACCGGCCGGGCCGTCGGCGACCAGTTCCGACTGCTGTTCCTCTCCTCCACCAAGCGCAACGCCTCGTCCAGCGCCATCGCGGACTACAACACGTTCATCCAGACCCGCGCCGCGGCCGGCCACACCGACATCCGGTCCTACAGCACGGGCTTCAGGGCGGTCGGCTGCACTTCCGACGCCGACGCCCGCGACAACACCTCCACCACCTACACCGCGACCGACAAGGGCGCCGCCATCTACTGGCTCAACGGCGCCAAGGCCGCCGACGAATACGAGGATTTCTACGACGGCTCCTGGGACGATGAGGCCAACGACAAGAACGAGTCCGGCGCCAACGGCCCCGATACCTCCCTGCTCGCCAACTACCCCTTCACCGGCTGCAAACTCGACGGCACCGAGGCGTTCAGTGGGTCTAGTTCGCGCGCGCTAGGCACGGCCTCTAGTTTTGGTTCGCGCGTCAGCCGGCCCAACTCCTCCGCCAGCGGCCACGGCCCCCTCCATAGCAACGACTCGGCCGCGGCAACCACCGCCACCCGCCCCATGTACGGGCTCTCGGCGGTCTTTCAGGTGACCGCCGCCGGCCCTAACAACCCTCCCACGGCGTCGGACGGCACAGTAACCCAGAGAGAGGACTGGAGGTACACCTTCAAGGCCACCGACTTCGACTACTCCGATGCCGAAAATGATGCGTTCGATCACCTGAAGATTACCGAACTGCCCGCCCAGGGCAGGGGCGTGCTGACGCTGAACAACGTGCCGATCACCCAGAATGACCTGCCGATGACGATCGACTCAACCCGGAATCGGACGGGCAGACTGAATTACGTCCCGCCCGCCGACGGTAACGGGACGGGCTTCGCGAGCTTCAAGTTCAAGGTGAACGACCGAAGGGATGACAGTACTGACGTCTACACGATGACCATCAACGTGACCCCGGTGAACGATCCGGCGTACGGCAGGCCGTACATCCGAGGCGTCTCGCAGGTGGGGTATACCCTGACCGCCAAAACCTTCTTTGCGATCGGCGACCGGGACGGTGTGCCCGCCACCTTCGACTACCAGTGGAAGCGCTACGCCGACGACGGCACCACCTTTGAGGCGAACATCGGCGCGAACTCGCCCACGTACACGCTGACCGAGAGTGACCGGGGAAGGAAGGTCAGTATCGAGGTCAGCTTTACGGACAACGAGGGCACGAGAGAGGGGCCGCTGGAAAGCTTCAACCTCCCGCGGCTCCCGACACATACGGTGGGCGAGGCCAACTTCCACAGCAATATGGGGCTGCTCGGCGATACCTCTATCGACTTCACCGCGGATCACGGACTGCCCTTCACCACCGGAACCAACCCAAGCGGCTACACCGTCTCCAGGGTCTTGATCACCTCCGAGGATACACAAGGGGACGACATAACCGTTCAGATCTGCGAGGTTGACAGCAGCGGCAACCTGACCACGGCCTGCACGGCTCTCACCGCGCCCAACTCCTTTGCGAGGGGACTCCTGTCCTTCAACGCTCCGACCAATCCGCCGCTCGTGGTACAGGGCAACTTGACCAAATACATGGTGGTGATCAAGAGCCCCGGTGGAGACTCGGTGCGCATCGACGCCACCTGGGGCGACGGCTTTGACTACGCCGCCCGTGATTCGGGATGGTCAATGATAAATAGGAACCAGATCAAAACCTCGAACGCCTGGCGAGACGTCAGTGGAAAAAGGATACGCGTCGCCATCCTGGGCACAATCAATCCATCAGCAGGGTGACCGCGAACGAAGACACCACTGGCGAAAGCCACGCGGTGTTCAAGACCCTGGCATTCACCGGGACCACGAAGGACTACTTCGTCCGGGTCAGGGTACTCGACTCCGGCGGCGTCTCGGGTAAGATAGCCATCAAACTGCTGGACACCGGCGGGGCCAATCTCGACAAGTCTAAAAACCGCTGTGACTGAACCGAATGTCCCTCGGAAAGACCATGGTCTTTCCGAGGCTTTCTACCCAGGCACCAGGTACACAGGCGTGGAGCTGCCGCCAACGGGGCGGCCGGTATCACAACCGAGATCCTGTCAGTACTTCGTCGCCGTCTCCGAAACAACGAACTGAAACCAGGGCGCGGCGGCGGTGCCGCCCATTACCCACTGTGGAACCACGAATAGGTCGAGCGGGACCGACGAATAGCCCGCTGACCTACGGCCGGACAAAAAAGGCCCACGCGGGGCGGCTCGTTCGAGCCGCCCTTTTTGTTGCCCGCCGACCGGCGCGAACGACCGTCACGACGACGCAAGAGAGACGTGGAGACGTCGTCTGCTGGGGGTGGGATGAACCCGGCCAATCCACCCCGCCCGGGGAGCAATTCACGGTGATCAGCTCAGGATATGGCCACACATTTGGAGTGAAAGAGGATGGCTCCGTCGCTTGCTGGAGTTCCAAACGGAGAAATTACCCAGTATCGCCGATGGTGAGCTGACCCGGCAGGTTTCGCTTCTCCTTACCGCTGA
>DAOUHF010000193.1:0-1787 GCA_034428795.1 Dehalococcoidia bacterium
CAGCGAAACATGGTCACCGACTTTTCTCCGGAGCAGTCGTTCTGGCACCCCACCGCGGTTGAGACGGATTCCAAGGGCCGGGTGGCAATTGTAGATTCGGCAAAAAACCGTATCCAGGTCTACCAAAAAAACAAGGGGCCGGTACTGTCTTAGGCGTCCTCGGGTTGGCGTTGACGGGGCATAAGGCCCCATCTACACTCGCCTTGGTCACACCCGCGCCGGGACAGCGACCGGAACCGGCGCCGGCAGCGGCGTCAGTCAAACTCAATCTTGAGACCAAGAATAAGGGGGAATGCCATGGCTCTGCGACTTCCTACCGGAGATGATCTTCAACGTCTGGCCCGGGCCAATTATTTCGAACTCAACGAGGAAGAGTTGGCCGCATTCCAGGACTTGATCCCAGGGCTGTTCGCGAACTACGAGCTGCTGGAGCAGATGACCGAACCCAGGGAACCCCTGAAATACCGGGACCGCGACCCGGGAGTCCGGCCTTCACGCGAGGATGACCCTTTCAACGCTATCCTGCGGCGTTGCCGGGTCAAGGGCGCCTCCACGGGTAAATTGGCTGGCAAGCGGTTCGGGCTCAAGAACAACATTTGCGTCGCTGGGATGCCAATGACCAGCGGCTCCGCTCTGTTGCAAGACTACGTGGCCGATATCGACGCCACTATCGTCAGCCGGTTATTGGATGAAGGGGCCGAGATCGTGGCGTTGCTCAACCTCGAGGACTTGTCAATGTCCGCCGGCGGAGATACCAGCGCCTTTGGTCCGGTACTGAATCCACATAACCCGGAATACTTGGCGAGCGGCTCTTCCGGCGGGTCGGCGGCGTCCTTGTACTACGACGACATAGATATCACCATCGGCGCAGACCAGGGCGGCTCTATTCGAATGCCCGCCTCTTGGTGTGGCGTAGTCGGGCACAAACCGACCTTCAGCTTGGTCCCTTACACTGGAATCGTTGGAGCCGACCACTCGTTAGACCACGTCGGACCAATGGCGCGCACGGTGGCCGATGCCGCCCTGACGTTGGAGGTGATCGCCGGCCCAGACCCGATGGACCCGCGCCAGCAGGATGTGCGGGTGCAACCGTATACCGAGGCGTTGGGACTAGGTGCGCGGGGGCTGCGCATCGGAGTGTTAAAGGAAGGGTTTGGACTGCCGCGCTCTGAAGACGACGTCGATGAAGCGGTTCGCGAGGCGCTAAGGGTACTTAACGAACTGGGAGTCGAGACCGTCGAGGTTTCAGTCCCGCCTCACATAGGGTCTGGTGACCTCATGTGGAGCATGATTGCCGAAGGCGCCACCGCATTGCTGCGAAGCAACGGGACCGGTCACGGCTGGGAAGGTCTCTACAACACGAACCTTGCCACCGCATTGGGCAAATCGCAGCAAGTCCAGTCCAATGATTTGCCGCCTACCGCCAAACTGATCCTTCTGTGCGGGACTTACGTCAAAGAAAACTACCACGGCCGCATCTACGCCAAGAGCCAGAACTTGCGCCGGGAATTGCGCGCCGCTTACGACAGCGTGTTCCAGGACGTGGACATCATCGCGATGCCCACGACACCCATGAAGGCCCACCGGCATGTCCCCGGACGCGGCGTAGCGGACCTAATCACCCACGGTTTCGCCGCGGTGGACAATACTGCGCCCTTCGACTTGACGGGCCACCCGGCGCTCAGCATCCCATGCGCCAAGTCCGACGGCCTGCCTGTCGGGCTCATGCTCGTAGGGCGTCACTTTGAAGACGCCACGCTCTTTCAGGCGGCCCACGCCTTTGAACA
>DAOUHF010000194.1:0-2117 GCA_034428795.1 Dehalococcoidia bacterium
GGGCCATCCCAGGTCGGGCCTGCGGCTCCCGTGGGCCTCGCCGCTGCCTCCCCCGGAGGTCAGCGCGGACATGGGCAGCAGAAGGGCGATGGTCCCGCCCCGTTTCACCATCCGGTGGGCGAGGTGGGCAAAGTGGAGGGCGAGGCCGTTGCTCCATCCCGCCTTGACCCGCTGCTGGATGCTTTCCAGCCGGTTTTCCATCCCGGCCAGTTCCGCCTCGCTGGTGGGTTGGACGCCGAGTTCCGGGTTTGGGACGTTCAGGTCCATGTTCTGAGGGTCCGGCCGCTTGGTGAAGGGCGGATTCATTATCACCAGGTCCTGGGACGCTGGGGGGAACTTCAACTGCTTTCCGGCGGCGTCTCCCCGGCCGATGGCGCTGAGGTCCTGTTTCCGGAGCGCGGCGGGATCCAGGAGGTCCAGACTGCCCAGCCCGATGGCGCGGCGTTCCTGCGCTTCCTGGGGTCCTTGGGACGGTGCTGTGCAGCTGATGGGTCCGTACTCAAGCGTGAGAGCCCGGGTGGCCCCGCCGGGTTGGGCCGGCTTCGGCTCCAGTGCGTCCAGCCCGGCGGCGGCGAGGGCGACGCTGGCGGGCAACACGTCCACCGCGGTTATGGAGTCCTCCAGGACGGCGGCATGAACCTCTCTGGGCGAGCCGCCGGAGCCTAGGTGCAGCTCCCTCACCCGCCGGTAGGCTGCGATGAGGAGAGCCCCGGCGCCGCAGGAGTAGTCGGCCATGCGGTATTTCGTGACTGTCTTGGGGTCGGACCAGTCCAGCCCTTCGGGGATTGCCAGGCGGGCCATCAGGGCGGCGGACTCCGGCCGGGTGTGGTACACCGCCAGCTGCTTTCTGTGATGGGCCAGCTTCTGGATGATTCTTCCCGCCTCGGCGGGGTCCTTCAACTGCTCCGAGGCTTGGATCATCCCCGGGAGGGCCTGTTTCGCCGTCCTGGGAGGCAGCGCCTTCAACAGCCTGAGCGCCAGGGGGACGATGGGCAGGAACCTCCTCTGGGGGTCTAGGGTTCGCTCCCAGAGTTTCAACGCTCTGACCAGGGTTGGCCGGCCTTTTCCCCGGGTCTGGGCAAGGGCCTGGACCATGACCAGCACGGCTGTGTGGGCTGACTGCAGGCTGAATGGCTCCCCCAGGGCTTCGGCCACCTCTTGGGCTGCTTTCGGGTGCTTCTTCAGCGATTGGTATATCTGGATGCTGGCGGCCTTGGACTCCTGTTCGAGGAGGGTGTTTTCCCGTCTCAATTTCTCTTCTCCCTTTGCCGGTCTCTTTCGCTGGTCTCTTTCGCCGGTCTCTTTCGCTAGTCTCTTTCGGGCATGAAAAAACCCCGGGGGTTTCGTTCCCGGGGTTCTGTTGGCTGTTCTCCGCCGAGCGGGGCGGGGAATGGCGCCGGTCACCGGCGCAGGTATTCAATCCTGGCGGCAACGGCCGCGCGCAGGTCGATGCTGTGGATGACGGCTGTCTCCTGGATGAATTGGAGCAACCATCCTAGCTTTCCGTGCCAGGGGGAAGGATTCCAGCAGTAATTCGGATACAGCAGGTGAACCTCGAAGATCTGAGCCGTTCCCCAATGCGCTGTGGCGACAGCCCGCTCGAAGCTCAACGATTGGTCCCCCAACCGTTCGAATATGCGGTTGGCTCCCCTGGTGTTGTCCATGTGAGCTTCCACGTTCTGGACTCCGTAGAACTGGGCCATGTCCGCCAGGTGGATTGCCACGTTGGCGAGTTCGGATGGAACGCCGAAGGGCTTTGGCCTGGGCACGTTCCCAAGATATACAGGGATGCTGTCCGGTATCAGTTGGCCGTCGGCCACTATGCCGTTGGGTGTGACGGAAGCTTGGGGAGCTACAATCCCGGAATCAAACCCGTGCTTCCGGTACGCCTTTCCGGCTTCGCTGAGTGCCTCGTGAACAGCCTCTATGAAGCTGCTGAAGCTTCGTTCTGTGTCGTAGTCACCCTTCTCTCTGGCGATGGCGTGGGCCTCTTTCTGTAACGTTTCAAAGTTCATTATTCATCCTTATCCTGAGACGTTTGATCTTTGCGTTGGAGGAGTTGTTCCGGCAGCTTCTCTTAGTCCACGGTGTCGGTGGTCAAGAGTTGCTCCCGCTGC
>DAOUHF010000195.1:0-3481 GCA_034428795.1 Dehalococcoidia bacterium
GTGCCGGAATGACGGAGGGGGGGAATGACGGAGGGGGTGCCGGAATGACGGAGGGGGGGAATGACGGAGGGGGTGCCGGAATGACGGAGGGGGGGAAGGGACTTTGAGCGCCGGGACCCCCATCCTAACCTTCCCCCATCGGGGGGAAGGGACTTGTTCTGGGGGAAGGCGGTCAGGCTTTACGGTACACCTGCACCCGGTGACGGCAACTGTCGACGACGAAGATATTACCGTTGTCGTCGAGCTTGACGGCCGTCGGCCCCCAGAACAGCTTCTCGATGTTGGCTGACTCCTCCCGGTCCCGGAATTCCGGCGGATCCACTGCCGGCTCCAAGTCGGCCTCCAAGCGGAGAGCGCCTTCTTCGGGGTTGGCCAAGAAATAGTCCTCGGCCCACGGCGGGGTCTCCGAATAGCCCCGAAGGGTGGCCAGGTGGTTGCCCTCGTGGTCCCAGACTCTCACCCGTTCGTTCCCCCAATCGGCAACGTAGATATTACCCTGCCGGTCAACCGCGAGGCCCGCCGGCCTGCTGATTCGCTGGTCCTGAGGCGCTTCCGACGTTTCTCCGGGAAATTGGTCCAAAAACCCGCCGTCGGGGTCGAACTTCTGGATCCGGTCGTTGCCCCAATCGGATACGTAAACGTTGCCGAGATGGTCCAGCGCCAGGCCCCACGGAAAATCGAACTCTCCGGGGCCGCTCCCGCGGCTTCCCCAAGAGGCGGCGAATCGCCCGTCCGTAGTCAGCTTCTGCACCCGGTGGTTGGCGCTGTCGGCCAAGAAAAGATGGTCCTGATCGTCGAAGGCGAGGCTGGAGGGTTTGTTGAGTTGACCGGGGCCGCTGCCCGCTTCTCCAAAGGTGTGAAGCAACACTCCTTCGCTTGAAAATACGGTGATCCGGTTCAGGGCCTCATCGGCGACATAGAGCCGGTCGCTGCTGTCGAAGGCTACAGAGCTGGGCCACCAGAACTCCCCTGGGCCCGTGCCTCCGGCGCCGAACTCCCCCAGGAATTCCTGTTCCACGGTACACATGGTGACCCGTTTGTAGGAGAGCCGAAGGGCCAGTTCGGGGCCAGCCCGGTTGATAACGTACATCACACCCCGGGAGTCCAGGGCCATGTCTACCGGGTTTTGCATACCCCGCCCGTTGTTGGACAGGGAGCCAACGGTGTGGCTATAGGAAAAACCGGTTGTCGCGGTGGTCATATCTATTGGTCGGCAACCGCTGAGTCCGGCTCGGTTAGTGGTTGCAGAATGTTCAGCATCGTTTCAATATCGTCAAGCCCTTCGAGAATAACGCCGGGGCGCAGGAGCATCTTCCGGGTGTAAAAGAATCCGTGTAGTTCGTTGGCGACACGTCGCAGGTTACGTAACCGGGTGTCGCCTGACAGGTCCGCGGCCTGGTACATTACCGTTAAGAACTCATCGTGCCTCGAGTAACTCCAGCCTTGGGCCTCCGCAACGGCCTTAGCCATCCAAGACGCGGCGCCCCAACCCTTCTCGGATGCCTGATGCAGGTCGCCATCGGCCAGATACTCCCTGCTCTTGGCCAAGAAAACCCTGGACTGCTGGCGATAGTCAGCCACGGAGCCAGCGTTCCGCTCGTACGGTGCCATCGGAGACGTTTGTGCCATCGGAGACGTTTGTGCCATTGAGGTGTCCTTCGACCCCATGTCCTGTCCGGAGGTAAGAGGTCGCAGCCTAGGCCATCTGGTATTCGCGGGTGGATAGCATCAGTTGAAGCAACTCCACCACCCGCTCCCTGGCGCACGCCGCTTCGGGCTCGGGTTCGAACCGGAGGTCTCCGCGGGAGGCGACGAATATGGTCAACTCTTGGCGGGTGGCCTCCGAGATTTCCAGCGCACCGGCCCACAGCAGGCAGGCATCCACCAGTTCGCCGGGGGAGTACACGCTCTGTCGGCCGCGCAGCGTGTGCACAGCCATTGCCACACCGGGTTGGAGGGCGTCGCCTGCCATCACCATCAGCGCACTGGAGTTCACCCGTTCCACCAAGGTCCCGGTGTCGACCCATTCCGTTCCGGTGTGCCAACCCTCAACCGTCGGAGGATTGAGTATCTCCTGGCCCATGAAACCGGCGTCCAAGGCCAGGTTGACGATGCTCCAGTCCGGGGAGGTGAAGCTGCCGGCAAGCCGGGCTGTGCCCGCCACCAGTTCGGCGGGGCTCTTTACTTTGGCGTAGCGGGCCTGGGCGGAGCGGAAGGAATCGGAGAGGAACAGGGTCCGCAGGGCCGACCGAATGTCGCCGCCGCTCTCCCGCAGGTCTTCGGCGATGAGCTGGATAGCGCCCTCGTCCGGTACGTCGGACACGAAGAAGGCAAAGAGCTTGCCGGCGACGAACCAACTGCTGGCCGGGTGCTGGCAGATGATGTCCAGTATGTCTTCTCCGTTGAACCGGCCGGTTTGGCCCAGGAACGTCTTGGGGCCGTCGTCGTGATCCTCGGGACGGTAGAGAAATTGCCAGTCCAGGCGGCCGTGGGGCCAGATGGAGTCCCTGGAGGCTCGGACGCTCATGTAGTCCTGGTTGGCTATGGTCCAACCGGTGAACGCGCGGGCGCAGGCCTTGACGTCGTCCTCGTTATAGGTCCCGATGCCCAGGGAGAATAGCTCCAGCAACTCCCGGCCATAGTTCTCGTTGGGCGCGTCTTTATGGTTGTCCTTGTTGTCCAGCCAGAAGATCATTGCCGGGTCCCGGGACAGCTCCGACAACAGGTTGCGAAACGTGCCCAGGCCGTGACGGCGAAACGTGTTGACCTGGTTGGACACGGCCCTGGCGTGGTTCAGCTTCCCGTAGGCCGTGGCGAAGAGACCGTGCCAGAACAGGGCGATCTTCTCTTCCAAGGGCCTCCGGGTGTTGATCATCCGGTACATCCAGTAAGACTGTGAGCTCTCGATGAGCATCAGGCTGTTCTGGTCGACGTGGTAACGGCGGACAAGGTCGTCGTTCCACGCGGGAGCGTTTTCAGGGTGGAGGAGTGCATGGACCACGGCCTCGTAGCCTTGGGCGACGTAGGCCTCGAGCTCTTGCTGGGTGGCCCCGAAGCCGGCCCGGCGCAGCAAGTGGGCCAGCAGGGGCGTTTCGTCGTGGGTGGCGGCGTTTTCCGGCAATGCGGTTTCGACCATGTTGCAGCGCCTCTGTAAGAGTATGTACCGCCGGCGGGGATGTCCCCGGGAGCGTTCTATGGCCCGGAGCGTTTTATGGCCCGGAGCGTTTTATGGCCCGGAGCGTTCTAGGGATAGAATGGGGACATGGAAAATAATCGCCTCAGCCGCAGCGATTTTTGCTGTGCCGGTAAGTATAACACCTGGCCTCGAAGAGGACTCCCGCTTGGGCTCGACGGCAGGGCAATCGCGTCTTAATCAGAACCTTAGAATTGTATAAAATGGAGGAAATCGGTTAAGTACGGGGTGGTGGTGATGATGAAAGGGGAGGGCGCATCGATTATGGCCTGTTTTGCTTCTTTGGAG
>DAOUHF010000196.1:0-16862 GCA_034428795.1 Dehalococcoidia bacterium
CAAGGCTCCCTGCGCCATAATGGTTGCACCTCGTTGGTGATGGATTGGTTTTGTCGCTTACCATCATAGCCAGCTTTGCAGCCGGCTCCAACGAGGTCTTTCTTTCTCTTTTGATGGTGGATTTGGGGGATCCCGGGGGCGTTGTACCGTTAGGAGTCGACGAGGGATGACAGACTATTACGTCCTGATGGATGACCATGAAAATAAAGACTATCGAGAGCAGCACCGAGCGCTGGACGATGTCCACAACCTTTGGTTGCGCTTGTTGCTCGGTCGAGGTAGTCTTGGTCAAGATGACCAAGTAATCAGATGATTAGAGGTACGACCGATGGTTAAGAGAGTCAGCGCAGCCCAAGCGAAGGCCCAGTTATCAGCGCTGTCAGCGGAGGTAGCTTATGGAGGCCAGCACGTAATCATCGAACGTCGTGGCAGGCCGTTGGTTGCATTGGTGAGTGTGGCCGACTTACAACTCCTGGAGCAGGGCCGGGCAACTTCGCCCCCGCCCCGAGGGGCTCTTGCCCTCATCGGCGCTTGGGGAGAAGTGAGCGACGACGAGTTGGACTCCTTTATTGAGGATATCTATGCCGACCGTAACGGGTTCTCTCTCGACCAAGACGCGGAAGCCCACGATCTTCGAGAGCTAGGGAACCTCTGAACAAGTTATGGTCATTGAGGCGAAAGCCGAAATCTCGGAGGAGAGCTTAACGGTATTAGTTATCAAATGAGCGCCGGCACCCCCATCCTAACCTTCCCCCATCGGGGGGAAGGGACTTGTTCAGATGTTCCCCAGTGCTTCGTGAGTGGGAGAACTTTACTCCGTAGGGAATCGATGGCTGCGCTGAGCGGCGCGAACACCAGCGCTCGTTATTCTTAGCCCGCTATTCTTCGAAGGTCCTGATGTGGTTGACGACGTTCCAGATCTCGTCGTCCGTGAGGGCCTCGCCCAGAGGGACCATGGCCGTGCCCTCGACGCCGTCGTGAATGAAGCCGAACAGGTCGCCGTCGCCGTGCAGCGGCACGTGCACCACCAGGTTGGCGGGCGGGGGCTTCAGGCCGGCCGCCGATGGGCCGTCGCCGCGGCCTGCCAGGCCGTGGCATGTCTCGCAGTGTTGCTGGTACACCAGCCGGCCGGCTTGGAGGGACTCCGGGTTGGGCGGAAATGGGTTGCGCAACCCCGGTTGTTCCGGTTGTCCCAACTGGGTGTTGACCAGCAGGATCACGCCGACGACCAAACCGGCCAGGCCGGGCGCCATGACCGCGGCGCCGGTCCGGGAGAACCAGCCGCCCAGCCTCACCCCGGCGCCCATGAAGAGCAGTCCCAAGAGCGCCAATCCCCCGCCCAGCATGATTTTTGCTGTTTCCGGGGATGGCGAGATGGTGGAGCTCCCCTGCGCCGCGGCGGCCGCTATTTCGAACCGGAAGGCAGTCCGGGCGTCGAAGGCGTCGGGCCGCCTGACGATCAGCTCCGCCTGCCAGGCCCCGGCGATAGTCAGCGGCTGGGCTGCCGCCAAGTAGGAGCCGTCGCCGCCGGGGCCCGCCGAGACGGTCTCTTCCCCCAAGTCCGCGCCCAGATAGCTCAGCCGGATGTCAACGACCGACGCATTGTCGACAGGGTTGCCCAAGCGGTCGGTCAGGGAGACCGTCAGGTCGTTGGCGCCCACCGTACCCGGCGCAATCCCCAACGAGATGTCCGTCCCCTCCGCCGTGTCTTGGAAGCTCAGCATGCCGGGTGTTCCCGCCCCGGTCCGGGAGGCGACCTGTCGCGCCGGTTCCACGCTGGTCAGGAAGCCAACCGAGCCCAGCACCAGCAAGGCCAGCAGTACCTCGGCGCCGACCGACCGGGACAACCAACCCTCGCTGCTGCGGTCCTGGGCTAGCCGCGGCCGCACCCACCAGAGATTGAAGGCGCCGAACAGCAACAGCACGACGACCAGTGCCGTCTTGACCGCCAGGGCGCTGCCGTATGGCGTGTCTATGGCCTCTGGCGCGGTCACTTGGGCCCAACCGTTGAAGACGCCGGTCACGATTAACGTACCGACACTCAGTGCCGCCACCAGGGAAAACCTGGGAATCAAGGCGCCAAGAAGGCCGCGCCGGTCTCGCGGACTCGAGATCCGGCGGAACGCCGGGATGCCCCCCGCCAGGTGGAAGAGCGCTCCCACCCAGAAGGCCGACGCCGCGAGGTGGAGATAGTCGGAGAATAGGGCCGCCCCCCGGATGCCGGCGGTGGCCGCCCCATGACTGGTCAGGCTCCAAGTCCAGATGACCGCGCCTCCCAGCGCCAACGCCGCCAGACGGACGGTCATCGCCGGGATCTCACGGTCCCTGAAACGCGCCAGGGAGCCGACCGGAAGCCACAACGGCGACAGGACTGCCAGGAAAGCGGCCGCCAACCCAACCCGCCACAGCCACAGACGGCCCCACTCCGTATCCAGCAGCGTGGACTTGATTGGAGACCCGAAGGCCTCGCCCACCGGCACTTCGTATATCGACGCCGCCTGCAACAGGAGTTGCGCCGCCGAGGCCGCCAGGAACATAACGGCAGCCAACGCAACCAGCCGCACGGACCGGGACGCCACCACCAAGCCGGTATTCCGTGCTGCGGCGGACACCCGCCGGCCTCGTATCGCCGGCCGCAGCACCAGCAGGTCGAATACCACCCCTCCCACCATCGCGAGAAGGCTGGTCAATGCCAGCCAGCGGACGGCGGGCTCCGCGGGCGACTGCAGCAGCGGCTCGTCCGGCAGTCCGGGGGCGGCCCCGGCGATGGGTTGGCCTACCGAAAACACGTATGAGCCGCCCGGTGGCCGTCTATCCTGGAGACGTTTTTCCAGCCAACGGTGTAAGCGCCGTCGGGAAGAGGCAGCAGCCCCACCGAAAGGACGGTGGGGTCATTGGGGTCTATGACCATCGCCGAGTCGTCTAACCGGAACCCTGCGGCGTCCAGCACCCGGATCTCGCTCAGGGCCGGTTCGATGGGCTCGGTGAACCAGATGGTGACCCGGCTGGGCGCGTCCTGCATAATTTCATTGGGCGCCGGGCTGGCGCGGCCCAGCGCCGGCTGCGAGAAGGCCAGGAAAACCGCCGCCCCGAAAATTGCAGCGGCGGCGAAGGCCAGAAACGCCCGGGGCGGCATTAGCCTGCCGTTACCGCTGTGCGCATGGGACTTTTTCCACTCCGAGACATTGGACCGAGTTAAGACCCGCGCCGCCGGACGGCTGCGATGCCGGCGGCCGAACCGGCTACCACGCCGGCAGCGCCCAGGATGATGGCTACAATCGCCAGGGTGTTGCCCGAATCACCGTCCTCGGAATCACCGTCTCCGGAATCAGTGTTGGAAGAAGCGGCAAGGGCCGCATCCTGGGCTTCTTGGGCGGCCGCCACGGCCCCCCTTACGGCGCTCTCCAACTCCCGGATTTCAGCCAGTGGTTCGGGGAAATAAAGGTCTGTCTTCGATACCACGTCGTCGAAACCGCCCCCGCCCCCGGCGGAAACGAATGTCTCATCGACCACCGTTTCTTCGATGGAACCGAAAACCCGTATTTGATATACCCCAGGCGCGGTGGGGATCAGGTCGGCGGTGTACTGGCCGGGCGCCTGGAATACCGCCCGCAGGTCCATGATACGGGACGCTCCCGAAGGAACGTGGGTGACTTCCACTTGCAGTGTCTCTTCCAACCCCGCCACGGGGATGCCGGCAGGGGCCGCCGTGGAGTCTTCGTCCGTCATCGACATGCCGTCGCCGCTGCCGTCGTGGCCATCGTCGTCACCGGCTTCCCCGTTGCCGTCGTGGCCGCCTTCGGCCGCCCGGGTGACCCGGAGGTAGATGCCGTTGGGAACGCCCTCGTAGGCTGGCTCGACGTTGAACCCGACGTTCAGCTGGTATTCCCCCACGTGACGGTCATCATGGGCCAGAGCGGCGCCGGCCAGGAGCGCCAGGGCCGCGATGGCGGCGGCCCACGGCCATGTGGTCCTGCTCAAAAACGAGCGCATAGTATGATCCTTCTTCCATAGACAATCGGTTGCCGTTTAAATTGGCATGTTTCGCTGCGGCAGGCCCGGCTCGGGGCGCGGGTTGCGCCGCCGGGGATTCCGCCGGAGGGTGATGGAGTGAAGGAGCTATATTCTGGGGGGGTTGTCCGGAGGGCCGACGAACGCGCCGCGCATGGCTGCCGTGCGCCACGGCGGTCCCAAGAGGAACACTCCGCCGTCCGGGGCAGAGAATCGGACTGATTCTTCAACCATTGAGGAGGCAACGCCGGCGAACGCTTGGCCCATCCCCTCGTCCGAGGTCAGGTAGACTATGCCGCCGGGCTGCGGTTGCAGGGGGTGTTGATGCTGGGCATGATGACCGCCTTCTTCGAAGAGGTGGGAGTGTTCGGGCGAAGGCGAGCCCAGAAATACGTGAGAATGGTCCGGGCGCCTTTCGGCAAAGTGGTGGTCGAGTTGGGGCCCGAGGGCGGGCAGCAACAACAAGAATATGGAGAGAAGGGCCACCGATTGGACGGCCATTCTGTTCAGGTTCTCCCGGACCGTTGACAGGCCCATCGACCGACGCTAGTGGCTATGCTGGGCGAGCTCGATCAGCACGCCGCGAGCGGCCGAGGGGTGCAGGAACCCGATGTCGCCGCCCATCAGCCCCGTCCGCGGGACCTTGTCAATCAGGCTGATGCCCAAGGCGTCCAGGCCCTTCAGCTTTTCGGCGATTTCGTCTACTTCGAAGCATACGTGGTGAAGCCCTTCGCCTCGGGAGTTGATGTGGGTGGTGATCAAGCTGTCGGGAGAGGTGCCTTCCAGCAACTCCAGGTTGGTCTCGCCCACGGGTACGAAGCAGCCCCGCACGCCGATGTCTTCGCGCACGATGATGGGGCCCGGCTTCAGCCCGAAGAGGCTGCTGTAGAATTCGATGCTGGCGTCCAGGTTGGCGACGGCGATGCCGATGTGATGCACCAAGTCGGTGGCTACCGGGGGAGTTCCGGGCAGGGTCATGGTCCGCCTCCTTGAGTTTAGTCGCCGCGGAGCGGGCGGAGAGCGCCTGGGAATGAGTCCGGTGCGCCTCCGTGCCTTTCCTTGGGTCTATTATATTAGCGGGGCAACGGCCACAGGAACAGGCGCGTGGCCAGGAATCAAACCCGTCCCTCGATGCCGGGCAAACGTAGAGAGCGCCGAGGATAAGAGAGTCTCGGCGCTCTCTGGCGCTCTCTATGGTGACCCGTATTTGGGTTAAGCCATATTTCAGTTATGATTGAAGCTGAAAATTCACAATAGCAGGAGGGACCATGGGGTCCATAAGATTGTATTCCGGAGACGACGGCGAGTCCCACGTAGAAGCAATCGACCCGGCGTCGCATCCGGACTGGACCCAGTTGCAAAACGCCAAAGGTATCGTCTTTCGGGCTTCACCCCCGGGGTATTTCGTTGATTGGCACGTGGCGCCCCGGAGACAGTACATAATAACCCTTTCCGGGGAAGCGGAAATCGGGCTGGCCGACGGAACAGTCCACCGGCTTGGAGCCGGAGACGTCAACCTCGCCGAAGACCTGACGGGGCACGGACACACGACCCGGGTGGTGAGCAGCGTTCCCAGAGTTACGGCCACGGTCCACTTGGATGAATAGTCCGGGCCCGTCCGCGCCGGCCATACCGGTCCGTTGGACCCCCCGGTCGCAAACCGGGCGATGCTTAACCGGCCGGAATCCAAGCGCGTTCCCAAGCGCGTTCTTATAGAAATCTGACCGGAGGAGAATCATGGCAAGGACACCTGTAGTAACGCGAGACATGGTCCCCGAAGAGTTCCGTGGCGCCTTCGATGAATTGACCAGAGACACCGGAGGCTCGATCACCGGCGGCCCGGCCTCCATTACCATCAACAGCCCGGAGATGTCACGACGGCGAAGCCATCTTACCGCCTACCTCCGTTTTGAGACCACTTTTCCCAAGAGGATACAGGAGTTGGCAATTTTGGCCACTGCCCGGGCCATGGACTGCCCGTACATCTGGAACGCCCATGCACCGGCGGCGCGGAGCGAGGGGGTCAGCGACGCACTGGTGGACGCTCTGCGGGACAGACAGCCCTTGCCCGAAATGGCTCCCGACGAATCGGCGATTGTCGACTTCTGCG
Source organism: Dehalococcoidia bacterium (assembly GCA_034428795.1). Lineage (GTDB taxonomy): Bacteria > Chloroflexota > Dehalococcoidia > Lucifugimonadales > UBA3495 > VXOI01. The sequence goes on from DAOUHF010000196.1 coordinate 6,122, forward strand.
CCGAGTTCTACAAGGACCACAAAGTTTCGTCACCAACGTTCCAGACAGCCTTGGAGCAGTTCGGTGTCCAGCGCCTGGTAGAGATCACAGCCCTGATGGGCAACTACGCCCAGACCGCCTTCTTCCTGAACGCCTTCGAAGTCGAGTTGCCGGCAGACCGCACCGAGGCCGTCTTGCCGGTAGGCTAGGGTCCACCGGCTTTCCGCCCGGCTAGGGTCCCCGCTCCGGCCACACCGGGTCGTGGTAGCCAAGAGGCACAGAAGGCCTGGCCCAATAGGGCTGGGTTTCCGAGAGTTGCAACACCGGCGCCAGATGGCGCAGCCGGCCCCCCGGCGCGTTGCTGACCGTCGACCAGCGTTCTACCTCTTCCGGAGTGAAGTCTTCCGGCACGTCCCGGAGCTCCGCTTGCGGGGCATGGCCCCGGTCTACCAGCCAGCGTCCCGTCTGGGCCAATGATATGCGGACCAGCCAACTGCCGCCTTCCCGGACACGCCGGGCCAAGGCCACCAGAGCGCCGAATGCCATGAGGTAGCCGGTCAGGTAGTCGATGGCCGACACCGGGTAGAACTGAGGCCCCGGCTCGGCGCCGGGGAACAGCTCTCCTTGACGGTCGGTGATGCCGCTCACCGTTTGCACCACGGTATCGAAGCCGCGGCGCGAGGACCATGGCCCCACCCGGCCAAAGGCTGACAGAGAGACGTAGACGATGCCCGGCCGCAGCCTGGCCAGGTCCTCGGGCGAGAGGCCCCGCCGGGCGAGGGTCCCGGGGCGATACCCTTGAGAGAAAATGCCCGTTTCCCGGACCAGTCCCCGCAGGGTGTCGACGTCTGTGTCTTCCCGCAGGTCGAGGTGGGCGGATAGCTTGCCGTGGCCCGTGTCGTGTTCCTGGGATGTGCTGCTGGGCAGGTGGCCGCCGGTAATCTTCAACACGTCAGCCCCGTGTTCCGCCAGGGTGCGGGCGCAGGTTGGCCCCGCCAGCACCCGCGTAAGATCCAAAACCCTTACTCCTGACAAGGGCCTTGCCCCTTCGGGCAAGGGTTGCGGCGGACTATCTCCGATCTTCTCAATCTCCAGCAATGGCAAAGAGGCGATAGCGGCGGCCTGGGGGTGTTGTGACCACTCTTCCATAGAGCGGACCATTCCACCGGCCCCATTTGCGGCGATGATGGCTTCCTCCAGTTCCAGGGCATCCCAGCGGGCCACTGCCCGGCGCACCGCTTCGCGGTCCTCCGCGACTCCCAGCACCCCCAGGGCCGCGTCGCGATGGTTGGGGAAATTGCAGTGGAGATAGCTCCAGCGGCCGTTCCTGGCTCGGTACACGCCCATCACCGGGGTCCGCTCGGCGGCAACCGGCGCTCCGTCCATTGTCAGGTAACGGCTGCTGCGCAGCGACGCCGTGGCCTGCCGGGTGTCTAATTTGATCTCCTGACGGCGCCCGGTCCGCAACTCCCAAAGGTCTGCAACGGCAAGACCAACGGCGGCCAAGCTGGCCGCGGCGGCCTCCCCGATACGAAAAGGCGTCGGCAGAATCGGGTCCGTGCCGCCCGCAATCTCCACCGCGCCGGCGTGTTGCGGGTCCCAACCCGGGATTGAGAGAAGCGTGGATAGGGTTTTGTCAATCAATCTTTTGATGCTCCTAACCTTCCCTCATCGGGGGGAAGGGACTTGTTCAGGTGTTCTTTAGGAGTCCGCCGGTATTACACGGTAGATGCGGCCTGTGGTCCTGAGAGCTTCTACGGTCCAGGGCTCCCCCACCCCGGCGATCAGCCATTCGAGAATAGCCCACAGGTCCCGGTCGGTTTGGTCCGTATCCAGTGGTTCGAGCCCCGGGACCAGCGCCGCGATTTCGACCCCGGCCGGAAACGGACGCCCGGACCGGCCAATGAAGACCAACTCGTAGACGCGCCCATCAACATCGAGCAATCCAGGCGCGTCCAGTTGCTTGTCCGCCAGGTCGAATGTCGCGATCAAAAATTCGGAGAACTCCGGGTAATGACCGATGTCCGGGTCGGTCAACAAGGGTACGCTGCGCGTGTCTGACGGCCGTTCGGTTATTCGGGCAACAGTCATGGGTTAAGCCGTCGCCGGGATGGGGAGATGGCGCGCCGCGAAGTCGGCGAGAAGATGGCCAATCTCCGCGCCGGAGTCTTCCTGGAGGAAGTGCTTGCCGGTGACCAGGTGCGGGCCTTCGGCGTGCGGCCAGATGTCATGCCATCTGGCGCCCATAACGTCGGCGGCGAACACGTCGTCTTCCCGTCCCCAGAGGATGGCCGCCGGAATTTTGAGTTCACGGACCCCGGCTTCAAGCCACTCGAAGCGTTCCCCCGTGATGTCGGTGCTCGGATCGATGGGGATAGAGCGGGGCCACTGCCAGGTCAGGCGCCGGTCGTCCGGGTCGGGCAACACCGCTTCGTAAGCCGGCAACGCATCGGCTCGGCAGCGCTCACGGTCGACGACCGAGAGATAGATGCCGCGCCCCGGAAAAGCAGCTTGGCGCGCCAGGATATAAGGGCCAACGATTGGCGCATGCATCAGCCGCCACGGCAGGACCTGGCGGTGAAATTCCGCAGCGGGTGTCCGCCAGGCCCACGTCGACATAACGGCGACCGCCGCGGCCCGTTGCCGCCGGGTGAGCAGGGCCGCCAAGCCGGTCGGGCCGCCCCAGTCGTGACAGACGAAGAAAACGCCGTTGAGATCGAGACGGTCAATCAATGCGACGAGATTCGCCGCGTGGTTATCCAGGCTGTGCGCACTGGCGCTGTGGGGATGCTCCGACAGGCCAAACCCGATCTGGTCTGGCACGATCACCCGATAACCTGCCGCGAGCAGCGGCGGTATGGTGTCGCGCCACAAATAACCCCAAGTGGGATTGCCGTGCAACAGCAACACGGGCGGCGCGTCGGCCGGGCCCTCGTCGATGTAGTGCATTCGCCAACCGTTGACGTTGGCGAATTGTGACTGAAACGGGTAACGGCTCGCCACGTGCGGGGAAAGGTCGCTGATTGTACGTGTCATGGCGTCATTCCGGGGGCCCATCCAGGCGCTTTCCAGCCTCTTCCGGTTCAATTCCTTCGGTGTGGGTCTTGACCCTGTCTCCTAGTCGAAGGTGCTTGTTTGGTCGGCGGGCAGGGTCGCGGAACGGGACCGGGGAGCTATGAGAGAGAATTGCTTTCTCAGGGTCGTATAACCCAGGGCGACCACGAACAGCAGGGCCGAAAAGAGCACGACACTGGCGCCGGACGACACGTCCAGGTAGAAGCTCAAGTAAATTCCCGCCAGGCCGCAGATTGCCCCCAACGCGGTGGACAGCAACATCAACGTGCGGAAGCTATCGGTCAGCAACCGGGCGACGACCGGGGGAATCACGATGGCCGCCGCGATCATGGTGACGCCCAGCACCTGCATCGATACCACAATGACCGCCGCCAATACCAGCGAGAAGAGGGTGTCCATCCACCCGACGGGCACGCCATAGAACCCGGCCACCTCCTGGTCGAAAGTGGCGAACAGGAACAGCTTGTACCCCAGGAACACTATGACGACGGTCGCCGCCGTCACCAGGCCTATTGCCAGCAGGTCTCCCGGTGTGACCCCCAGTATGTTGCCGAAGAGAGCGGCGTCGAAGCTGCGGGTGAAACTCTTGTACCGGCTGATCAGGGCGATGCCCAGGGCGAAGCTGGCTGTAGTCACGATCCCGATGGCCGAGTCCGCCGCTATTTTACGCTGTCGCGCCGTGGCGGTGATGAGGAGGGCGGAGACGAATCCCCAGACGCTGGCGCCGAGGAAAAAGTTGATAGACATCAAGTAGCTGGCCACCGCTCCGCCGAACACGGCGTGGGCCAGTCCATGGCCGATGTAGGCCATGCGTCTGAGAACGATGTAGACGCCGATCAGGCCGCATAGCCCGCCCACCAGGGTGGCGGCAATGAGGCCCCGCACGAAGAATTCATATTGGAAGGGTTCGAACATTTAAGGCGTATCTGGCGACCTGTCCATTGTAACGGATAGCGTCCCATCTGCGGGCCACCCCCGGTTATCGTACGTTATCGCGCGTTATGGCGCTTGAACCAGGCGTTACTGGGGGTAGACGGCGCGGCTGGGGCCTTCAAAGACCAGACCGGTGTCGAACCCTTCCAGGGCCTCGGTGCTGCCGCCCAGGGCGGTAACTATGATTTCGACGTCTGCCAGCATCAGGCCCAGGTAGCTGTGGTTGGGGTCGCCCGGAGCGCCGGGGAGATCGTCGTCACGAAGGCGGTCAATGAATTCGGCTCCTCCTTCTTCGGCAATCTGCTCCATAATCGGGCTGGGGAACACTTGAGAGCCGAAGATGGCCGGCACGTTCGTCTCCCTGACCTGGTCGATCAGGTTGGCGACTGAGCGGACCGACGGCTCGGTGAAGTCCGAAGGTTGTATCGCACCGATGATCTCCAAGCCGTAACGCGGCCCGAATAAGGGGAAGGAGTCATGGTAGGTCAGCAGCTTGCGGTTCTCCGGGGGTATGGTGGCCGCCGCACGGGCTATTCGCGCGTCGAGGTCGTCAATCCGCTCCCGCAGCAGGGCGAAGTTCTCGTTGTAGTATCCGGCGTTGGACGGATCGAGGGTGACCAATTGTTCCGTGATCAGCTCGGCGTACTTCAGCGCAAGAGGTGGAGATGTCCACAGGTGGGGGTTCGGATGGCCGTCTGACTCAGGGAACGAGAAGTCGAATACCCACTCCTCTTTGGTTATCGCCATGTCTCCCAAGGTCAAAATCACAGCGTCCGCCTTGACGTTGGCGCGTGCCATCTCGATAGTGGGCTCTTCCAGGAACAGCCCATTGGCGACGAACAGGTCGGCACGGGAGAGGACGGCGGCCACCGACGGAGCGGGCTCGAAGGTATGGGAGTTGGTCCCTTCAGGTACTATCCCTTCCAGCACGACCCGGCCCCCGCCGATGTTCTCGATAAGGCTGGTGATGGGCGAAATGGTGGAAACGACCCGCAGGCCTCCGGCTTCGCCGGGTTCCCCAACCGGGGGCGGGGCCTCGGTCTCTCCGGAGCAGGCGGTCATAAGCAGGCAAAGCAGGGCCGCGACAACGGCCGGCCGGCGCCGGATCAAAGTCAGAAAAAACATGGCGTTGCAAATGCTAACCAGAACTCCGCTCATTTGACTACCCCGGTTTGACTGGCCCCGGAAAATGTATAAACTTCGTATTCAGACACAACCTTTGGAGGCCAACATGAAAGCCGGATTATTCTTGATGCCATCCCACCCTCCGGAACGGTCCCCCTACGACGCTCAGCAATGGGACCTGGATGTCCTCTCCATGGTGGACGAAGCTGGCTACAGCGAGGCTTGGATCGGCGAACATTTCACCGCGTTGTGGGAGCCGAACCCCGCCCCCGATCTGCTCATCGCGCAAGCCCTGATGCGTACCAAGAACATCAAGCTGGGCACCGGGGCCCACCTGCTGCCTTTCCACAACCCTGTTGAACTCGCCCACCGGGTGGCCTTTCTGGACCATCTGGCCCAAGGCCGCTACATGTTTGGAGTCGGCGCGGGCGGCCTCCAGACGGACCACGAGATGTTTGGCATCGACATGGCCGCAGGCCAACACCGGGAGATGACCCGTGAGTCCCTCGACATCATCCTCAGCATCTGGGAACACATGGATGGCCCCTTCCAGTACGAGGGCAAGTACTGGAAGTTCAACATCCCCGACCCCAAGGCAAACGAGTATGCCACGCTGCGGACCTTCATGTCCCCGTTCCAGAAGCCCCATCCCCCCATCGGCATCGCCGCCGCCAGCATCGGGTCCGACACCCTCAAGATCGCTGGGGAGCGGGGTTACATCCCCATGAGCCTGGGGCTCAACGCCGTGTACCTGGCCAGCCACTGGAACTCGATAGTGGAAGGAGCCAGGAGCGCCAACAGGGAGCCCCCGCCCCGCAGCCAGTGGCGCATAGTGAGGGACGTCTGGGTCGCCGACACCGACGAGGAGGCCCGGGAAGGGGCTCTCGGCGGTATGCTCGGCCGGGCTTGGCGGGAATATCTTCATCCGCTGTTCTCTTACGGCGCTTATCCTTTCGTCAGTTCCATGAAGCACGACGAGAGTATCCCCGATGAAGACGTTACCGTCGAGTACATGGCCGATAATCTCTGGCTGGTCGGCTCACCCGACACAGTGGCCCGGAAGCTCCGGAACCTCTACGAAATGGTGGGTGGGTTCGGCACTCTTTTGTGGCTCACCTTCGACCACTCCGAAAACCGGGCCGCCTACGAAAAATCGGTTAACTTGCTGGCCCACGAGGTAATGCCCCAACTCGCCGATTTGACCGGGGACTAGGGAACATCTGAACAAGTCCCTTCCCACCGATGGGGGAAGGTTAGGATGGGGGTGCTCTCCTCCGAGATTTCGGCTTTCGCCTCAATGACCATAACTTGTTCAGAGGTTCCCTAGGACTCAACGGGTTGGCGGCTCCGCTAGTCGAGCCGCCATTTCCTGTACTCTATTTCCAACTTCGGCCTGCTGGTCCTCGGCGGAATAATCGCCGGCCGGATGGACAGGAAGCTGTTGCTGACGGCCTCTCAAGCGCGTTGACAGGCGGCCAGGGCATTATGGCGTCCAAGGTTATGCCGAATATCTCCGGCTGGCCCTAAGTTGTATGGGCCGGTTCAGCCTGCCAACTCCGCGTACATCCATTCGGGCTCATAGTTGACCGTAGCCGGGTTGACCGTAGCCGGGTTGACCGCAGCCGGCGGGGATATTGCCTGTCCCCCAATGACGACGTCCACTTCGCGGTCGTTCAGGTAGTGCCCACACTGCAGGCAGGCGAAGAATTTGCCGTGTATGTCTTCGGTGGAGTATAGGTCGCCGCGGCACCTCGGGCATCCGTTCAACCAGTACATCGTCTCTCTCTTCCGGAACGGGGTTCTTCCCGCTCCCAATCCGCTTGCATTCACAGTACAGGTCAGACTGTTACCACTGAGTTACGCCTGTTAGTTATTCATAATTTGAAAACATATCTAAATTAATTCTTAAAATTATTGACATATGCCCTCTGCCATCGATAACTTCGAAGTGGTTGAGCGTCTCGTCCGGCACACGGACGCGATCGTGGCGTCACGACAATCAGGAGGGGCTCACAGGAGGGGCTCGATGGTAATGGAAAGGAGCGCAACGGAAACGGTGTTGGAACAACCGGCGGCGCCGGCCTGTCGGCATTACTGGATCATAGAGCCGGCCAAAGGAAGGGTGAGCCGGGGTGAATGCCAGGTCTGCCACGACGTAAAGGATTTCGAGAACTCCATCGGGGAGATGGAACGGGACTAGGCAACTATCTCAAAACGAATTCGGCGTACCGCCGAGGCGCAATTCTACGACCCACTTTGGCGAAAGGAGGAGACCCCAAGACGATCCCTGTTTGAGATAATTGTGGGTGAGGTCAACCTGTCCAGGACACCGGCAGGTCTCGATAACAGGGACCTGAAATCAGGGACCGCCGGGGTGAATCCGGCGGTCTTGTAATTAGCGGATTGGGGGGTTCCGGCGTTACAGGATGGCCACCGGGTTCACCGGGGAACCGGTCCCGCCCACCACCCGCAGCGGGTTCACCGTCAACATGAACTCGTACCGCCCTTCCTCGCCGCAGGCTTCGGCCAGCGGTTGGAGCAAGGCGTTATCCAGAAGTCCGATCCCGTAGGCGAAAATCGCACCGTGGACCGACCACCCCAGATCGTACCCGTTGGGAGTAAGGTCCATCATGTCCCAGACGAGCAGGCTGCAATCGGACTCCCGTATGAACTTGAGACAGCTTGCGTGGAGTCCGGGGCGCTCGGCCGAGTCGCTGCCCCAGAGGGGGTTCCCGTCCTCGTCCCACTTCTCCCTCCCCCCGTACACCACCAGGGCGTCGCCGGGCGCCATCTCCACTCCCTGCTCCCTGGCGATGTCTTCCAGCTCCCAGCCGTGGATGGGGTTTTCCATGGTCACGTACGGTTCGCCCCGGTGTTTTGGCACGTCCAGCAGCACGCCGCGGGTGGTGAGGCCTTCCTTCCAGTGCTCCACGGAGCCCCACTCGGCCCCGTCCATGGTGATGTGCTCCTCGGGTTGGCGGCCGTTCCACATTCCGTTCTCGTCCCAGACGTGGCACAACGCGTCGAGATGGGTGGTGGCGGTACCGTGGTATGAAATGCCGTAATAGTCAGCGGAAAAGCCGGACCGTCCACCCCTGGAGACCAACTTCATGAAGTGATGGGCCGGGGTGGGGTTGTTGGGGGCCGGAATGGTCGGAAACGGGCGGCTCAGGGACACGGCCCGGCCCGACTTCACCGAAGCCGCGGCCTCGACCCGTTTCTGCCGGGTGATCATGTTCACGGCGCCCATCTGGTCGGCGTCGCCCCACCGCCCCCAGTTGCGGTCTTCTTTCAGGTAGGCAAGCACTTCATCCCTGGTTGGTATGCGGCGTTCCATGGGTTCCCTCCCTGTAATGTATGTCTTTGGCTAATCTACGGCCTGGGCACGCGGGGAATTTGACCATCCAGGACTTGGGAAACCCTACGCGGCGGCCGACTCGGACAGGCAGGTGAAGAACCGGTCCATCATCGAGCGGGACACGCTTTCCATCATCCGCTGCCCCACCCTGGCCAGCAGGCCCCCGGCCTGGGCATCGCCGTCAACCTGTACGGTGGTGCCTTCGCCGTTGGGAGTGAGGTTGACGACGGCCTCGCCGTTGACGAATCCGGCGGAACCCCTGCTCTCAACCACCAACCGGTATGATTCATGGGGCATCTGTTCGCGCATGCTGACTTTGGCGTCAAAATTGCCGCGGATCGGCCCTAAGGCTATCGATAGGGCGGCCTCGTAGTCGTCTTTGCCCACCGCCTCCAGGCGTTGGCAGCCGGGAATGCACCCTTTCAGGGATTCAGGGTTGGTCAGGGCGTTCCACACCTGTTCCGGTGGGGCGTCGATCTCGTAGTTGCCAGACAGTTTCATTTTCGAATCTATCCTGTAAATCCCGGCTGGTGAATCCCGTTTGTTGAATCCCGGCTGGATATCGGCGTTGGCCCCGGCCCGAGAGAGCCCGGCGGTTAGACCCGGCTGTCCGCCAGAAGGAGCAGTTCCATGAGGGCCTGGGCGCCGTTGGCGCAGTCTTGGGGTGTCGAGTATTCGGCAATGGCGTGGCTGATGCCGTTGACGCTGGGCACGAACAACATGGCCATGGGGGCGATTGAAGCGACCGCTTGAGCGTCGTGTCCCGCGCCGCTGGGCAAGGCCTCCCAACTCAAGCCGCAATCCTCCGCCGCTTGGGCCACCCACGCCTGCATCCCGGAATCGATCGGGACCGGCTGGGTGAACCGGTGTCGCGTCACGCTGACCTCCACGCCGTCATTGGACGAGGTTCGCTGGGCCGCCCGGTTCAACTCCCGTTCCGCCGAAGCCAACGCGTCCAAACTCACGTCTCTGAACTCCAGTCCGAGGCGGGCGGCGCCCGGAATCACGTTCACCGCGTTCGGGGTCGCTTGTATCACGCCCACCGTGGCGACCCTGCAGATCTCGTCTTGGGCAGCCATCTTCTGTATGTCCAGCACCATCCGTGAGGCGCTGACCAGGGCGTCGCTCCGGTCGGACATGGGAGTCGTTCCGGCGTGGTTGGTCATTCCCTGGATGTCCACTTCGAACACTGCCCGGCCGGTGATGCCGGTAACCACTCCGATGTCGGTGCCCGTGCGGTGCAGGTTGGGGCCCTGCTCGATGTGCAATTCGAAGTAGGCCGCCAGGTCTCCCTGCCGCCGCGCCGCCCCCTCTGCCCGCGCCAGATCGCCGCCGATATCGGCCATACGGGAGGAGAGACTGACGCCTTCATCGTCCAGGGCGTCCAGGTCCTCGTTTTCCAAAAGGCCGGCCATGGCGCGGCTGCCGATGAGCCACCGGTGGTACCTGGTGCCCTCCTCGTTGGTGAAGACCATGACCTCCAGTGGGTGGCGGGTGGTATGGCCGTGGTCCGCCAACGACTGGACCACCTCTACGGCGCCCATAACGCCCAGGGCGCCGTCATATTTGCCTCCCAAGGGAACGGTGTCGGTATGGGAGCCCATGGCGATGGGCGGCAGCGAAGAATCGGAACCAGCCCTGCGGCCAATGATGTTGCCGGCGGGGTCAATGCGCGTTTCAAGGCCGGCCCGGCGCATCAAGTCCATGGCGTAGGCGCGGCCGGCGATGTCGGCCGGGGAGAAAGCCAGCCGGTTCATTCCGTGGGGAGTCTCGCCGAAGCGGCCCAACTCTTCCAGCGTGCGGTTCAATCTGGCGGCGTTGATCGGGTAGAGTGCCATAAGCGCTCACCGTATGTTTGGAGTCTTGGGGGCCTTTTCAACGGAGCGGCAACGCGGGCGGCAACGGCCGTGTTGTTAACGCGGGGACGGGATGGCGCCCTGATCCAGGCCTGCGACAACCGGGGGGCCGGGGTGAAAACCCGGGCCATCCTCTGCTCCGGTGCCGGACCAGTCAGCGAACATGACAGCGCCCATTTTAGCCACGGACAGCACCCGGAGCGCAAAGAGTCGCTCAGCGGAAAATGGATGGCATTTAGTATGCTACACTAAAAACCGTACGAACGGTGGCGACGACGGTGGCTCACCAGGGCAATCGCGTCTTAACCGAGGAGGACTTTGAGAAGGTAGTCCTCGCGCCAGCCGGCTTGCAGGCGTTTGCCTTGGATGCCGACTTTGAGGCTGGTCTCCTTCTTGAGCAAGTTGTGGGAAATCT
>DAOUHF010000197.1:0-3782 GCA_034428795.1 Dehalococcoidia bacterium
GCCGTTTCTGGTTGATGATGCGGCGGTTCTTCTCGGGTTGTCCCGCCCCCCTGTGGGGTTCACCCCTCCTCTTCCTTCCTGGGGACTTTGGTACGGGTATGGTCATGCCCCGGACCTGGCCTCCCTTTCGGGTCATCCCGCCCTGGTTTCGCCCATTTCGCCGGATTCCGTCATCTCAGGATCCCCGTAGAGGGGCCTGGAATTCCCGAGCTGGCCCCCAGACCCTGCGGGGCAGCAATCCTCCGGTCCCTTTTGCCGGCCTGGCCATCACCGGGGCCGGGTTCGCCATCCGGGCCTTGCGGGATTGCCCCGGGCCAGCGCGGGTACGCGGTCCTCAACATCCGGGGTCTCGAACCTGCTCAGGTCCAGCGGTCCCTGTGTTATAGTCGTCGCCTCATAATCCTTTCTATCAGGGTCGGGGCGGTCGTGTGCCCCTCTCCCGAGAAGATCGCCCCGCAACCCATCGGTTGCGGGGCTTTTGTTTGGGGCTACAGTCCCGTGGTCTCTTGCCAGCAGAGCAGACAGGCCTGGTCAAAGTTGTCGGCAACTGTGTAGAACCTGCTTATCCCCATATTCGTCCTCCTCTGTTTCGCCTGGCGCCGGCGTGGGCGCCTCAGTGCATGGTGCTTTTCGTTCCGGCGGCGGTGAGGGCCGTCTTATCTTCCCGGGCCACGTCGGCGGCACTCCGTCCGGGGGTGTCTTCTTTGGTTGCAGCTACCGAGCTTGCCCGTTCCTCCGCCCTCTTCCTGGGGTCCGGGGTGCTGTTTGAGGGGCGTCTTTTGCCCTCCGACCCCGTTCCGCGCCCCCCAGCGCAGTCCCTGCGGGGTTCTGGGGGTTGGTCTCTTGCCGGGGTTGCTCCTCTGTGTCGGGTCTCTTATTTGTCATTTCCGGCCCTCCTGATTTTGTCGTACTTTTCGCTCTACCACTCACATACTCACTACACTCACACTCTTCTAATAGAGTTCCACGGAAACGGTTTAATACCCCTCTATGCCCTTTTGTTCCTGTAATTCCCCTTAATTCCTCTAAAAGAGGACATTAAACCCTTTTTACGCGGGGTCTATTAGAACGTCCGAGTGGAGTGAGTGTGTGAGTGGTAACCACTCAGACGTTCCGGGGGAAGGGATGTTTTCGGCAGCACCCTCACGGGCTACCTTGGTCCCTTGCCGGGGAGTTCCCAGATACGCAGTCTCTTGCCGCCGGTCTCAGGCCCGCCCCAGGTTTGCCGCTTTTCCCACCCGTGCTTCGCCATCTCTTCGCCGAACTGCTGGTTATTGGTCCGGATGTGCGCATCTCTGACCCTTTTCCGGAGCGTGTCCCCCGACTCCCAACCAACCACCCATTCCAGGTTCGATGCCAGCCAGACGCCCAGCTCGTCCTCCTCCTCATACTCCCGGCTGGCGTCGTTGGCCTCTACCCACAGGTGCCGGGGTAGCCGCACGGCAACCTGCGTCTCGACCCCCGCGCCGTACTCGTGAAACAGCCCCTGGTCGTACTCGTGGGCGACCTGCGCCCATACCTGCTTACGGTTTTTAAGCACCCATTCCAGGTCTATGGCAAAACCCTTGGGGACCTCAACGACCGGGTTGCGTCTGTGGGAGTTATCGGTCAGGAAGTACTTGGCGTTCGTTGTCGCAACGATGATCGCGGTCAGAAGGCGCTCTATCGCGTTCTCCTGAAAAGCCTCCCGGTTGAACAGCTCGTTGGCGGTGATGATGGCTTTGGCCCGTTCCAGCTCCGTCCCCTTCAGCGACGACATCTCGGAGAACTCTATGACGCTCTTTCCCCGCGCCCTCTCCTGCAGCTTTCGCTGGTAGTCGAACCCGCGGAGGTCAATGCCCTCGATATGCTGGCCGGGAGCTGAGAACTTGAGCGAGTCCCCTTTGCCTGGCCCCTGTTCATCGCTCCGAATGATGGGCATGTACGGGTACGTGGCCCCGGGGAAGAGGGCGCGAACGACCATCCCGCGGGGGATTAGAGCGGCAACGGCGTTGGTCAGCTCGTCGCCCCAGTCGGCTCCGTAAACAGTGGTTCCGTACCGGATCAGCCGGTCTGTCCCGTCCCAGGGCTGGGACCTGATTCGCAGCACCACCGGGTTGTGACGGTTGATTCCCTCCAGCTCGTGTATCGCCTCCTCCAGGGCCGACTTGGAGGGCATGTACTGAACGTGCCGGAAGATCCCCTCCACTTTCGCTTTCAGCCGGGAGATCTCTTTGGCCAGCCTCTCCGGCGGTACCCCGTCGACCTCCAGACTGCGGGTCCATTCGTTGAACGCGAACCTCGAGGTTTCCCCGGCCTTCTCTATGGCCAGGCCGGCGTTCAGCGCAGACCCCCTCTCCAGGAACTTGGTCTTATCCCCGCCACCAACGAACCATCCGGCGGCCTCGAGCTTTTCCACAGTCAACCGGAGCTTGCTCTTGGGCTGTCCCTTTTCGCCCCCTTTGCTCTTCCCCTTGTCTTTGCCTGGTGCTTTAGGGGCGGCGGCGGTCTGTGCGGTCTGTGCGGTCTCTGGTGCTTTAGGGGCGGCGGCGGTCTGTGCGGTCTGTGGGTCGGGTTGCCCCTCTAAAACCCCGGAAACGCTGCCCTGGGTGTCCTCCTGGGGCGCGGAATCAGCCGTTTCGTCGGCGTCCGTCCCGTCTTCGTCCTCTTCGTCCCAGTCCTCTTCGTCAGCATCCCAGTACGCCGCATTCTCGGCTGCGACACGGGCCATTGCCCTCCCCACTGTCCGGATGAAGTGCCGCTCGCCCGCGAACTTGGGGGTCTCTCTGCCCTCTTCCACTGCGACACGGCGCCGCTCTACCAAGAGCCGGTGAATCCCGTCCGCATCCCATCCTCCCTGTGCCGCCAACACTGCCAGCGAGAAGTCGAACCCGCTCCTGCTTTGGTCGTCCAGGTCAGGGCGGTTGCCTTCCCACGTGCGCCTGAACTTGGCGTGATTCTCCAGGGTGATAGCGAGCCGAACCCGGTCGGCGTCCGTCAGGGGCAGCGAGGCAGAGAGCGTAACCGGCCCGGCGTGTATCGGAGCCGCCGGCGCGGGAACGTCGGCCATAACCGGCAGCTCCGCACGGGGGTTGTAGAACAGATCGGGGTCAGAGGAGAGGAAGCGGAGTCGGTTGACGTTGACGCTCCCCGCGTCTTTTGCGTTTCGAACGCAGGCGGGAAAGCCTGCCATGATGGACGCGTGGTTGGCGGTGTGGTCTTCGTAGGAGGCTGCACGGGGGCCCCTGGCAATCACCCAGAGTCCCTTGCCCCGCGCGCTCTTTCCCGCCAGGACAACCCCCGGGGTTTCGGTCAGTACTCTCTTGACCGCATCCGGGTCCAACCCGCCCTTGTCCAGGTCGAAGGGGTACAGGGCGCTATGGTGCGCCGAAGCAAGGGCGCTTTGATGCTGGGATGTGGGAACGCCCGCGCCGCCCATAACGGGGGTCCCGGCCGGCGCGGATATGGGGAATATCGCGCACTTCAGCCGCTTCTTGGCGTTCGCAAGGTCGGCGTCGTCGGCCCCGCTTTCCATCATCGCCCGGAGCCGCCCGGTCTCTTCCCGGAGGGCCGGGTCATTCCTGACGAACTCTGCCACCTGGTCCAGGGTCAGTGTCTCACTCACGAGCATCGCCTCCCCCTTCACGCGGGGGATGACGGTCAGGGATATAGGGACGTTTCCAAGGGAGGGGCCGGGTGGTTCGACGGAGGAGTCGGCGCCGGTGAGCGGCTGGACGGAGGAGTCGGACGGGCAGTCGGGAGATGGGGAGGGGGAGGCCGGTGCCGTGGGCGTGGTGCCGGGA
>DAOUHF010000198.1:0-59425 GCA_034428795.1 Dehalococcoidia bacterium
ACACTACAATGGCGAAAAGCCCCACAGTGCGTTCGGAAACCTGTCCCCCAAGGAGTTCGCCGTACTGGCGGTAATAGGAGATTGACCCGCAAAACTCGCACTACGCCTGGTACAGAAAGTGGGGCAAGACCACTAGGACAGCAGCCTACCAATCGCCCCCTGTTTGCAAACATTTTGCAAACGAACTCCACGCATCTCCACTACATCCCACACTATTCCAGGCCCCCGACAGCTATCATTTCTGGCCCTGAGAACTCCTTAAGATACTCCACAACCCCACTTTATCGGATTAAGAGTCCGTTGCTCTGCCAGTTGAGCTAGCGGGCCGGATGGCGCGGCGGCCAACACGTTGACCTCTGGATGCAATCTATCAACATTGCGAGGCCACTGTCAATTGATGGGTTGGGGTGGGACAACACTCACGTCCCATAAGCCGTGGGCCAGTGCCGGCGCCGGGTCCTTCGCGTAAAATCCCAAGAGAACGGCAACTCGCGTAGAATACCGCAGGGAAACGCCACTTTCAGGGAAACGCCAATTTCCCAAACGCTAAGCTCCGGCTCGCCGGGACCAACGGGTCTTGGCTCGGCCGGCGAATTCTGGAGGAACAGTATGACCGGAGAGAAACCCAGAGTGCACGTTATCGGCACCGGAGGCAGTATTGCGGGCATCGGGCCCGACCGGATGGACTTCATGCTCTATACGGAAATCGGCGAGCACCTGACTATCCAGCAATCGTTGGACCGGGTGCCCGAGGTCCAGGACATCGCCCACGTCGAGTGCGAAGACATGCTAAGCGTCGGAAGCACGGCCATCGGGGCGCCCGAATGGCTGACGCTGTCCCGGCGGATCAACCAGCTCTTCCGTGACGACGCCGGCCTCTCCGGCGTGGCCGTTACCCACGGCACCGCGACGCTGGAAGAAACAGCCTATTTTCTGCACCTCACCGTGAAGTCGGAGCGGCCGGTAGTCGTAACCGGGGCCATGCGGCCTCCCACCGCCCTCAGCACCGACGCCGATCTCAACTTGGTGGACGCCGTACGGATTGCGTCCACCCCCCATGCCGCCGGCATGGGTGTGCTGACGGTGCTCAACAACGAAATACAGTGCGCCCGGGACGTTTCCAAGGCCAACTCTTTCCGGGTGGAGACGTTCCGTCCCAACGAATTGGGCTTTCTGGGCTATTCCGACTCCGACGGTCAGGTGGTGTTTTACCGCGCGCCACTGCGCAAACACACCGCCGCAACGTCCTTCGACGTGGACGGGCGCACCGAAATGCCACGGGTGGACATAGTGTATTCCTACGCCGGGGCCGACGGGTTTTACTTGGAAGCGGCGCGGGCCGGCCGCCCCGACGGAGTGGTCGTCGTGGGGTTCGGCGGCGGCACCTACCCACCGCTATTCATCGAGGCGGCGGCACGGTTGGTGGAAGACGGCATCCCCGTGGTAATGGCGACCCGGTCCACCGCCGGCAGGGTGGTGGCGACTCCCAAGTGGAAACAGCGGGGGTTCATCGAGTGCGATAACCTGCTGCCGCAAAAAGCCCGCATCCTGTTGATGCTGGCCCTCACCCAGACCCGGGACCGGGACGCCTTGCAACAGGCTTTTTACGAGTACTAGGGAACATCTGAACAAGTCCCTCCCCCCGATGGGGGAAGGTTAGGGCCTCGAATGTATACTGCTTGACGTGCTCCCGGCGGGAGGGATGCCGGACCGCCGGGGGTTGAATCTCCTCAAGGAATTCCGGAAGAATGGCTGAAATCGCCGGAGGGCCCGCAGGCGCCGCACCCGCCGGATACCGGCGCACCACCGACCCGGTGATGGCCACCACCGTCATCGGGGCTCACGCCTTCGAGCACATGTACGGCCGGGCGTTCTTGGTGCTGATTACGGCGATCTACGTCGCTCTGGGGTTGGCTCCACTACAGGCCGGACTGCTGGACGCGGTCCGGCAGCTCTCCGGCGGCATCACCAGCATGACCGGCGGCTTTTTCGTCGATGTGTTTCATCACCGGCGGGCCCACGTGCTGGCCGGGAGCATGTGCCTGATCGCAGTCGGTTACTTCCTCGTCTCGATAGCGCCCACCTACGGCCTCATCCTGGCCGCCTTGGCGGTGGCATCGGCCGGTACGGCCATGTGGCACCCGCCGGCGCTGGGGCTCCTGGCCCAGCGGTTTCCCGGCCGGCAGGGCCTGTTCATCTCCTTGCACCGCTCCACCGGCAACGCCGGCGACTGGATCGGCCCCCTCATTGTGGGCGCCTTGCTGGGGGTGGTGGGCTGGCGATGGATTATTGGCGGAGGCACTCCGCTGCTGCTGGCGCTGGCAGTGGCGATCTTCCTGTTGCTGCGCAACGTGGGCGGGCCCCGGCCCGAGGGGGTCGACTACCGCGCCAGGATACGAGAGCAACTGGGCGCCATGGCGGAGTCGTTCCGCGGCACCGGCATGTGGAGCATTTTCACGGTTTCGGCCGTACGGGGCATGGGCGACCGTTCGCTGCTCTGGGTTATCCCGCTCTACCTCTCTCAGGACTTGGGAATGAGCGGATTCTGGGTGAGCTTTCACGTGTCTTTGCTGGCGTTTCCGGGCATCGTGTCCGGTCCGTTGTTCGGAGCACTGTCGGACCGCATCGGCCGGAAGTCAATCATCGTGTTGATCATGGCGACTGCAGTGGTAATGCCGCTCGGTATGGCGGCGGGCGGCGGCGGCCTGTTGATGTCGTTTTCCGTGCTCGTCTACGGACTGTTCCTGTTTTCGGTCAACTCGCTGACCCAGGCAGCCGCTATCGACGTCGCCAAGGGCAAGGGACTGGAGGGTACGTTCATCGGCCTGATGTGGGGGAGCAACGCCTTCTTCGGCGCGATTTCCTCGGTGGCCGCCGGCGCCTTGGTGGAATACTTCGGCTGGCACTCGGCATTCTTTTTCGCGTCCGGCCTTTTCTTCGTCGGGCTGGCGGCTTCGTTGCTGATGCCTTCGGGCTGGCGGCTTCGTGGCTGATGCCTTCGGGCTGATGCCTTCGGGAAGAAGCGGCCAGGCTGCCGGCGTCTAGCCCGGCAGGGAGTCCAGCGCCGCCTGGTACTGCTCTCGAGTGTTCAGGTCCAGCAGGACTTCCGGCTCCCTCAAGTCCACCCGTTCCACCGCGTCGCTGTGCCGGCGCACCACCGCCTTGATCCCTTGGGTCTCTTCGTCGATGGCCTTGAGATCGGGCAAGAGTCTCGAATCCATGATAATGGGGTGCCCGCCCTTGCCGCCGAATTCCGGGATGGTAATGGCGTTGCCGTGAGCGTCGTGCCGCTCCAGCAGCCGCCGCACGGTCTCGGGACTGCGGGGTTGGTCAACGTTGAGCAACAGTACCGAGGAGACGCCTGCCGCAGGAAGGGCGAAGAGCCCCGCCTTGACCGAGGTGGTCTTGCCCTGGAGGTATTCGTGGTTGACGACCCAATCCAAGTGATCCCGGCCCTCCAGCCGGGGGATGAGCCGCTCGGCCTGATGGCCCAAGACCACGACGATCCGGTCGGCTCCGCCCGCCTTGAGGGAAGCGACCTGGTGTTCGATCAGGGTCCCGCCCCGCCAGGGGAGCAGCGCCTTCAATTCTCCCATGCGGCGCGATTCGCCGGCCGCCAGCAGCACTGCCCAGACGCCAGCCATGGCGACTCCGCTAGACTTCGACCGCCCGTTCGACGATGTCGGCGGCCCGGTCGATGTACCAGTCACCCATTTGCATCGATCCACCGCCACCACCACCACCGCCGCGCCGGACCATTATTATCTCCGACATGATGCTGACGGCCAGTTCTTCCGGCGTCAACGCTCCAATGTTCAGTCCGACCGGAGCGTAGACCTCTTTGACCCGGTCTTTGGACACTCCCTGCTCCATCAGGCGCCGGTAGATCATCAGAGTCTTACGGCGGCTGCCGAGGAGGCCGATGTAACGGGCCCGGCTCGTAAGCGCGGACTCCAGGGCCATGTCGTCGAACCGGTGGCCCCGGGTGCCCACGACAATAAAGCTGTTGACGTTGACCGTGAGGTGGTTGGCCCACTGGTCGTAAGGGGCGACTATTGTTCCTTCGGCGTAGGGGAAGCGCTCCTCGTTGGAGAATTCGGCCCGGTCGTCCACCACGTAGACCCGGTAGCCCAAAAAGTTGGCCAGGTCGGCGGTTGCCTTCCCAACGTGGCCGCCCCCCACCATCACGAGGGTTGGCGGGGTAGTGAAGCCCTCCACGAATATCTCGGCGCCTTCGGAGGTGGTGATGGACTCCGAGTTCCCCATTTCGGCCACCCTGCCGGCGGCCTCTATGGCCTTGGCGTCCAATTCGGTAGTTCCCAGGGTGCCGGCCACGCTGCCGTCGCTGCGAAGGAGGAGTTTGGCGCCCGGTTTCGGACCGCTCTCCGATGTGTTGACCAAGGTGGCCAAGCCCACCGGATCGCCTCCCTCATAGGCGTCGATTATTTCCTCGCCGATGGGAAGAAATTCGTCCCCGTTCCGGAACGGCTCCAGGTAGAAGTACATCGTGCCGCCGCACACGAGACCGTCCCTGGCGGCGATATCTTCGTTCAGATAGTAGTCCTTGAACTCGGGGCCGCCGTTGCGCCGCAGAATCTCTTTGGCGGCGAACCAGATGTCACCCTCGACGCAGCCGCCGCCCAGCGTCCCCAGGCCGCTGCCATCGTCCCGGACCAGCAGCATCGCCCCGGCCTTCTGGGGCGTGGAACCTTTGGTGCGCACCACGGTCGCGATAACGCAGGGTTGCCCATCCTTCAAGACATCCAACGCGCCCTGAACGACATCTTTCATCGTGTACCTTCACCCGCCGGCGCCGGCCCATAGCGAGGGCCGTGGCCGCGAAGACAAATAATTTGGCTGGCGATAGTTTTCCAGGCTGCCTATCAAGCTTAACAAAACGGGCCCAACCGAAGCAAACTACCCTGTTAGTCACTGTTAGTTTATACCCCATTCCGGTAAAATGTCATGTTGTATGGCTATTGTTGCTATTACTTCTTGCGACACGAAAAACGCTCGACGTTACGTTGAAGTGATGGAAGCCGTTGGAGCCTGCGCCCGCCTCCTGTTACCCGAGTCCCACGGGGGGCAGACCGCGGAGCAACTGTTGGATGGGGTGGGCGGTTTGCTGTTGACGGGGGGCCCGGATGTCGCACCTTCTCTCTACGGGCAAGAACCCGATCCCACGGCTAGGCTGGAGTTATCGCCGCCCGTGGACGACCTTGAGCTGCCTGTCCTCGAATACGCCCTGGAAATAGACATGCCTGTGCTGGCCATATGCCGGGGGATGCAGTTGCTAAACGTGGCCTTCGGAGGCAAATTGCTCCAGGACATCCCGGAACACCGGGAGGTTTCGGCGAACGGCCGCTCGGAATCATCTTATCACCAGATATACGTGGCCCCGGGAGCCAAGGCGGCGGCGATTATAGGGTCTGCCGGATTCTTCAAGGTCAACAGCCGCCATCACCAGGGCCTGCGGGACGCCCAGCGCGCGCCGCGCCTGATGACCACTGCGTACAGTGTGGAGGACGGGATGGTGGAGGGGTTGGAAAGCCCCGAACACAGTTGGGTCATCGGGGTGCAATGCCATCCGGAACGGCAGAACGAGGTCCCGAAACTCTTCGCCAACCTGTTTGCCGGGTTGGCGGAGCGTGCAGACTCATTTGCCGGCGCCCGTTCAGCTTAGCCATTCCGCCAGCAGTCCTCCAACAGAAAAACGCCCCGTGTGAAGGGCTCGGCGTCAGGCCGCCAGCGCAAAAAGAGGAGTATTGCTAAATGGTAACCACCGCTCCGGTCCCCCCTGGAGAACGGCCGATTCGCATCGAAGAGGAGATGCGGACTTCCTATCTGACCTACGCCATGAGCGTAATCGTGGCGCGGGCGCTGCCGGACGTGCGCGACGGCCTCAAGCCGGTGCAACGCCGCATCCTGTATGCCATGCACGACATGGGCATTCGCCCCAACTCCCAATTCAGGAAGTGCGCCCGTATCGCCGGGGAGGTGCTGGGTAAATTCCATCCCCACGGCGAGGGGTCGGTATATGACGCCCTGGTAAGGTTGGCGCAGGACTTTTCCCTGCGCTATCCGCTGATCACCGGCCAAGGGAATTTCGGCAGTATCGACGGCGACCCTCCGGCGGCTATGCGGTACACCGAAGCCCGCCTGGCCGCCATCGCCGAAGAATTGCTGGCGGACATCGACCAGAACACGGTGGACTTCCTGCCCAATTTCGACGATTCGCTGTCCGAACCCACGGTGCTGCCGGCCCGGATGCCGAACATGCTGGTCAACGGCGCAACCGGCATAGCCGTTGGCATGGCCACCAACATACCGCCCCACAATCTGGGGGAGGTATGCGACGCAATCGTCCACCTTATCGAAAATCCCGAGGCCACCACCGAGCGCCTGATGCGTCACGTGAAGGGCCCCGACTTCCCCACCGGCGCCAACATACGCGGCCGGAAGGGCATCGAAGACACCTACACCACGGGCCGGGGCCGCGTCGTCATGGAGGCCTCCGCCGAGGTGGAGGAGACCCGCGGCGGACGCGAGCAGATAATCGTCTCCGAACTGCCCTACCAGGTCAACAAGGCCACGTTGATCGAGCGCATCGCCCTGTTGACCCGGGACAAGAAAATCGAGGGCATTTCCGATATCCGGGACGAGTCGGACCGTCACGGCATGCGCATCGTCATCGAACTGCGCCGCGACGCCCAGGCCAGGGTGGTGCTGAACAACCTGTTCCGGCACACTGCCCTTCGGTCTTCGTTCAACTCCATCATGCTGGCCTTGGTGGACGGACAGCCCCAGGTGCTGCCCCTGCGCGAATGCCTGTCGCTGTTCATCCAACACCGGCAAGAGGTGATCCGCCGGCGCTCTGAATACCAGTTGCAACGGGCCCGCGACCGCGACCACGTGGTGCAGGGGTTGTTGCTGGCCCTGGACCGGTTGGACGAGGTGATCGAAATCATTCGCGGTTCCGCCGACGTTGAGGCGGCCCGCAACAACCTGATGGGGCAGCTTTCCCTTTCCGAGATTCAAGCCCAAGCCATTCTCGACATGCAACTGCGCCGTCTGGCGGCCCTGGAGCGCGAGCGGCTGCAGAACGAGCATGACGAACTGGTCAGGCGGATGGCCGAGCTCGAAGCGTTGTTGGCCGACGAGACCAAGGTGTTGACCGAGATCAAGTCCGAGACCCGGGACCTGAAGAAGTCCTTCAACAACCCCCGCCGCACGGTGATCCACGACGACGAGATTGGCGAGGAGACCCCCGAATCGTTGATCCCGCGTGAAGACGTGGTAATCACCCTGAGCCAGCGGGGTTACATCAAGCGGGTCCCGCCGGCCACTTACCGCACCCAGCACCGGGGGGGCAAGGGCGTGCGCGGAATGACCACCCGGGAAGACGACGCCACGATGGACCTGATCGTGGCCGACACCCATGACACCCTTTTCTTTTTCACCAACCGTGGGAGGGTCTACCCGTTGAAGGCCCATCAGATCGCCGGCGACACCTCCCGCACCACCAGGGGTGTCCTGCTCTCCAACCTGCTGCCCCTGGACCGCGGGGAGCAGGTGCAGGCCATGCTTCTGCTGGACAAGTCCCAAGACGAGTACCCGCTGCTGTTGGCCACCAAACAAGGCCAGGTCAAAGCGCTCAAGACGGGTGAGCTGTCCAACATCAGACCGTCAGGCCTCATCGTGATGGTCTTGGACCAAAGCGACGAATTGGTTGGAGTGTGCCAGGCCGGCGACGCCAAAGACGTGATGCTGGTGTCATCCAGCGGCCAGGCCATCAAGTTCCCTATCGTTGGCCTGACGCCGCGGTCGCGGACTTCCGGAGGCGTCCGCGGCATGCGATTGGTGGGAGAGGACCTGTTGGTTGCCATGGGCGTCGTTGTCCCCAACAGCCATTTGCTCATCGTCAGCCAGAACGGTTTCGGGAAGTCGACGCCTACCTCCAGCTACCCGCGCCACTCCCGGGGAGGCCAGGGGGTCAGGACGTTCCGGACCACCGACAAAGCGGGGAACGTCGCTGCGGCGCTGATAGTCACCGACACTCAAGGCCAGGAGATATTCATCATTTCGGCCAAGGCCCAAGTCGTCAGAATCACCCTTGAAGACGTCAGGGTAACCGGCAGGAACACCCAGGGGGTGATAGTGTGGCAGGCCAAGGAGCGCGACGACACCGTCGCCTCCATTGCGTGCTTCCAGGAAACAGCTACCGCCGGGGAAGACGAGCAAGTCGACGATCACCACGCGGCGAACGGAACGGCCGGCTCCAGCGGCTCGGGCAATAACCATGTCAACGGGCAAGCCCAGAACGGAGAGAGGGGGACCAATAACGGCGCTTCGGGCAAGTGACCGGCCGGTCCGGCGGCGGTCACGATCGTTCCTCCGTCTCACCACCGACCCGCCGGGACCGGGCGGCCTAGCCTAGGAAGTCGCGCACAAGCGTTACGAACTGGCTGGTCTTCTCCAGCTCGGGCCGATGACCGCAACCGTAGATGGCGGCGACCCGAGAACCGGCGATCGATTGGTTGTAGGAATCGGCCACGCTGAGCGGCACCACCTCGTCCTGGCCTCCCCAAACAATCAGGGTGGGCAAGTCCTTCAACCTGGCCAGGCGGAACGGAAGGCTTTGATCGTACATATAGGGGCGCCAGCTTAGCCGACAGGCCTCCTCCCTGGCTGTTTCCCAGACTTCGACCAAGTCCGGCGACGGCTCGTCGGGACACACCGCCTGGAATTCCTCCGTAGTGGCGGGGTCGAGGAAACCGGCGGTTATGAACTCCCTCGCCACTATCAAAAACATGTCCAGAATTTCGCCTGCCGGGGGTTTGATCCCCGGGGCGCCGACCAAGACCAGTTTCTTGAAGTTCCGGGGGCTCTGAGCGGCCATTTCCGCAGTCAGCCAACCACCCATTGAGAATCCCAGGACGTCCACGTCAACCAGTTGGAGTTCCTCCAGAGCCCGGAGGTACCACCCAGCCATGTCCCGCATATTCATAATCCAGTCGACCCGGCCGGTGATTCCGAACCCTGGATGAGAGGGGGCGTACACGGTGTGGTTCCGGGCCAACTCGTCATGGTACCGGAGCCAACCCGGTTGGCCCATCTCACCGTGCAAAACCAGCAACGGCTCGCCTGAGCCTCCCTTCTTCATGTTCATCTCGGCCCCGGCCACCTGCAGGACTTCTTCGGTCCAGGTGATAGAGCTGGTTGTCATCTGATCGCTCCTCTATTGGCCCTCTTTTATTGGCCCTCTTTCGTCAGGCCCTCTTCCAACTTGAGGTAAATGTCAGTTAATATATTATCTAGAGCCGCATGATATTGAAAAACATACAATATTTCAATTCATGCTGTAACACCATACAACGGAGCCAGGGATGAAACTAGTCTTTATTCACGGAGCGGGATGTTCAAGTCTGTCTTTCTACTACCAACTCAGGCACTTCAGAAATTCCAAGGCAATCGACCTGCCCGGGCATCCAGCAGGGACCGCCTGCGGGGACGTGGACGGTTACGTTGAGTGGGTCCGGGGGTTCATTGCTGCCCGGCGGTACAAAGACGTCGTCCTTTGCGGTCATTCGATGGGCGGCGCGATTGCTCTTCAATACGCGCTTCGCTATCCGGATGAGTTGAAGGGGATGATCCTGATGGGAACGGGGGCCCGGCTTCGGGTCGACCCCCATTACCTGAAGCGGTGCCAGAACCCCGGGGAGGATAACAAACCGTGGCTCGACGGCCACAAGCAATACTACTCGGCGGTGGAATCGGATATCTACCAGGTGCTGGTGCAACGGGCCGAAGAAGTCGGACCGGGAGTTGAGTTGAACGATCTACTGGCCTGCGACCGCTTCGACGTTATGGAAAGCCTGGGCCAGATAAAGCTGCCTACCTACGTAATGTGTGGCAGTGAAGACGTAATGACTCCGGTCAAATACAGCGATTACCTCGCGGAAAACATCGAGAACGCGACCGAGGACGTGATCGAAGGCGGCTCCCACTTTTTCCAACTGGAGAAATACAGCCGCGTGAATGGCGGGATCGAGGGATTTCTCTCCACCCTGAGGAGTAACGGCCACGGTAGATAACGGGTGGCTGGCGCGCCGCCAGGATAACCTAACCTAGCCTTGTGCGGGGTTATACCACCGGCTCTTGTAGAACATCAGGGGCGCTTCGGCATCGTTCCGGCGAATTTCCTTGACGCCGCCCAGATAAACGGTGTGGTCGCCATAAACGTGAGACCCGATCACGTCGCAGTCCAAGAAGACCATTGAGTCGTCCAACACGGGAACGCCGCCGTTGGAAGCGGAAAAGCTGTAGTCGACGCCGCCGGTGCGGTCTTCGGGCTTTTTGGCGAAGTATGCCCCAAGTTCCTGCTGATGCTGATTGAGGAAGTTAACTCCGAAGGACTGTCTATTTTCCAGGTAGCCGTAGGTATGAGTACCGTGGGCGACGCAGACCAGAATAATCGGAGGGTCCAGGCACACTGAGGTAAAGGCGTTGGCCGTCATGGTGTGGGGTTGCCCCTCGTCGTCCAATGTTGTGATGACGGTCACCCCGGTGGCGAATTCGGAGAGCGCCGATCTGAACTCGTCTTTGGTGAATTCAACCATACCTTCCCCAGTAACTCCAGCGGACTAACTTGGAGTGCCGGCCCGTGGGTATTGGCCTGGGTATGAGGCCCCGGACCGGGCCAGGCACCATTATATACGCTACGGTTTCCGGCTGCTACCGGCGGAGCAGGGCGTCAACTCACTGGAATGGCGAAAAACAGCGGCCGATGTCATCGCCGGAACGGTACGCGGCGGCTGGGAAGAAGAGCGCAAATCTTCATGCTGGCCAATCGTAGACCCCGTCTGCCGGAACATCGGTTGATTCGGACTTAATCGCCGGAGAAAAGCAACGAACCGGCGAGTTAGGTGTTGTATTATAGTCTACTGATGGCATCTGAACTGCCTTTGGCCCCCCTCCACCCAATCCCCGGACCTTCCTTCTGAATGGCCCAGGTATCGAGATCCTGGAGCAGCTTTGCGTTAGTCCGGCTCAACGCGTTCAGCTTTGGGATTACCGGGTTCATTCTGGCCATGGACACGGTGATTCTGCCGGTCTTCATTCTGACCGTGGCGCCGGAGGGGTACAAAAACACCTACCTCACGGTGCTGGGGATCAGCGGCCTGTTAATCGCCGCGTTGATGCAGCCGATAATCGGCCGTATGAGCGACCGCACCCGGTCGTTTCTGGGCAGGCGCGTCCCCTACCTGCTCTGGGGGACCGTGTTCGCCTGCGCCGGCCTCGCCGGGGTGCGACTGGCCCCGAACTTCGCGGTGCTGTTCGGCGTTTGGGTGTTCATTCAATGCAATCTCAATGTCGCCTACGGACCCGGCCTCGCCTTGGTACGAGACCTGGTCCCCCTCAACCGCATCGGCGTGGCCTCGGCAATCAAAATCATGGCCGACGTATTGGGCGGAGTGGCCCTTATCGCGGTAAGCGGCGCACTCATTGGAATCGAGGCCGTGTCGGCGACCGTAGACTGGCTCTGGGTAACCCTGGCGATACTGGGGACTGGCCTGGTCTTGGGCGTGTTGGTCACTTCGGCCACCGTCCTGGCCCGGGAGGGTCGGTTGCCGAGGCGCGCCGCCCCGACCGAAGGACCCCGGGAGCTGCCGGTGATCAACCGGGACCTGGTGTTGTTTTTGGTGTCCAGACTGCTGATGTTCATCGCCATCACGGCCTTCCAGACGTATGGCCTGTTTTTCCTCCACGACGTCGTGGGGCTCGCCGACCCGGCCCAAGCGTTGGGACGCATGATTCTGGCTATTGGGGTGGCTTTGGCCGTGGCCGTGTACGTCGCCGGGTGGGTTTCAGACCGTGTCGGTCGGAAGCCGGTGGTGTTGGTGGGCGCGGCAGGCGCGGCCGTGAGCACATTGTGGATGCTGACCGCCGGATCGGCGACCGAGGTGTTGATCATCGGCAGCGTTATCGGGGCCTCCATAGGGGCCCTGGCCAGCGCCAACTGGGCGATGGCCAACGAGCTGGGCAGCCAACAGAATGCGGGACTCCACATCGGTATCGTCAACATGGCGACGATCGGCGGCGCGGCTGTGGCCAAATTGTTGGGGCCGGCAATAGACGTATTGAACCGGGTCTCAACTGATTTGGGCTATGAAGTGCTTATTGCCAGCTGCGCCGGGATGTTTGTGGCGGGGGCTTTGATCTTGGTGCCAGTGAAGACAACCGTAAGGGAATAGCCCCTGCCGGGAGCCCCGCCTCTCCCGCCGGTGGACCCACCCGAGGCCGGCCCTCCGGTTCCTGGCCCTTAGGCCGACGCGGCTTTTTGCACAAACTCGGTTGCGCCGCGGGCGACCCAGCCGTTCCACGAGGTCATCAGGAACTTCACGCCCATTTGGACGTAACGTTGCAGGCTGGCGTCGTTGACCAGCGTGCCCGGGACCCGGCCGGCCGAGACGATCTTTCCAATGGCTTCGTCGATGGCCGACTGCACCTCCGGGTGTTCCGGGTGCCCGATGTGCCCCATGGTCTGGGCCAAGTCCGAAGGGGCGACGAAGAAGACGTCTATGTTGTCCACCTTGAGGATATCGTCAAGGTTGCCCAGCGCTTCCACCTCTTCCAGGAGCACTATCACCATGGTCTGGTCGTTGGCGGTGTGGAAGTAGTCGGCCACTCCGAATGACTGGCGTCCGCCGAACATACCGCGGTAGCCCAGGGGAGCGTACTTGGCGGACTGGGCGGCCCGCTCCGCCGCGTCACGGGAGTTGACGTGAGGCACGACGATGCCCATGGAGCCGCGGTCCAGGGTGCGGGTGATCAGACCTTCGTCGTTGGCGTTCACCCTGGTGATGGAGGTCATGTCCCAGAGATCGCACGCCCTGGTCATGTTTCCCAGAGCGTCCCAGTCCACGGGCCCGTGCTCGCATTCGATCCATGCCGCGTCGAACCCGAAGGGTCCCAGGAAATCGATGATGTCGCTGTCCTGCAACCCCGAGATAGTGGTCACCAATTGGTTGTTTTGAAGTTTCTGCTTGGCCCGGTTAACTCTGATCGAAGCCATGAGCTTCCTCCTGATTGCCGGAAACCGGCCGTGCAATAAATCCGGCCGGTTTCCAATAAGTTGCGTCGGTTCCGGGGCCGGACGGTTAGCCGTTAGCCCAGAGGGCTTCCAACACCGCGCCGGGAGACATCGGCAACTGGTCCATCCTGACGCCGACGGCGTCGTGGATGGCGTTGGCGATGGCCGCCATTGGCGGGACTATGGGCACTTCGCCCACCCCGCGCACACCGTAGGGATGGCCGGGGTTGGGGACCTCGACGATCACGGTGTCGATCATGGGCAGATCCAGGCTGATGGGCATCCGGTAGTCCAGGAAGGTGGGGTTCTGCATCCCTCCCTGGTTATCGAACACGTACTCCTCGTTGAGCGCCCAACCAATACCCTGGACGGCTCCGCCCTGTATCTGGCCTTCCACGTAGCTGGGGTGGACCGCCTTGCCCGCGTCCTGCACGGCGGTGTAACGAAGGATGTCCACCTTGCCCGTTTCCGGGTCCACTTCCACGTCGACAATATGGACGGCGAAGGCCCCGCCGACCCCCGCAGGCGATACGTTGCCGCGCCCGGTTACGGGGCCGCCGGTGCCGTTCAGGCGGGCCGCCAACTCCTTGAAGGTCAATTTGAGCTCCGGGTCCGATTTGTGGGAGATTACGCCGTTGTCGTAACCGACCAAGTCCGGGGATACGTCCCAGATGCGGGCGGCGCGCGAAATCATCTGCTGGCGGATGTCCAAGGCCGCTTCGTAGGACGCCCAGCCGGTCTTGAATGCCACGCTGCTGCCGCCGGTCATCGACGTGTAACCCACCGAATCGGTGTCTCCCACCAGGGGCCGCACATCCTCAGCGGCAATTCCCAGGACCTCGGCCAATTGCATGGAGAGCGCCGCGCGGGTGCCGCCGATGTCGGGAGAACCTTCGATCAGGCCGACTGTGCCGTCGGCGTTGACGCTCGCGGTGGCGCTGGAGGGACCGGTCCCGTTGAACCAGAAGCCGGCGGCAACCCCGCGGCCCCGGTTGGGCCCCGCGAGAGGTGCGCCCCAGTGCTCGTGATCTTTGGAAGCCTGCAGGGTCTCCAGGTTGCCGATTTTGCCGAAGGTGGGGCCCGTCAGACGGCGGGTGCCCTCTTTCGCCCCGTTAAGCAACCGGAACTCCAATGGGTCCATGCCGATTGCCCGGCAGACCTCATCAATGACGGTCTCGATGGCGAACGCCGCCGCCGGAGCGCCGGGGGCCCGGTAGGCCGCCGTCTTGGGCTTGTTCAAGACCACGTCAAACCCTTCCAACCTGCCGTTGGCGATGTCGTAGGGGCCGGTCATGCATTGTATCCCTGGGTTGATCGGCGAACCCGGATATGCCCCGGCCTCGTAGGCCAGGGAGGCGTCGATGGCGGTGATCCGGCCGTCGTTGGTGGCGCCCAACTTGCAGCGCATCCAGCTTCCCGAGGTGGGGCCGGAGCCCTGGAACACCTCGGAGCGGTTCATGCTGAGCTTCACCGGGGCTCCCGATTTCCTGGAGAGCAATACCGCCACCGGCTCCAGATAGACCAGGGTCTTGCCGCCAAAGCCGCCGCCTATCTCCATGGGAATCGCCTTGATTTTGGAGATAGGGATATCCAGCACCATGGCCACCTGGTCCCTGACGTTGAAGTGTCCCTGGCTGCTGGACCAGACCGTCACGCTGCCGTCCTCGCTCCAGTCGGCGGTGCTTGTATGGGGTTCGATGTAGCCTTGGTGGACCGATTGGGTCCGATATTCGCGCTCGATGACGACGTCGGCTTCTTTGAA
Organism: Dehalococcoidia bacterium; assembly: GCA_034428795.1. Classification (GTDB taxonomy): domain Bacteria; phylum Chloroflexota; class Dehalococcoidia; order Lucifugimonadales; family UBA3495; genus VXOI01. Next base: position 14,856 of record DAOUHF010000198.1, read on the forward strand.
GCCTTGCTCGATGTCGCCTCTCTCGAAAACAAAGTGGTTGGCGACGTTGGTGCTGGCCGCCGAATCATCATCGTCCTTGAGGCCGCCGGGACGGACGTTGGCGTCGGTGGCGTTGAACAACCGTTCCAGGAGCACCGGGGCGTCAGGCTTCATTGCTTCAAGGATGTCCGTTACTCCGGGCAGGACCTCGTAGTCGACCTCGATCAGTTCCAGGGCCTGTTCGGCGATATGGACACCGGTCGCCGCTACGGCCGCCACGGCATGGCCGCGGTACAGGGCTTTGTCCCCGGCCAGGCAGTTGTTGCTCAGGAACCGGGGATTGACCATCGCCCCCTCACCCTGGTCCGACAAACGGCCCCTGGGCTGGGGAAGGTCGGCGGCTGTGACCACCGCCCTGACGCCCGGCAGGGCCCTGGCCTTGCTGGTGTCTATGGACTTGATCCTGGCGTGGGAATGGGGGCTGCGCAGCACTTTGGCGTACAAGAGGCCGGGCGGATTGATATCGGCCCCGTAACGGGCGCGGCCGGTGACCTTTTCAGCGCCGTCGTGACGCACCGGACGACTGCCGATGACATTATATTCCTGGGTAGACAGCACGACGTTGGAGCCGGTGATAGTGGCCATGAAACATTACCTCCGAGATATTTTTAGGGACGGTCGTAGCAATTCAGAATCCTTTCCACGAACGCGCGGGCTTTCGGTCGTTCGACGGCCAGTTCGAAGTCTTCCATGAAGTTGTGGTGGAAATTGCGATGGAAACTCTCGGCGACTCCGAATCCAAACCCGATTCGGTCGTCGTCAAATTCCACGGCAAGCCTTTCGGCAGCGTTTTTCATCGCCCGGTGGCTACCAGATTCCCAACCCCGTTCTTCGGCCATCGCAATCATGAGCTGCGTAGCGGCCCCCCACAGCTTTTCCGAGCCCTGCCGGTTGTCGCCGACGGCGAACTCTCTATCCGCCGCTTCCAGGAAGTCCTGCGCGGCCTGTATGCGTTCGTCAACCGCCGCCATGATACGCCAACACCCGCTTCACGAAATCATGAATTCTTGGACGGTCGGCTTCCAATTCAAAGTCTTCCATGAAGTCATGATAGAAGTTCCGATGGAATTTTTCCGCAACTCCGAATCCCGCTCCAATCAACGGGTCGTTAAACTCCGAGCTAAGCTGTTCAGCGGCATTCTTCATCGCGCGGTGGCTTCCGTACCCCCAACCCCGTTCTTCTGCGACCGCAATCACGACCTGCGTAGCGGCTCCCCACAGCTTCTCCGAGCCCTGCCGGTTGTCGCCGGCGCCGAACTCCATATCCGCCGCTTCCAGAAAGTCCTGCGCGGCCTGTATGCGTTCTTTAACCGCCGACATGATACGCCAGCATCCGCTTCACGAAATCATGGACCAAGGGACGGCCGGACCCCAATTCGAAGTCCTCCATAAAGTTGTGGTAAAAGTTCGCGTGAAACTTCTCCGCTGCCAGGAATCCGGTCCGTATCGAAGGGTCATCGTACTCTATGGTCAGGCGTTCAACGGCGACATCGAGGGCCCGGTGGTTGCCGTAGTTCCAGCCGCGGTTCTGTGCCATCGCAATCACGACCTGCGTAGCGGCCCCCCACAGCTTCTCAGAGCCCTGCCGGTTGTCGCCGGCGGCGAACTCTCTATGCGCCGCTTCCAGAAAGTCCTGCGCGGCCTGTATGCGTTCGTTAACCGCCGCCATCGCCCCCCGCACACCGGATACTTTTACAGGATACCAAAGATTTACGGGATACCAATGATTTACGTTGCGATTATACCAGCGTTTGAATCTGGCCGATGTTCGGGCCGGAACGCCGGTCCGCGATGTCTACAATCCGCGCTCCAACCGTTCCATCTCCGTGGCGAACCAGAGGGCCATCCCGCCGCTGCGATCGTCGAACCCGCAGATGGCCGGGCGGTCCAGGTAATCGCGGACGCTATTCTGCACCCCGGTGCTGGCGCAAGCGTCGACCACGTTGCCGGCGTCGTCGATGCGCTCCGATACGCCCTGCCAGGCCAGGTCGGCGGACTCCTTGAATTCCGGCCCCAACAACCCCAGGCGAAGGCCCCGGGCCATCGCGTAACCCATCATGCAGGCGGAGGTGAACTCCGGGTAGGAGCCGGGGAAGTCCAATACCTGGCTGAGCAGTCCCGAGGGATGTTGCAACCGGCGGAGGGACTCCATAAGCCGCCGGTACATGGCCAACACCCCGGGACGGCCGGGGTGGTCCTCGGGAAGGTAGGTAAGGGTCTCGGCCAGTCCCATGGCGGCGAAACCGTTGCCGCGGCCCCAAAAGTAGCTGGCCGACCGGCAATGCCAGAAGAGGCCATGTTCTTTCTGAATTCTGGACTCCAGAAGAAAGCGGCTGAGCAGGTCGGCGTAACGCAACTCCCCGGTCAGCTTGTAAGCCCGTCCCAAAACCGCGCCGTTCATGAACATATCTTCGGTGCGGAAATCAGGGGCCGACGGGGCCGGCGCCTGGCCGTGGCCCGCCGGTTGGTACCGGTCGGCGGCGGCGATTATGAGGTCGGCGTAACGTTGTTCGCCGGTAGCCTCGAAGAGTTCCTCGGCCCACACCACTCCAGCCATCGCGGCAGGACCGAGGCCTTCGCCGAACCCGTTCGCCGCCCCATTGGCCACATCCCCGGTGAAATCCCCGGTGAAAGCGTTGGTGAAATCCTCCAAGAACGCCGCGATACCGGGAACCGGGCTGTTCCGCTCCCGGTCCAAGTTCGCCAGCCGCAGCCGACCGCTGATGGGCACTCCCTGTGTGTAGACGATCGGATCGAAGGTATGGCCGTAGGCCGCGGCCAGAATACGGGCCACTTCCAACCGGCTGCGGGCCCGGCGCGCGTTCAGTGCTCGCCGGGCGTTGGACGTGGGCCAAATGTTGGTCTGGCGGGTGATGGCGAACAGGCGGCTCAGTTCTCGGGGCAGTTGGTCTTCTGACGCGGTGAGCCGCATGGCGGGGACGGTGCCCAGTCCCTCCGGGTGGCCCTCTCCCAAGGCGTTGAGCAGCGAGTCATCCTGCAGGTTCCGGGCGCCCAGGCCCGGAGCCAGGCTGCGGGCGGCGGCGTTGAACTCCCACCGCACCGATTTACCGGAGGACAACTCAAGTACGAGGTCCGGGGCCTGGAAGCAGGTCCAACGCCAGAGATAACGCTTTTCGGGGTCCTGATTGTCGAAATAGAAATTGCCTTCCGGCGGGTAGCCATCCGACGGCATGCCGCCCGCTCCATTGGAGGGGGCGCGGTTGAGGCGCAGTCCGTCGGGGTTGGCGCAAGGGACCGCGCTCAGAGCGATCCGGAGCGCCAGGCCATCGCCGCCGCCGGCGTACAGTTCCAAGGCGTGCAGGGCCATGTTGACGTCATCCGCCAGGCCGGAGAGCCCGCCAATCAGCAGAATCCTGGCCCGCGCCGTTTCGGCCGCATAGGCGTGCCGGTCCAGCAAGGCGGGTATGGGTGAAAGAGAGCGCGTCACGCCGCAGGCGGTGCGGGTCCAGAAACCGGGCCGGGCCCGGACCAGTGCGTCTAACGCGCCTCGAATGTCTTGGTCGCTGGTCAATACCGGCTACTTCCGCACTGCTGTTCCCGCCGGTTTATTTCTGGACAATGTCGACGTTTACGGTGCGGGCCGCGCTGACGGTGAAGGTCAGGGAGGCGGTGCCCCCGCCTTCAGTGCTGTTCATGACCTCGATATTGGACGGGCCGTGCAAATAGGCGATTTCGTCGCCCTCGACCCGGAACGGACGGTCGTGGCCGGGATAGAACACATTGCAGGACGCCACCATCTTTTCCACGCTGGCGTGGGCGTCCTCAACGTCCCAGAAGATGTTGTAGGGAACGCCGCGGGACACGGTGCCGCTTTCGGGCATGGCGTCGCCCGCGATGAGAACCTTCTCCCCGTCGATCTCGGCCAGGACGCTCATGTGACCCTTGGTGTGTCCGGGGGTTTCCAGTATGGTGACTCCGTCGACTATGACGTCGCCCTCGGAAACCGGCTCCACCTTCATGTTCCGCATGAAATCGGCCATTCCGGACGCCACCGCCAGGTCCCACTTGTTGGGGTTACGGGCGTAGTCGATCTCCGTGGGGTTGACCAGGACCCGGGCATTCCCGAACAGATCGGTGTTCTGACAATGGTCCCAGTGCATATGGGTGAGAATCACCATGTCGATGTCGTCGGTAGTCAGGTTGCGGCTTTGTAGCGCTCGGTACAGGAAGGGCCGCCGGGAGGACGGGCCGGTATCGATCAGGATGTTATGGCTGCCCACACGAAGCAGGGAGTTGGTCGAATATCCGAAAGCGCCCTGACCGGTATTCAAGGCGAAGCCATAGGTCAAAACGTCCAACGTGGCCATTGATGAAACTCCTGATGGCGTTGGCTTTTCGGGCCGCGCCCCGCGTTGATCGATGGGTGTTGATCGACGGGTGTTGATCGACGGGTGTTGATCGATGGGTGTTGAATTACCGGAAGTTGGGCATCACCTTCTCGGCGAACAGCCGGAGTGAACGGGAGACCTCGTCGTAGCTCAATCCGCCGGCGTCCAGGTAGCTGATGAAATGTGTTACGTGGTTGGATTCCAGGTCCTTCACGGCAGCGGTGACCTTTTCCGGGCTTCCGATGGCGGCCATACCTTCTTTGCCGCGTTGGGCCACCAAGTCGGGCTGGATGAACGGGTCGTTGACGTAGTGCTCGTACCCTCGGACCCCCTTGGCTCCCACCATGTCTGCCAGGGGACGGCGCAGGAACTCCCCCATATCCCCGGCCCATTGCAGCCGGGGGGTGAGCAGGTCTACGGCTTCCTCATCGGTGGGGGCGACGTAGACGTTGCGGACGGCGGCCACCTCGATGCGGTCGGGGGCCGCGCCCTCTTCCAGCATACGGCGGCGGTACAAATTGATCAGGTTCTGGTCCGAATCAGGCGAAGCCGGGAAGAAGCTGCTGCCCACGGTGAATAGGCCCCACCGGTTCCGCACGGCGATCTCCACCGACTCCGGGCTGTGGGTCACCGCCATGAAGATCGGCGGGTGGGGTTGTTGGACCGGCTTGGGTATCACACGCACTTCCGGGAAATTAAAGTAATCTCCCTGGTAGGAAAAGGTGTCCTCCGTCCAAGAGCGGATGGCGATGTCCATCCCTTCGACGAACCTGGCCCGGGACTCCGCGATGTCTACGCCATAGACGTCGAATTCCCGTTTCTGGTAGCCTCGGCCGGCGCCGATTATCAGCCGCCCCTGGCTGATAATGTCCAGGGTAGCCAGGTCCTGGGCCATCCTCAGCGGCGGGTGCCAGGGAACGATGGTGCAGGCCACTCCCACCTTGGCCCGCTTGGTCCTGGCGGCAATGGCGGCCAGCAAGCTGTGAGGCGAGCTGATGATGCTGTGCTCGCTGAAGGCGTGCTCGGCAATCCACACCGAGTCGAAACCGAGTTCGTCGGCCAACTCGGCGCCCCGGAGTATATCCTCGTACACTTGAACATCGGTCCGGGTGACCGGGTTCGGATTTGCCTTGTGTTCGTCAGCGTACTGCTCGTGCAACTGGGGCCGCTGCCCGACGAAGAATGCGCCGAATTTCATCAGTCTACTCCCCTGGTTCAATCTGGGCGTAGACGCTCTTCATGCAGCTCCCGGAATCGTTTTCCACGTCGGTGAACCAGCGCAGGAGAGAGCGGGTCAGGGCGTCGACCGACTCGTCCTCCGTCGCCTCTTCGTAACGTTCCCGGACCGTGGGTTTTGGGGCCCGGTCTTGGGCCTCCGTCATCCAGGCGATTTTTTCCGTATCCGTCATGTCGGAAGATGCCACCCGCAGCCTTTCGGCGAACATCGGGTCTTCATTGTCCTGAAGCGAGCCGTCCTGAAGCGAGCCGCCGAGCTCGCGGATGCGGCGTTCGAAGATTGCGCCGTGGCTGTCCTCGCGTTCGGCTACCATCGAAAGGCAGTGCTTGAGGTCCGGGTTGTCAGTCTTGTCCGCCCAAGCCTTGAGGAAGATTCCCGCCCTGGCTTCCTGAAGCCGTATTTCGTTGAGCAGCCCTATGTAGCCAGACTCGGTTGCCATTTTGCTACCCTCCGGTCTATTGACGTTATGGTGCTAAAAGCCCCTCCGGGCGTCGTTGGCGCTCCAATTGGACCACCGCCGATTGTGGTGAGTGTAGTGGCCGCCTGCGGGGGTGTCAATCGAAAGGGCGAAGGCCTCCCATGATAAAATGCCATCGCCAGAGCGATGGAGTTCGCGGTCAACCGAGCGGGGGTCAGCAGAGCCCGGCAGAGCCCAGCAGATCCCAGCGGAGCCCAGCGGAGCCCGGCAGAGCCCGGCAGAGCCCAGCAGAACATCGTGGTACACACAAAGACTTCAGGTTGTGTATGCTGTCGATGAATCGCGTGCAGCAGTTGCCGAGGCAATAGCAACGGAGGCGCCAACCATGGTCCGGACCAGCAACGAGAGCGGGACCACCCGTACCCTGGGCAGTTTCGCGGCCAACCTTAACTACGAAGACCTTTCCCCAGACGTGGTCGATTGGGCCAAATACCTTTGTCTCGACTTCGCCGGGGTTACCCCAGTATTCGTTAATTAGGTATTTTCAAACTTGCTGGCAGACCGCTCATGACACCCCCGCTTCAAGGCATTAGAGTCCTGGAGATGTCGCAGGCCATCGCCGGCCCGGTAGCGGCACGTACTCTTGGAGACCTGGGCGCAGAGGTCATCAAGGTGGAGCAGCCGGGCGTGGGCGATATGTCGCGCCGTATCGGGCCCCACTTTCTGGGCGGTGAAAGCGCCTATTACCTGAATTTCAACCGCAACAAAAAGAGCGTGACCATAGACTTGCGGACTCCCCTTGGCCGGGAGGTCTGTCAACGTCTGATCGCGGTCTCCGACGTTGTTTTCGACGCGTTTCGTCCGTCGGTGTTGGAACGGTTGGGGTTGGACTACGAGTCGGTCAAACGGGCCAACCCATCCGTTATCTCCTGTTCGCTGTCGGCCTTCGGCCAGGAAGGACCGTATCGCGAGCGCCCCGGGTTCGACGGGATAGTGCAGGCCATGGGCGGCGGCATGAGCGTGACCGGAAACGAGGGCCAACCGCCGGTGTTCATGGGATTCCCGGTAGGGGACATGGTTGGCGGCTACATGGCGGCGCTCAGCATTGCGTCCGCATTGTACGGCCGCCGGGTTACCGGCGAGGGCCGCCGCCTGGACATTAGCCTGCTGGACGTTCAAATCTCACTGCAGGCCCATCTGGGCCAGTTTTACCTGGTGTCAGGGGACGTTCCGGGCCCCATCGGGTCGGGCCACCCTTCAAATCTGCCGGTGGGCGCCTACCAGTGCGCCGATGGCAGCTACTTGCAGGTGCACTGCGCCAACCAGGAATTCGCCATGAAAACCCTTCAGATGATGTCCGCGGAAATCGAAGGGCTGTACGGGATGGACGCCGATCCCCGTTTCGTCACCGCCCCGGCGCGTATCGACAACCGGCAAGCATTGGAGGAAGCGCTGACCCGCGGGTTTCTCTCCAAACCCAGGCCGGAATGGGAACGTCTGCTGGTGAAGTGGGATGTCCCCGGCGGGCCGGTGAACAACATCGCAGAGGCGTTGGCCGATCCGCAGGTGCAGCTCCGGCAGATGGTGGTGGAAATCGACCATCCTGCCGCTGGCAGGTACCGCACGGCGGGCAACCCCATAAAGTCCGGAGCGCCGGAGTCCTTCACTCCGCCGCCGACACTGGGGGAGAACACCAGGGAATTGCTCACCACACTGTTAGGGTATAGTGACTCCGAGGTCGATGCGTTGCGGGAGGCGGGAGCGGTCTAGCATTCCTGTCGAAGTACGCCCTGATCCTGGGTCCCGCTTGGCCGGATTCGTGCCGAATAGAGCGGCCTCCGAACGAGGCGACACCCATCTTGAGCTAAGCGCAGGCGTTGGCCATCTGGCGGCCGGCGCCCGGCTCAAAGAATCTGCGACAGGAACAGCTTGGTGCGCTCGTGTTGCGGGTCCTCGAAGATTTGCTCCGGCGGCCCATCCTCCACGATTACTCCGGCGTCGAACATCATCAGCCGGTCGGCCACCTCCCGGGCAAACCCCATTTCATGGGATACCACAATCATGGTCATGCCGGAGGTAGCCAGTTCCTGCATTACATCCAGCACTTCCTTGATCATTTCCGGGTCCAGCGCCGAGGTGGGCTCGTCGAACAGCATGATTTTCGGCTGCATCGCCAGCGCCCGGGCGATTGCCACGCGCTGTTGTTGACCGCCTGAAAGCTGGGCCGGGTACTTGTCCGATTGCTCCGGTATGCCCACTCTCTCCAGCAGTTCCATCGCGACATCCCGGGCCTCGCGGGCCGGCATTTTGCGCACCTTCATTGGCGCAAGCGTAATGTTGCTCATCACCGTGAGATGGGGAAACAGGTTGAAGGACTGGAAGACCATGCCCACGTCGCGGCGAATGGCGTCGATATTACGCACGTCGTTGGTCAGGGGCACGCCGTCGACGATAATTTCGCCGCGCTGGTGCTCTTCCAGCCGGTTGATGGTGCGAATGAAAGTCGATTTCCCGGAGCCGGACGGTCCGAAGACGACCACCACTTCCCGTCTTTTGATCGACGCGGAGATGCCGCGCAGAGCGTGGTACTCGCCGTACCACTTATGCACGTCCCGGCAAATGATCATAGCTTCGTTTTCGGGTTGCGCTTCACTATCAGCCATGGTTGCCTCTGTAATTCGTCATTCTCAATTCGTAAATCCTATCGCTCTCCCACGCCCAACTCTCGTTCCACCCTTTGGCTCACGTAGGACATGGTGTAGGTAAAAATCCAGAAGATCAGGGCCAGGAAGATGAACAATTCGCGGGCATTGGCCAGATACTCCGCGTTGCCTTGAATAAAGGCCCTGCTGAATTCCACCACATCCAGCATACCGATGATGTACACCAGGGTGGTGTCTTTGAACAGTGCGATGAACTGGCCCACGATGGCGGGTATGACGTTGCGTATGGCTTGGGGCAGCAGAATTACCAGAGTAGTCTGCCAGGCGGGCAGCCCCAGCGCCCGGGCCGCCTCGGCCTGGCCTGGGCGCAGCGCCTGCAGTCCCCCGCGGATATTTTCCGCCATGTAGGCCGAGCTGAACAGGATGATCACGACGGCGGCGCGGAACAGCGAGTTCTGGGGGAATGCCTCCGGGAAGGCCAGGGGCACCAGCACCTGGGACATGAAAAGCAGGGTGATGAGGGGCACTCCGCGGAAGACCTCAATGAAGACCACGCACAGCACCTTCACGACTGGCAGGTTGCTGCGCCGGCCCAGCGCCAGAGCGACGCCTATCGGGAAGCAGACCACGATGCCGGCAACCGCCAGCACCAGGTTCAGCATCAGCCCGCCCCAGTGAATTACGGACACCAACTGCAGGCCGGGCACTCCCGGCAGACCCCGCAGCAGCACCACCGTAATCAGAAAAGCGGCGACGCCCAGCAGGGCTATCGACTGGACCGATCCCAACCGCGTGTAGCGGGCCAGCGCCCACCCCAAAGCCAACGCCGGCACGTTGGCCGCCAACAACAACCGCACGTCCAGGCCCATGGTCTCGAAGCGGTAGGGGAGGAAGGCGAAGGCGGCCAGGATTACGGCGACTCCGATGACAACGCGTTTCGTAATCGTGCCCCCGGAATACCCCCACGCCATCCCCAACAGCGTGGTAACCATCAAGAGCGCGACTTGGGGCCGCCAGAAGCAGTTCTGCCCCGGACACGCCGCCTCGGTGTTGTACTGGCCGATAATCATGCGCCCGCCCAGGACGGCGACGACGCTCCAGTCGGCCTCGAATATTACCCAGCGCAAACCGAACCAGAGGGCGAGGCCGGCAATCACTATCGACGCCACGGTGATTACGCCGCTGAACCACGTCCCAAACAGGTTGGTCCGCATCCAGCCAATCACCCCGACCTCGGAGCGGAGCGGCGGAAGTACCGGAGGAAGTACCGGAGGAGGGCTTGTACTGGAAGCCGCCAATGCCTAGCCCCCCGTGAGACGGATGTGCCGGTTGTACAGGTTGCCGATTATCGAGTAAGTGAGGCTCATAGCCAGGTAGGCCGCCATGATCAGGATGTATATGGACACTGCCGGCGCGGTCTGGGTCATCGTCTTGGCGACGTTGGTAAGGTCGGAGTAACCAATCGCCCCCGCCAGGCTGCTGTTCTTGGTCAGGTTCAGATATTGGCTGATTAAGGGCGGCACGATGACTCGCAAAGCTTGTGGAAAGGTGACTTGGCGCAAGGTCTCCATTTGCGAAAGGCCCAGCGCCCGTGCCGCTTCGCTCTGTCCCCGGCTTACCGACTGGAGCCCGGCCCGCACGATTTCGGCGATGAAGGAAGATGTGTAGATGACCAACCCCGCCAGCAGCGCCACCAACCCGCCGGAAAGGGTCAGGCCGCCGCTGATGAGGCCGAAGGCGCCTTCCTCCGGGGCGGGATGAGACACGTGTAGAGGGGGAGCGCCGAACCCCACGCTTACGGCCAGCCAGCCAACGGCCGCGATAATAACCGCGACAGCCGCTCCCGACACCAGGGGATGGGAGGTCGACCCGGCCCGCAATTCCCGGAGGAGCAGCAGGCGGCGGACCGCCAGACCGGCTGCCGCCGCTATCGCCGCAACCACTATCCAGATGACGAGTCCGGAAACCCCGTTGGGCGCGGGTGAAGGCACCGATATGCCGCCGTTGTTAACAAACAGCCATCCGCCAACCACATAGCCTTCCCGCACCGGCGGCAGGGCCAGAACAATATAGAACCAGAAGAAAAGCTGCACCAGAAGGGGCACGTTGCGGAAAAACTCAACGTAGACCAGCGCTATTTTGGAAACAACCCAGTTGCTGGACAAGCGGGCGACGCCGACGGCTATTCCCAGCGCCGTTGCCAAGACAACGCCCACTACGGAAACAATCAGAGTGTTGGTTGCGGCGACGATGAAAGCGTAGAGGAAAGTATCCGATGAATCGTAGGGGATAAAGTGCTGGCCGATGGGGGTCTGGTAGGCGCGCTCCAGAAAGCCGAAGCCGTGGGGGATTTCCCGGCCCTGCACGGCGTTGGCTATGTTGGCGAAAAACCAGACGACAAGGACGGCCACCAGAATGCCGGACACGACCTGCGAAACCCACTGGATAACCTGGACGTGCCGCCAGACGGGAATACCCTTATAGGTCAGGAAGGGGGGTAGGTCCGTCATGATGCTTTCAGGCTACGTTTCACCAGCTGAACGTCTCCTCGCCGAGCCTTTTTGTCCCTGTACACCAGCACCCGGCGTCTTCCTTCCCGTCCGCTTCCGCTCCGGGCTGCAGACAGGGACAGGGTTGGCCGGCGCGCGCCGGCCAACCCTGTCCCTGTCTGCCTTCACCCGATGCAATCCGCAAACGAGCTAGCCCGCCCTCACGGACGATGGCTGGTTAGCGCAGGGGCGCGGCGTAGATTTGGCCGCCCTTGGGGCAGCCGGTGCAGGCGGCGTCGGACCACAGCGCGTTGCGTCCGCCTTCCCGGGGCAGGTTGATGCCGCCGGGGCCCAGGTTGCGGTCGTAGATCTCGCCATAGTTGCCGACGGTGCGAATCACGTCCTGCGCCGCCGTCAGGCTGATGCCCATGGACTCCTGTCCGTAGGAACCCTCAAACCCCAGCAGCCGGTCAACCTTGGTGTCGCCCGTTGCGGCCCCCGGCAGGCTGGCGGAGCTGACGCCGTAGGCTTCGCCGTAAATGAGGATGCCCATCACCGTCTTCACGATATCGAACCATTGGTCGTCGCCGTGAGGGACCACCGGGCCCAACGGCTCCTCGGAAATGGTCTCCGGCAATATCACGTGGTCGTCCCGGTTGGCCAGGCTGGTGCCTAACGCGGCCAACTGGGAGTTGTCGTTGGTAAAGGCGTCGCACTGCCCGCTTTCGTAAGCGGCGATCACGGCGTCCGTGTCTTCGAAGGTCAATGGGGTGATGTTCAGACCGTTCTGGTTAGAGAAGTCCTGCATGTTCAGCTCAGTGGTGGTGCCCTGCGTGACGCAGACGGTGGCCCCACTCAGCTCCAGAGCGCTGGAAATGCCCAGGTCCTTTCTGACCATGAACCCCTGACCGTCGTAGAACATCGTCTGGACGTAATTGCCCCATTGGGCATCACGAGAGGTAGTCCAGGTGACGGTCCGTACCAGCAAGTCGACCTCTCCAGACTGGATAGTCGGCCCGCGCTCGGCAGCCGTAATCAAGCGAATTTCGATGGCCCCTGGGTTGCCCAGCACCGCCGCGGCCACGGCGCGGCACAGGTCGATGTCGAACCCCACGTTATTGCCGGCGCTGTCCAGCGACCCGTAGCCGGGAACGTCGTTGCGGCTGGCGCAGATGACCTTACCCCGGTCTTTCACTTCCTCGAGCCGGCCGCCCCCATCGGAAGCCGTTTCCCCGCCGCAAGCAGCCAGAGTCACCAGAACCACCAAGAGTCCCGCGAATCCCAATAGAATCTTGTATCTTGCGATTGCTTGAACCATACACTCAACTTCCAATCCGATTAGCGGATACCAAACCCGCTTGATACTATACCCAAGAATGCCAACCGATAACAATTCCTGACCCGCTCATTCCGGGCTTTACTGCATCCGGGCGAGAGCCGGGGCTCCCAATTCTCCGCCGCCGCCAGACCCGAGACAACAGGAGCCTCAGGCCGAGGGCTGGGCCAGTACCCGCGGGGCCACCTTGCGGGAGAGCCAGCGTCCGTCGCCGGAATCGCCGGTCAAGCGTCCGTCTTGAACAATAACCTTGCCCCGCAACATGGTAGCCACAGGATAACCGATGCACTCGAACCCCTCCCATATGGAGTAGTCGGAGTCGGCGTGCAGGTCGTCCAGCGTCAGGGTTTTCCTGATATCCGGATCAAAGACGACGATGTCGGCGTCGCTGCCCACCGCTATAACCCCCTTCTGCGGGTACATGCCCAGTATCTTGGCCGCATTCGTGGAAGTAATTGCGGCGAACCGCTCCAGGGAGATGCGGCCGGTGGCGACCAGCTTGGTGTAGGTCACCGGCATCCGGGTCTCAATGCCGTTGTGGCCTCCGCAGACGGTGCGGATGGTGTCGCCCGCCAGCTTGACGTCCTTGTAGGTGGTCCATTCGTCTGTGGCGGTGGTGCACATGGGCCCATCCACCAGGCCCTGTTGCAGCGCATCCCGGTCCTCGGGGTACTTGATGGCCGGGTAGGTGTGGATTGCCAGACCGTCCGGTTTCTTATAGTCCTCGCAACTGAATTCCAGGTAGTTGTGCAACGCTTCGCCATAGATGGGCAATTGGGCGGCCCGGGCTTCGGCGACGGCGGCAACTCCCTCCCTGGCGGTGGTATGGACGAAATATATGCCGGTCTCAGTACTCTGGGCCAGCCGGATCACCTTGCGGAACGAGATGTCCTCGGAGATGTTGTTATGGACCAAGTGGAGGTTGGAGCCGTGGGCACGGCCTTCCCGCTCCAGCTTCTCTTCCATGTAGGATACGATGTCGTCCTCTTCCGCGTGGACCGCCATGATCCCGCCGCTCTTCGACACTTGCTGGAATATCTCCCAGAGGTGCCCGGTAGGGCAGCGGGCATGGAACGTCGTGAATACCTTGAAGCTCGCGACCCCGGACTCTATAGCCTCGGCGATCTCGCCGATGGTGCTGGGCGGCACCGCTCCGGCCAGAATGTAGTGGAAGGTGTAGTCAGTATAGGAGTGTCCCGAGAAGATATCTCTCCGGGCCTCGATCTGGGACATTATGGGGTCGGTCGGCGGAGCAGCCCCCGGTGTCAACGGCAGGCTGCCGGCGAAATCGACGTAGGTGGTCACTCCACCGAAGGCCGCCGCGCGGCTGGCGGATTCCGGCGGCTGGGTGTATACCTCGGTGCGGCCGCCGGCCCAGTAATCGGGGACGGGAACGTTGATGTGGGTGTGGGGCTCGATGCCCCCGGGAAGGACTATCTTGCCGGTGGCGTCGATGGTCTGCCCTGCATCTACGTCCAGGGCTCCCGGCGCCGCCACCACGGCGATCTGCTCACCAAGTATTCCGACGTCGGCTTGAATTGCCCCTTCCGGCGTGACTACCGTTCCGCCTTTGATGATCGTATCGAGCATGACTGCCTCCAGGTTGAAATGCGTTTGATTGGGATACGCCTTGTTGTAATGCGTCTCAGGGGGTGATTTGGATATCTTCCGCCAGGGTCGCCGGAATCCAGCCGGCCAGCAGGGTTTCCAGCTCCTCTTTACATTCTTCCAGCCGGTGTTCCGCCCCTTCGAAGAGTACAAGTTCCTTGGGCTCTTTCGCCCAATCGTATATCTGTTGGGCGCAGTAGAAGGGGAGGCGGGTGTCGGCCTTTCCGTGGGCCACCAAGAGCCGGCGAGGGGCCAGTCGCCCGGCCATCCCGGCGCCGTGGGTCTGAGGCGAAAGGGAAACGACTCCCTTGACGTCCGGGCTGGAAGCGCCCCCGGCGATTACGACGGCCCCGCCGAAAGAATGCCCCACCACTACGATGGAGTCGCAGCCCTCCGACTTGCAGTAAGTTACTCCCGCCAAGAGGTCCAAGACGCATTCGAGCAGGTCGCTGGGGATCCGGTAGTCCAACCTTACGGAGGTGATGCCCTTGCCGGTCAGTTCTTCGGCCAGTTTGGCGTAGGTGCCGGGACCGGGACCGCCGAAGCCGCCGCGGGCGCCGCAGACCCAGATGACCGCCCTGTCGGAGTCCGGGGCGTGGTGGACTATGCCATTGAATTCCCCGCGGTTGGTACGGAACCGAAGTCCCTCGCCGGTATCTCCGTCGGGCAGGGGCGCTTCGCTGACCTCGAGCAACTCGATCAGGTCGGCGGCGGACTCCGGTTTTTGGCCGGGTGCGTTGGCGGTCATTCTGCCTCCTGGTTTGGGGGACCCAGGATACCGGGACGAGTATACTCGTCTGCGGGAATTATGCCAGAAAATCGGCCAGCGCCTGGTTGAATCCCTCCGGATTGTCCTCGAACACCATGTGGGCAGCCCGCTCCACGTGGGCCAAATGGCCGTCCTTCAGGGTTTCCACCATTCGCTGGGCAACGCCAAGGTCCAGAGTGTCGGTCTCCGAGCCGCGGACCACCAGAGTGGGACAGGTGATCCCCTCCAGCGACGGCCAGAGGTCGGGAGCCGGGGCGCCGGCATTGTTGCGCCGTTGCTCCCGAATAGCCAGGTCGTAGCGCCAACCGACCCTGCCGCCGGGCAACTCCTGTGTGGCGTAGGTCAGACGCCGGCGCAATACCGGTTCCGATGCGAAACGGTTCTGGCTGTTCATGTACTCGAAAACGGCCTCGAAGGACTCGAACTCGTCGGGGACCTCCTGGATTTCCCGGGTGATGCGGGCGGCGCCCCTTGGGTCCAGGTCCGGGCCGATGTCTACTATAACCAGATTGTCCAGCCGTTCCGGGTTGCTTCCCGCGAAGGCCATACTGTTGCGTCCACCCATAGAGTGACCGACCAGGGTAAAAGATTCCAGGCTCAAGGCATCGCTGAATCCCTCAAGGTCGGCGACAAATGCCCCGGTGGAATAGTCGCCGCCCGGGGCCCAATCGGACTCTCCTCTGCCACGCTGGTCCAGGGCCAGCACCTGGTAGTCCTGGCAGAACCGTACGGAAACATCGTCCCAGGAATGGCAGTGACCGCGCAGGCCGTGCAGCAGCACCATCACAGGCTGGCCTTCGTTGCCCCAGTCCAGGTAGTGAATCTTCAGGCCGTTGGCGGTGATCATCCGGTCCCTGGGTTGCACTGAAGTAGTCATTGTCAATCCTCCGGCGGAAAAGTAGTGGTCGGGAAGCTGGCGCCCGATTACTTCGCGTGGGCTGGTTGGGATACCGGATTATTCACCACGAAGATAGCTTGGTCAAGCGATACGTGCCGACGTGGCAACCGGCGTTCCCGGCGTTCCGGCGTTCCGGCGTTCCGGCGTTCCGGCGTTCCGGCGTTCCCGGCGTTCGATATAAATATTCGGTGAACCTCGCTACCCAGGCAATACCTTGAGTGGTCAGGTGAGTGTTCAGCGCTTGATTATCAGAAGGGAGAAGTAGTCCAGGTCCTCGGGTGACAGCGTCCGAATGTCGTCCACGACCCTCTCGCGCGGAGTGGTGGCCTGCCGGACGTAGATGGCCTTGCCCGCCAGTCCCAGGCTTTCCAGGTTGGCCAAGGCCTGTATGAGGTTCCGGTCTATCTCCATCAGCACTATCGTATCGTAGTTGGTGATGGCCTCCCTCAAATCGTCGATACCGTAGACCGCGGGAAGTATGGCCAGGCGCTGCCCGTAGGTGACCAGGGGAACGCCGGAACGGGCCGCGGCCGCCATCACCGACGACACCCCTGGGACCACTTCAATGGTCAGTTCGGGAAACGCCGGACTCACGCATTCCAGAAGATTGGGGAACTCGCTGTAGAGCATTGGGTCGCCTTCGGTGATGAAGGCGACGTCCCGCCCACGCCGGAGGTGGGCGCCGATGCGGCCGGCAGCCTCGGTCCAGGTGTCCTGGCTGACGGAGTTGTCGTCGGCAGGTATCAAGATGCTCAGGGCCTCCGGCGGAGGGTCCGGCAGCACCCCTTCCACGATGCTGAGGGCATAGCTGGGTTGGCCGTCGTCCAACTGGATGTAGCAGATTACGTCAACCTGTTGAAGCACCCGCCGGGCCTTTATGGTGAGGAGTTCCGGGTCTCCGGGACCCACGCCAACGCCGTAGAAGCAGCCCAGGGACTGGCCTGAAGGTCCGCCTGAAGATTCGCCCCCGGATTCGCCCAAGAACTCGCCCACGAACTCAGATGACGCCATCGGTTAGCGCACCACCAGGTTCACCAGCCGTCCGGGCACGTAAACAGTTTTGCTGACCTCTTTGCCGGTCGTGTAGCTCTGCACCCTGGGGCTGGCCAGGGCCAGTTCCTGGGCTTCGGATTCGGCGATTCCGACAGGGACCTCCAGCTTGTCCCGTACTTTGCCGTTGACCTGGACCACCAGAGTAATAACGTCTTCGGCGGCCAGCGCTTCATCCCATTGGGGAAACGGCTGCTGATGAATGCTATATGGGCGCCCGTTGCGCTCCCAGAGCTCCTCCGTCATGTGGGGGGCCATCGGCGCCAGCATGAGCAACAGCTTCTCCACGCATTCGCGCCAGGTGGCGCCGTCGATGGAGGAGTCGGCCCAGACCCGGTTCAAATGGTTGGTCAACTCCATCAGCGAAGCCATGGCGGTGTTGAACTTGAACCGGTCCAAGTCGTTGTAACACTTGCGCACCGTTTGATGCAGCAGCCGGGTGGCACCGCGGACAGCGTCTTCGTCCACGACTCCGCCGGCCAGATGCTGCGGGTCCCGGACGGCGATGTCCCACACCCGGTTAAGCCACCGGGCGGCCCCGTTGATGCCGACGTCGCTCCAGGGCCCTCCCTGGTCCCAGGGGCCGATGAACATCAGGAAGCAGCGCACCGCGTCGGCGCCCAACTTGCCGACCACGTCGTCGGGATTCACGACGTTTCCCCGGCTCTTGCTCATCTTCTCGTGGTCTTCTCCCAGGATGACGCCCTGGTTGTACAACCTCAGGAAAGGTTCTTCGAAATCGACCAACCCCATGTCATGGAGGGCCTTGATGAAGAACCGGGAATAGAGCAGGTGCATGACGGCGTGTTCAGCGCCGCCGGTGTATTGGTCCACCGGCAGCCACCGTTTCGCCGCCTCCGGTTCCACCGGGGCATCGCCGTAGTGAGGGCTCAGGTAGCGCATCATGTACCACGACGAGTCCATGAACGTATCCATGGTGTCGGTTTCCCGCCGTCCCGGACCGCCGCACCGGGGGCACTTGGTGTTGACGAAAGTGGAGTTGGCCGCCAAGGGCGATTCGCCGGTGGGTTTGAATTCAGCATCTTCCGGCAGCAGCACCGGCAGGTCTTCCGGCGGGACGGGCACAACCTGGCAGTCAGGGCAATAGACCACCGGGATGGGCGTCCCCCAGTACCGTTGCCTGGAGATGAGCCAGTCCCGCAGCCGGTACGAAACGGTCCGTTTACCCCAGCCGTTTCGCTCTATGTCGTCGGAGATGGCCTCGACACCCTCTTCGTTGGTCATTCCGTCGTAGCGTCCCGAGTTGGTCATGAAACCGTCGCCCAGGTAGGCTTCGGTGGGTTCACGGCCATCCCAGGTGATTGGCGCTATCACGGTCCTCACCGGCAACCGGTACTTCCTGGCGAATTCAAAGTCCCTCCCGTCATGGGCCGGGACTCCCATGACCGCTCCGGCGCCGTAGGTCATCAGCACGTAGTCGCCGATGTATACGGGTACCCGCTCGTTGTTGAGCCGGTTCACGGCGTAGCTGCCAGTGAACACCCCGGTCTTTTCCTTCTCCGTGGAAAGCCGGTCGATTTCCGAGGTCCGGCGGGTCTGTTGAACGTACTGCTCCACCTCCTCCCGGCGTCCTTCGGTAGTCAGACCGTCCACCAAGGGATGTTCCGGGGCTAGAACTATGAACGTGACCCCGAAAATGGTATCGATACGGGTAGTGAACGTGCGGAGCTCGCTCTCATCCAGACCGCTGGCCGAGATGTCGAAGGCGATTTCCACGCCCTCACTCCGGCCGATCCAATTACTCTGCATGTTGAGGATCTTCTCAGGCCAATCTATGAGGCCGCTGAAGTCCAGAAGCTGGTCGGCATAATCGGTGATGCGGAAGAACCATTGCTCCAGGTCCCGGCGGGTGATGACGGCGCCGCAGCGCTCACAGGCGCCGTTTACCACTTGCTCGTTGGCCAGCACCGTCTGGCATGAGGGGCACCACACAACGGGGGCATTTGCCCTGTAGGCCAGTCCGTGCTCGTAAAGCTTCAAGAAGAACCATTGGTTCCACCGGTAGTACTCGGGAAGACAGCAGACCACCTCCCGGTCCCAATCGTAGATCGCGCCGATTGACCGCAACTGCCGGCGCATATTTTCGATGTTGTCCATCGTCCATTCAAAGGGATGAATCCCCCGGCTGATGGCGGCGTTTTCCGCCGGCAGCCCGAAGGCATCGAAGCCTATGGGATGCAGAACGTTGTAGCCCTGCATGCGCCGGAAGCGAGCGTGGCAGTCCGAAGGGGCCATGGCGTACCAGTGCCCGATGTGAAGATCGCCCGATGGGTAGGGGTACATGGTCATCTCAAACCACTTGGGCCTGGGGTCGCCGTCGGCCACCCTGTTGAGCCCGTCCTGTTCCCAGCGGGCCTGCCATTTCTGGTCTATTTGCACCGGATCGTAGCCCAATTCGGCCTGTCGCGGGCTGCTCGTCATCTACTGTCACCTCGGGTGGGCCAAGAGTAGGCTGCGCCGTCAAATATCTTAGCATAGAAGGCCGTTGGCTTCCGGCGGACCGGACTCCCGCTACGGAGCGCCCCGCCGCGACCTTCGTTGCCGGGACTTCCGACGCCGCGACCTTCGTTGCCGCGACTCCGGCGCGGCCCCGGTCTGAGCGGACCGGTTAACCGCGAAGTTCGGTCCGCAGGTTCATTGACATGCCCGGCGGCGAATTCTAGAATTTGGCCGCGATCCAGTACTCTCCAGATGGACTGGCCCGGCCTCGGACTAAACAGACCGGTCCTGCAATGGCCACGAATACCGGAATCGACGGCAATTCCCTTCCTCGACCCCGGCAGGCTTGCCGCGCCGGGACCGCATCTTCCTACTGCGTGACCCACCGCGTGACCTACTGGGTGACCTGTGTTGCCGCCCCCAGCCGGAGCGGTTGATCATGGCCTCCAATCGCCGCCGCCAGCCTGCCTCCAGTCGCCGCCGCCAGCCTAACGAAGCCATTATCAGGTTGCCCCGCAGCAGCGAAGTGTCACCCATGGTCCGTGAGGCGCCGTCCCTGCGCCGGCCCAGGCAGTTCTTCGGAGTATCGACTATCCTGGTGTCCGGTTTCGCCCTTTTAATTCTGGCTGGCGGGGGCTTGTTGACCCTGCCCATTGCCAGCCAGAGCGGGGAGTTCACGCCCCCAACAACGGCGTTCTTCACGTCGACCTCGGCCGTCACGGTCACTGGGCACATTGTGGTGAGTACCCCGGACTACTGGACTACCTTCGGCCAGGCGGTAATTTTCGTGCTCATGACCGTGGGTGGACTGGGATTCATGCTGGTGAGCACCTTCCTCCTGTTGCTCATCGGCAGCCGCGCGACCCTCCAGGAGAGGATGCTGACCTACGGGTTCATGCGCGACACCGTGGGGGTGGAGCGGATGCAGGGCCTCCGGCGGATCGGCCGCCAAGTCTTGCTGCTGGTGTTCTCTCTGTACATCGTGGGCGCGATCATTTTTTTCTCCCAGGTCAACGGCCTGGACGGCGCGGGCCCGTTGCGGTCGTTCTGGCATTCGCTGTTCCTGTCGGTCTCGTCATTCAACAACGCCGGGTTCAACATCATCCCCGAACTCCCGGCAGGGAACGCGGCCCGGTTCGTCTCGAACTTCGCCGTGTTGATTCCCATGACGGTGTTGATGGTGCTTGGCGGTCTGGGCTGGGTCATCATCCTGGACGTCTGGCGGCACCGCCGGTTCGGGCGCTTTAGTCTGGACACCAAGCTGGTCGTCGTGACCAGCCTCGGACTCTGGGTGCTGGGCGCCACCGTGCTGCTTTCGGCCGAAGTCCAAAACGCGGACACAATGGGCGCGTTAAGCTGGCCCCAACGGGCCGTGGGAGTGGTCTTTCAGTCCGTAAGCGGCCGGACCGCCGGCTTCAGCATTATCGATTTCGGCTACGCCGAGGAAGTCACCAGAATGGCGTTCTCGGCCCTGATGTTCATCGGAGGCGCGGCGGGCTCGGTGGCCGGGGGCATCAAGGTCGTGACGTTCGCCGTCATTGTCGCCGCCGTGGTCTCTTCGTTGCGAGGCCGGGTCCACGCTGAGGCTTTCGGCCGGGAAATCCCCCAGTACCAGCTACACCGGGCTCTTACGGTGGCGATCCTGGGAGTAGGATGCCTGGTGATTGCGGTCCCTGTCCTGGCGTCCATCGAGTCCGACATCCCCTTCCTGCACCTTTTGTTCGACACGGTTTCCGCCTTGGGGACCACCGGCGCCTCCACCGGGATCGTGCCGGACCTGGGCATTACGGGAAAGGTGGTCTTCATGGTCGCCATGTTCGTCGGCAGGCTGGGTCCGGTGACCCTGGCGCTGGCGTTGGCGCCTCGACAGGACGAAACGGAATTGTACCGTTTCGCTCAAGAAAGGGTTAGAATAGGTTAAGCAAACCGGAGGGGTCCTTTGAAGAAGCAGGTGTGTGTAATCGGGCTCGGACGCTTCGGCGGCACAGTGGCCAAAGAGCTCTACCAGAGCGGCCACGACGTGCTGGCCATCGACATAGACGAAGGCAAGATCCAGGACCAGTTGGGCCTGGCCACCTACTCGGTCCGGGCCGACGCGACCAGCGAGTCGGTATTGAGGGAGCTGGATGTTCCCGACTACGACGTGGCCATCGTGGCCTTGGGTGGCGACAACGTCCAGACCAGTATTCTGGTGACGGTGCTGCTCAAGAGCCTCAATGTGCCTTTCATCGTGGCCCGGGCGGCCAATGACCTGCACGGGTCTACTCTGGAGCGGGTTGGCGCCGACCGTGTCGTCTTTCCGGAAGCGGAAAGCGCCCGGCGAACGGTGCACATTGGGTTCAATGCCGGCGTAATCGATTACATGCCGGTGGTGCCCAATTTCGGAATCAGCAAGATGCGGCCTTCCGAGCAGATGCTGGGCCGCACGCTGGAGCAGGCCGGATTGGCCGGTCCCCACGACCGCCACGGCATCTCAGTGCTGGCGATCCGCCGCGGCCGGATTTCCTTTCTGCACCCCGCAAAGGACGAGGAAATCAAGCCGGGCGACGTCCTGATCGTCGCCGCCACGAACGAACAGATCGGAAAGATCTCGGATATGGCCCGCGAGTCTGCTCCGCTCGTTGCCAACAGCAGCGGACGCCGCAACGGCTCGTGACCGTCGCCCGGTGTTGGCTGCCCGACCGGAACAATACGGGTAAACACGGGCCGAAACATGATATGAAACAGGCTGCGGGTGGAACGGGCGCGGCGGGCCGTATGATCACCAAGCGACAAGAAGGCGCGGGACCCGGCGGCATGGCTAACCGCGGATGATTTCCCATGCGACTGGACGCTAAACGTATCCTGGTCCCGGTTAACGGCACACCGTACAGCGAGCGGATTCTTCGCTGGGGTTGCCAGATGGCCCGGGAGTCGAAAGCGGCGCTTCATGCCATATACGTTGTCGAGGTGCCCTTGGCGTTGTCCCTGGAGGCAGAAATCGGCGAGGAGATCGATAGAGGAGAGAGAATCCTCTCCCGCATCGAAGCGATAGGCTCCGAAGAGAAATACAAGGGTCTCCAGGCGCGTTCCATGCGGGCGCGGCAGGCCGGTCCGGCCATCGCAGTGGAAGCCGAGGACCGCGACATAAACCTGATTCTCCTGGGCGTTCCCTACAAACGCAGCTTCAATTCATCAATGTTGGGTAGCACCGCCGCATACGTGTTTCACAACGCCTCCTGTCAGGTCATGTTCTGGCGGGAATCGGCGCCCGGTCTGCTACTCCCGCGGGATTAAGCGGTGCGGGTCCTGATATACGGCTGCAGCCGCCTAACCGCCGACCTCATGCCTCAGTTGGCCGGGGACGGCATGGACATCACGGTTCTGGGCCCGGAGCGGAGCTGTCTTGAGGGCGTCGCGGCTCACCCCGGGGTGCAGGTAATTCTCACAGCCGAGCCGATGATGCAGGACTATCTCCTGGCGGCTGGGATCAGCCGCGCCGACGTATTCCTCGCCGTGTCTTCCGACGACCACGAGAACATATTGGCCGCCCAGATAGCTCGAAACATGTTCGGCATCACGAACGTGGTCTGCCACCTCCACAGCCCCCAACTACAAGTGCTTTACACTGGCCTGGGGCTCAACGTGGTTGGGTATTCCTTCGGCCTACTGCAAGACGTCCGCCAGGCGATCGGGAAATGAGTAGAGGTACAGGGTGTACGTTCTAATCGTCGGATGCAGCGAGGCCGGCTACCACTTCTCCAAGTCACTGTTCGCCGGAGGCCATGAGGTCGTGGTCATTGAGCGAGACTTGGCCCGTTACCAGCTATTGGTAGAGGAACTGGGCAGTGTGGGCCTCTTGGGCGACGGCACCGATGAATTTACTTTGCGGAAGGCCGGCATCTCCCGGGCCGACGTGGTGGTGGCGCTGACCGGCCTTGACGCCACTAATCTGGTGGTCTGCCAGATGGCCAAACACGTTTTCCAGGTGCCTCGAACCATGGCCCTGATCAAAGACACCAAAAACGAGCACGTGTTCAGTCGTTTGGGGGTCGACGTAGTCGTGAACTCCATTCACCTGGCGCTGGCGGCGCTGGAGGATGGAATACCGGGCCGGCCCCTGGTCCACGTTATGAATCTCCGGGTGCCGGGAATGGAGCTGGTAAGCGTTTCCATCCCCCAGGGCGCCAACATTGTGGGCCAACGGTTGGGTGAACTGGACCTCCCGCCCAACAGCTTTATCTCCTTGGTAGTGAAGCGAAACGGGGCGCAACTCCCGGACAACCGAACGTTCATCGAGCCCGACGACGAACTGGTAGCGGTCACCCCTACCGGCGAAGAGCAGATTCTATACGACATTCTCACGGGGGTCTGAAAATGGACGGCAAGCTCGCCTTTCTGGGTCCCGTGGGCACATTCACCGAAGAGGCGGCGATTCTGTACAGTCCCCAGGCGGACCTCCAGCCCTACCCGAGCATCAACGCCGTCGGTCAGGCGGTTGCAGACAACCAGGTCGACGAAGGCGTGGTGCCCATCGAGAACAGCCTGGAAGGCTCGGTCAATTTCACCCTCGATCTGCTGATCTCCAAGGACGAGCTATTTATTCGCAACGAGGTGGTGTTGCCAATCGAGCATCACCTGATGGGGAAGCCGGGGACCCGGTTGAACCAGGTCGAGGTCGTATTCTCCCATCCCCAGGCCTTGGCCCAATGCAGGGACTACCTGGAACGGAACTTTCCGGAAGCCGAGCAGATGGCGTCCCTCAGCACCGCTCTGGCCGTGACCGACGCCCAGTCCTGCCCTGTTCCGGCAGTGGCCATCGCCACCCGGCGCGCGGCGGAGCTGAACGCCGCGGAAATCATGGCCAGCGGTATCCAGGACGGAGCGGCCAACGCCACCCGGTTCGTTGTGCTGGGACGGTCCGACCATGGGGTTACCGGGCAGGACAAGACCTCTATCTGTTTCTCTTTTGCCCGAGATGTTCCCGGCCAGTTGTACCAGGTCATGGGGGAGTTCGCCCGGCGGAAAATCAACTTGGCAAAAATCGAGTCCCGCCCCACCAAGCAGTTGCTGGGAGAGTACGTCTTCTGGATCGACTGCGCCGGCCACCGGGAGGACGAGCCGATGCGCTCGGCCCTGGAGGCGATATCGGGGGCCGTCAGTTCTTTGCGAGTCTTGGGTTCGTTCCCCCGGTGGGGCCCCGGCGGCTGAGCGGTCTTTAACAAAAAAAATCGGCCCTCCTCTCTCGCGGCCATACGGGATTACCACTTCCCAACAACACCATCACCACCGGATGGCTCCGCTCAAGGAGGGCCGACCGTTCCCGGGCCCTTTTGGTAAACATTTAAGAATACAATTGGTATATTAACCAATTTTGGTCTTTATGTCAATATTCTAATTTGCTCTAATCACCAGGTAACCAGGATCACCGGGCTAATTGATATATGTCGACTCCCTGGTTGCGAAACACCAACTCAGCATGGCCCAGTTCCTCCATTCGAACAAACTTCTCCAGTCCCCGAGCGTCGTAGAGCACCCGTTCCAACTCCCCGATCACCACGTAAGTAACGTCGTATTCCCGCATTAGAGCCCGGGCCAGTTCGATGTCCCTCGTGTCGTACATCAGTCCAACGTTGTCGGCCCGCCGCAAAATTTCGGCGCTGTAATCAGTCCGTTGCTGTATCTGGTGCCACGGCCACCCCAAGACCGTGGGCAGCCCGGTATATATTGCGAAACGGGACCCCCAGCGGTATTGCTCCATGTGGGCTTCCAGCACCACCGGCGAGCCCACGGCATTGTCCTGGAGCCAATGGACCGCTTCCCGGTCCCACTTCAAGGCTATCGGAACGTCTCGTTCGAAGTGAACAGCGGACGCCATGTAAGCGGCGCCGTCCAAGCTGCTGGCCGCTGGAGGATCGAAGCGGTCGGCCACCCGGGCGCGCGTCCCCAACGCCGTGTAAATGAGACTGGACCCGACCAGGATAACCAGCATTCCGACCCAAGCGGTGCGCTTCCAGTCCCAACGCCGTTCCAGGTACGCGGCCGCCCCCATGCGCCAGAGCATGTAGGCCGAGCAGACTGCCATCAGCACCCAGACTTCCAGGTAGTACTTGAAGAACGTGTTCATACGGCCCACGTCGCCCTCGACCGTAACCAGGTCCACGCCGGCCGCGACGAGGAACGACATGGCGAGCAGCGCCAAGGGGACCGAAGCGAAGGGACGGTCCTCTCTGTCCGACGCCAGCAGACGCCAACCGGCAACCACGGCCAACACCAGGAAGACAATAAGAATGACGACATTCCAATAGCCCGCCAGCGCCAGGCAGGCGGCCGCCAACACCATCATTCCCACTACAATCCGCAGCCAACGGAGCGCTAAGGGTTCAGCCCGGCGGTCTATCAACCCACGGACCATCGAGACCAGGGTCTCCCGGGCTTCGATAATCAGGAAGGTCAGCGTTACGAAGATGAACAGGCCGTGCACTCCGAAGTAGCGGTCCACCGGCGTACGCCACTGGGAAACGTCCAGCCCGCTGTTGAACGTCTGGTAGGCCTGATGAAATGGCCAGAAGGCCAGCAGGCTGACCGCCAGAACTCCCGCCGCCAAGGCGCCGAACAGCAGAAATCGCCGGGAGGGCCTGCCTCCGCAGAAGTAGGCCGCCAGCCCGAGCAGGGCAACCACCAGCACGGCGTACGCCGGGTAGTCCCAGCTATTGATGGCCCACAGCGCCCCCAAAGCAACCGCCAGAGCGGCCGCCGCAAAAGCCTTCCATGCAACGCCGGGGGCCCGGAGTCCCGCTACGAGATTCAAACCCAGGCCGAGGACAAGGACCGTAAAAGGGATGACCATCATGTGAGCGTGGAGGTCCGCGAACAGGAAGGTGAAGAAGGGGAACTCGCTGATGTGGAAGGAGACGTTGGGAAAATCGGGGACCGGTTCGGGCACCCAAAAGGCCGCGAACGATGGGTCAAAATTCTCCAGGGGCGGCACCATCCGGCTGCTGCGCCAAAAATCGAAGCCGGGGAATGGCATACTGTCCACGGTCTGAACCCAGACTCCCTGGACGATCTGGACAATACCGTCCAGGTTGCCGATAACACCGACAAACAAGGCCGCTATCAACCCGGCGGTTACGCCGCCCCACCACCAAGGCAGACGCCGGAGGCCCGGTCCGGTGGCCGTGGCCGTCTCTTGGGATACCGTCAGCGTGGTACGGCCGCGGACTCCTTCCACCAGGTTGTAAACCAGAGAATAGGCGCCGGTTATGGTCAACGCGAAGAAGAGGGGCACTGCGAGGTTGAACGCGGTGGTCGGCAGAATTCCTGTGATCCGGATGATTCCGGCGAGCACGGAGTAGCCCCAGTAGTAGTAGTTCAGGTAGCCGCCGGCAAACCAGGGGTCGAAGGGCGGCAGGGTGGTGGAGCGCACCACCGCGTTCAAGTACGCCAACTCCATCGGTTTCTCCCCGCCCCGGTACGGGTGCCACAGGTCGGGGTTGGCGTAAC
Organism: Dehalococcoidia bacterium; assembly: GCA_034428795.1. Classification (GTDB taxonomy): domain Bacteria; phylum Chloroflexota; class Dehalococcoidia; order Lucifugimonadales; family UBA3495; genus VXOI01. The sequence goes on from DAOUHF010000198.1 coordinate 41,657, forward strand.
GCAGGGCCACGAACGCCAGGAAGGCTGCCAGGAATATCGCCTCTCCCGTCAAGACGAGGCGCCACCGGGCTCTGAGGAATTCGACCATCTCGCGCCACCGGAACGCCCACGCCGCCGCCGACAGCAACGCCAACGCCGCCATGGCGACGTAGACTGTGGCCCGGGAGAAATCAGCCCAGCCCAGCGAAACCACCAGCCAGGCGACGTAGGTAACCGCCAACAGGCCCAATATCCGGGCGAAGATTATGCCCCGGTCGGGCAGGGCCCTGAATATAAAAATGGCGAAGGGCAGGGCCAGCAGGTAAATCAGCTCGGTGGCCAGCAGCCAGGCGAGCACCGGGAACCGGTTGGTCCAACCGTTACGATCGAATATTTCGGAGAAGGTCCCTCCTTTTCTCTGGGCGGCCAGGTCTTCTTCCGAGAGCATCAGGCCCACCGGGGGGTATCCGGACGACCCGGACCGCACGAGTTGAGACCGGAGCCTCTCTTCCGTGAACCTCTCCTCATTGCGAAACACCAGCACCCGGGGATGGTCGTACCCGACCACGTTGTCGTCGGCGTAACCCAGTCCCAGGCTGAAATCCGGCTCTTGGCCGGCTACTTCGGGGGCCGGTTGGGACAGGCCGGCTCTCTCCAGAGCATCGTCGCGGAAGGCGACGCCGGCAAGTTGAGGGTAAGACGTAAACTCCCGCTCCAGGGTGTAGCCGAGCTCACCGGCGAATAGCTGCCGGTAGTAGGAGTTGCTCCGGGGGAAGCGTTCCGGGTCCCGGGCGACGCTGGCGTAGGGCCGGACGCTGTAGAACACCAGGTACTCGGACCGGGACAATCGAAGGGCCAATTCCTCCATCTTGGCCTGGGTATCGGCCTCGTAGACCGGGAATTGCCAGACGTCGTAGCGGTAGAAATCGGGTATGTGCTCGTCCCAATGGTTGTCGTGGACTATCAGCGTTCCGGCCGGCACGTTCCCGGCGAACCAGTTGGACGCGGCCAGCGCCGGATGGTCTTCCGCATAAACCCTCTGGAACGCCAGCGAGTAGAAGGCTGTCGAGAGGACGACGAACACCACCACCGCAGCCACGGCTATTCGGACCTGGCCTTTCAACACGACGCCAATTCGGGCCGCCTGCCCGGAGATGAGGGCGTGGTTGTCCCACAGCCAGACCAGCATCCTCGCGGCCAGGATAATCATCACCGGGACCAGCGGGAAGATGTAACGTAGAAAGCGGACCTCGAAATTCTCCAGGAACAGGAAGCTGGGAACCACCCATGCGAGGAGCAACAGGTCGGCCCGCCTAGTGGCCGCGTTGGTGAAGGCAAGGATGACGGTGAATGGGACCGCCAACCACACCACAACTCCCAACGGGATCCCCAGCCCCCATACCGAGCTCTGGGAGACCTGGTAGAGGAACGCGGGGGTGTCCACGTATTGGATGGTAAAGGGCACCAATCCGGCGTTCCCGGCCATGCGGGTCTGGAAAGTCAGGTCTTCGACGAAATCGCCGAAATCCAGGAAGGCGTAAGGGGAGGTGACGAACAGCACCCCCACCGCCACCAGGCCGCACAGGACGGCATGCCCTGCAATCCGTTGGACCAGGTCGGGGGTAACGTCGGTCCAGCGGCCCTCCACCTCGTCCAACACCCGGTATAAGTAGACCACCGCGAGGGGGGCCAAGAGAGGAAGGACGTTGACCTTGGGGGCCAGGGCAAGTCCCAGCATCAGCCCCAGGATGACGGAGTCGCGAAGGCGGCGATGCGCCGGTTCACAACTCATTCGCAGCATGGCCCAAAAGCTGGCCAGCGTGAAAAAGACGGTGAATGTTTCCGGCCGGTAGAAATGGCTGTGCTGGACGTGAATGACGGCCAACGCGGCGAGGCCGGCCGCCAGAAGGCCGACCGGCGTTCCATAGAGGCGGCGGCCCAGCAGGTATACGAGGAACACCGATCCGGTGTCGACCAAGGCCGACAGGGGGCGGGCAATGAACCTCATGTCCATGGCGTTCATGTCAGTGAACAATTCGGCCACCGAACGGAAGAAGACCAGGACGTAGATGAGAATGCTGCCCAAGGGGAACCAATGGGGGTTCAAAGGACTGCGCTCGGAGTCCAGCAAAGCGCCGATCCCAGGCAGCCCCGGCTCGGCTGCAGGCTCGTCGTTCAGGTAACCGCAGCCGCGGTGGCCGGGGGCTTCGGTCAATAGATCGTACATGCAGCCGGAGCGCATGTAGATGTCCCGTTCGTCGGGATGAAAGCCGTAGCCCTGGTCCCAGTCCACACCGTGGAGCCTGAGGCCCAGGGCCAAGACCAGGATCAGTCCCAACAACACCGGCGCCCACGACCAACGGGCCCTCACGTGGGCAAGAGCGTTATCGAAATTGAAGTTGTTCCGCGCCAAGAAACCCGCCAAGAAACCCGCCAAGATACCGGCCAGGATACCGGCCAGGATACCGGCCAGGATACGATGAAATCACGAATGAGGATATATTGGCCTGAAAGGCCGAGACTCGAAATGGAAATCCCCCGTATTTCCCGATATCGGGGATACGGGGGATTTACCGGCAGTCCATCCGCAATTGTTCCGAACTGGCAATACGCTGCCGGAGCGGGGTTTAGATGCCTTTCTCGCTCATCAAGGCGGCCAGATCGGCGGTGCGGCAGGAGTAGCCCCACTCGTTATCGTACCAGCCCATGATTTTGACCATCCGGTCCTGCATTACGATGGTCGACAAGGCATCTAAGATACAACTGTGGGGGTTGCCCCGGAAATCGGAGCTGACCAGGGGCTCGTCGGTGTATTCCAGAATGCCCTTCAGGTTGGTCTCGGCGGCCTTGCGGAAAGCCTCGTTGACGTCGGCGACGGTGACGTCGTGGGCCACGGCGGCCGTGAAGTCGGTGATGGAACCGGTGGCCGTGGGCACCCGGAAGGCCATTCCGTGGAGCTTGCCGTTGAGCTCCGGAAGCACGAGCCCCACCGCCCGGGCGGCCCCGGTGCTGGTGGGAATGATATTCATGGCGGCGGCCCGCGCGCGTCGCAGGTCGCCGTGGCGCTGGTCGAGGATGGCTTGGTCATTGGTGTAGGAGTGGATGGTTGACATCAGGCCGTGCTCGATGACGAACTGGTCGTGCAGCACCTTGACCATGACGGCGAAGCAGTTGGTGGTGCAGGAGGCGTTGGACACTATGTGGTGCTTCCCGGCATCGTAAAGATGGTCGTTGACGCCCAGCACCATGGTGAGGTCCTCGCCCCTGGCGGGGGCCGAAATGATCACCTTCTTTGCGCCGCCCGTGATGTGTCCGCCGGCCTTTTCCGCGTCGGTGAATATTCCGGTGGATTCCACCACCACGTCGACGCCCATTTCGGACCATGGAATCTGGGCCGGGTCCCGTTCCGAAAAGACTTTGATGCTCCGGCCGTCCACCACGAGGTCCCCGTCGATGGCCTCCACCTTGCCGGGGTAACCACCGTAGTTGGTGTCGTATTTCAGCAGGTGGGCATTGGTCTCGGCATCGGTGAGGTCGTTGACGGCCGCCACTTCCACCTTGCCGGCATTTCGCTCTTCATTGGCCCGCAGGACCAGCCTGCCAATTCGACCGAACCCGTTGATTCCTATGCGAGTAACCATGCTCCACCTCTAGCCGCTTTCAATTAGTTCCTAGCGCTCTTGTGACTTGCTGCGAACATCATCCGAACAGAATCTTGAAAGGATCGTCGTTTCTAGTACGTGCTGGTCGTCGAGCCTTTGAAGCAGTCTTTTTAGTTGCGGTACTCAGCTTTTTTGCTGGGGCAGTAGTAGCCGTACCCTTGACTATACCCTTTCCTTGAGGCGTTTTTTCAACTGTGCTTGTGTCCCGTTTCCTTTCATTGAGTTACAGGAATTGCACAATAATTGCAGATTATTTAGCCGTTCGCCTCCGCCTTTCGAAAAAGGTTTAATGTGGTCTACAGACAGATTACGTACTTCAAACTTCTTCTCGCAACCGTTGCATTTGCCTCCCTGCTCTTTGTATAGAGCTGCTTTTTCTCTCGGAGAAAACGTAGGTCTGCTACGTTTCTGTTCCTCCATCATGCCAAATGGGTCGAATACCATTCCTCCACCTCACTAGGCGAACTAGCCATCCGTGTTAAGTTCAGCGATACCCCGGCGGTGCTGGCTGGTATTCTACCGCCGCGTCTATACACCCACTAAAGTCGCTACCAAAGTCGCCCATGTGACGGCAAGAACGGTCAGGGCAAGAACGCCAACCGGCAACCACGTTAGCCGGTCTATCGATTTCCTCTCACTCATTTGGTGGTCTTGTTGGATTCTACCATCGGCGATACCGGCGCGGCACCCCCGCTCCAGCCGTTTAGCCTCTGCCCAGGTACTCGAAAGCCGACGCTCCAGCGTACACCGCCCCGTCGCCCAGTTCCGCTTCGATTCGCAGGAGGCGATTGTACTTGGCGACTCTCTCCGAGCGGGCGGGGGCGCCGGTTTTGATCTGGCCCACGTTCCAACCCACCGCCAGGTCCGCGATGGTGGTGTCCTCCGTCTCCCCGGAGCGGTGGCTCATCACGGCCCCCCAGCCGGCGTCGCGGGCCACGTTGAGAGCGGCGTGGGTCTCGGTCAGCGTGCCAATCTGATTGGGCTTGAGCAGCACCGCGTTGCTGGCTCCCTCGTCAATGCTGCGGCGGATACGAGCGATGTTCGTGACCAGCAGGTCGTCGCCCACCAATTGGACCGACGTTCCCAAGCGACGGCGCATCTCGACCCAACCGTTCCAGTCGTCCTCAAAGAGACCGTCCTCGATGCTGATGATGGGGTATAGGCGGGCCCAGCTTTCGTAGAGATCGATTAGTTGACCGGAGTCGAGGGTCGCGCCCTCCCGCGCCAGGACGTACTTGTGTTGGCGTTCGTCGAACAGTTCGGTGGCGGCTACGTCCAACCCGAGGTAAACGTCCCGGCCTGGAGTGTAACCGGCCGACTCCACCGCCCGCAGCACCAACTCCAGGGCGTCCTTGTTGGAGGGGAGGGATGGGGCGAAGCCGCCTTCATCGCCAACGTTCAGGTTGTGGCCGCCGGACCGTAGCAGAGAACGGAGGGACTGGTATATCTCGACCCCGGCCCTCAACGCTTCCGAAAAGCTGGAGACCCCGACCGGCAGCACCATAAACTCCTGGACGTCGGCGGAATCGGAGGCGTGCCGGCCACCGTTCAGGATGTTGAACATGGGGACGGGCAGGCTGACCTCTTCACCCCTGGACACGTATCTCCACAAAGCGCCGTTGCACTCACTGACGGCCGCGGCCCGGGCCACGGCCAGGGACGCGGCGAGAATGGCGTTGGCCCCCAGCCTGCTCTTGTCCGGCGTCCCGTCCAACTCGACGAGGCCTTCGTCAATTGCCGCTTGTTCCAAGGGCGACCGGCCGACAAGCCAGGGGCCGATGGTCTGGTTGACGTTGGAGACGGCGGTCAAGACTCCGCTGCCGTTGAAACGAGTTGCGTCCCGGTCGCGGAGCTCCAATGCTTCGTGGCTGCCGGTACTGGCCCCGGAGGGGACCAGGGCAACAGCGGTTGCCCCGTCGCTCAGCCGGACTTCAGCCTCGACCGTGGGATTGCCCCGGGAATCTATGGCTTCCCGGCCCATCACGGCCGCGATTGTGACGCCGGAGGTCCCTCTGCTCATTGCGTCCGCATCTAAGCCGTACCGCTGAGCGCATTCAATCTGGCCTGGCCTGCGGCAACGGCCTTTTCGACGGCGTCCACCGGGTTGTCGGCTTGGATTATCGCATCCTGGACCTGTTTTCCTTCACCGGACACGGTCAGGGTCCAGCTGCTCAACCCGATAACGGGCACACCGTCGGCCAAGGCATGGCTGATTTCCGAGAGCGTGCCGTAGGCGCCGCCGACCGCGATGGCGGCGGCCCCGGTGTGTACGACGATCACGTTGCGAGCGTAACCCATGGTGGTGACGATGGGGATATCGACATAGCTATTGGCCTCGTCCGCGTCCCGGCCCGGCAGGATGCCGATGGTCGTGCCGCCTTCCGCTTTCGCGCCACGGCAGACCGCTTCCATCACGCCGCTCAACCCGCCGCACACCACGGGAATTCCCCGCTTGGCGAGTTCCCGTCCAACTTCTTCCGCTAGTTCGATGTGCTCTTGACTCGGAGGATTGCTGCTGCCTATTACTGAAATGATCATGGCGGTGTTTTCGCGTCCCCTTAGGGCAGAATCGCCCGGCTCGCGGCTTCGATGGCGTCCAGCAACGGGGAGGGGTAGACGCCGATCCAGAACACGGCCAGCAGGCCCGCCCCCAGCACGGCGATAATAGTGATGGAAGGCCGCCGGCCAAGGGACGGGAAGGTCTCGATCAGCGCGGCCCCCGGACGGGGGGCGAGCCCTTCATGCTCCTCTTCTCCGCCATGTTCTTCGTCGGCGTGTTCTTCGCTGCCGTGTTCTTCGTTGCCGTGTTCTTCATAGCCGTAGCCATGACCGTAGGCCCGGTCGCCCTCCGCCGGTTCTATGTACATCTGCCGGATGACCTGCAGGTAGTAGTAAAGGGAGACCAGGCTGCTGAAGACAGCCAGGCCGGCCAGCCACAGGAACCCCTCGTTGGCCACCGCGGTGAACAGGTAGAACTTGATGGCGAACCCGGCGAATATCGGCAGTCCCGCCAGGGAGAAGAGTCCGACCGCGATGGAAACCGCCAGGAAAGGCTGAACGCCCCCCAGCCCGGCGAGGTCGGAGATCATCTCCTTGCCGGTCATGTTGAAGAACGAGATGAGGCCCCCGAAAACCACAAAACTGGTCACCGAGTAGCCTACCAGGTAGAGCATCACCCCGTTGGAGGCCAGGTTGGAGTCCAACGACAAAGCGGCTATCCCGGCCAGGATGAAACCGCTGTGGCCGATGCTGGAATAGGCCATCAACCGCTTGAGGTTGCGTTGGGCCAAGGCCACAAGGTTGCCCACCAGCATGCTGACCCCGGCCAGCACCGCCAACACCAGTTGCCACTGGTCCCAACGGTCTATGGCCGGCACGAACCCTTCGGCAACCAGCCGCAACACCAGGGCGAATGCCGCCGCCTTGGAGCCAATGACGAGGTAAGCCGTAATGGGGTAAGGCGCACCCTCGTATACGTCGGGCGCCCACATGTGGAAGGGCACCGCCGCCACCTTGAACCCCAGGCCCACCACGATGAAGGCCACGCCCACCCAGAGGGCGGGACTGACTTCGGTGGCAGTGGCGAGTCCAGCGGCGATGGCGTCGAACTTGGTGACCCCCAGGGTGCTGTAGACCATGCTCACGCCGTAGAGCAAGATCGCCGAGGAGAAGGCCCCAATGATGATGTACTTGAGGCCGCCTTCGTTGGACTTGGCCGTGTTTCGGGCATAGGCCGCAAGCACGTAAAGACTGAAGCTCAACAGCTCCAGCGCGATGTAGGCGGTGAGCAACTCCCTGGCTTGGGCCATCACGTTCATGCCCAAGACCGCGAAAAGAATGAGCCCGTAGAACTCGCCCTGGTGTTCGAGGTGGGCCTTCACGAAGTCCATCGAGCTCAGGATGATAAACACCCCAATGCCCATGAAGACCACCTTGAAGAACAGGGAAAAGTCGTCGACGGCCAACAGCCCGTCGTAGAGGTCTTCCTGCTCGCCCCAAAGCATCAGTATCGACACAGCGATGAGGGCCAGCAGTCCCGCTACGGAGACCCACGCCAGGTATTCTTTTCGCCTTTCGGGAATGATCAGGTCCAGGGCGAACACCAGGAAGGCCAAGCCCGCCAAGGCGAACTCGGGAGTCAGGAGGTCCAGATTTGCGGTGAGGTTAGGCACCTGACCCTACACTCCCGGGATCGTGGCGACGCCCACGTTGATCACTCTCATCAACGGTTCGGGCCACACGCCTACGAAAATTATCACCATGACGAATGCGCCGCCGACGGATTTCTCGATCACGCTGGCGTCGCCGAGCCCGGACCACCGTTCGTCCGGAACGCCGTAAAAGGTGCGGGCCAATAGCCTCAGGATGTAAACGGCGGTCAGGGCCGCCCCGATTACAGCCAATACGGCCAAGGGCAGATAGGTGCGGAAGGCCCCGGTGAACACCATGAATTCCGCGATGAACCCGCTGAGACCGGGAAGCCCGAGAGAGGTCAGACCGGCAATGACGAAGAAGAAGCTGGTCACCCGCATGCGGCCGAAAAGGCCGTTCAAGACGCCGATGTCGCGGACGTGGGTGCGGTCGTAGATCGCCCCCACCAGAAGGAACATGAGGGCCGTCATCACTCCGTGGGAAAACATTTGCAACACGGCCCCGCCCATTCCGATTCTATCGAGCGTGGCGATGCCCATGAGGACGTATCCCATGTGGCTGACGCTGGAGTATCCGATAATGTATTTCAGGTCCTGTTGCGACATGGCCGACACGGCCCCGTACAGCACGTTCACGGTACCCAGGCTGATCAATACCGGCATCCAGTTCTCGGCCCCTTCGGGCAACAGGAAAATGCCGACCCGGATGATGCCGTAGGCCCCCAGCTTCATCAGCACGCCGGCGTGGAGCATACTCACGGCAGTCGGCGCCGCTACGTGGCCGTCGGGCGACCAGGTATGGAAGGGCCAGAGGCCGGCCAGCACGCCGAATCCGACCATGAAAAGCGGGAACACCAGGGTCTGGAAGGTGGGATCGAAACGCCCGGCTTCAGCCAACGCCTCCAAGCCCAGGAGAGAGAAGGTTGGAGCGCCCAGGCCGGAGGCCTCGACGTAGACGGCGAGGATGCCCACCCAGATGAGGACGCTGCCGGCGACCAGGTAGAGAATCAGCTTCATCGCGCCGTATTCTTTGGTGCGGAGGAACGTGCCGAAGTTGGTGCTGCTCCCCCAGACACCGATGAGCAGGTACATCGGCAGCACCGCCAGCTCGTAGAAGAAAAACAGGAAGAACAGGTCCCGGACCACGAACACCCCGTAGACCCCGGCCGCCAACGCCAGCAGCAGCGTGAAGAACTCCCGGGTCCGGTAGCTGATGCTCTGGGAGATGAGCAGGCCGCCGAGGAGGACGATGCCATTCAGGACGATTAACGGGGCCGAAATCCCGTCGATGCCGAGGGCCAGGTTGACGTCCAGCGGTCCCGGCAGCCAGTCGTAGGAGCGGAGCAACTGAAACCCGCCTTCGTTGTAGTCGTAGCGGGCAAAGACGACCACCGAAAGCGCCAGCGAGATGACGCCTACGAAAATCGCAAAGTACCAGTTGTCCTTTGGCCGGTCGCCGGGCATGAACATCATCAAGCCCGCCCCGGCCAGAGGGACCAGCACCAGCAGAAGAAGCGCTATGTCGTCGAAGTTGTTCAGACTGTCCTGAGCCAGATGAAGATTCCCAGGCCGGTGCTACCCAGCACCATGGCGAGGGCGTAGCTGTAAACGTGGCCGGTAACGTGCAGGCGTAACGCCGTTCCGACGCGGCGCACCGTGTCGGCGGGGCCGTTCACCGCGACGTCGTTTATCACCGCGCGGTCGAAGAAAGCGACGAAGACGGACAGCCGGAACACCACTTGGTCAACTCCCCACTGGTAGACCTCGTCGAAGTAGTACTTGTTTTCCACCACTTTCAACGCGGGTCCCAGCACCCGCTTCAACGGGTCCAGCGAGAGGGCGCCCCGGGAGTAGACGAGGAAGGTCAAGCCAAAGGCAGCGACTGCCAACACTGCGGAAAGGATGCCCAGCCACAGGGTGAAGTGGAAGCCTTCGCTGTGGCCGTAGAACACGAACTCGCCGAAGCCGCCGAACTGCCCCGGCCAGTTGAAACTGATGAAACCGAATCCCGCCGCTAAAACGGCCAGCAAGACCAGCGGGACGGCCATGGACAGGGGGGCGTCGTGGACGTGTTCCAACCCGTCCTCCGGGCCTGTGGGGAGACGCCCGAAGAAGGTGACGAACATTGCCCGCCCCATGTACAGCGCGCTGAGCAATGCGGTAACCAGCGCCAGAACGATGAACACCGGATTGAAGTGGCCGTTCACCGCGGCCAGCATCTCGTCCTTGCTCCAGAACCCTGCCAGTATCGGCACGCCGCCCAGGGAGAGCGCGCCTATTGAGAAGACCAGGGCGGTCAGCGGCATCACCCGCCGCAGCCCCCCAAGCTGGCCGATTTCCTGCCGGTTGGTGCTGTGAATCACGCTTCCCGCCCCGAGGAAGAGCAGGGCCTTGGCGAAGCCGTGGGCCAGTAGATGGAAAATGGCCGCGGTATAGCCGAACGCGCCCAGGGACAGCATCATCAGGCCCAGGTGCGAGATGGTCGAATAAGCCAGTATCCGTTTGAGGTCGGTGACCACCAAGGCAATCGTCGAAGCCATCAGCGCGGTGACCAGGCCGACGATGGCCACAAGCAGCAGCGGATCGCCGTCGTATGCTGCGAACAGCGGGAAGGCGCGGGCGACCAGGAACACCCCGGCCACCACCATGGTGGCGGCGTGGATCAGGGCGCTGACCGGGGTCGGGCCCTCCATTGCGTCGGGCAGCCAGACGTGGAAGGGCACTTGGGCCGACTTCCCCATGGCCCCCAGGAACAGGAGCACCGCGGCTATGGTCGTGACAGTCTCGCTCATGGCCCCGGTTTGTACGGCTTCGAAAGCCTCCAGCATGCTGAAGCTGCCGACCTCCCGCCAGATGAGCAGGATGCCCACCAAGAGCCCGACGTCGCCGATGCGGGTGACGATAAATGCTTTTTTAGCCGCCTCACGGGCCGAGGGCAGCTCGTGCCAGAACCCGATCAACAGGTAGGAACAAACTCCCACCAACTCCCAGGCCACGTACAGCAACAGGAAGCTGTCGGCCACCACGATGGTCAGCATGGAGGCCGCGAACATGGCGTGGACGGCGAAATACCAACCGAACCGGGGGTCGCCGCGCATGTAACCCAGGGAGTAGACCTGGACCAGGAGGGCGACGAAGGTCACCAGCCCCAGCATGGCGATGGTGAGGGGGTCGACGATAATACCCCAGTAGAGAGCGACTGGAAGGTTGTCTTCCTGGTCGTCTATTTCCGGGCTTTCGGGTATTTCCGAGCCTTCGGGTATTTCCGGCGCCGGCAGCCCGGCGTTGAACCAACTGCGGTCGTAATGGCAAGTGAGGGCGCCGGTGCTCTCACTGGTGAAACAGTCTTCGGAAGAGGGGTCCGCCCCCAGCCAGCCTCCCAGCACGAACCAGAAGACGACGAATCCCCCGCCGATGGCGAGGATGGACAGCAGCGCTCCCCTACCGGGAATGAACCGCCCAAAGAGTACGATCAGCGGCGCGGCGGCGAAGCTGAAGACAGGAATCAGCCAGGCCCACTCCATCAGGGCAGAACCTCGCCAACCGGCGATTGCCCTACCGGCGATTGCCCGACCGGCGATTGCCCGACCGGCGATTGTCCGACCGGTGGATTGGCGGCGGCGGCGAAATGGACTGTGGAACGCGCCGTGTTTACCATTTCATCAGGTCGATTTCGTCCACGTTGACCGTGGAACGGTTGCGGTAGATGCGAAGGATAATTGCCAAGGCCAACCCCACCTCGGCCGCGGCGACGGTGATGATGAATATGGCGATCAACTGGCCGTCGAACCGCGCGAAAGCCCCATAGCCTTCCAGGTGCGACGCCGCGGCGATGAGGTTGATATTGACCGCGTTCAGCATCAACTCGATGGACATGATGATGAGCACCGCGCTGCGCCGGGCCAGCACCCCGTAGAGCCCGATGACGAACAGGGCGGCGCTAAGAAGCTGGAACCAGACGAGGTCTACCACGGCCTAACGCTCTCCGGATCCGGAACGGGCGATGATGATGGCCCCAACGAGGGCGACCAGAAGCACGAGGGAGGCCACCTCAAAAGGGACTGCCCAAGTGGTGAACAGAGAGCGGGCTATGCCGGTGAAGGAGGCGTTCTGGGCCTCAGTGCCGCTCAACGAGTTGATCCAGAAGGCCGGCGCGAGGACCCCGAGGAGACCAAGGGCGGCCAGTGCGGCCAGGGGCCACTGCTTGTTATCGTATGTGCGCGGGTAATCCGTGCTCCTGGTGAGCATAATGGCGAACACCAGGACAATGATGATCGCCCCGCCGTAGATCAGCACCTGGACTATGGCCAGGAACTCGGCATACAACACCAGGTATATGCCGGCCACGGCGACCAGGGAAACCAGCAGAGCCAGGGCGGCGTGCACCACATTCCGGGTGGCCACCACGATCAAGCCGCCTCCGAGGGTTAATACTGCCAGCAGGATAAAGACGAACCAGGGCATATCAGAAACTCACGTTCCGTTTTTACCAAAATATGAGCCACCCGGCGGCGGCTCTTTGGTGAAACGGGCGTGAAACGGGCGTGAAACGGGGTTGATGGGAGCGACCAAGCTACGAACTTTCTCCAGATACGGCGGCCGGGGGTGAAGAATTCCCAGGGGCCGCAACCGCTGCCTTGACCCGTTTGGTAGGGGGAATCCAGTCGGTTTCCCCTTGGTACTTTTTGCCTATTTCCAACAACTCCGGCAGATCGACGCGGTCGCCGTTACGGTTGTAAGTGCTCATTTCGTGCTCGTGGGACATCACGATGGCGTCGAAATTACACACCTCGACGCAGATCCCGCATAGTATACACCGGTTCAGATTTATCTCGAAGCTATCTACAATCTTCCGGCGGCTGCTTTTGCCTTCCTCCTGCAGCGGATTGTCCTTCATGGTTGCCGACATACATTGGGTGGGACACTGGCGGATGCACACCATGCAGCTCGTGCAGTAGGGCTCACCCACCTCGCCGTCCCAGGTCAGGGCCGGGAATCCCATGAACCGGGGCTGCACCGGCGTGGGCGCGTCCTCCCGGTGCAGGAGGTTTCCCGTTGCCGGATATTGGCGGGTCACCGGCTCCCGCAGGCCCTTGGCCGACGATAAGAGGGTCAATAACAGGCCCTTGATGCTGTTCAGCATTTCCGGTCAGTTGCCTCCCGTTTCAGGAGTTCCAGAGTAACAGCCAGCATGACAGATAAAAGCCAGGAGTGTCAGGGGGTCCCTAGGCTTCATTCCTCGCTCCTCCCTGCCCGCTCCGTCTTTGGGCCCGCAGCGCCTCCTGCCGTGCCCTCACCTCGGCCACGCGGTTTGCCGGCCCGGTCATCCGCCGGTAAATCACATAGGCCACGCAGACCAGCCCAGCCAAAGACATCAGTGTCAGCGACCAGGCAGGCCAGCCATAGAACTGGTAGATCGCGGTCATCACCACGCTGAGGAACGACATGGGGACGACCACCTTCCAGGCGAAGGCCATCAGCTGATCGATCCTCAAACGGGGGAAGGTTCCCCTGATCCAGAAGATTACCATGACTACAAGGTACACCTTGACGAGCAGCCAGATGATTTCCCAGTAGCCCGACAGGCCGGGCCCGGCCCACCCGCCGAAGAACAGGATGACGGTGAGCACGGCGATGGCGAAGGTGTTGATGTATTCGGCCAGGAAGAACACCGACCAGTGGGCGCCGCTGTATTCGACGAACGGGCCGCCCACGATCTCGGACTCGGCGAAGTAGATGTCGAACGGCGTCCGGCCGACTTCGGCCAGCCCGGCGATGAAAAAGATGACCAGACCCAGGGGCTGGACCAACACGAAAGGATAGCTGCCCTGCTGGGCAACTATCTCCCGGAGGTCAAGCGACTGGGCCAGCATCGCCACCGAGACCGCCACCATGATAATCGGTATTTCATAGCTGATGAGCTGGGCGGCGGCCCGGAGGCCGCCCAGGGTGCCGTATTTGTTGGCCGACCCCCAACCCGCCAGCACCAACCCCAGAATACCCACGACCGAGAAGGCGATGATGTAAAACAGGCCCATTTCCAGGTTTTTCAGGACCGCGTTCTGCGTGCCGGGTATGGTGACCCAGATCATGAAGGCGGAGACGACCACGATCACCGGCGCACCCCAGAAAATGGCTTTTTCCGACGAGGTGGGGATTATGTCTTCTTTGAGTATCAGCTTTACGGCGTCGGCCACCGGTTGCAACAGGCCCATTGGACCGGTCCGCGTGGGGCCAAGCCTGCGCTGCAGCCTCCCCAAGGCCTTTCGCTCCAGCCACGTCAGGGACAGCACCACCACCGACAGGGCGGTGAACATGATGACAAGACCGAGGACTATCCAACCAAAGTCCAGGGCATTCAAAGCCAGGATTACAGGAGCGGGCATCAGCGGTCCACCTCGCCCATCACGATGTCCAAGGACCCAAGGATGACCACCGAGTCAGCTATCCAGGTGTCGATGAGCATGTGGCGGATCGCGGAAAGGTTGCAGAATGACGGTGGGCGCACCTTGACCCGGAAGGGCCGGTCGGTACCGTCGCTGATCAGGTAGACGCCGATCTCACCCCGGGGGTTCTCTGCCCGGACGTAGACCTCACCCTTGGGAGGGCGGATCAGCCGCCGGCCCAGGGATGAACTGACGCTCCCCTCCGGCATCTGCTCCAAGGCCTGCTCGACGATGCTGAGGGACTCGTACATCTCCTGCACTCGCAGGTAATAGCGGTCCCAGCAGTCTCCGTCCAACCCGATGGGCACGTCGAAGTCGAAGCGGTCGTATATCGAGTAGGGTTCGGCCTTTCGGACGTCGTAGTCGACCCCTGAAGCTCGCAAACAGGGCCCGGTCAGCCCCAAGTCGACAGCGTCTTCGGCCGAGATGGGCGAGATGCCCTTCAGGCGGGCCAGGAATATCTCGTTGAAGGAAAGGAGCTTGTCCGACTCCTCCACGTCCTCCTTGATCTGGGGCATCAACACCCGCATCCGCTCCACGAAATCGTCGGGCACGTCCTCCTTGAGCCCGCCCACCCGGAAGTAGTTGTGCATCATGCGGGCGCCGGACACCGCCTCGAACAGGCTCTGGATGCGCTCCCGCCCCCGGAAGCAGAACATCGAAGGCGTCATCGCGCCGGCGTCCAGACCCATGGTGGCCACGAACAGCAGGTGGCTGGCGATGCGGTTCAACTCGCAGAGAATCACCCGGATATATTCCGACCGTTCCGAGACCTCCAGGCCCATAAGCTTCTCAACAGCCCGGCAATAGACCTGCTCGTTATTGAAGTTGGCGATGTAGTCCAACCGGTCGAAGAGGGTCGTTATCTGGTGGTACTGCTCCCCCTCGCAGAGCTTCTCGGAACCCCGGTGGAGGTAGCCGATGTGGGGCACCATGTCGACGATTTTCTCGCCGTCGACCCACAACACCATGCGAAACACGCCGTGGGTCGAGGGATGCTGCGGGCCCATATTGAGCAGCATCTCAATCGGTTCGGCGTTAGCCGTTGGGGCTATTGGGTTGGCGGGCGCTTCAGCCATTCTAGGTCCGAATACTCCGTTGGAATAGTGTGGGGCTTTCGGGTGCCCGGCGAATAAAAAATCGGGCGTTCAAAGAATCCTGATGTCGGGTTCGTGGGCGGGCTCCACTTCGTTGCTCATCCACAGTTCCCCGGTGAAATAAAACCCGGCCTCGATCAGCACCTCATCCAGGATGTCCATCCGGTCGCAGTCTTCCACGTACCCGGCAATCTGGGCGCGCAGGGCTTCGCGTGCGGCCTCCCGGGTATCGCCAAAGCCTGTGACCACCAGTTCGGGGCAGACAGCCTGAAACGAGGCCCCGGCCTTAGACTCCTCTATCTGATAGACGATACGGTTTTCCGGCTGATAGACGATAGGGTCTTCCGGCCGGTCATTATTTTCCTTTTTCCGGGAATTACTCGGCATTTTGCTCCGAACTTTCGAATTCCAGCTCCAATTCGGTGTCCTCGCCCACGCCGGGGAATCCGGCGGCCTCCAAGACTTGCTCCAGGGTTTCGGTACTGTCATGGGTCTCGATCCAAGCCCGCATGGCTTGGACCAGGTCTTCTTGGGCCTCCTCCAGGGACTCGCCTTCGCCCTCCAGGTCCAGGCTATCGACCCGGGCCGTGAAATGAGGTTGAGGCCCTGAGGCCTCTTGCTCGATCCGTGCTGTAAATGTTAAGCGTTCCACCATTTGACAGACGATGGGCCCGGAATCCAGTGACTAGAATTCCTGGTATTCGTAGAGGGGGTATTCCTTCCGCCCGGGATACCCTTCGAAGCCCTCATACAACAACAGGGGCGAAAGGTCCGGATGGCCTTCGAAATTGACGCCGAACAGATCGTGGGCTTCCCGTTCGTACCAGTCGGCAGCCCGCCACACCGAGGCCACCGAAGGCGCGGTCGGGTCGTCGTAAGGGATGTCGGTCTTCAGGACCAGGGTACGCTCGGGCTCCAGGGACTGGAGCACGTACACCAGTTGGAAATACTCGGAATAGTCCACGCAGGAGAGGCAGAGCAGCATCTTGGCCGCGATACGGGGGTCGTCTTTGATGCGGCGGCACGCCTCCCTGGTATGACCCCTTGGGATGGTGACTTGGGGAAGGTCCTTCAGTGCGCCGGGTTCGGGCTGGAAATCTTCCAACACCAGCAGCGCGGACTCCAAAAGCTCCAATCGGCCGGGGTTGAGCCCACTGAGGTCGGGCCCTGCCGGTTCTTCCTCGACGTCGGGCGCCGTCGCCGTTTCGTCTTGAGGCCCCGGCACAACTTCGGGTTGGTTCTCGCTGGCGGTACTCACTTTTTCGAGGCGTCCGCCATGATCTTTTCCTGAAGCTTCAGGATGCCATAAAGCAGGGCTTCGGGACGGGGCGGGCAACCGGGGACATAAACGTCCACGGGCACTATGTGGTCCACGCCCATCACCACGGAGTACGACCGGTAATAGGGCCCCCCGTTGGTGGCGCAACTGCCCATGGCGATCACCCACTTGGGTTCGGGCATCTGCTCGTACAGCAGTTTGATGGGTTCGGCCATCTTCTTGACCACGGTGCCGGCGACGATCATGACGTCTGACTGTCGCGGCGACGGCCAGGTCACGACGCCGAAGCGGTCAAAGTCGTGGTGGGCCATGTACGTCGAAATCATTTCGATGGCGCAACAAGCCAGTCCGAAGCTGAGGGTCCAGAGAGACGACTTCCGGGCCATTGCGAACAGATGGTCGGTGGTGGTCGTGATGACGCCGGGGACCTTCCCCGCGGACGCCTGGTCAAACAGGCTCGGCCCAGGCGTGTTGCCGGGACCCAGTATTATTTCTGCCACTCCAGCACCCCCTTTCTCCAGGCATAGACGATGGCGAAGGCCAGTACGCCCAAGAAGAGCAGCATTGCGTAGAAGGGCAATGCGTTCGAATTTACCACGCGCTCTTGCAGGAAGATAACGGCCCAAGGGAAAAGAAAGACTGCTTCTACGTCGAATATCAGGAAGAGGATGGCAAAGATGTAGAAGCGGACATTTATGTTGGACCAGGTATAGGGAGTGGGAGGAATGCCGCATTCATACGTGGTCAGCTTGATCTGGGAAGCCCGGCGGGCCGACAGGAGCCTCGAGGCAGCGAACATACCGCAAATAGCCAAGGCTGCCACGATAGCGGAGATGGCTACCGCGGTCCAATTGGCCGTGAAGTGGTCGGCGTTAAAGACTTGAAGGAGCATCGACAAGACGGCCAACTCACTCCGCTGGAAGGGCGGGTTGGGGTACGGCGAAGGCCGAAGCAACCCGGTTCAGCGGCATATACAGGCGGGCCCGAATATAACATCGGCAGGTAGGAGTGTCAACGGGAGCCAGCTCTCCCAGATCCACCACCTAAGTAATCGGGAGAGGGCATTCAGGGTGGGATGGTCTCTTGGAGGGCGGTGGTTGAGGGGTAGGGTCCCGACTCAGGCGGCGGTTGGTGGTCTCCCTGGGGGTCTTGGGG
>DAOUHF010000199.1:0-2091 GCA_034428795.1 Dehalococcoidia bacterium
GATACTGGGAGCTGACTCCAGGGCTTGATACTGCTCTCTTATTTGCCGCTAGGCCGCCTTCTTGGACGGCCAACAGCGACGACCCGAGCCTGGCTACGGTCGTGCGGTAAGGATGATCTACTGGTCCAGGTCCAAAACCGCCGCCGGATCATCCCCAGTGGCAAGCACGGCACGGGCCAAAAAGGACCGGGCAATCGACTCTGCCCTCGGGTCATCGACCTGTCCCGACAACTCGATAGCCCGCCGGGCGAATTCGACGACGTCGGGCAGATTGAGAGACCACCAAGCGGCCTGGCAAGCTTCGGCAAGAACTCGTATCTCGAGGGCCAAGTCTCCTTCCCGCCGGGCGATGGTGAGGGCGCGATTGAAAATTTCTTGGGCACCATCGTAGTCGCCTGTCTCTCTGTATCTAGCAAGGCCGTGGGTTGAGAGCAGCCGGCCCTCCTGTCGGGAACCCGGAGGAACCACCGTCAAAGCCCTGGAGATGAAATCCGATGGCCCCACGGTGGTGTTTAAGTATTGCTCAACCGGGTATTCCGCGACCTCGACCGCCCGTGCTACGTCGCCCACATCCAAGTAGTGCTGGAAAGCCCGCCGCAGATAGCCCAACACCTCCGGCGCCGCGACTCTGCCTCCGGTGGCTGCGACCGCCCGGGCCAGGCCGTACAAAATCTCCGCCGGTTCACCATCCAATTCTTGCCCTTCCCAGGATGCCTGGGCACGCCGGAAGTGGACCTCAGCGTCCTCGTAGGCATAGGAATGTAGGGCCAGTTCCCCCGCCATGTTCGAATATTCCACAACCTTCTCGGGCCCGGTGACGGCCTCCGCTTGAGCGAAGTGGTAGGCCAACTCGGAGGCGTGGGTTCCTAATGCTGCCTCATACAATTCCTCCAACACTCCGCCGATGCGGGCGTGCAACCGTACCCGCCGGGTCAGCGACAACTCCTGGGTCAGCGCCTCTTGAACCAGCCGGTGGGTGAACTGGTATAGACCGACGTCGGGGGGCAACTCCTCGATCTGGCGGGCCGCCAACGCCTCTTCCAATACCTCCAACAGCCGGTCTTCCGACAGGTCATCGATAAGCCGGTCGAGGAGGTTGACGGTAAATTCCCTGCCGATGACGGCGGCGGTACTCAACACCCGGTTGCAGTCCCCGGAAAGCCTGTTAAGGCGTTGACCAATGACCTCCCGCACCCCTTCGGGAATGCGGATGCCCTGCGGTCCACCGACCGCTTCCTCGGCCAACTCGCCCCGGTCGGACAGCAACTGGATCACCTCGGTGGTGAAAAAGGGATTTCCCTCGGTGTGAGCATAAACCGCTTCGACGACCGTGCGGGAAACGTCGGTCCCCGCCGCCGCCCCAATAAATTGGGCGGTGTCGTCCCGGTCCAAACCCCTGAGAAGATGCCTCTGAAACACGGCCTCGCGGGATAGCTGCGCCAGGGTTTCCGACAGAGGGTGCTGGCGCGACAACTCGACATCCCGGTAGCATCCAACTACCATCAGTCGACTGTCCTCCAGTTCGCGGGCTACGAATTGTAGTAGCTGCAGCGACGGCTCGTCCGCCCAGTGGATGTCGTCCAGTACCAGCACCAAGGGTTGGGACCGGCCTGCGTTTTTGAAAAAGCGGGTGATCGAGTCGAACAGCCGAAACCTGGCGGCCTCGGGCGCCAACGCCGGCGGTGGTTCCAAGCCGGGCAGTTTTTGGAAAACCTCGGGAACTAGCTCTCCAATATCGGCGGCGCCCGCGCCCATGGTAGTCTGAAGCTGGCCGAGGTCCCTTCGATCGACGCAGGAGCGGATCACCTGCACCCAAGGCCAGAAGGGCGGTGTGCCATCTTCTTCGTAGCAACGGCCCCAAATTACCTGAGCGCCCCTTGCTTCCGCCTCCAGGGCCAGTTCCTGAGCGGTGCGGGTTTTGCCTATGCCCGGCTCGCCGGCCAGCATAACCAACCGGCCCCTCCCGCCCATACTGCTCTCCAGGGCAGCCGTGAGCTCGGCTATCTCGCGCTGGCGGCCAACGAATATCCTGCCGGTCTGGCCTGGTTGGGTCACGGATTACTCACCATCATGGTTTGCTGGCATTTTACA
>DAOUHF010000200.1:0-2939 GCA_034428795.1 Dehalococcoidia bacterium
GGTGTCAAGGGCGTCGACAAAACATACCAGTGGGGCGGAGCAAAAATGAACCACCAGAGAGGTCATTGGCCAGCGTAAATGTCCGCGTCAGTTGTTCGGGAGAAGTGTCACAGAGGCAGGCTGGCAGCAGGCTGGGCGGATGAGGGAGGCAAGATAACCAACCAGAGCACCGTCCAGCCCGTGACAGTGGCAGGAAAGGGACAGTTCACCACCCGGGACAGCGGGACCGACATCACGGACGAAGAGCCAGCGTACCCGGTCTTCCTCTCCCAGTCGGGCCGGGCCATGACCCTGCCCGGAGGAGTGCTCCTGGCCTTGGACCCGGCCTGGACCAAGGCGCGGACCGACGCTTTCTTCAGAAACAGCGTCTCATCCGCGAACATATCGGAGCTCGTCTACCTGGCCGACAGGTTCTTCATCGAGACCGAACCCGGGTTCCATTCCCTGTACCTGACCAACGCCCTGGCCGTACTGGACGGAGTCGAAACCGCCGGCCCCAACTTGCAGAGGGAACTCACCGCCAAGTGAACCACCGACATCCCGAAGG
Organism: Dehalococcoidia bacterium; assembly: GCA_034428795.1. GTDB lineage: Bacteria > Chloroflexota > Dehalococcoidia > Lucifugimonadales > UBA3495 > VXOI01. The sequence goes on from DAOUHF010000200.1 coordinate 548, forward strand.
AGCCCCGCGGAACCCGCTCATAAACAAAGCAGCAAGGTACGCAAACCCGCTCATACTGGCCGCAGCAATCACAATGTTCCTGTTCTTGGCACAGCCGGACCGGACCGGAGCCCAGACGGGCGTGCCAAGCGCGTGCCTCAATTAGCACCCTCACCGCCGGTGAGAAGTGGCTGGCCGTGGAGTGGTCCGCACTCTCCAGCAACGGAGGGCCCACCGTCACAGCCTACGACGTCCGGCTCATCCAGACCAGCGCCACCGACAAGAGCGACTTCAAGATGACGGTCTAGGAAGACGTGTGGAACACCGGGGGCGGCAACCTGCTCCACGTCAACACCGGCCTGGATACGGGCACGGAGATAGACGTCCAGGCGGGAACGGAGCATGGTTCTCCACCAGCAAGGCCACCCCGGCCGACGCCATGGAGACCAGGAGCAACGCTACCACTCCGCTCCCCCTGAGGACGACCTCGGGCGGGACCATCAGGCCCCGGCACGACAACACCTTTCAACGAGAGATTGGGTCCGCCACGGACGTGGACTGCTACGAGCTGGTCATCACCTTCACCCAGGGGCCCAGCAGGCACATGACAAGATCAAGATAGACGCCGTGGGCTCTCTGAGACAGCACCGACAGGGAGACCGGGACCCCCGACGATCACGGGGAGGAACCCAACCCCTATGACCTCTTCATCTAGGACCAGCTGGCCGACGGGACCTACTACTTCAGGGTGTCGGGGCACGGCGGCGCCCAAGGGGCGTTTGAGCTGAGGGTCAGGACCTTCAGCGACACCAGCAAACGCAACAACGCCGCCAACCCGCCCTTTGGATGGACCGCGTCCGGGAACATCTGGCCATCATTCGACATCTACTATTAAAAGATCACCCTCTCCGCCCAAACCGACGTGATCATGAGGGGCAGCGGAGATCTGGACACCAAGGCCGAACCCCAGAACAGCAGCAGGACCATGGTGGCCAGCAACGACGATGGCCTGCTGCCCCCCCGGCCGCTACCAGTTCCAGATCCGGCGCACCCTGGGCGCGGGCACCGACTACCTCAAGGTAGAGGGCTACGACGAGAATGAGACCTGCCCCTACCCCGTCCAAGCCACCGCCGCAGGCAACCCGGGAACACCAGCGCAACCGCACAGGCCCTCACCCTGGGCCTGGCCCAGGGCGGCAACATATCGCTGGTCCAGGACACCGACCACTTCAGCATCACGGTCGAGGAGAACACCCGCGTTAGCATCTGGGCCGTCCACGACAGCGCCTCACTGTAGATAAATGGAGAACTGCTGAACGGAACCGGGCAGTCCATCGTCGAAGACTACCTGCAGGAACTGGCCGGAAACCACGGCTGTGCCATCGAACACCTGCTCACGGCCGGGACCCGCTACCTCAAGGTCAAAGGAAGCACCAGCACCAGCACCGGCAGGTACACCGTCCAGGCCGCCAAGAACACCGCCTACAGGTGGATGGTGGAGCAGTGTGCGAGGATAGAAGGCAGCCCGGGAATCGACGACGCCCTGAGCGGGTGCCAGTGGCGCCTGAAGAAAAGAACCCTTTCCCCGGCAGAGCCGACAGGGACATAAACGTGGAACCCGTCTGGACCGGCGGCAACCCGGTCAACGACATCAACGTCGCCGCCGTGGACAAGGGGATGAAGCACCTCCACGCCGCCCCGTTGGAGAACGTGGCCGCCGAGCGAACCAGATAGTGCATCCACTGAACACCCACGGTACCGCCGTGGCCGGCATCATCGCCGTAATGGGAAACGCCGTCAGAGTGCGGGGAGCGGCCCCAGTGCCAAAATCTACTGCTCCAACCTGCTCAGCGCGTCCACAAGCACCCAGAGCAACGAGGTGGACGCAATGAGCCGGAACTCGGCCACCACCGCCGTCTCCAACAACAACGGGCGTCCCGGCAACGGCGCGGTGCACGAACTCGCCCATCGCTTCTGGAGGTCGGCAATAGACTCCGGTATCGAAAAGGGATACTGGGGCAAGGGCGTCTTCTACGCCTGGGTCGCTGGCAGCGTCACCCAGGAGGGCGACTACTCCGACCTGAACGAATACGCCAACCACTGGAGAGTCACCGGAGGGTGAGCCGTCAATCACTCGGACGAGCGGGCATCACACTCTGAAATGAGCTCCAACCTCTGGGTGTGCGCACCCTCAGCGACATATCCAAGGACCCCACCATCTCCACCGCCACCAACCTGGGACACTACCGGGACGACTTTGGCGGCATCAGCGCCGCCACCCCATAGGTTGCGGGACTCCGGAGGGCCAACCCCAACCTCACCTGGCGGGATAATAAAATCATCCTGGCGATCTCGGCCCGGAAGAACGACACCACCGAACCCGGTTGGGAGGAAGGCGGGCTGAAGTTCGACT
>DAOUHF010000201.1:0-2870 GCA_034428795.1 Dehalococcoidia bacterium
AGGGCGGGCCGTTCCCACGAAAAAGAGGCTCCCTTTCGGAGGCCTCTTTCTAAACTCCCGGCTAAACCCCTGCGTTGGTGACTAGCCGATCTGATCATAGCTGCGGAGCAGCTTGCCGGGCAGAGCGCCGGTGCAGTCGTTGCCTTCGAACGTAACGGCGCCGTTGACCAGGATGTAGCGCATCCCGGTGGGCTTTTGGACCAGCCGCTTCTCGCCGCCGGGGAAGTCGGTCTCGAACCTGGGCTTGTCGTACATCAGCCCCAGTTCGTCCAGGTTGTAGACCATGACGTCGGCCCAGTCGCCTACCCGAAGGGTGCCGCGGTTCTTCATGTCGGAAAACCAAGCCGGAAGGGCGCTCATCTTGTTATGTGCCTGCTCCAGGGTCATAAGCTGCTCGTCCCGAACCCAATGCCCCAAGAAGTAAACCGGCCAGACACTGTTGACCAAGAACCTGGTATGCGCCCCGCCGTCGGACACCGAGATGTGAACGAAGGGGCTCTTCAGCCTCTGGCCCGTAACTTCGTCGCCCCGGTTGTTGGAGGGGTGGGCGAATTCGGTCTCCAGGTCCTCGTCGAGTGCGATGTCCAGGAAGGCGTCCAGCGGCTCTTTTCCTTCGGCCCCGGCGATTTCCGCGATGCTCAACCCCTCGTACCTGAGGTTGCGTTCCTGCGCCACCTCAACGACCTGCAGCCTGGTCCAGTCGGTCCGGGGGTGGGGGCGGTCGACGACATCCTGCTTCATGCCGACCCGGACGCCGTCCTCGGACAGCTTGGCTATCCGTTCTTCCCTGGAGCCGACCAACGGCTGGACCCAGTTGGGCATATAGTCGAACAGGTTGTACTCGGAGAGCTTGAACTCGGAGATGGTGGGCACCGAACCCAGTTGCGCCACCACGGGCAGGCCCTCGGCGCGCATCTCCTCCAGCCAATCGTAGCCCTCATCGTCGCCCAGGACGACGTGAAGGGGGCGTCCGCTCATCCGGACCATCTCGGCCAGCATGTCCCGCTGGGCCGGGCGGTCGTCGGAGATGCCGATGGTCCAGCCCAGGTGCCCGACGCCGAATTGGGACATTACCTGCGACAAAGCCAGGAATTCCTCACGGGAGGCAACGTGGCTGGGCAGCCAACTACCGTCCTCGGGGCGGTCTTCGAGGTTCTTGTCGGCTGAGATGCCGAAAGCGCCGGCCCGCATCGAATCGTAGAGGATCTGCTTCATCTGGTTGAGCTCGGCCTCCGTCACCGAGGTCCGCTCCCGCGCCGGAATCATCCCCAGCACGTAGCCGCGAAGAGGCGAGAACGGGACCAGACAACCCACGTTCACGCCGAGACCCTGGCGGTCCAGGCTGTCCATGTATTCCGGGAAGGTCTCCCAGTCCCAGCGCATTCCCTGGCGCATGGACTCCAACGGAATCGCCTCGATACGGTTCATCATCCGCATGTTGAGGTCGCGGTCCTCCGGGTGGGTGGGCGCGAAACCGAAGCCGCATTGGCCGACGGTCAGAGACGTTACGCCGAACCATCCGGAGAGGGATGCGTACGGGTCCCAGTTGAGCTGGGCGTCGTAGTGGGTGTGCAGGTCCACCGCGCCGGGGGCCACGATGCAACCGCTGGCGTCGAGTTCCTTTGCCCCGCCGGCGCTGATGCGGCCGCTGATCATGGCGACCCGTCCGCCTTTTATGCCAACGTCAGCCCGGAACCGGGGAATCCCGGTGCCGTCCACCACGGTCCCGCCACGGATCACAACATCGAATTCAGGCATATCTACCTCTCATTCTTACTAAGAAATATCTGAACAAGCCCCTTCCCCCTCCCCTCCGTCATTCCGGCACCGCCTCCGTCTTTCCGGCACCCCCTCCGTCTTTCCGGCACCCCCTCCGTCTTTCCGGCGAAAGCCGGAATCCACGTAGCCCCAGCCCTCATGGACAGCAGGTTTAAGAAACATCTGAACAAGTCCCTTCCCCCCTCACCATTCCGGCCCAAAGTCTAGCACACTCGGCGTAATATACGCCGGAAAACCCGGCGTCTACAGGCGTCTACATCACCGACCGCACAACGCCGCCGTCCACCAATATGGTCGTGCCGGTGACGTAGCTGTTCTTCTCCGATGCCAGGTAGGCAACGAAATCCCCCAGTTCCTCGGGCCGTCCGAAACGGCCCACCGGGATGCTGGAAGCACGGGCCTGGAGCACGGTTTCCAGGTCCTGGCCCGTTTCCTGGGAGCGGGTCTCGAAGATGTGCTGCATGCGATCGGTCATCAAGAACCCGGGGGCGACGTTGTTCACCAGTATCCCGTCCCGCCCCACCTCGTCGGCCAGGCTCTTGGAGAAAGCGACGGCGCCCATGCGTGTAACCCCGGAGGTGACCAGGTTATCTATCGGCTGGTAGACCGTGCTGGCCAGGATGTTGACGATCCTCCCCCACGACTGCTGCCGCATGTGGGGCACAGCCTCCCGGCCCATCCTTATAAAGAAGTTCAGGGCCATCTGCACCGACCGGTCCCAGGTCTCCTCGTCGGTGGTCACGGCCCGCCCTTCCGGGGGGCCGCCGGAGTTGGCGATCACCACGTCCAGCCGGCCGAAGTGATCGACGGTCCGCCGCACTAAATTCTGAATATCTTCCAGGCGGGAGAGGTCCCCCGGGACCGCCAGCACGTCGACTCCGAAAGCGTCCCGTATCTCTTGGGCGGCGGCGTCCAGGTCTTCAGCGCCTCGACTGCAGATGGCCAGATTCGCTCCCTCCCGCGCCAGCGAGTCGGCGCAAGCCCGGCCCAATCCCCTGCTTCCGCCGCCAACGATTGCAACCCGGTCGGTCAGTCCCAAGTCCATGGCTTCCTCCGTGCTGAAAAGTGCCGGTATGCTACCACACGCCGGG
>DAOUHF010000202.1:0-1853 GCA_034428795.1 Dehalococcoidia bacterium
GAGTTCCAAGCGTTCAGTGTTGGTTCTCTGAAGGACGTTACGGTTCACTTTCACATATCGTAATGAGAAACTTGGAGCCAGGAACTTCTGCAAGTCTTCTTGTTGCCTTCTCACCTCACCCAGATATGAGGGGTTTTCTAATTGGCGTCGCTCCCTCTTTGTCAAACCAGTCCTGTATGCGTATTGAATCAACGCGCTCTTCAGGTCGGTACTGTCACCCCTCAGGTACGTGTTCCCATCTATGAGAAGGCATCCAGGCGGTTTGCGAGGGACGTTATTCTCAAGCCACTCCCCGCTCTCTGAGGGTATGATATTTCGTGAGTTTGATCTGCGGGGTGCGCTGTCAGGCCAGTTCGTATTGGTGAGTAGTACCCCGTAACGGAACTTCAGGTGCGATGGCCTTATTGCTCTGCTGGCATCGTTCAGGAGGGCGAAGGCGCCACTCCTTGCCTGTTCTACCGGGTCTTTGACCTCATCTCCGAATTGGTTGTACCATTGCCGGCCTCTTACTTCGTAGTAGCTCCCACCCTTAACTTCCAGGTACAGTACAATCGAACGCATCAGGATGACGAAATCCAGTTCCCGAGCGTACGGACTGTCTTCCTCGGGGGATTCTCGGTCCTTCTGGAGGACATGCAGAGAGTGGAAGATAACCCAATCGTCGGGCGTTTCATCTCGCAGTCTCCTGAAGACCTGATCCTCAGTGATATTGTCGGTAATAATCCGCTTCGGAATCATGGTCGCCATACTTGACTCTCCTGCACCCACCTACTACCGACTCACTCCGCCTGGATTTGTTCAATATTCCCTGCTTTTAGCGCACGCACGGGTTGTGTCACAGTAGACGCAAAGAGGGCGAATTACCCACGCCGGATTTTCCGGCCCGGGACTGAGGTACATTGTCGGGTCCCTCCGCAACATAGGACGGCCACTTGCGTGACGGCGCAGGGCGGTCAGGACGGTTGGATTATATCATCAGGGTTATTCCCTAGTGCCCCGGACTCCGGGTGGTACAATAATTTCTGACTTCCACTCCGGCAGCCCGCAGCGCAAGGTATCAAATCATGTCGCAACATAAGCATGGCGAGTACAACAAAGAGGTTCTCCAAACAATAAACGCCGGCCCCTTCTTGATGAGGTCTGGCCAGTCCACTCGGCTGGCCGCTGGCCGGTAGAGTTGGTCCTTGGCCGCGGAGACATCTAGCGGGGACGGACATAGGGCGCCACTGGCTGTAACGCGCAGGGTGCTTTGATGAATACAGATGTGGAGTCACAGGTGGGGAGGGCTTCCCTGGACATTCTGGCTCCAATAGAGTGAGGATTATTCTTGACCAAGCGAGTATCGGTCTACGCGGTAATCGTCTGGGCCTGCCTGCTGGCATTCGTCATCGTGGTGCGGGGCCTGAGCATTGAGCTGGGCAGCATCCGGCCAGAGGCCGTGGCCCTGACCTTTATGATAACGCTGCCTTTCACCCTGGGCGCGACCGCCCTGGTTATCGGCATCGCCTGGGTACTGGAGCGCCGTCGAAGGGCGTAACGCCAACTGATGAGAAGAGCCAGATTTTGGAGCGGAGTATAGCGAAGTTAGGCAAGTTGTCGGATTCTTGTAACTTCGCTAACTTGCCTAACCTTGCTATACAAGTCGCACGCGAACCCCATTCGTACCAGGTGCTAGGGCTTCTTCCCGCGAGGGTATGCAATGTACCTAAACTTCCCCCTGCGAAGAACGCCGGAGACGCGCTCTCCGCGGTTGGCGTGAGACTCGTAGACCCTCATTGCTTCGCTTGCCTGCTGGCGTACGCGCCTGACGATGCCACCCCTGTGCCGCACGAGCAGGACTGAAGGGTAGTCCT